>JANYDD010000025.1 GCA_025359945.1 Bdellovibrio sp. | reverse complement strand
GGAACCACCAGTTCAATTCGGAGGCCACCATTAAAGTCCGTTAAAGTTGAGTAGGGTTGGGTTGGGTCCAAATGGCAATTTGTTGATCTGCAGGACCTAAGTCTGTAGCGCGATACTTCTTAAACACGCTCTTAGGTGTTTAAAAGTTCGACGGGCGAAAAGGACTTGGCCCCCAGAACAACAAATTGCCATTTGGACCCAACCCAACCCTACTCAACTTTAACGGACTTTAATGGTGGCCTCCGAATTGAACTGGTGGTTCCTTAATACGTTCGACTGTTAAAAGTTGGGGAATAACTTCCCACGCGGTTTCGGGCGATATCAATCGAGGAGGTAAGTGTGGCTATTCGTAAACTTTTTCTGGCGGGATTTATTTTTTATTCAGTGAACTCGTTTGGATTAGGCAACTCGGGCAAGGTGGAAGGTTGCGAGCGTCTGATTAGGGCAATTGATGTGAAGAATTCGATTTTAAAAGACTCGATCCTGCCTGCCCTCGTAGACAGTGGATTCAAAATTCGGCAGCTTTATATCGTGAAAGAATTTGAGCTAATTTCGAAGGGAAAAACTGAGATGGGGACCATTGAATTCGAGATTCAGCCCGAGAAGCCAGTAAGAATGTATCTTATTGACCCCAAACTTTCTTCTTGGACGACTTATACGTGCACTGCCACTTTTAATTTCGAAATCTTGGACGTTCAATCATTAACTTCAACTATTCAGAAAATTGCCAAAGCTACAGCGACAGTCACCGATAACGGTTTTGGCAAATCAGTAGATCAAAGAGATGCTTGCGATAAGGCAGCACGACAGGCTCTCCAGGGATTGTCTTGCATAGACGTCGGAAATAAATCATCTAACGGCCCGGATTTAAAGTCAGGACCTCAAATTGGTGGAACTACACGCTAGATCTTATCGAACTTGATCAGGACGGCTCCGGTGTCGACGGAGTCTCCTTGTTTTACGCAGATTTCTTTGATTTTAACTTTTGAGTTTGAGCGCATTTCGTTTTCCATTTTCATGGCTTCCATGATCAGCAAGGGCTTGTTGGCTTCCACGACATCGCCCTCTTTGACGAAGATTTCGATGATTTTTCCTGGCATTCCTGATTTTAGTTCTTTGTCGCCGCCAAAATTTCCGCCGCGTTTTAGGGACTCGTGCAGAAGCATTTCTTGTTCCAGGTATTTTGTCCGCAAAAAATATTTATCCCAGCTTGAGGAAATTAAAACCTGGGACGATTGGGATACTGATCAGGATCGATGGTATTTGGATTCCGACGCTGTGTTGGGCGATTTAAAATAGCGAAAGAAATTATTTCTCGGTTGTTGTTCGATAGCCAGATCCGCCACCCAGCGCAGTCAGGATGCATTTTCCGGTCGGGGACTGCAAGCTCATCGCAAGGTGATCTTCTTGCCAGCTATTTCCTTGAAGACGCTTTTCACGTACTGCCTGGGCCCATCGATGCACTCCGGGTTTCAGTTCCTCGTGAATAGCCCGGTAGCGCGAAAAGAACGAATCATTCAGGCGGTTGGCAGAATTAAAGGGTTCCATTTTTTTCCAATAGTCTGTGTATTTCTCCACCAAAGATTCCGTTCGAGATTGCCAGTCAGGATGATTCGCCATCAGCCGCGCGAAAAGACCCTGAGGCTCATTGAAATACTCTTTTAGAAAATCCTTAAATTCGATGAAGCCCTTTGGTAAAATTTCTTGTTTTGCGCCAACACTGAGGGCGGCTTGGTGCCCAAAACGATCGGCCTCCCACTCCATGGCTCGAGAGAGTGCCATCAGTCCAGCTATTGGAGCTAGGTTCGCGATCTGCCAAGCTTTGCCGACCATTTCTCCGCCTGCCATCGAAGCAACGATCGACTGCGGAAACCAGGAAAGGTAATTCACCTGACCCAAATAACCTAACCCGCCGGAAATAGAAAAAGCGGTAAGTCCAGCGTTCAGCGCAATTCCCAAGGCACTTGCAGTATAGATATATAGATTTTCAGCGGGCACACTGCGAGTAATATGGCGACCCACGACGTGGCCAATTTCATGTCCCAATACCAAAATCACGCTGTCTAAATCAGATAGCATTCCCAGTAATCCCATGGTGATAAAAATATCTCCTGCCGGAAAAGCATACGCATTCGGAGACCACGTAGCGGCGACACGACATCGTGGCCAAATTTCGCGCGGAATCTCATAGGATTGAGCCAAATAATCACAAATGGTTTGAACGAACCTGTTGGCCTCTTCTGATTTTAAAACTAATGTGCCGGCCACACTGATCCCTAGCGTTTTTTTCCATTCCAGTTCGCGTTTAAGTCCACTTTTGAGGGCTGTGAAATTGTTGTTGAGCTCCTTTGAAAAAGCATCTCGTGGAATTTTAACATGAAGTGCCGGGGCCTCTTCTGTCTTCAGTTCGAAGTTTGCATTAAATTCTGATGCATATTCATTCGTACGAGGGTCCAGTTTGGCCAGCAGTTTTGATTTTGTGTTCGCAATCAAATAGTTCTGAAGGTAGGGAGAAAACTGCACGGTTCGTTCGATAAGCTGCTCGGCCTTGTCGCCGTTGATCATCAAGTCCGCATTTCCAACTAGGTCGTTCAGACTCTTTCCCAGATTGATTCCAGTGGGTGCGTTTAATTTGGTCATTCGATTGAAGTCAAAAAGAGCCCCATATGTGGTTTCGTTACCGAAGTTGATAACTTTGGGCCCCAATCCAAAATCAAAGCTAAGCCCGATGGTGGTTCGATTATAAACTGCAACGGAATAATCGCTTCGAACCCCTAAAATCTCGCCTTTATGATAGTAAGCTTTTAAGCGAAGGCCATCCGTCAGCCTGATTCTTTCAATCAAATTCATTGCCATTTGGACAGTTTCGCTTGTGGGTCGAAAACCAAAAATACTTTCGGAGAGAGCTTTGTTTTTGTCACGTTCAGCAGGCGCTTCCTTTAAATATTTGGCGGGGATTTTCACGCCGATAAACTGGCTGGACGCAAATCCCTTTTTGTACATCGGAAAGATCGGGTAAATTGGCAACTTTGTACTCAGTTCTAAAAATTCATTTTCATTTGTCGTTGAGTCGTTCAGAGAATACGAAGAGCCGGCCGGAAGTCGAATACCTGTGAAATCCAACATGAAACTAGGTAGAAGCCCTTCGAAATCTTTTTCATTGGCTGAAAAAACCGCTACAGCAAAAACTTTTAGCCCTGCCAAAAAAAATCCTAAAAAAAATAACTTTCTGAATTTTTTAAACATGGAAGCCTCTGGCACAAAGATCTGCACTAGCGCCGAAAAGATTGCAACCCTATTCCTAGTCAGAGGATTGGATTTGCAAATTTTATTTCCAAGAATTTCAGAGAGCGTTCCAAGCCCACCACGTAGACTGTAAATTCGATCCGATTTTGCTACGAACTGGTAGAGTTGGAAAAATGTCGAGACCGACGTGGCTTCGGTGCTTGAGCTCCAAGACCGAGGGAAATCCCATCTTAAGAATCTGCTGTAAGGCGTCCTCCGATGTGCGATTCTTTCTCTTCCAGAAATTTAACTTTTAGAAACAGGAGTTGTTATGCATATGATCTTTGATTTTTTCTAAATTCTCTTTGCATGCGTAAGGGGTTGCCCGCCCGAGAGTATAACGTAGCGGCGATGGAGTTCTGCAAGAAATGACTCGGGGTCGTTTTTGAAGCTTTCAAAAATTCGGGCCCCTCCTACAAAGTTCTTTAACTCCCTACCTAAATAGAGTGTAGGCGAGTCATAGCTTTGCTTACGTATGCACATGACGCCACCTACCTGTCGTGTTCGACTGGAGCGCATTCAAGTCGACAATATTCGACAAGGCGAATTTGCTGGCGTCATGTGCATAGGTGGGTAGCTTTGCCATAGCTCAAATGCCCACATGTGAATAGCGAAAGTATTTAAAGCAAACTCATCCGCAGATTGCTTTCCGTGGTACCAATCTAAATAACTTTGATAATAGTTAGAAAAAAGTTTGGGCTTTGAATCAAGCTCGAGCCGATTGCGATACAAGTGGTAAAGTTCATGCCCAAACCCACTCAGAGGACTCTGAAGTTCTGAACCGCCCAAATCCGAACTTTTTTGTGCCAGAGGTATTGCTCCCATGGCAGTGTATGGCGCTATTGCGGCGGCTCCCAGATCCCAATCATTGCCCGGAAAAATAAGAAAGTTTCGTTTCCAAAACATAGGCATTCCAAAATTGACAAGCTGACTGCCTTCTCTAAAAAGCGGTACGGAGCTCAAGTCATCAGGGTCTTGAAATCTTTGGACAATCAGTTTGTAACTATTGATAGAAGAAGTTAGTTCGTCGGTAGATTTCGGTACTGCGCCAAAGAGGTGAGTCAAAATGTTCGCTTGCAAAAGCAAACGATTGAATGTTCGAACGGTTAATTTTTTTTTCTTCAACGTCAGCTTAAACTCTGACGAAATTGTTTGCATTTCCTGTTCGCGAAACTCTTTCAACGTTTTTTGAAAAACCGAATTTTTGGGGTCACCAAAGGGGTTTAAAAAATCACTTTCCACTTTCCGTAAAGATTTTCGCAGCACGGGTTCGAGGATCGGCTGGTGCTGATTTTCCAAATGTTCCCATGGAATATTTAAACCCGCTCCACGAATGTCTTGTAAAAGTTTAAGAGCTTGAATTGCTTCAGGCAGTCCTTTGGTAAGCGAAACCCCGTGGCTACTTCTCGCGGAAAGTACGGTCGCTTCCAATTCATTAAGTTTATCTTTTGTCAGGACAGGGGCAAAATTTTGTATTTCAGGCGGAGGCCGAACATCAACCCGCTCCCGTTTTGAACATGGATGTGGGCTACTAAATAAATTAGAAACTAAAAGAAAAATTAACATCTGGAGGCTCCTTATGATGCCTTATGATTTGAATGATGTAATTCAAAATCAATAGTAGATTTTATCCTATTTGCTGTGAATATATCTTTGGCCAGACTGGGTTCTGAGTAACTCATTTGTTTTTATGAAATCAAGCGCATGTTGTTTGATTCTTTGGGTTGGCCTCAGCAGCAGTTCACTTAAAGGCATTATCTCCAAGAACTGCAGTAATTCTCAAAGCAGTGCTTATACAGCGTTCCTTATCTTTGAGGTGATCTTCCCCAAGTCCCTTTTTTTGAATTTTTTATTCGCATCCCATGCCGTTTTTTTATTTCTGAAATAACAGCGTAACTTAAAAAATCAAACAGATAATTTGCGTTGAAGACTCGCTAGATCTTATCGAACTTGATCAGGACGGCTCCGGTGTCGACGGAGTCTCCTTGTTTTACGCAGATTTCTTTGATTTTAACTTTTGAGGTTG
>JANYDD010000017.1 GCA_025359945.1 Bdellovibrio sp. | reverse complement strand
CTAATTAAGCAATATTTGAAAAGCGGAAATATGCCCAGGCCGCCTGTAAAAATTCTTGCAAATCAGAAAGCCACAATCATCGCTTGGATCGATCAAGGTGCGCCGAAGGAGGCTACCGAAAAACCAAATGACGGCGGTAGTTGTGGTGGTGACGGTGGTGGATCAAATCCTCAGGCTACGCCTCCGCCCCTACCTATGCACATGACGCCAGCAAATTCGCCTTGTCGAATATTGTCGACTTGAATGCGCTCCAGTCGAACACGACAGGTAGGTGGCGTCATGTGCATACGTAAGCAATCCTTGCATTCACAATGACATCAACCAGCCTACTGATCCTGTACGCGCCTTGGCGCCAATTAAAAAGTAAAATTGATCGATGAAAATAATCTCAGCGTCGGCGATTTTGATCTTTCAATTGAGGGGCAAAAAACATTAGTGAATGGAAAGCAGGTTTCAGGCGAAGTTAAACTCGCCACACAAGATCCCCTTAAAACTGAAAAAAAGATCCAAAAGTAACTCAAGAAATCATAAAAGTGCTTATTTTACCTGACGCGATTTACTTGGCACGATTTACCTGACGCTCAATTCGATTTGGTTTAGAATTTTGGGTTGGCGTTGATTGATGTTTTTTATGTACATGGGATCGTAGTAGTGCACGAGGAGTTTTTGGATCCAGACGGTGTTGCTTGCGGTGCTTTGATTTTTCAGAAAATCGTTGAAGCTGAAATCTAGATCTTTATTCAATTCCATCGCCATCTGCGAACCTAGTTTGACGGAAATCTTTGACACTCCCCATTTAAAAAAATCAAACAGTTGAGCTGGATTTTCGGGATTCTCGGCCAAGGGTTTCAGGACATAGTCTTCCAGAATATTTTGAACACGGGATTCGGTGGCCACTTTCAACCAAATCACTGGTGAATCGCGCATTTTTAAAAAGACGGATTCTGGAATGACCCGGTGGCCAATCATCCGACTTTCGTCTTCTAAAAAAATGATATGATCACGATTCTGAAGTAGTTCTAAGGCCAGGCCATTTTCAAACGTCGCTTGGGCGGGTTGAATACTTTGATATCCACCAAAAATCGATCCCCGGTGGTGCGCTAATTTTTCTAAATCAATAAAGCAGTTCTGTTGTTGAGCTCGCAGCCATTGAGTTTTTCGAGAACCCGTTAGACCCCCCACTAAATGAAATTGATGCCGCTCCAAATTTTGCATGGACGCCAATAAAAACTGGCGCAAACTTTTCGTTCCGCCCGGCCACCTTAGAGGTGTTGCTTGGCCCAAACTCAGGCCCAAACTCTGGCGCAACCAGTTTTGCGCGAACCCGGATCGCAAACCTCCCCGGAAGCAGATTAGAACGGCTTGCGGATGTTGAATTAAAAAATGGGTCCATGCCGTCACGGACCGCGACTTGGTTTCAGCGGTGAGACTCAAGCCTAAGTTGATCGCGGCTTGTTGCCCCTGAAGCTTATAAGCGGTGCCCACTTGCGCTCGTTGATCGTCGTTTAAAATCGGAATGTTGCGCGCGTTAGGCAAGTGCGATGCCGCGAATTCGCCCGGACTTCGCACGTCGATTAGCGGAGTTTGCGAAAGCAAAAAAGACTCCGCATCCCTATCTAAAAAATCATTTTTAATCAGCGCTGGCGTTTCTATTTAAGCACCAAAGGAAATGTTTCCTTTTTTCTAACTTCCCCAACAACACAAGCCTCGGGAAATTCTGATTTCAAGGCCGCAAGCAATGCCTGCGCCTGCAAAGGATCTACCGACAACAAAAGTCCGCCGCTCGTTTGCGGATCCAGCATAAGAAGTTCGCGCCATTGGATCAAATTCGAGCCAAAATCCACCGATTCCGCCACATATTCTTTATTAGTTCTGTGCGCCTTTGTTAGAAAACCTTTTTGAAGACTTTCCCGAGCCAATGAAAAACTGGGCAATTGGTCCGCGTGAATATTCAAACAACAATCACTTCCCAAAGCGATGTGCAAAGCGTGCCCTAAAAAACCAAAGCCAGTAATATCGGTGGCCGCATGAATAGCGAGCGACTGATCAGCGGAAAGCAGTGGCAAAATATCATTGGCTTTGGCCATCGATTGCAAGGCTTCCGAAATATCTTTTTCTGCCCACGCGGATTTTTTTAAACCCGCCGTCAAAGTGCCCGTGCCAAGAGCTTTGGTTAAAATCAAAACATCTCCGACCAAAGCCTTTCGATTGGACCAGATTTTTTCCGGTTCAACAAAGCCCGTCACTGAAAGTCCAAATTTTAAAGTGTCGTCGTCGATGGAATGACCGCCCAAAAATTGAACTCTTTTTTCGGCAAGCAATTCACAAGCACCGTTCATCACTTCGATAATAATTTCTTGCGGCCACAGTCCCACCGGAAAGGCTAAAATTCCCAGTGCAGTTTTGGGTGTGCCACCCATTGCATAGACGTCGCTAAGGGCGTTGGCTGTGGCGATTTTTCCAAACCAAGAAGGCGAATCCACAATAGGCGTGAAAAAATCTAGCGTTTGCACAAGGGCCAGATCATTACTAATTTTATAAATAGCCGCGTCGTCAAAATATTTCCCGTCGACCAACACTTGGCTGTCGGTGGCTGGAAAATTCACTCGAGCTAAAATTTGACGCAATTCGTGTGCGGCCACTTTCGCAGCACAGCCGCCTTTTTGAACCGTCTGAGTCAATCGTAATTCCATATCGGTGAATCATTGCTTGATGCCGAACGGGCTGGCAAATAAAATTTATCTTCTGGGAATATAAGACTGTGATTGGTGAGCTTTAAGCCAACTATCAAATAAAACAAATGACGGCTGATTGAGCGATAGAAATTCTAAGCCCACGCCCGCCGGGTATCCCGGAGTGGATTCAATGCGAACCCATTTGATATTTCCCGAGCCTTCAAAGTCTCCGATCTTTAACTGAACTTCATCTCCTGGGCGAAACTGCGGGGCTTCTATCTTTACAAAAGCGCCGCCGCGGCCCAAATGCAGGAATCCTGTTTTCAGGGCGTCATCAAATTGTGTCGGTAGATCGATTTGAATACTTGTAGGCGAACTTGATTTGTTCAAAAGACGTTCGGAAAGCGGCTTTAAAACCCGTTCAACGCTTTGACGAAATGAATCCAGGTGAAATGGCTTGGCGTAGAAGACTTCCACGCCTAAATCGTAAGCCTCTTCTGGTGAGATATCAGCAAACCCAGTGATCAGAATCACGGCAGGGGAATCGGCATTCAGAGTTTTAATATTTTTGGCAAGATCAATTCCGTCGCCACCCGGCATTCGAATATCAGTGACCACTAAATCAAATTTATTTTTTTTTACTAACTCGAAGGCTTCGATTCCGTTTTGCGCCTCTTGGACGTGGGCACTATCCAATTGAAATTCGTCGCGCAAAATCTCCCGCAAATCAGGTTCGTCATCGACCACTAGAATTTTTTTGCCTTTGAACATGGTTTAATAATAGTTTGGACAGTATGTTATTACAACTGCATTCACCGATCCACTTTGACCGTGTTTCAAATCGGCACAAAGCAGTTTCACACAAAGTGAATATTTTAACATCTGTGTTGAAAAAGTTTTGCGAAATGACCAGACAAAAACCGAAAGTATCAAATTGAGAATTCTAGTCGTCGAAGATCAAGTCAAGATGATCCAGCTGATAAAAAAAGGTCTGGTTGAAGTGGGCTACGCAGTAGACACGTCTGAAACAGGCGAGTTCGCCGAAACTCTGGCCGCAGAAAACGAATATGATCTGGTGATCTTGGATGTGATGTTGGGGGGCAGTCAAAACGGAATGGACACCGCCAGACATTTACGCCGAGATGGATTTAGCGGCCCTATTTTAATGCTGACTGCACTGGCTTCAACAAAAGACAAGGTCCACGGTTTGGATTCAGGCGCCGACGACTATCTGACCAAGCCCTATTCTTTCGACGAGCTTCTGGCCCGGGTGCGCGCTTTGCTTCGCCGAGGTCAAAAAGGTTCAGGAAGCTCGGCTCCTTCCATTTTAAAATATCAGGATCTTGAGCTTGATCTGATTCAGCACCAGGCGCGCCGGGGAGATCAAAATATTTTTCTAACCGCCAAAGAGTATGCCCTTCTAGAATATTTTCTTCGTCATCCCGAAAGGCCCTTGTCCCGCGTGCAAATCGCAGAACATGTTTGGGATGTTCGATTTGATATCGAAAGCAATGTGATCGATGTCTATGTCAATTTGTTGCGAAAGAAAGTGGATTCGCCTTTTCCCAAAAAACTGATTCATACGATTGTTGGCGTTGGTTATGTTCTTAAAGAAGATAAGTAAAAAAATCCGCGATCTCATTTTTTTTAGACGCTGGAGCTTGCGGCTCAAACTGACAACTTTGTTTGTTTTGATTTTTGGCGCTGGGCAATTGATCACTTCGCTATTCACCTACCAATATCTAAGTGTCTCGCTGCAAAAAGAATTCGATACAGCTTTGTATAATTATTCAGTCGATGTTTTAGAGTCGATTAGTCTTTCTCCCAATGGCGATTTTTTTATTGAGCCGCCGTTCATCGACCGAGAAAAAGTTTATCCCTTTCCGTTGGGCACGGGATTAATGCAAATCCGCAGAGCCAACGGCGACGTCATTAACCGCATCGGTGACTTCGGAACTTTGCAATTGCCGTTTAAAAAAGATTATCAAAAATTGGCCAAAGGCGAACCTTACACTTTGCGCACCCTGACCAAGCTTGAAGGCCTGCCCGATAAAGAGGCCGAAGAATATCGAATGATTTCGATCACCATTGATGCCAATCCCGTGCCGCAATTGGTTTTGCAGGTGGCGGTACCTTCGACGGTTTTAGACAACCAACTTTCCACGCAAAAAACTTTGATGCAAATTTTGTTGCCCTTGGTTTTGGTGATCTCAACATTTATTGGATATTTTCTTTCGTCGCGGGCGTTAGCGCCGGTGCGAAATATTATTAATGAAGCCCGCCGAATGACTTCAAAAAGTTTAAGTCAGCGATTGCGAATCCCCCTAGCCAAGGACGAAATCCAGGATCTGGCGCTGACCTGGAATCAAATGCTTGATCGCATCGAGAAAGCGTTTGAAAGTCAGGATCGATTTATTGCGGATGCCTCGCACCAGTTGCTGACGCCTCTGTCTACCATGCGGCTAGAGATCGAAGACGTTTTAAGATCACCCCAAACGATTGCGCCCAAGGATATTCAAAGTCTGTTGATCGAAGTGGATTACTTAAGTCACCTGGTTCAGGATCTATTGGTTTTAGCCCGCGTCGATGCCGGTGTCGACAGCCTTACTTTTCAGGAGCTTTATTTAGATGATTTGATTTTAGCGGCATTGGGGCAAGTGCAAAAAAAGGCCGCGTTAAAATCGGTCAGATTGCAGTTTGATATTTCAAATTTAACTGGGCAGGAAAATGCTCATCCCAGTCTTCGTGGCGAACCCGAACTGTTAAAAATTCTGCTTTTTAATTTGCTTGAAAACGCGGTCAAGTATTCGCCGTCCCAATCGGAAATCAGAATTTGCTTAATTTGGCAGCAAGAATGGCAGCGAGTCGAGATCCAGGATCAAGGGCCCGGAATTTCTGTTTCAGAGAGAGAATCTATTTTTGCTCGGTTCCATAGGGCCCCAAATGCGGGTCACGAAAAGGGCTTTGGCCTAGGCCTGTCGATCGCCAAAAAGATCGCCGACTTGCATGGGGCTCAGATTGGGGCGATGGGCGAGGAAGGACATGGTGGGCACTTTTTCTTTCAGATTAAAAATTTTTAATTTCTTTTTCATTTTAAGTTTAGGTCAGTAAGTTAATTTAGTTTCAGAAGTAAGTTAGTCAGACAACAAAACATAACAACCTTAAGGAGGTTCATTATGAAATCATCAATCGTTACTGCTATGATCTTGGTATCTAGCATCGCTTTCGCTAACCAACACGAAGGCAAAGTTCCACACGGTAAAAAAAAGAAGCCAGCTGCTGCAGCTGCTGCTAAAATGGACGCTCCTGCTGCGCCAGCAGCTCCTGCTGATCCTGCTCACGCTGAAAAGAAGTAATTCGTTTTAGAATAAAACTGATTCTTGAAAAGCTCGTTGAAAAACGAGCTTTTTTTTTGCCCAATTTGCTTTCTCAGAAAAATTTTAGACCCTTGTTTGGAGAATAAAATTTTAGTAACCCAAGATATATGCATCTATTTTAAATGGGCCGGCCAAATGCCCTCAGGAAATGTGAGCTATTAAGACCCGAAATCTAAAAAAACCAAAGCGCTGCTGCAACCACCAGGGTAGGTGCAATCGCCGCTAAGAATAGTTTGCCGGGATGAAACCCGCGACTGAATTTATTCTGCAATAGGCCGTAGCCAACTGCATTCGGAGCATTGGCGATAATTGTCAGGCCTCCGCCCGCCAAGGCACCAGCCACTAAATAGTACCTGGCCTGAAGACCAAGTGCGGGCACTTGCGATCCCAAATAAGTTAAGGCCGCGTTGTCGGTGATCGATGTTAACAAAATGGATCCTAAAAACAGCTTCAGTGAATCCGCCTTCACCAGCAGGGGTTCTAACCACCATCTTTGAAAGGGACCAAAAATTATAATGCCAGCTAAGAAAAACGCTACTAGCAAACTTTCTCTAAGTCTTAGCCGATCCTGAACCTGATTCACTAAAGTTGTAAATCCTAAAAACAGCAGAAATATTCCAACCGCCATTTTGGGATGATGGGCACAAACGACAATCATAATTAAAAATAAATAATGAGCAGAAACGACCAAAGCAGGAAACGCGACCGCTTCGTGCTTGATCTCTGCCAGCGCCAAAAAATTCTGCCGAATGGACTTTCGAAAAACAAAAACAAAAACTGCCGAATTGATAAAAACTGCGATCGCGCTTTTCCACCCCAATTGCGAAAAGACAAAAGAAAAATCCCAACCCCATGTTTTTGCCACCATTAAAATTGGTGGGGCCGCAAAAGGTGTTAAGGCGCCTCCCACCGAAATATTCACAAAAAGTAAAGCTAATAAAAAATGCAAAAACCAATCCGACTTTTTATTGATCATCTTCAATGTCAATAAGGCCGTGACCGTCATTGCCGCAGGTTCCGTAATAAAGCTTCCCAAAAGTGGACCCAAAGAAAGCACAATAAAAAGATCTGCTAATACCTCATCGATGCGTAAAACTTTCGAAAGTAAGGCGCCTAAAACTAAAAGTGCTTTTTGAGCCAATTGCAAAACCGGTCCAGTCGCCGCCACTACCATTATACAAAAAACAAAAATCGGTTCATTAAAACTTAAAGACTCGTGGTATGAAACCACAAAATTAAATCCGTGGAGGGCCCCTATTAATAAAAATAAAATTACGGCCCAAAGACCAAAGACCACTTCTATTTCTGCTAACCAGTGCAGAACAAGATGCGAAAGCGATTTTTTTTCGAAAAGGTGCGACCATTTTAAAAGAACTGGCGTGCAAAAAGTATGAAGTATCGCCAGTCCAAACAAAACTGTCGCTAAAACTTCGATATGGGGATAATGACTAAAGTCGGGCATAAAAAATTGAACACCATTTTTGATCGAACCGTCAACACTCCAGTCTTCTGAACTGATGCCGATACATTCATATGGGCCATCCAATCACTGAAAGCCTGCTATTCAAAGCGCCATTTCGCCGTTGGCCTGACACTTTTTATTGGCTGCTTGTCGTCGGTCCTAGTTTCATTTTTTTTCTACAAAATCCCGAGGACCATTGGACTTTCGCGCTTGTCTTTTTTTTAGTGGCATTAACAATTAAACTGGATTTTCTTAATTTCGAAAAAACGGGAAGTCCCAAAAGCGAAATTGGGAAAGATTATTATAAATCTATTTTGAACAGCGTGCCTGGTATGGTTTTTATCTTTGACAATGAATTGCGGTATCGAATTGTCACAAAATCGGGTTTAGCTTTTTTAAATAGCACTGAAGATTTTATGCTGGGGATGCCGGTGGGTAAAGAAGGTTTAATGAAATTTTCGGCTTTGGTGAAACGTTTTAAAATTTCAAACTCGCCATTTCTACAAGTCAAAATGAAACTGAACGGGGCGAATGGCGAGCGTTGGTTTTTAATTAGCTTTTCGCAGTTTAAAGAAAACCAAGAGATCGTGGTTGTCTGCTTTGATATTCACGATCAAGTTTTGATGGAAGACCAAGCTTTAGAACAACGAGGCATTGTTGAAAACTCGGCACGAATGGCTGCGATCGGGCAGGTGGCCGCTGGGATTGCTCATGAAATTAATAACCCATTGGCAGTGATTATTTCAAAGTCTCAGCAGA
The DNA here is from genome assembly GCA_025359945.1 of Bdellovibrio sp. GTDB lineage: Bacteria > Bdellovibrionota > Bdellovibrionia > Bdellovibrionales > Bdellovibrionaceae > JANYDD01. The sequence continues at coordinate 7,327 of JANYDD010000017.1, read as the reverse complement.
TCAAGCGCAGAGTCTCTGCAGATCAGCTGGCCCTAATCCAACGAGACCTTGAAAAAATTGAAAGCACCGGATTTCGTATTGCCAATATCATCAAAGGACTAAGAGCCCTTTCTCGAGACGGGGAACAAGAAAGCTTTGAATTGGTTCGTCTTCACGATGTGATGAAAGACGTGAACTCCATGTTTGAAGAAAAAATTCGCGAAAACCAAATCGATTTTCAAATTCATATCGATGACCAACTTTACGTCGAGGCCCGGCCCACTCAAATGGGGCAAGTGCTTTTGAATCTGATTTCAAATTCCTACGACGCCGTCAAAAACCTGAATCCAAGATGGATCCGGGTGGTGGCTAAAAAAATCCCGACCCCAGAGGGTTCCGAGGTTGAAATTCATGTGACTGACAGTGGTCCGGGAATTCCACCAGGCATTCGGGAAAAACTAATGACGCCCTTTTTTACCACCAAGTCCGCCGGCCACGGGACGGGTTTAGGGCTATCGATCTCGAAAAAGATTTTGCGCGATCACCAAGGCGATTTATATCTAAACCCAGAATCCACCTCGACCGATTTTGTAATTCGTTTACCGTCAAGGCAGCCCACAAAAAAAGCTTCTTAATTCAAATTTAAATTTAGATTTAAATTTGAATATTTTAATGCAGTGCTGTTGGAGCAATCAGATAAAATTCACGAATTTCGACTTCGAAGGATTCGCCCTGATCGCTGACAAATTGGTAAAATCCCTTCATCGATCCCGAGCTAGTGGAAAGCGGGCAGACGCTCTCATACTCGAAAGACTGTCCGGCGGAAATTTTCGGCTGCAAACCGACGACCCCCGCTCCACGGACCTCTTCGGTCTGGTCATAGGCGTCGGTGATGATCCAATGACGGCTCATCAGTTGCGCCGATTGGTTACCTTCGTTAGTTAATTTTATCCGATAGGCAAACAAAAAGTATCCTGCGTCGGGTTTGGATTCGGCCTCGATATAAAAAGTCTTAATCTCGACTTTAAATTGAATGGTGATTTGTTTTTGAACTGGCATTCGAGACGCAGGATAAAAAAGATTCAATGGAGAGTCAACCCAGAGTCAACCCAGAGGTAGGTTTTCAAGCTCAAAGTAAATGGGGTTATGATCCGAGGGCAGCCGATTCTTATCCCAGGCTAAACCGTATGGATCTAAAAATTGAATAATTTCAACACTCGATGTTTTTAAAAACGGTTGAAGCTGAGGAGAAAGAAAACAAAAATCAATTTGCTTTCCGGCGGGTTTTCCCAATTGAAAAAAAGTCGACCGCTGTTCCCGCGGTTTTTGAGCTAACTCGCAGACGTCTAACAATTCTGTTTTTTCATACAGTGATTTGAATTCTGGGTCGGTCTGAAACACGCCCGCGTTTCCGTTAAAGTCCCCCGCAACCAACTTTGGAACCTTAGGGTACTTGGCCTCAATTTCTAAATAAATTTCAACCAAAGTTTTTAATTCCGCTTCTCGCCGCTCAAAACCCTCGGGATCCAAACCGTCTTTGTCCAATCTGGATTTTAAATGGGTTAGAAGCACCATCAAAAAGGGGTGGTCTTTATCTTTTGTGAAGCACGAAAGCTCGCACACGTCCCGCGAAAATTTCAAGCTAACGCCTGTCGATGCCATTAATTCAGAAGCCTGCGGGTAATGGTAGTTGATCGGACGATTTTTATTACTCTCAAGATTAAAGTAAAAGTTGAGGTTTTTTTTTATTAAAAATCCAACGTCGATGTTGCGATCTGAATTTCCCTCGATCAGAGCGCACGAGTAGGCTTGATCCAAAAACAATCGGTTGAAGTTTTCTAGGCTCTCTAGCCCGCCCACTTCGCAGAGCAAAATTAAATCAGGATTTTTAGACTTTATCATTTGGGACAAAACTTGCAGCTTAAACAAACTTTTGTTGTTGTAAACGGAAGTCGAAAGGCGCTGCCATAAACCCTCGTCCAAAAGCAGGTGCTCGGGGGTCAATTGCTGATCCGACAACAAGAACAGATTTTCCGAATTATGAAAAAGAAAGTTCAAATTCAATTCGGGCCTCCGAGCTGTGTGCTCACACAGCAAATTTCAATTTACGGAAATCAGAATAGGGTGTCTACTTTAAAACATGAAAAAATCAGTTAAATCCGCAAGCACCGCTCAGAAAAACTTAAGCCTTCACTATCAAGTAAGCTCGTTTTTAGCCGATCACGTAACCAATCGGGCGTCGAAGGCAAAGTCTGCCGTCAAGCGCCCGTTGGCAAAGGCGAAAAGCGGAATCGGAACTGTTATGGTTTTCTCATGTCCATCGCTGACCGAAGATCATCTCAAAGAAACGCTGACTTGGCAAAAATCCAAATGGACCGAAAAGAAAAAACAAGACCATCTTTTTTTTCATGGGCAGCATGGTCCGGTATGGGTTTATCAAAAAGAATTTAAAAAAATTCCCGTTTCGCACTTTGGTTTACTGGAAGAATCTGTCTATAGTCATTATCGCGATTTGGCCGGTGGTCTTTGGCTGCAAGCTCAAAATTTAGATATTTTGCAGATCAAGGTGGAATGGCACAGTGAAGACCCCATGGCGCTGATGGGATTTTTGGTGGGTTTAGAGCTTTCTTCTTATCAATTTAAGAATGCATTTTCAGTTTCAACGAGACCGAAACCAAGGTTTGATTTTGTTTTTAACCGTTCGTGGACCGAAAAGAATAACTTTGAAAAAATAAAAACTTGCGCTCTTGTCCTGGGAGAATCCACCAACTGGGCCAGACATTTAGTTAATTTGCCTCCCAATTTATTAAATCCCGAAAGCTTTTCGCAAATTGCCGTCAAAGTTTTTTCATCGCTAAAAAATGTGCACGTTCAAGTTTGGAGCGAGAAAAAACTAAAAGCCGAAAATATGAATTTACATTTAAATGTCGGAATGGGGTCTGAATCGCCGCCACGTTTAGTGCGAATTTCCTATCAGCCCAAAAGTAAAAAGCAACCCATCGCTTTTGTCGGAAAAGGAATTACCTTCGACACCGGCGGGCTAAATTTAAAACCTGGATCGGGCATGCGCCTGATGAAAAAAGATATGGGCGGAGCGGCCGCCTGTTTTGGAATTGCCCGCGCCGCGGCTCTGCTGCCATCGGATCAGCCCTTGGAATTTTATTTGGCTCTAGCAGAGAACAGCGTCGATGGAAAAAGCTATCGCCCCAGCGACGTGATCAAAGCCAGAAATGGTCTGATGGTTGAAATCCACGACACCGACGCCGAAGGTCGATTAGTTTTGGCAGACGCGCTTTCATTGGCCGCCGACGCAAATCCTAAAGAGATCATTGATTTGGCCACACTGACTGGCGCCATAAAGGTGGGTTTAGGTGCGGATCTGCCGGGACTTTTTTCAAACGACGATGGCCTTAGCGACCGTCTTGCACAAGCCGCACAAAAGGCCGGCGAACCCTTGTGGAGAATGCCTTTGTACAGCAAGTATTTTTCGGCGCTAACTTCGCACTTTGCGGATATGACCAATTGTGGCGAGGGTGGATTTGCTGGCGCCATCACAGCGGCGCTATTTTTGGAAAAATTTGTTCAGCGAAAGCCTTGGGCGCATTTAGATATTTATGCTTGGAACGACAAAGCTCAAGGAGCCCAGTTACAAACGGGCGGCAGCGGACAAATGGTCCAGGCTTTGATGTTTTATCTTTTCGAGAATAAATTTTCAGATTGGATCAACTGAGCCGCTTTTTCAGGAACGAATTTTTTCCAATCTGAATTTTTTTTCTGCAATAATTTTAAAACTTTTTCTGAATGAATAAATTCGTCGATTTCATCGCATTCTGCCATGTCCACCAGAAATCGATTTTCAGTAAAATACTGGTACAATTTTAACAGCTGCGCTTTGGGGAAAAAAGTCTTACTGGTCTGGCAAGATTTTTCATCCTTGCTGGGGTAAATATACAAATGAGTTTTTTCGTCCAAAAGTTTCCCAAGGCCTTCTAGGATCCCGCCTTCCAGATCCTGATAGTGAGTTTCATCGAATACTTTTTCTAAATGAATGGCGCCCAAAATCAGCGCCATCGGTTGAGCGGTAAATTGGCGTAAAAACCTTTTTAGTCTAAAAAATAAGAAAAAGTGGCTGACTAAAGTGTAATGCCCCAGCGAACCCAAGGTGCGAACTCGATCCAAAAAATCTTTTTCGTTGATTTCTTTTTTTTCCGATTCTTTCCCAGATTCTTTCCCAGATGCTTTGCCAGATTCCTGCAGATTGTGCATGGTGATTTCAAAAAGGATTTTGGGAGGTTTGGTTCCCGGGAATTCTTTTTTAAACTGGCGAACCCCTTTTTCAACTAAATCCAGATGCGATAAAGTCACGGGACGAAATTGCCCCCGCTGGATCACAAAAGACTGATCAAAAAAAGCATCTGAAATATTTAAAATCGATTGATCCGGGCCAAACAAAACGGCTTCGGTCAAATTTCTTTTGACTAGCTCAAGGTTCAGCAAATGATTATTTATTTTTTGCAAGAAAGGACCAGACACGCGGATCATGTCGACGGCCAGTTTTCCCTCTTTGATGTTAGCTTGCAAAGATTCCACCAGCTGTGCATGTTGTTCTATTTTTCCAAAAGCAGTAGCCACCAAATTAACGCCCAGAATTCCCAGAACTTCTTGTTGCTGCAGTCGGTATTTATCTAAAAGTCGAACGTGCAAAATAATATCATTGGGTTCAGATCCTGGTTGGTGCTGAAAGCGAATTCCCATCCAGCCATGAGTCATCTTTTGGCGGGTCATCTTTTCGCCCTGACTGCCGGTGGAAACGGTGTTGGCAAAAGCAAAAAATTGGGTGCGATCGCCGCGCTCTTCGGTCAATCGACGACGAAGCAACTTATATTCTTTGTCTAACATTTTTAGCAATCGAGATTCGCAGACGTACCGGCCCGAAGATTCTTTGCCGTAAATCTCGTCGCTAAAAACCATATCGTAAGCAGAAATTGTTTTTGCAATAGTTTGCGAAGCCCTTCCGGCTTGAAAGAAAAATCTCGCAACCTCTTGGCCGGCACCAATTTCTGCAAAGGTTCCATAAATTTTTGGATCGGCGTTGATTTCCAAAGCTTTCGCCAAAGTCGACTGTTGAATCATTTATGCCCTACACTTTCTTCGGCTTTGATCCACCCAGTGATGGCTAAACTCATGGCCTTTTCAAATGGGATATCGACGGCCTGAACATTTTTTTTAGGAACCAATAAAGTCATACCGCCCATCGCATAGCTGAGCGGAAAGTACACGGCCACTTTATCTTTTAAAAGATCCTGCAATAGATCATTTTCGTGATCTTTAGCCCCACCCAAATTCAAATCCTGAAACTGATCGCGGGTGACCAAACCAAATCCCAACGCGCCCTGATTTCCCGGCTGATCCAATAGACGAACTAAAACTACGTGTTTAAGTCCAGAATCACTATTTTTAGAAAACAGATTCATGATGTCTCGAAGCGGAGAATAAATGGCTTTCACAAACGGAATTTGACTGAGCTGTTTTTCCAATAGACCTAAAAACCGAGCAGTAAAAAAATTATTTAACCGCAGCCCAAAAATAAAAATGCAAATCAACGTTAGAATAAATCCCACGCCCGGAACATAACCCGGCCAAAATTGCCGAAGTGTTGTTCCCAGAAAATTTTCCAGGATCAGCACCACAGAATACAAAATATAGATTGTTAAAGTGATCGGAATTAAAGTCAGCAGCCCGCGAAAAAATATTTTATCCATAGAAAATAGAATTCCACTGCCCAGAAAATCTGTCACCCTGCGCCCCACCGCGCAGCGGAGGATTTGTCTCAATATGGAGTAACGATTCTGCGGCATAGCCAGTCATTGGACAAAACCTTAATCTTATTTTGAATCAGATTCGGTGTCGACTTCAGCAATTCCGAAAGAAAATCTCCCCCAATCTAGAAGCGAATCCCAGAGTGGTGGAAAAATATTTGTTCGCAACATCGCCTGGCGTTAGGGCGATAGGCTAGATGGCATCAAGCGGTGTTTGAGAATGAGACCGAAAGATCAAAGCCAATAACCTGATTGCCGACACGGTCTGATACTCTGGCCCCAAAGCGACGGGCTTGGTTGAGATTTTTAAGCATATATTTTTTTAGATTCTCATAATCTCGGCCCCAGGAAGCGATACGAGTGAAGGGCCTTGCAAGCCAAAAGTTTTTTGTTTTTTCTTCTGCTTTAGCAGCATTAGATTTCAAAGATTTTTCTGGGCCCCGTTGTTTTTGTAAAACCTGACGAGCGATCAGGCCAGAAACAGAGCGAATAAATTTTCTATAAAGCTTTCGATCTTCGATTTTTACCACAATATGCAGGTGATTACCTACATTCACCAAGTGATAAAGCCTGATCTCGCAAGCTTTAGCTTGCTTGCGGATAATAGAGTCCACATTTTTTACATTTTGCCGTGACAACATCGATTTATCCCCAAACGCCCAATTGGATTTTAGCACCAAATGCAGGGGCTTTTTAGTCGATAGGGGGCGTTGCTCTTTGGGATTGCCTTTAAGAAGACTGCCACCGAACTGTCGAGGCTGGGGTTTAAAAAACGACAGTTGTTTAGCCGTTTTTCTTTTCGGAGCGCTTTTAGAATTAATCCTAGAATTAATGCTAGAATTTCGTTCTGAATTTCTGCCAGAATTTTTATTATTGTTCACAATTGCCAAAATAACTCCTGCCTTCCGCCTTGAATGAATTTCTAGAGTCAATTTGAAGCGATGTCAAATATAAGACCAAATGCTGCAAGATGTTTAGTGGCAGCACAATGTACAGAGACAAAATGCGCAAAACTATGCGTCAGCTCAATTAAACTCTGTGGCGTTAAATCAATCACAAACCCCCGCGACCTGCCATCTGCACATAGCTCTCTATCGGGATCAAATCGCAATACTTTGATAAAACCACTTCCTGGATCATGTCATCACTATAAGTCGAACCTGGAATAATTCTTGGAGGCATTGGTGCAGTCAACAAACACCCTAGTTTTTCTTACGTATGCACATGACGCCACCTACCTGTCGTGTTCGACTGGAGCGCATTCAAGTCGACAATATTCGACAAGGCGAATTTGCTGGCGTCATGTGCATAGGTAGGGAAATCTCGTCTCCCGATTGATACAAGTACTTGGCAGCAGCCAACACCGAAGTGAATTTGAAAGGCTTAGATTCGTCTGCAGGAGTTCTCTTGATCGCAGAATCAGGCAAATGGATCAACTTCGATTTAGGTTTCGCCTGCACAAGGTTGGCAACCAAAAAAAATATCCCGAAAATAAGAATCCAATTTTTAAGCGACATTTTAATCCCTTT
>JANYDD010000011.1 GCA_025359945.1 Bdellovibrio sp. | reverse complement strand
ATTCAGGATTCTCCTCTTGGATTTTTGGGTTCTGAGCCGACCGAAGTGGATTTTTGGCAAAGCTTCGCCGGCGCCGGTTGATCAAAGCTCTGGCTTAATTTTCGAAAAATTCTTGTGGAAAGAGTTCGCCCTGGTCCGCGGGGTAGCGTCCCGAAAGTGGTAGAAATTTAAAGAGGAGTCCCCTACCTATGCACATGACGCCAGCAAATTGGCCTTGTCGAATATTGTCGACTTGAATGCGCTCCAGTCGAACAAGACAGGTAGGTGGCGTCATGTGCATACGTAAGCTGCTTCGGGTCACAATTTTCTTGAATTCAAAAAAACTGAGTGGTTAGTAATTGAAAGTTCAACATCCAATCTGGAGGCCTTAATGGTAAGAAAATTTTCGTTTTTAACCAAATTCCAAATGCTGATTTTGGGATTGGGTTTCACGGTGGGTTTTGGCGCTACTTCCGGATTTGCCAAAGTCATCGAACGCTCTCGCGTGTCGAAAACCTGCAAAGTTCATGTCAGCAATTTCGATTCAACCGAAAATATTAATACCAAACTAGAAATGACCGTAATTCTCTCGGATCGGGTTGGATCAAACTCAAGGCAGCTGATTACATATCTTTTCGAAGAACGAAGCAGTCTTGGAACTAAGACAACGGTACTTGCAAGCTTTGCGGCACGTAGCGTATTGGTTAGTGCCAAGCCATTTTATAAATGGGGTTTTGTCGAGCCCGATTGGGACAACCGTTTTGATTTGCGCGCAATTGATCGGATAGAAGACGAACTCTGGAAAGAACTTCCAACTTGGGAAAAGCTGGCTCCGCAAATTGGTGCGAACAAAATTTTCTATCGACAGCTAACTGTAGCGTACACAAGCTCGGAATTTCCAACGGTGGGTCAGAAAAAAAGGGCTCTTGTTGGTTTTCAAACCGAATTGGATGTTCAACCTGGCATCACCGAAGGTGAACTCATGCTTAAGGGCGAAATTAAGTATTTTTCCGCACCCAACGGATATGAAAAAGTGCACGATAAACTGAAAACCCCACCCTTAGGCACTCCGATCGCGCATTTCGAAGGCATTTGTAAGTAGCTTTGCCACGCAAAAGTACAAGGGTAGTGCAAACTTACACATCCTAATATAATGGTACTTTTATTTCTCTGAATAACCCCGCAGCTTTAAGTGCCACGGGATCAGAAAAAGTTTGACTTAATGTCCCAGCGAAACAAGTTGGCCGAGTCCAGGGCTTGCCCTTACCAAAACCAATCAAAGTGCCCGGCTGTGTTTCTTGCTTCAAAAAGTCGCTTTACTTGCAATTTGATTTTCTCGAGATTCAATTTTTTTTCCAAATTAGTTGGACGTGAAGTTTCTGAAAACACGGCCTGGAACTGTGGCTTAAAAAGCGGCTTAGTTCAGCCAGGAAAAATCGAAAAAACCTCACTCAACTTGAAACTGCGGACCGCGGATACCGCATCCCTTTTTACGTAACACCGTCTTATGCCTTGTGATCTCTTTACTTTTTAGGACATGTCAATTTGGCAATTCTAATGCGAATGATATGGACCCCAAAAGTCGGTGCGCGAGAGCCCCCCTGCGACCGTATGGCAAATGGTTGTGGACTAGCGGCTAAAGCGGCGTTCTGCGCTGGGTTTTCCAGTAGCGGGTCCACCGTAACGGCGTTTTTTTGAATATTCACCGTTGCGCTCGTGTCGTTGTTCATAGCGGCGGTCGGGCGCTGCTTGTTGTTGGCGTCTTGGCATGCGTCGACCTTGTTCGCCGTCAGAAAGACTTTTGCCACTCATCTGGTTGACGGGTTTGGCGGTTCTTTCATTGAAAAGCTCTGGCATCATCAGCGCTAAAAATCTAGCCGCAACTTCTTCCGAACTCATGGTTGCAAGACTGGTTTTCCATTCCTCTCCCAAAATTTCTTGAGCTTTAAAAAAATTGGCCTGGTTGGAAAACGACGGCAACAATTGAGTCACTTTTCGACTGCCGATCTCTTTGCGGGTCGGAATTTTTCCTTCTTGCATGCGTGATTTGGTCAGCTTCTCGATATCATAGATGAGATGCCGATGGCTGGGGGTGACTAAGTTCATCGCGATTCCTGTCTTACCGCTGCGGGCTGTTCGGCCGATGCGATGAACGTAATTTTCAAGCTCCCGAGGCAATGAGTAATTAATGACGTGAGTGATGTCTTTTACGTCCAGACCCCGCGAAGCCACGTCCGTGCAAACCAAAACTTTAACTTTTCGATCGCGAAAGGCTTTCATCGTTCTTTCTCTAGAACTTTGATCCTTGTCGCCGTGCAGGCAGTCGACTCGGTAGCCTTGGTCCACTAGATAGCTAGTCAATTCTACGACCAATTGCTTGGTTTGACAAAAAATCAAACCATAAAAATTTTCTGCGGCCTCGATCAGTTTGCACAGAATTTCTGGCTTGTCGCCTTCGCGAGTTGGATAATAAAATTGCTCAACGGTGGCTGACAAAATTTCGGTTCGATTCACCTGAACTTGTTTTGGTTTTCTTAAGAATTTATTAGCCACTCGACTGACTTGTTGATCCATCGTGGCTGAAAAAAACCAAATGCGAGATTCATCTTTAGGAACCGCCGCCATGATTTTTTCTAAATCGTCTTTAAATCCCATCGAGATCATCTCGTCGGCTTCATCTAAAACCAAGGTTTTCATTTGGCTCAACTTTAAAGTACCTCGAGTTAAATGGTCGACAATACGACCCGGAGTTCCGACAACGACAGTTGCACCCTCGCGAAGGCCGCGGATTTGTTCCCCGAAGCTTGATCCCCCGTAGATGGCCAAGGCTTTGGTTCCTAAATGACGACCTAAAAGCTCGATCTGACCAGCAACTTGCAACGCCAATTCACGAGTAGGACACAAGATCACTGCTTGAACGGCATGAACGTCATTCACTAAATTTGCCAGAAGCGGAATTCCGTACGCCGCTGTTTTTCCAGTTCCAGTGGCTGCTAATCCTAAAAAGTCAGTTTTTTCGTTAAGCAAAATCGGAATGGTTTGCGCTTGTATCGGGGTCGGAGTTTCGTACCCCAATTCTTGGATTGATTTCATCAAAGGGGCAATTAAATTCAGTTCTGAAAACGACTTCACTGGTCTCTCTCTTTTAAAAAGGGTGGATAAATTTCGGCTGAGGCCAGGGGCATAACATTGTTTTAACTTAAATGCCGCATTATTTTTTAGATTTGGTCTTTTTTAGAAAAATTCGTCAGCCTTAAAATGCGATACCTTACAAACCAAACTTTGTTTTTATTTTTTCAATCAATGCCGATGGGGCCCGGACCTGAAGAGTCACTCCGGTTTCATCATAGCTTTCGCTCAAAATTTTCATTTTACTTCGAATTTCGCCTAAAGCACTGGTGCTAGGTTTGGTGCTGGCTTCCGAATTTGCCAAATAGGGGATTTTTAAAAAATCATCGACCATATTTGTTTCAAAGAAACCAATGATTTGGTCGCGTAATTCGGCCACATCTTGAGGACGCAACGCCGATATTTGCACCGCCCCAGGAAATTCTTGGGCCAAAGCCCCTTGCGTTTCCACAGAGACTCGATCGATTTTGTTCAAGATTAAAAGACTTTGAATTTCCGAGGCCCCCACTTCCGACAGTACCGATTTAGTCACCTCAAGCTGAGATCGAAACGTAGTGTCAGCAGCGTCAACCACGTACATTAAAAGCGACGCGTTTAGAGCTTCATCCAAAGTGGATTTAAATGACGCCACCAAATCGTGGGGAAGCTTTTTAATAAACCCCACGGTGTCCGAAATCAGAATTCGGGGAACAGATTCGGGGTGTAAAAGTCTGACCGTCGTATCTAGTGTCGCAAAAAGTTTATCGGCCACTAAAACTTCGCTACCAGTTAAAGCGCGCATTAACGACGATTTGCCCGCATTGGTATAACCGACCAGCGCCACCGAAATTTCTTGAGTTCTTCGCGCGCGCCTTTGCTGGTATTCGTCGGCGATCGAACTTAATTCATTTTTTAATTCTTTAATCCGATCACGGATTTTTCTTCGATCTAATTCAACCGAGGTTTCGCCGGCCCCTTTGCCGCCGATGCCTCCGCCTTGACGTTCCGACGCTGCACCCGTTTCCCGGATTCGCGGAGCCACATAGGTCAGGCGCGCAATTTCAACCTGTAGGCGAGCGGCCCTAGTCTTGGCATGGCGACTAAAAATTTCGATGATCACGCCGGTTCGATCCAGCACAGAAACGCCTGTCGCGCTTTCCATATTTCGCAACTGTGAAGGCGATAAATCACAGTCAAAAATAACCACGTCGGCCTTTTGAGTGGGCGGCGGAAGCGTAGAGATGTCATCC
>JANYDD010000095.1 GCA_025359945.1 Bdellovibrio sp. | reverse complement strand
TGACCGCCCTGAACCGCTTTTACAGCGCGTACTCTCATATCTTCTAGGGTTTGATGGTCTAATTTTCTGAAGTCAGTTTTTTTCATAACCAATTAAAACATATCTGAAAATTAAATCAATGTTTATGTATACTATCTAACGCACTTATTAATATCAACCACTAAATAGTCGATCTGAAATGTGCTTTTATCTTGCTTATGCAATTTTCCTAGCAAAGCGACACCGGCCTACGCAGGTCCAAGGGGTGTGCAGCCGTTATTAGCATTTGAAAGAATAGAATCGTATTTGATCTGGAATGACTTTTTTGAGTCTTTAAATTGAAAATCTACTTTGGCCAGAATGCCTTTTTTTGCATCGGTGACTGCAAATGAAAGTGCCGAAACCGCAATCATCGCAAAAGAAAAAAATATTAAAAAGTATCGTCATTGTCACCCCCGCGGTAAGTAACATTTGAGCAATTCAAAATCCGCTTTGTCAATCGAGCCGATCTTGCCGCTGCAATTGACAGAAGCGCGTGACGCGTTCGTGGGGCTAACTGGTGACAATGTGTGTGCGAGGACCGGAGTCCAAGTTTCGATTGATGACTAGAACGCTCAAAATCCCAAACGCAACGAAGTTGATCGGTGGCAGGGCGCGAATTGGTTTTGTTTTTGAGATTGAAAATGTCATCTAATGTTACTTATAAATATTGACATTGGGGTCATTTTCCTGAAGATTGATGGGTAATGGATGTCATGTTTAAGGCGAAATTGTATCGGCTTATTCTGACCGATCATGCGCGATTTCAAATGGCCCTCAGAGATTTAGATTTAAAATTAGTGGCTGAGGTTATCCAAGATGGTCTTATCAAACCGAAGGAAGCTTAAAATAAGTTTTGGGTTTTTAAAAAAGTTTTAGGGCACCAAGATAATTTGATTGCGGTTTCAATTTCTCTCGAATCCCCGCGATTAATTGTAATTACGACGATGGTTAACTGGAGGCCAATGTGAAGATTTCTTATGATCGACGGGCGGATGCTTTGTCTCTTGTTTTACAAGAGGGGCGAATCTCGAAAGACGTCGAAGTTTCGCAGAACGTCTTTGCTGGCTTTGACCGGGCTGGACGTTTGATTGAGATTCAGTTTCTTGAGCTTTCCAAAAAAGATCGCCCTTGGTTCACCATCGAGGCCGCCGCCAAATATCTGGATGTTTCAGAGCGAACTTTACTTCGATGGATCAAGGCCGGAAAGCTCAAACCCACCAAAGTCGGCCGCGAATACAGAATTAAACCAGAAGAACTCAAAAAATTAGCCGCTTAAAACTCCATAATGATGAAGTACCTAGCGGTAATCACTTTTTTAAAGAAAATCTAGCCGTCACGAAAGTACCGTGGATTGTATTTTTGAATGGGTCGGAGAAGGAATTCAAAAAACAATTGCCGCTTTTAGTTGGGTGGGAGAAACCCTTGCTCCAATTGAAATGGTTCTGATTTTAATAATTTTTGAAAGGGCGCTTTATGAATAAAGTCTTGGCGATCGTCTTTTTAATGTTGTTGTCGTGTTATCAGAGTTTTTCCGGAGAAATACCGCCTGAACAAACTTCAAGACTGGAAAGGCTCAGATGCTATTTGAACATTACAGGTCGAAGGGCAACGGGGACGAAGTTGCCTATGGTAAAGCAGAAAGCGGAGCAGAAGGGCGTCACGTTAAAGGTCGACCTACTATACAATCCTGGCTGTGCGTCGATTGAACCCGATAGTTGCTATGTGAAAAATTTAGATGCCCACGTCTTTGCCACTGAGACTGAAGCTGGAATAGTTTTGTCTGGAAATATCGTGGACGATGAAAACCCCACTGAAGCCCACGGGCATGGCTTCCTTTTTTCAGGGAATAAATTTTTCGAGTTTGGTTTCGTTGAACTTAGTATCAAGAAAGAAAATGTCGAAATTTTTCGAATAGACTGCTCTTTAAGAAAAGACCAACCACCAGTGTTTTAGCGCAGCCAAAAAATCGGTTTCGTTTAATTTTGTGGATTCTGGTGATCGATCGGATACCGGGCCTTGGGCTCAGAAATAGGCTTTGTTTTTCCTATACTCTCAAGGGCATTGATCCAAGCTTCGGGAAAGGGACATGCCTGGGGAGCCGCTGGAGTGAAAACAGCTAAACTCTGCAGGGTGCAAGATCAAATAGGGAGGCTAGTTAAGCAATTAACTAAAGTGCCGTCCGCATAAGGCTTCCGGGTCAGATAGCTCGGGGGAAATAGTAATTTTTCTGCTAGATAAATGATCGTCACGGAATCTTTTCCGACAAAATCCGGCTTACAAAAAAACCACTTTTGGGGTGTTTCAAAAACACCCCGTCTTTTTTCTGACTCAATTCAGATAATATTTCTTGAGAAATTTTTAATTTGGATCAACCAAAACGTCGATAGTTTCGCCATGGAACTCTACTTTTAGCAGGGTAGCCTTGCGCGTCACTTTGGCCTTTTTCAGGTCGAATTCCAAAACTTTCGGTATGGCTGAAGAGTCCGGGCATCCTCTCATAGTGCTCGTCACCGATATTTTCACACTGCATTCCTCAGCGAAGTTTGCTGTCATTCTGCCTTGTTCGCAGATCGAGGCGACCTTGATTCGTCCAGCAACCCCATTGCAATCGCCCAAAAAAGTGACGTAAAGCTGACCGTTTGAGGTAAAGCCACTAAACGCCGGCACTGCAGACGCAGACGCAGATAAAACCCCAGCAGAAATCAAGTTCAAACTAACAAAACAAAAAACGTTTTTCATAGAATCTCCTTGGTGAAAGAAAAACCACAAAATCTTTAAGGAGACAAATCATAAAAGTTTCGCAGCGTTCTAGGTTCATTTCCTCCAAAAGGTGCCAGGATATCCTCTCTAAAAAGATTTAGTTTTAGGAGGCGTCGGCGAGTCAACTGCGCCCACAGTGCTTCAAAAGTTCAAACAGAATCCGTCGAAGCTTCTTAGCGATGTAACACCAAACCCCTTAGCCGCGAATCGCTAAAAAGGGGATTCTGCGCTGACGATGCCATGCGTATCGCATGAAAAGACCGTTTATACTTTTTTACTGAATATTTTCAAACAAGGACTTGGCTTCGACAGTTTTCTTGATGGCGTTTACCGACAGAAGCTGCCGAACCAATTCTTGCCATCGCGCTAAGTTCATTTCGCCCAGTTTTCTCTTGGGATCGCTAACTTCGATCAGCTTTTTTTGCGCGTCGGCGGATTTTTTAAATGTTTCTAAATCCATTGTTTTATTTAAATCATGCATCGATTGATTGGCTTTGCTTGAGTCTTTCAGATAGTTTTCCCAACCTTTGCGAACGGCTATGACCACTTTCTTAACTAGAGCGGGGTTCTGTTTTAGAAATGCTTGGTTGGTGGCAAGGACCGTGGTGTAGGGGTTAAATCCAGAATCGGCAACCAACAGTGTTTTTACCGAGAGCCCAGACTTTTCTGCCAGCAGGGGTTCTGAGGTAATAAAACATTGCTGTGCGATCTTTTTATCTTGCGAGAAAAGGCCTATTCCGCCCGAGTAAGGAGCGGCTTTAATCTTTAAGGGTCCGTATTTTTTCTTCAAGAAAAGTGCGTAAGGCAAACCCGACTGCCACAGAAGGGTGTTGTCGCCCGAACTAAATAAAGTTTTTAGATCTGCAACGGGAGAATCCTTGTGCAACATAATACCTTGAGGGTTGGTTTGGTAGGTCGCAAATAGCGCAACTACTTCTTTTGCCCCACGTTCATGAGACAAAACAATTTCGTCGGCGCTAACGACCGCAAAATTTATTTTTTTAGAATCCAACATTTGCACGGTAGGCGTTCCTGATCCGCCCTCAAGAATTTTGACCTCTAAACCTTGTTCTTTAAAAAAACCAGCCCGCTGCGCTTCATAGAAGCCACCAAATTGCGGTTCTGGTTTCCAATTGAGTCCAAGTTCGATAACCTCGGCCGCGGGAACTCCAGTGGCGAATAAAGAAACCAAGGCCGCAAAAAAAGAACGATTGAAACTCAGGCGAAAGAATAAGGACATAAAACCTCCTAAAAAGAATTCGTAGAATTCGCAGTCGTAGAAGAGGTTGATTAAAGTTTCAAGCTTGAATCACAGAAGTGGCCAGGATTTTTACGAACGTATTGCTCGAACATGGGGGTTGCTCGATCACTCTCTTGTTCCGGGGTTGACCAATGGTGTGACTGGGCCGCTTTGCTTGGTATTCGTCGAATCCGGGTAGGATTCTTTATCCGTGTCTTTGGTATTGTCGGAGTTGGTTTAAAGTTTGGTTTGTGTGGGTGCATTGGTGCACCCTAGAAAACTGACACTTGGTTAATGGTCTTGGGCCCTGATAAAACCTTCGTTTAATTCTTCGATCGTATTCGGACAATAAACAACATCCAAGTCAGATACTGGCGATAGAAAATACGCCGAGCAGGGCAGCCTCTTCAGTCGATCGAAAGTCTTTGGGTCTGCTGACTTCATCCAACCAAACCCCAGCTTCTCGATTCTTTCTCGGACCTTGGGTTCGACTTTTTTATGAAAATGCGAGGGGTTTATGGCCTCATCCCAAGCGGCGACAGGATAATCTTTGAACTTAAATGCTTTTTGAACTTGCCAGCGACCTTGCTCAAAACGCAAGTAGGGTTGGTTGCCATCAAAAAGTCGAAACCAAAAAAGCATTCCAGAGATATTTGCGGCTAAATCCCCGTAGGAAACCACGCCGCTTCCAAACATCGGGTTACCAAATGATCCTCCTCCCATGACAGACTCCTCATCAGATTTTCCGGCGTTAAGAACTAAAGGAATTGGAGCCGGCCGGCCGTAGTACATCTGCGCGTAGGCAAGCCCTTGCGAAAAAAAATGCCCGATCTTATCGATTCCGACAACAGCGTTTTCAATATGTACGCTAGACGCTAGCAGCACTCTGGGCATGCTCTTTAAGCCCGATTCCAATTCGTTGAGATCACCATATATACTCTGCTGCAAAGACACGCGATGGCCGACGGTTTCTAACGGGAAGTATCGATGGGTCAGCAAACTAAAATCACTACCCCACGACAATTTATCAATGTCTTTTTGTGCAGGAGCAAAAAACGTATCTAAAAATCCATCTGTTCTTTTGATCAGCCCTTCAGGCAAATTATGTTGGTCAATCACCCACTCTAACGGAGTTATGGGCACACCATATGTTTTTTTAAACGCCCCGAATTTTTCAACCACCCAGGCCAACTGACCAAAATTATCCGTAGCAAATCTCTTTCGCAGAAGCTCCCGAACCAAGTCACGAGTGCGGCCTTGGGCAAAAGCCTTGGGATATGTCTGATTGTATTCGGTAACGGCCGATTGAATCAGCATATTGATCAATTGTTCAAGATTTTCGCTGGCATCTTTCTTTGCCAAGATCTCGGCACGGACGGTGAAATTATCCGACTCTGTCGAAAGCGCTTCAAAAGAAGTGAAAAAAACCACGTATATTAATAAGTGCGTTAGATAGTATACATAAACATTGATTTAATTTTCAGATATGTTTTAATTGGTTATGAAAAAAACTGACGGCAGAAAATTAGACCATCAAACCCTAGAAGATATGAGAGTACGCGCTGTAAAAGCG
>JANYDD010000083.1 GCA_025359945.1 Bdellovibrio sp. | reverse complement strand
ACAACAAGAAGCGTCTGCACTCATCCATTGGCTACTTGCCACCGGAGGAGTTTGAAAATATGGTTTTAAACGAAAATAACGTCAGCCAACCAAATCTAAAACTCTAAGTGGTTGGGCTCCAATAAAACGCCCGCACTTCACTTCGGTCACTCAGGCAATCCTATAAGCACAAAAAGAATGGCAATCCTCACTTCCGTGGGTCTGATAAGAATGCCGTGTGCTGGCGGGAATTTCTAATCGATCTCCCGCGCGCAAAAGAATTTGCGTTCCCGAAACCTGAACCATCAGCTCTCCAGAAATCACCAATCGGACTTCGCCAAAGGGATGTCGGTGCTCGGGGATTTTATCTAAGGCTTTAAAAACTTCGTGTTGGGGATCCAAACCTTCGCTCTCAAGAATTAAATTCATTTGTTCGGCTTTGGGCAACAAAGGCGCCTGCCATCGTGTGATTAACATTCTAATTTCCTTACCGTTTTTATTGAATCCTTCTGAGACAAGAAGTGTATCAAAGCGAGTATTTTTTAACAATCGTTAAGTTCCCCTGCAAGGGGACGATAGGTTCAATAGACCGACAAACAATCTCGGGGGGGGGTAACTTGAGCGAGCAGAATACGTCGGATAAACCATCGAAGCTCACGAAAGAGATACTTGGATTTATCGAAAGTTCAAGTGGTTTAAAGTTCGAAATAAAAATGCAGGGACCTAGCAAGGGTCAAGTAAGCGTTTCTCAAAATATTGATGGAAAAGTCTTTCGATTTAATCCCATTGATTTAGAAGATGTTCTTCAAAGAATTGATTCAGATGGAAACCCTTTTATCCAAATTAATTTTGTCAGCGGCCACAAAGTGCTCCTCACAGATACTCTTGTAGGATTTAAGCCGCGTGAAACCTTAGGTCTGGACATGAGCAAAATTCCCAAAGTGGTAACCACCCCTGATTTGGTCAGCGTCTTTGATGCCATCGAAGACAGCCTCAGCGCCGATCTCGCCAAAGAAAACGAAGTCGAAATCCTGAAGAAAGTTTATCACTCAATTCTTCTTGGCGGAGTTTTAGCTGGCTTTGATCTCACATTCGAAAAAAAGTGGTTCTCCAGGCTTAGCTCACTTAAATTTCGCGCCACCGCCTAGTTTTTTCCGCCATAGACGAATGGTTATGATTTTTTTAGACGATGGACTTAGCGATGCCAACCGCTGAAGCTTTTGTTAGAATAGCATCCGATCGATTGATGGTCAGAAGAATTGTGAAAAAATAGTCGAAATGCAATTCATCCCAACACGCTCTTAGAATTCAGTTTACGGCAGCTCTGCAGCAAGGGGCCAGGGTTCGGCTAGCTGTTCCTGTTCTATTTGCAGGCCACCCCGCGCGACCATTTCGTATTCGGATTTTAAATCCTCAAGAGGACGAAGTGGACCGTCGTATTTTTCTTTCTTCTGCAATAGATGAAAATATTTTTGGATCGTGGTGGCCTCCATAAGCAGCGGCCTGATCGGCGGATAGAGTTTTTTCATATAGCCAAAAATTTCATAGCCCTCTTTGTCGATGTCGCCCCAATAAAACATAGTTTTGGGTACCATGTGAAGTAGAAAACTGATCTGCGAAGCCTTCCAACCTGCGCCCCACAAAATTAAAGAATTTTTTGTCTTTTTTGAGACCTCGTAAAAACTTTCGATATTTTCAACTATAAGTGTAGCTTGAAGAAGTGAAAAATCATAATCCTGGCACCAATCCGGCGCCAATACGCCGTGATGCTGACAAATTAGTTTTTTTTGAATCTGGCATTGGGGCGCAAAAAAACGAAACTCCATCGGCTTATCTAGCAATTGAAAAAAATCAAAAAAACTTTTCCAAGACAAGGTTTCAGTTCGCCAAAAAGAAAAAAGACGCAACAAAATGTTTTCACGGCCGATCAACTTGGTCGATTGGCCATGAGGAATTTGCCTTGGTAATAGTCCAATCACGGATTGTCGATGTCGAATTAAATACTGCAAAACTTCAATGCAACTTTCAACCACATCAATTGAATTTAACAATTCCTTGTTTTGTTTTAAAAATTGAATCAGATCGATCTCGCTGGTCGAAGCACTCAATCTTTCGATCCTATTTTTTAACGACTTTAAGTAAGGACGCAGAGAAAAAAGACTATCCAATTCGAAGCTCAATTCTGCCGGGCGGGATATTTTTGTCCAGCCCTCCTTGACCATTCTGAACGACTTGATCTTTAAAAACGGTTGGCTTCTTAACTCGCGTTCCAAACCTTCATAGTAGCCAATGCTGCCCGTTGGTTTCCGCAATGGAAAAACAAATTCAATTTTGGATTCTAAAAGGTATAAAATCTCGGCTGCATCCAGAAAACTTTCAATATCAAGCATCCAAATTACCCGCTTCGACAATTGTTTCGCGAGGTCGACGACTTTCGATAAGCTGCTCGTAGTCTTTTCGACTATTGATAGGAAAGGATTGGGTCTTTGATTGACTGGCTGAAACTTTATGAACCAACACTAACTGACAAATGCTTTCTGCCAACAGATCTGCTTTGGACATCGGGCTAACTAGAATTGACTGAAATCCCATCTTATCCAATAGTTTCAAAATATCTCTTGGCTTTTCGTTGTCGAACTTTCCACCAAACTCATCAAGAACAAGCAGGCGGGGAGTATCCTGCCCCAGAATAGGATCATGAAACTTAAATCGATATGCCAAACACGAAGCCAACAATGTGTAAGCTAACTGAGTAGTTTGGGCCGAGCTTTTTGCATCTTTACGTGACCCTGTGAAAACTTCTACCAACACATCTTCCGAGTTACCCATCCGCCGCAACGAGAAAACTCGAAACTGAAAGTAATTTCTAACATCAGTAACAAAAGCCCGGTTGGAAGTATCACTATTCAATCCCTCGACGAACGGAAGCAAAACTTGCATAATCTCATCGCTCGCACTTTCGACCCTTAGTCTAAACGTGGTGCCCAAAAGCTTTTCAATTTCTTCGTATTGCCGACGAAATTTGCGAATGCGATCGTCCGTAGAGTTCTGAATATCGATCTGCAAATAACGTTGTTCCGTCACCAAATCTTCAAAGTTAGTGAGTTTCAAAACTTCGTTGATGGATTGAACACTGGATTTAATTTCGTGAATCTTCGATTTGATCTCGTTGATCGTATCTTTTACTGAATCCAATAAAACTTGATCAAAGAATTTTTTCCACTTTTCCTTGACTTGGGGAAGTTCGGTTTGCTGAAGGCGCTGTAGAATTCGGGCCCACTCAGCGATAAATTCTGCAAAATCAACGTTATTCAAATCATAAGGAAGATCTGGGTCGTTGTGGGTTCGTCGATAGTTCTGCAGATCCACGGCAGCTTTGGTCATCAGTTGCGTTCTGCGCGTTTCTAACACAAACAACTTTTCGTCGATTTCGGCGTCGATTTTTAAATAGGTTCGATTGGATTTTCGAATCTGTTCCGACAAATCAACCAACTTCTGCATTAAAGCCTGTTCAGCAAAATGGTGTTGGACGAGATACTGATAGGCCGGGGACTCCTTAAGATCCCGCTCTTGATGCGGAATATGCTTTACCAGCTTATCGAATTGATCGCCTTTCATTTTCACTAAGTTATCCTTTTCAGCCAATTTTGCCATGAGCAGGTTAACTTTTTCAGAAAGCTCAATCGATTGTTCTTTGAGCTTTTGATAGTTCGGGTTTTCTCGTTCAATCTTGGTGCGCTCAGCCTTCACTTGAGTCCCGCGCAATTTAATCCCACTGAGTCCCAAAAACTCAGGGTTAATTGAAGCCAAAGTTTTTAAATTATCGACCTGGGCTTCAAGGCTTTTAATTTCATTTTGAAAACCCTCAATCAGGATGACTTCTCCTGTAAACAACTGATTAAGTTTGCTCAACTCTGCCGCTAAGGATTCAATTCGTTCGCGGTTGTCCCAGCCCAAAGAAAAAGAAAAATTTTTCTTAAGCTTTCGAAGCGTTCTTGCATCTTTTTTGACAAGCCCTTCAAGTGTTACCAACTTTCCTTCTAAATTTTTAAAATCAGAAACCTCGACAACTTTATAGTCAAAAACCTCGGCTATCCAGCGCAGTAAATAAACCCCAAAAGGATGCTTTGAAGACGGAAGAACATCTAACATCGGCAAAATTCCACAAGAAAAATCAAGGCCGGTATCTGTCATTATTTCTGCCATTTCACTCTTCCGAATTCGTTTAACCGTCAAATCCGATTGCAATCCACGCGCATTGATCCATTTGGTCAACGCGGCCAAGTCGTCCGGATGGCACAAAAGATTTCTGGAAATCGAAAACAGCACCGACTCAATGGCTCGACGATACTGTTGAGAATCCGCACGCACCTGCAATAGTTCACCGACAAATTTCAAATGGTTAGGTTCGATTGCCAAATCATTTAGGGCTTCGTCTCGAAGTAAACAAAGATCTCGCGGCAATAGTGTCGGCGAACGAGAAAGATGTTCAAGCTCCTCTTTGATCGAGGTCGACTGTTGCAAAAGCTTAAATTTAACTTCACGATGTTTTTCAATTTCGGCATTTTTTTCTACAAGATTCAGTGAAAGAATCTCCAAAGTCTTTTTTATTTTTTCGAGAAACCCCTGCCAATCTTCGTTTCGACTAGGAATTTTTAAGCCGCTGGCTTGAACCAATCGCAAAGACTGATCGTGCAGTTGCTGCAAACGCATTGTTTTTTCTGACAACAATTCAATTTCACGATCCAAATCGCGTATTCGAAATTCAATATTGTCTTGAACCAGCTGGCTTTGCACGGCTTGATGATCTCGCTGGCACTGCGCTAGGCTGGTGTGCAAATCTGGTCGACTTAACTTCAGCTGAGAGATTTCTTGTTCAAGCGTTTTGATCAGCTGCTGGCTGGAGTTCAAATCATTCCAAGACGGATAAATACTGACCAAACGCTTTTGAATTAAAAGCTCCAACCTAGTTTTCTCAAATTCAAGAATGCCTTGAAGCTCTTTTAAGATTTTTAAGATAGATTCAATTTTTTGCTCACAAACTTGAATTGAAAAAGCAATCTCTTTTCCATTTCGAATATTTTCTAGCAATCGTTCAAGGTGTGGACTCTCTTTTTCTAGCAACATATTTTCTCGGATAAAAGAATCAATCTGAGAAATGGATTTGACATAGAAGGCACGGTTCAGAATCTTGAGATCATCTTTTGAGATATTCCCCAATGCCGAGCTTAACGCCATAAAATAGGCTTGCATCGTTTCATGAATCACTAGTTGGGGAATATTTTTCTTGGCGTGCTCTCGCAAAGTTTTTACGTTGCGGGGAGTTTGTCGACTTGGGCAAAGGTCTTCGATGCTCAAGGGCGAGTAAGAAATAAAAGCTAATTGATTTTCTTGAACTTTATAATTTTGGTACCACCAGATTCGGCCCATCGAAACGTATCTGTCAGGGATTTTATTATGGCGAAAGATCAAAATAAACAAGGAACAGCCCTCTTTTCGGCCATAGATTTCACCCAAATTTTCTGTTTGCTGATCCCCCGTCGAAGAATACTTTCCAAGAACATAATCACGAACGGTTCTACCCCCGGCGCTTCCTGAATCCAGATCATTCGTGACACCCAATTTTAAAGAGTTCTCGAAGGGCAAAAGCGCCATCATAACGCCATCAATCAAAGTTGATTTGCCAGATCCGTTAGTCCCTAAAATAGCTGCCGCTGGCGGCGGCGAAAACAAGGGGCCAAGGTCGACCACGGACCCTAAGTCAATTTTTTGCAAGCCATGAAAATTGCCCCAGTTAAAAACCTCGACCCTGACTAGAGAGTATCCGTTATCAAGCATTGGAAGAGCCCTCCTGATTAAAATAGTCTTGAGCTTTTTTTCCAAAAAATTGAATGCTATCCGCGGGTAGCAGGAGATCACAAAGTGGGGAGATTTCAAAAATGTCTGAACCTGATTTCGTTTCAAAAAAGATTTCAAATTCGCAAAGCTCCTCGACAGCACGACGGAAATTCCGTTCAAACTGGCTATCGATTTTTGCGACATTAAAATTTTGCAAAAACTCTCGAATTTCAGAAAGCGTGATCAACGGAGCTTCGAGCTTTCCAGGATCAGTAAAAAACTTAAGCCGCGCACTTCGCAGATGGAACACCAGCAAAGACCCCATACTGCTAAGATTCTTCTTTCTTCCCAGCTGATATTCAAGGGCATCCTCAATCTCAGCGGAAGATTCTTTCACGAATGCCACGCCTAGAGTTTCATTGATCTCTAGTTCAGCCGCAAAACTCTTGAGCGACTTTTGAATTTCTGACCTAAGATCAACAATGACCTGAAACCATTTTTCATTTTTAGATCGCAACAAAAAGCGATTTTTCAAAAGCCTTCGCAAAGCGCCGGCTAATTCAAGGTCCTGCTTGTTAAGTTCCATTTCCACGCTCCTGAAAAAATTGATAATTCTGTGCGGATCGAATCACAAAATCGCCGTGCTTTGCTGAGATTAATAAATCGGTTTGGCCACAAGCTTGCTTTCTGATTTGTGGGTCAAACAATTCAATTTCACAAAGGACATAGTATTCGGCTATCCCCTTGGTGAATAAATAGCCGCCCAGACTAACGGGATTTTTCTTTTGGTCGATTTTGGCTAATTGCAGCTTGAAATTCTTCAGAATATCCTGAAGGGTTGATTCCTCGGCCATCAACAAAGCTTCAAAAAGTGCACGCTGTTCATCGACTGCAAAGCGATGAGAATCAATGCCTACTCCTTCGGATTCTCGGCGCACTTCCAAAGTAGCCAATTCTAGCGGACCGGTTTCAAAATCCGCTGGGAAATTCAATTCGACTGGAGCGTTTTCGAA
The DNA here is from genome assembly GCA_025359945.1 of Bdellovibrio sp. Taxonomy (GTDB): domain Bacteria; phylum Bdellovibrionota; class Bdellovibrionia; order Bdellovibrionales; family Bdellovibrionaceae; genus JANYDD01. The sequence goes on along the minus strand of JANYDD010000083.1, from coordinate 4,053 downwards.
AAATTCTAGAGCCCGACTTCGATCTCCAATTAAACTTGTCATGAGACTTTGCAACTGAGACTGCGCTCCCCGAACGTCGGTGAAAAGAGCATAATGCACTTGTTGCTGCAAAAGCCGAATTTGCGACCGTATTTTTTCCTGAATTTGATGGTCCGCTTGTTCAAACTGCCCCATAAAACCCTTTAGATGTGACCGCTTGATTTCGTGATCTGGAATTAAATCCCTAGCTTGAATTTGGTGCAGGAGCAGATCAATATTTTTTACTGAAAATCGAGCCCCGATACCCTCAAGGTGGGACAGCAATTGTTTGGCTTGGATATAACTTTGATACTCAGTGGACTGATAGAGCCGTTCAAAAAAATCAGCAATCGCGTTTAGGTTTTGTCCGGCACTTCTGGCATTTTTAAAATAATTCTGCGAAAGTTCCTGGCGTTGTTTTTCAATAGCGGCTTTAACGTCTTCGATCGAAGCCACAATATGTAAAGCAGCTTCCTCGGCTTGATTAAAAAGTGCATCGTTAGAATGAGGAATTGGCAAAAGCTCCGCGTGGGCCAAGCCGAGAGATTTTATTTTTTGAATATCGGCCTGATAAGCTTTGATTTTTTCTCGATGATGCTCAAGAGCTTGTTCCTCGGTTACGCTCTGCCGACTGATCAGAATCCTATTTAAAGCACCAAGCAAAGTTTCTGCCCCGGTGCCTGAAAATTTAGTTCGCTGGGCCATCAAGTTTTCAAGATGTTGCAAAAGCTCTTTACCGGCGCGAGTCGCTTCGACAAATCGCTGACCAAAAGAATCGTGAGAATCTTGCAAAAGCATCAGCTCCCCAATCATCATTACAAAAAAAGAAGTGACTTTATTTTCGATAAACTGAAGTTTTTTGTGGGCATAGAACTTGATGACAAAAGACCGTAAAACTTCAAAAGGAATTCGCGCATTGTCGGACTCCAACAAATCATAAATCGACGCCAACAGATGCAAGTACTCTTGACAGTCCTCTTTCTGAAAAATTCCCAAGTAGGGATGATTTGCAAACAAAGACGTCAAAGTTTCTTCAGTAAAAAATTCAGATCTCTTAGACACGTGCAATAAAAAATCTATTTCATGAAACTATGCAAGATAAAGTTCAGCAATGCGAAATGATCCGTAGACCGGACCAGGGCCGCCGCATCTAAAATTTCCTTTGCTAGAGCGTCGCGCAAAACTTCGCACATTTTTTCGCCTATATTTTAGGAAAGACTCCGCGCTTATGCATTTAGAATAATTTGGATTTTAGATGCGTCGGCCCTGTAGACCGGACTCTTATCCCTTAAAGAGAAACAGCCGCTTTTTACTTGAACTCTGAAGTGTAATGCCGTTGTCCATGCTTGCCCATATGTTTCCCCTTTTGTTAGACGTTTTCTTTCCTAAAAAGTGTCCGTCAAATTGGGGGAGGTTCACGTTCTTTGGCCACACAGTATAGTCTTCGGGATTTCCGAAGACTATACTGTGTGGCGGTAGAGAGTAGCCAACTTCCAAGGAGGCTCGTTTACTAAGCCAAAACTAAGTCATGATTTGCAACGCTGGGAAACACTCGGTAACACACCGACTTTTCTCCACGTTGAGTCCTTTCAACCCTTGTTTAATTGCTTCGACTATTTAAATGACTGTTTATTAAACGACTATATACATTTGGTCAGACTAACTACCCGTAAGAAAATGGTGGAGGCAACAGGGATCGAACCTGCGACCTTCTGAATGCAAATCAGACGCTCTACCAACTGAGCTATGCCCCCTAAAAATTACTAGCAAGTTGCCCGACCCGGTAGCCAAGGTCAAGAACTCCTAATGTTGCCCTGCTGTCCCAATCAAAATTCACACCAAAAAATTTGTTCTAAGAAAAAACGCTTAAACCCTTTTTACCGTAAAAAAAGAATTTTGGACTTTCAACCATCACCCTAAATGTTTTCCAGAATCCATCCAAAAAGAACGTTAAATAAAAACAAGTCAGTTAGAATTTTTCATTTTTTTTCGAAACAGTTGAATGCATGTTTTCAGAGCGGAAAAGTGTCTTCGATATAAATTTTACCAGGTGCGATTCTCCTGTCCAGCCCTCCGCGAAGGACGACTTAAAAAAATTCAATCTATGGATATTCTCTATAGAATCACACAACGTTAAAGTTTAATAATTTAGGAAAGAAAACTCTCGGTAGTCGCCCAAAAAAATCTAAAAACTGCTGGCGGTTTAAGCACAAAAAACGAAAAATAAAATTCTGAAAAAATAATCCGGCGTAGCATGAGAAGATTGATAAAAAAAAGCATTGACCATCTTGCCCGGTTACCATACAACCACAGTTCTCATCTTTTTTGCTCTTTGAAAACTGAATAGCTAGAATGGTTTTTGGGTTCTCATACAATTTCTGTATTTGTAATCAAATCCGGGTTTTTATAACCTGGATATTTAAGTTTAAGAATTAAACTGGAGAGTTTGATTCTGGCTCAGAACAAACGCTGGCGGCGTGCCTAATACATGCAAGTCGAACGGGGAAAGTAGCAATATGAGTACTAGTGGCGCACGGGTGAGTAACGCGTGGGTAATCTGCCTCGAAGTTTGGGATAACCAGTCGAAAGATTGGCTAATACCAGATAAGACCACAGGATCTGCGGATCTAGGGGTCAAAGTTTTTCGCTTCGAGATGAGCCCGCGTGAGATTAGCTAGTTGGTGAGGTAATGGCTCACCAAGGCTTTGATCTCTAACTGGTCTGAGAGGATGACCAGTCACACTGGAACTGAGACACGGTCCAGACTCCTACGGGAGGCAGCAGTAGGGAATATTGCGCAATGGAGGAAACTCTGACGCAGCGACGCCGCGTGAGCGATGAAGGACTTCGGTTCGTAAAGCTCTGTTGCAGGGGAAAAAGCAAGTGATTGTACCCTGTGAGGAAGGATCGGCTAACTTCGTGCCAGCAGCCGCGGTAAGACGAGGGATCCTAGCGTTGTTCGGAATCATTGGGCGTAAAGCGGGTGTAGGTGGCTTTGTAAGTCAGATGTGAAAGCCCTGGGCTCAACCCAGGAAGTGCATTTGATACTGCGAAGCTTGAGTGCTGGAGAGGCTACTAGAATTCCTGGTGTAGTGGTGAAATACGTAGATATCAGGAGGAATACCGGTGGCGAAGGCGGGTAGCTGGCCAGACACTGACACTCAGACCCGAAAGCGTGGGGATCAAACAGGATTAGATACCCTGGTAGTCCACGCTGTAAACGATGGATACTTGTTGTTGGAGGTATTGACCCCTTCAGTGACGAAGCTAACGCGTTAAGTATCCCGCCTGGGAAGTACGGTCGCAAGATTAAAACTCAAAGAAATTGACGGGGGCCCGCACAAGCGGTGGAGTATGTGGTTTAATTCGATGCAACGCGAAGAACCTTACCTGGGCTTGACATGCACTGGAAGAGTGGCAGAGATGTCACAGCTCGTAAGGGCCAATTCACAGGTGCTGCATGGCTGTCGTCAGCTCGTGTCGTGAGATGTTGGGTTAAGTCCCGCAACGAGCGCAACCCCTGTCTTTAGTTGCCAGCATTAAGTTGGGCACTCTAAAGAGACTGCCGACGTTAAGTCGGAGGAAGGTGGGGATGACGTCAAGTCCTCATGGCCTTTATATCCGGGGCTACACACGTACTACAATGGCCGGTACAAAGGGTTGCCAAACCGCGAGGTGGAGCTAATCCCAAAAAACCGGTCTAAGTTCAGATTGGAGTCTGCAACTCGACTCCATGAAGCTGGAATCGCTAGTAATCGCGGATCAGCATGCCGCGGTGAATACGTTCCCGGGCCTTGTACACACCGCCCGTCACACCATGAAAGCTGGTTCTACCAGAAGTCGCTGTGCTAACCGCAAGGAGGTAAGCGCCCAAGGTAGAGTCGGTGATTGGGGTGAAGTCGTAACAAGGTAGCCGTAGGGGAACCTGCGGCTGGATCACCTCCTTTCTAAGGAAGTTTTTTCGGTCAGATTTTTAATTCGACACTCTCAAGTTGAGGTGGCTTGCTGCCTTACATTTAGAATGAGAGCTTTCTG
>JANYDD010000082.1 GCA_025359945.1 Bdellovibrio sp. | reverse complement strand
ACAACAAGAAGCGTCTGCACTCATCCATTGGCTACTTGCCACCGGAGGAGTTTGAAAATATGGTTTTAAACGAAAATAACGTCAGCCAACCAAATCTAAAACTCTAAGTGGTTGGGCTCCAATAAAACGCCCGCACTTCATGCGGAAACTGTATTGGAACTCGCTAAAAAGGCGAAAGATTTATGGAAAGTGGGATCACTCACTGAGAAGCTCGAAATCCTCAAACAGCTCTGTTGGAACCCGATTTTAGAAGGCGCAACTCTGCGATACGACTTACGAAAGCCGTTCGCGACAATTGCAAAAATGAATGAAAGTGTAAATTGGCGTTCCCAAGGGGATTCGAACCCCTGTATCCTCCGTGAAAGGGAGGTGTCCTAGGCCACTAGACGATGGGAACAATTGGCGGAAAATCTCTAAAAAAATTTGGTGACCCGGGATGGATTCGAACCATCGACCCCTTCATTAAAAGTGAAGTGCTCTACCAGCTGAGCTACCGGATCAGTAAACTTAAAAAATAACCCTAATAAAACCAATAAAACTAAAAAATAAAACTTAAAAAACTTATCACTTTTTTTTTGAAAGTAGAATCGTTCTGGATCCAATTTCGCTAAAGCGACAATTTGTGAAATATTCACAAGGTAGTCAATCAATATTGTTTCTATGCCGAAAAAAGAGGCTTCACCCACAAAGTCTGTTCGCGATCGGGGCCCACAGAAATTACGTCGATCGGGGTCGCCAACTGATTGCCGACAAAATCAATAAAGTTGGTCGCATTTCTTGGAAGGTCTTTTAGCGAATTCAATTTGGTCAGATCTTCTTTCCAACCTGGAAAATACTCGATCACGGGTTCGACTTTTTCCAAATCCGCCGCAGTCACCGGGAAATCACTGGTGGTCTCTCCGTTCAATCGGTAGTGAGTGCAAACGCCGATTCGCTCGAATCCAGACAGCACATCTAGTTTCATCAGCGCAAGATTGGTGATTCCATTCAGGCGCACGGCGTATTTTAAAGCAACGATATCAATCCAACCGCAGCGGCGAGGGCGCCCTGTCGTCGAACCAAATTCGTGACCGGTTTTTTGAAGTGTTGCGCCGATGACATCATTCATTTCGGTGGGGAATGGCCCGGCCCCAACCCGCGTCGTGTAGGCCTTCATAATGCCAATCACTTTTGAAATACTTGTGGGCCCGATTCCGCTGCCAGTGCAAGCCGACCCGGCAATCGTCGACGAGCTTGTCACAAACGGATACGTTCCATGCAGAATATCTAAAAGTGTGCCTTGTGCTCCTTCAAAAAGAACTTTTTTTCCAGACTTCATCGCTTTGTGCACCAACAATGAAGTGTCCGTGCAGCGAAAATCTTTAAGCAGTTTCACTTTGCTTTGAACGTCCTCTAGAAGATCGTTTAGTTTAAATGTTTTCTTGCCATAGACCTGTTTGAGGAGAGCATTTTTTTCTTCTAGAATCAGTTCTAGTTTTTGTTTTAAGGTTTCCGGGTGAAATAAATCTCCAAAGATTAAAGCCCTTCGAGCGGCCCGGTCTTCGTATGCTGGACCGATGCCTTTTCCGGTAGTGCCGATTTTTTGATCCGACAAAGATTCCTCGCGGGCGGCATCTAAGGCGCGGTGGTAGGGCAGGATCAAGGTGGCAAGTTCGCTGATCAGCAACTGATCCGGGGATTTAAGATAGCCCAGTTTTTCTAAGGTCTGAATTTCTGCGACCAGACCATCCAGATCCATCACTACGCCCGGGCCAATCACACATTTGGTATCCCGATGTAAAATGCCCGACGGCACCAAATGCAGAACTACTTTTTGGCCGTCAACAACCAAAGTGTGGCCCGCGTTTGAGCCTCCTTGAAACCGCACGACAAAATCCGCGTGATCCGAAAAAACGTCGACAATTTTCCCTTTGCCCTCATCACCATATTGTGCGCCTACGATCACAATTCCAGACATCAAGTCCTCCGCCAGCCAAATCAGAAATCAAAATAAAAACGATGGCAAAATAAAGAATCTCAATCAAGTTTTTTCTTAGGCGCAAGATACCAGGCTTCCTTAGGTGGCAAAGTGTCCGAGGTAGATCCATCGCGAAAAAAATCGCGAACTTTTTGAGCAGCTTCCTGCGAACTCTGCCGAAAGGCTTCCGCAGTTTTTGCTCCCAAATGGGGACTTAAAACAACTTGCGGAAATTGCAAAAGTTTAGACGTTCGGGGCAGAGGCTCTTTCTCAAAAACATCCAAGCCGCACGCTCGGACCCATCCCTGACGTAAAGCGATGACCAAAGGTCCTTCGTCAATCACGCTGCCTCGAGACGTGTTGATCAAGATAAGCCCACGCTTCATAAATTCAAATTCGCTAGCCGAGATCATTTTATTGGTTTCTAACGTTTTGGGCACATGAAATGTAATGATATCGCTGGTCTTTAGGGTCTCTTCGAAACTCATCCGTTCAACCAGGGGATTTTTAGCAAATTCAATCTCGTCCACATAAGGATCGTAGACATGCACCTTCATTTCAAAAGCTTGGGCGATTTTAGCCACTCTTCGGCCGATCCGACCATAACCAAAAATCCCCAAAGTTTTTTGAAAAAGCTCATGGCCCTGCAGCAAGTCTCGCTGCCACAGGCCAGATTTAACTTGCTTGTGGGCCTCTAGCAAAGGCCTTTGGCAGGCCATCATCAGCGCCCAGGTCATTTCAACTGCACTTTGAACATGGGCCTCTGGAGTGTGCATCACCGTCACTCCCCAAGTTTGCGCGCACTGCAAATCAATATGGTCAAAGCCACTTGTAGAGGTCACAATAAGCTGTAATTTTGGCGCTCGCTTAAATAGACTGTCGTCCACCTGGGTGCGGCTGCGAATGACTAAAGCGTTGACGTTTTCAAGGTCGGTATCCGTAAGGTCAGGTTGCACAGCCCTGCGGACGTCAAATTTTTTCTCGGCCTGCAGCGAAAGCAATGCCTCCTGCGAGAAAACATCACTGATAAGAATACTTTTTTGCTGTGCCACTTAAGCCCTTAAACTTTCCGCGAGTTGAGTTTTTAACAGAATGGGATCCAAGGCCAAAGCCTGCGCTTGATTTTGCTGCAGCAGCAATTGATGAAGGCTAAGAATTAAATGAATCATCCCTTCGTTGGTTAAAAATCCCATATGGCCTATCCGCAAAACCCTTCCCTTCAGCTGGTCTTGGCCACCCATCACAGTAATGCCAAATTTTTCTTCCAAATCATGGCGAAAGGCCACGCCGTTCACAGTTTCCGGTAAAACTAAAGTCGACAAACTGGGCGAGGGCCTATCAGTAAAGCTAGCTAAACCCAAATGATCGCACCATTTGCGAGTCCACCGCGCCCAAGCTTGAACTTCAGCATAATGTTGGACCAGGCCTTTCTCGAATAAAATCTCTAGCGAAACCTGGAGCGCCCGAACTAAAGTCACCGACGAACTAAAGAAAGTTTCGCCTTTTTCGTTGGCGGCTTTTTCTTTGCGCAAATCAAAATAAAATCTAGGGGTCTTTGCCTGATCCGACATCAACCAGGCCTTCTGAGAAAAGGCGACAAAGCTTAGGCCCGTGGGAAGCATAAACGCTTTTTGCGAGCCTCCGACCAGCCCATCGATTCCCCAATCATCCATCGGCAAGGGCAATGATCCTACGGCTGTGATGCCATCAACCAGAAAACAGGTTTGTGGATACTTTTTAATGATCGCGGCCAGTTTTTGAATGGGGTGAAGAACTCCGGTGCTGGTTTCGCAAGCCTGGCACAAAACAAATTTGCAATTTGGATGTTGGGCCAAAAAAATCTCAACTTTTTCGGGCTGAATGGCCTGCCCCCAGGGCACATTGATCTCACTGACCTGGGCCCCGAAAACTTTGGCCATGTCTCGCCATCGTTCACCAAATTTTCCAGACACAACGCAAAGCACGTCGTCGCCAGGAGAAAGTAAATTCACTAACAAAGCTTCCATCCCCCCAGATCCCGTGCTGGACAGAATAAAAACGTGTTGTTGGGTGCTGAAAATATTTTTTAGCCCTGCCAGTGCGGCGGCCAGAATTTGATCAAATTCTGGCGTGCGATGATGAATCATCGGCAATGACAGCGCTGCTTGAATTCGCGGGTGAAGATTAACCGGGCCGGGGGCTAGGACATTGTATGTTTTCATTTGAAATCTCTTTCGTTCCGAGAATACACGGGGCGGGTGGCCCTCGCCAAGTTTCTTTCGCTGGTCATCAGAAAAACTTTTATTCAAAAAAAACCAAACTCGAATTGGGTCTTCTGAAATTTTTAAAAAGTTGTGGTACTTCCTTGACCCTGTGCCGACGAACAGTAATTTTAAATTTTACAAACCTTTGGTGCAAAACTTGATGCAAACCCTGATGCGAACCCTTGGGCTGTTACTGGTGACTAGCGGCAACCACGCGATTGCCGCCCGAGTTTTATTTGCAGATTCCATTCGTGCAGAAAGCGTTGGTCTAAAAAGCGTTGCCTGCCGTCGACCTTTGCTAAGTCGGGTGAACACCTACGAGCCAGTGAAATCCGAACTGATTCTGAGGGTTCATCCCTTGCGGGCCTTTTTTTCTTCCGAATGGGAACAAAAATTCTTTGAAGGCTTAAAGACCGCCAACAAAAAAATCCCGGGAGTTGTTAAATGCAGCAATATGTATTTTATAAAGGGCGGAAGGCACATCTTCAGTCAGGACGGGTTTCCGTTTGATCCGCAAAGCGGTTACAGCCTTCGAAGGCTGTTGGGCGCTTTTTCAGATGACCTTTTGATTCCGATTTATGACTTCGCTGCCGCTCATCTGAATGCTTTGAACTCGATTCCCCAGGAACTGCGAACCCACGAAGAAGAAATGGGTTTTACCATTGACGAGGCCCGATTGGCCTTTGCCCATCCTTTCTTTGGTAAAATTTCTCAGCAGGATGTTACACCACATTTGGATCCATACTACTCGGTCGTCGCTATTAATAAGTGCGTTAGATAGTATACATTAAGCAGCGTACTTAAGGATTTTCTTTTGATAAAATGATCGTATTTTCTTTTTATTATTTTGAAGCGACCTCATAGACTTTGTCACTTGTTTTTTGAAGTCAGCTTTATCG
>JANYDD010000064.1 GCA_025359945.1 Bdellovibrio sp. | reverse complement strand
GGTGTCGTCGTCTTCGATCTTAAGCTGAAAGCTTTGATCGGAGTCTTGATCTTTGACGATGATCTTTTGCTTCTCTAGATACCTTGTAAGTTTTTGGATAATTTGTTTTAGAACCTGCTCAAGCTCTTGAAGTGTTGGTGGAAGCAAAAAACTTGCGATCAAAAGAAGACAAGCTCCGTTCTAAAGTCTCGACAGAAAATCCCACTCGTAAAACTAATTTCTGTTCTGGAAAATATCGAGAGGCATACAATCGTTGTAAATTATTTGCCATACGGCTGTTCCGCAGCGAAAGGCCTCGGTGATTCTCGGATTGGATTGCCGATTCTATCTCGGGGCGATCCAAAATTCGGGGCAAATCACTGAGCGGAAACTTGTTATCACAAACAATTTCCCCATTTTCCGACGAGACGACGGACAATCGAAAGTCCGTATCCTTGGCGGTTTCCATGCACCACTTCGGAGAAAAATCTTTTGGAAAATCGCGGCCCAAAACCTCGACCAAATCCCCGACATCGATATGTAAACTTCCCAGATAGGTCTCGCGCAATTCATTGCGAAGAAGAAATCCTAAAACCGATAAGACTAAAACCAGAACACCGGTTTGATAGGCCGCGATTCGACCAAAAGTACGCGAAGAAATTCCCGGCGAATCACTCACGATGAATCCGGTAACCAACGCCGCGGATGGTTTCGATAAATTCACCGCACACTCCAATTTTTTTTCGAAGTGTGTAAACGTGGGTGTCGATCGTTCTCTCGACGACATTGATCCCCGCACTTTGAATCTTAGATAAAAGTTTTGCTCCCGAAAGCACACAGCCTGGACTTTCAAGCATCGCAACCAAAAGCCCAAACTCTGACGGGGTCAGATCCAAAACCTGACCCTGGCATTTGGCTTCAAACCGCTCGGGGAAAACTTCAAGTTCGCCAAGTTTTAAATTTCGCACCGTCGTACCTTGAATTTCAGTACTTCTTCGCATCACCGCGCGCATTCGCGCCACCAACACGGCCGTATCAAAAGGTTTTGGAACAAAATCATCGGCTCCATTTTCAAGAGCTGCAACCACGTCCGTGGGTTCCGCTCGAGAAGTCAGCATAATGATTCTGGTTTTACCGGCAATCTTCTTGCAAAGATCCAAGCCGCTCAATTGCCCAGTCAGCATCCAATCCACTACCGCCAAATCAAAAGCTTTCGCTTGGAAAAGCGTTAAAGCTTGCTCTGCACTTTCGCAAAAAACACAACGCCATTTTTCGCGGTCAAATGCCATTTGCAGAAGTTTTTGTAAGTGGGGGTCGTCTTCGACAACAAGAATGAACATCAGGACTTAATTAAAACTAAAAAGTTAAATTTAGGCAAGGGATGTCTTGCATCACTCAAGTTGGAACTCACTTAACTTTGGGGGTCTCTTGAATGGATTTTGTTTTCTTATCGAAAAGAAAGTTTAAAAATAAGGTGAAATCTTTTGGCGTCAGGCGAAATTTGAAATATCCAACATACCTGCTTGAGGGTTCAAACAAATTTACGGAATCAGACGAAAATAATTGCAGAAGTTTAAGCGGCGGTAAAAAATGATCGCCTGACAAATAGTCAGCATGAACTTGGTAAGATCCAATGATAAAAGTTCCCGGCCGAGCTTTTTCGATATCCCATGGTCCAGAGAAGACAATGATTTTATCTTCGGCGAACCCCAGAAAATTCAGACCAAAGGACCACTCATAATAATCAAAGCTCTTAACATGCATTCGAATGAGTAAATTGTACAAATCTTCCCCCAAATAACCCTGTAGTTTATTAAGGAACTCCCGGTTTCGCGGTTGGATCGGAAAGTTTTCTGGTTCCACTGCCCAAGGAATAACTTTTTTGTATTTGGTCAAAAATGTTGAATGGGTTGGAATGTCTTTACAAGAAACAACTGCTAGACTCGCCTGACTCAAAGAACAAAGGAACAAACAACATAAAAAATTCTTCAAAATGGACCCCCTTTTGGTAGGCAAAACCCTTGGTACCGTTCCGAAGTTGTTGGGATTAATTTCCCATGATTCAACCAAAACGATCTTTCAGAGGATGTATAAGCCAGAATCGGGCCAGTCTCAATAGGCTATCAATTTGATTTAAGGGTAAAAGCGGCGATCACGATCTCGACAACGAGTCGCCCAACGTCACTTCGTAGAACTTTTTGACACGGCGAAATTTTTTCAAAATATCGTTGTCAAAGTCGCTCTTATTTTCTGAAAATAGAACCACGCTACTGGTCTTCTTGCTTTG
>JANYDD010000094.1 GCA_025359945.1 Bdellovibrio sp. | reverse complement strand
TGAAGTGAATGGTCATATGAAGAAATTAAAAAAAAATAAATCGAAGGTCGTATCTTTTTTTGTGCCTAAAGACTAACTATCCCATGTTACCTACTATACCTGTCGTGTTCGACTGGAGCGCATTCAAGTCGACAATATTCGGCAAGGCGAATTTGCTGGCGTCATGTGCATAGGTGGGAATATCAGACCAGATGGGAGTGCAGGACTGATAGAATATTTAACTGGAATTCCGGCTTGAACTCTGGGCGCTAAGGTTACAGCTGATCCTGTTTTGAAAATAAAATTGGCCTGCGAATAAGAAATCAAAATCGGATCTTCGGGGTTGGAAACTTTCAAAGAAAAAGTAAATGGAACCTGCCCCAACGCATTTTTTGCAGACACCGTGTAAGTATTTTGAGCTGATTGAGCTGTCGCGGCACCTGAAATATTTCCGGTTAGCGGATCAAAAACCATACCCGCTGGTAGTGGTGCCGAAATTGAACGAAGTCCAACGCTTCAATTGCTACTGATCTTGCCTACATGGCTTTGTTTAATCGAAGTCTGCCGTTGACGAATTGGGATGCTCTGAACGCGAATTGGGAATCCACTGCCGTCACGCCCATTTGGTCCACTAATTTGGGCCTGGCGACAAGCTTCTCGATACAAAATTTAACCAATCCCAATTATAGCAATCTGATCAACTCGGTGAATTACCTTAGTCTTGGAAACTACCAAAACCTTGGAACTTTCGGAGGTTGTTTGGATATCAAACTTCCGGGCGTTGATAACAACTTAGGCGCGACGTTCCCACTTTTTCAATAGGGAATCGTCGTGAGAAAACAAAACTACGTTAGCGCCCACGGCAACGACTCGTCCGGAGTTTTTGTACAATTACGGTTTATCACCAGAGAATGCCAGCACTTCGCTTTTAGATCTGCGATCGATCGGGACATCCTCGTCCTTGATGTGCTTTCATTCCGGTCACGGCGACGAGATCAATTCATCAATTGTTATCTGTAAGCATTGCGAGATTTTAAGAAGAATCTCTAGTGTAGGGTTTCCACTTCCTGATTCTATATTCGTATAATAAATATTTTATTTTATCTCAGTTCGAATACTCCACCCAGTTTTAACAGCCAGAGTCCGCGTAGTTTTGCGCGCGGGTCTCTAGACGACTTAAGTATTTGCTCTTAAGTTCAGTTCGGGCCTCGCCACTAAAAGCTTTGGAAAGCTTGAGGTGATCGTGAATCGGAGAATCCGTCAGCGATTTCATCCAAAGCTCAGGTGCCAAGACCCCCTGTTGATTCAAAAGACGCAAATAGAAATGCAGTTTAAAAAAACCCAAGTCAGAAACTTCACTCAGCGATTGCAAGGTATGGCCCAGCAAGAAAAAAATTTCTGGCGCTTTTTCACCTTCGCGACTGACACGTTTGATGAGCTCTAAAACTTTCAATGCGAAAATTAGCGCGTCGTAATTCACGCGCAAATTAGAAAAATCTTTGATCATCGAGGCTTCGCTAAGCGAGCCCATTCCATGATCCTTTTTCGAATTCACATAATTAATCTGCAGGTAATGTGAGGGTTCCAAAAGCCCACCACCAAAGCGCTTTTTGCTACGAAGAGCGCCTCGGGCCAAAAGACTAAGCTGTTCGCCTTGAGAAGTTAAAAACGTCACCACCAAATCGGACTCGCGAAACTTGGTGCATTTAAGAACAATCGCTTTTTCTTTTTCCATCGCGCTCCTGAAAAGCAAACTAGCACAGTCCGAACCTGTTAGTAAAAACCAGCCTAAGCACCTGCGACAAATGTAGCGGTTTTCCTTTCAGCCAATGACGGTTAAAAAAGCTGCACGAAACTTTGGATTTTTTAGGGCGTCGGCCGAGATTGAAATCAGGCTGCTTAAGACCTCTTCCGAGGGTACTTTTTCCCACCATTGATCGTACATTTTGACGCCGCCCCAGTAGCATAAATTTGTTGTTTGAATAAGGGCAGATTCTCCTGCTAGGGGCCGCTGCTTACCCAAAGCTAGGTAAAGTTTTTCGACAAGTAGGTCTCCGTGAATCTTTGAATTGTAAATCAAAGCTCTGTCCTGCGCGCGGGCTTTGGAATCCGAAAAGAATTTTTGAAATCCATTTTGTTCGGCGAAGGTTTCAAAATCAGAAATAATTTTTCCCAGATCTTCGAGATCGTTGTCAGACTTTTCTTGCTCAAGATTCAGACGATTTTCTAACTTTTCAAGAAATTCTTTTTTTCTTTCAGTACTCCAATAAATTTGATGGATAAAAAGTGGCGGAAATTTTACTTTTTCGCCCAGTAAGATCAACGAGAACTCAGAAGATAAAGAGAGAATTCGAATTTCGTAATCGCCAATACCTTGAATGCTTGTTCCACTCACCTGATGGTCGACTTTCACAGAAAAAATCTTTCTTGATTCCAAAATATTTGCATCATCGCCGTTGGAAAAGCTTTCCCCAGTGACGGGATGATTCAACGGAGCCAAACACATTAGAGTTTCTTTTTTTAGTTCTTCCAGAAATTTTTTCTTATTTTCGGGGTTTTCAACAATCGATAGCTTCTGCGCTTGAAAGCCTTCCTTCATGAGCACTGGAATGGCGGCTTCAAATGCAAAGGTCCCCCCGGAGAATTGCGCTAATGATTTCTTGTGCGAATAAAAAAGCGAAAGACCAAGGCAGGTCTCTAATACCGACGACTTAAGGCTTAGACCCACGCGGACTTCGATCGTTGGATCGATCTTGATTTTGGATTTAATCTGAGTGCAAAAATGATCCCAACTGCCGTCGGGAATTAAATCCAACAAATGAATGACCCCTTAATTAGATACCAGATTTATGGCGTTCTTCATCATCCAACACTGTTTGAATTCCACCCTTCAATTGCGGTCGATACGCCAGGTGATTGATATCGTAATTAAATTGAGCTCCGTTAATTCCGGGCGTCTGCCACTCGGGACCCATTCGAACTGCATCCACCGGACAAGCTTCTTCGCAAAAGCCGCAAAATACACAACGCAGAATATCGATCTGATAGTGTATGGGGAATTTCTCGACAGTAGGATCCTCGTGCTCAGAAGCCACGATGGTAATGCATTCCGCAGGGCAATTGGTCGCACACAACATGCAGGCCGTGCAACGCAAGCTTCCGTCTTTTTTTACAGTCAAAACGTGATTGCCTTTAAAACGGGGCGAATATTCGTATTTTTCCTCGGGGTAATTCAAGGTTGGCATTTGTTTTTTGTTCAGCAAATTTTTTACTAAGTGCTTTCCAGTAATCCAAAGGCCCGCGAAAATTCCGCTCAAGTACCATTCGTTTTCTTTAGATTTTCTTTGAACCACGCTCACAAAGCACCTCGACGAAAGACAAATTCATTTTTCTTGCGGTGTTCAAGGGTCACACGATCCGCAGTGGGATGGGCTGCGATCAAGACGTTCGGGTCCGGCCGAATCATCAGGTTTTCACCAGCCAACAGCGTGCAGGCTTCAGTCAATGTCAAAGCTTCAGAAACGATCGTTGTGACCTTACTAAATTTTTGATCCAACCCCGAATAATTGGTGAACGTACCTTCCTTTTCAACAAAGGATTTTAGCGGGATTAGATAAGTTCCCGCCGGTACATTTTCAAACTCGGGATGATTTGAGCTTTGCATCCAAATTAAACTTTTTGCCTTAGCTAAAGACGCCAGTTTTTCTTTGAAATCCGGAAACCAAATTGGATTTTCTGGACCCGCTACAACCACAGTGTCAATCTCGTGAGTATTGATTTTCGTGATCAAATCTTTCCACTGGGTAGAAATTCCAAAATCTTTCAATCTTTTTAACAGGCCTTGAGTATTTGGATTGCGGTCGCCACGTAAAAGCAGGCCGTCAAATTCATTTTGCTTTTCGGGACTGTTCAGCCAATGAAAAATATTTTTGCTGCCCCATTTTTTTGTCCAAAGCGAAAACACCTGATCATATTCTTCATTGGTAAATTGCCCAGTCACAACAAAAGCGACTTTTCCGGGGTCGGCGGTCACCAACGAGGAAATATCTTTTGCTAAGGCTCCCGGAAAAAATTCTTCAAATCCGGTGGGCTTCTTTTTTTTACCTTTAAGCAGTCTGGCATTTTTATTTACAAACTTATAAATGTCGCGACCCTCGTCACACATCCAATAGCCATTCACTTTTTCGTTGAAAACAGGCTTTACTCGAAACAAACCCTCTTTATTAAAGTAGACTTTAACATTGCATCCGGTAGAACAGCCCGTGCAAATCGACTGAGCATCTTTCAAATACCATACCCTCTGACGGAATCTGAAATCCTTCGATGTCAATGCACCCACGGGGCAAATGTCCACCGTGTTTAAAGAATATTTATTATCTAATTCTTTGCCGTCGAAAGTGCCGATCTCGGATCTGTCACCGCGATTAAAAATTCCAAGCTCGTTTGTTTTTGAAACTTCGTCGGTGAATCGAACACATCTTGAACACAAAATGCAGCGTTCAGTATCCAAGACCACCGTGGGCCCAAGGTCGACGACCTTTTTCTTTTTCACTTTTCGTTCGGCCATTTCGGGATCGTATTTTCCAAACTCCATATACTGGTCTTGCAAGCCGCATTCACCCGCTTGATCACATATCGGACAGTCTAACGGGTGATTGATCAAATGAAAATCCAATCCCCATTTGGCCGCATCTTTTACTTTTTCAGAAGTGTTATTTATTTTCATGCCTTCGCTGACGACGGTGTTGCAGGCAATTTGTAACCTGGGATTTCCTTCGATCTCGACCATGCACAAACGGCAAACGCCGGCGACACTTAAACCCGGGTGCCAACAATAGTGAGCAATTTTCTGATTATTATGATGGATGGCCTCAATAATTGTGGCGCCGTCTTTGACGACGACTTCTTGGCCATTAATGGTGCATTTGGGCATAGCTGATTCCTCGAACTTTCGAACGACCCTCGCGAACAAAATATTCAAATTCGTCTCTAAATTTTTGAACGAAACTTAATACTGGTAAAGCGGCAGCATCTGAAAGCGCGCAAATCGTGCGGCCTTTCATATTGTCGGCCACTTTGACCAACAAATCGATATCCTGCAACCGACCGCGCCCTTCCATAATCGACGAGACAATCTTATTGAGCCACCCAGTGCCCTCTCGGCAGGGAGTGCACTGACCGCAAGATTCATGATGATAGAAGTGAGTTAGATTTCCCAGCATATCCACCATGCAATTGGAATCGTCCAAAACAATCACTGCACCCGATCCCAACATCGATCCCATTTGCGCCAGACACTCGTAATCCATCGTTGCGCGTTCGGCCTCAATGGCATTCAGTACTGGAGCTGATGAACCGCCGGGGATCACGGCTTTTAGTTTTTTGCCGGGCTTCATCCCGCCACCTAATTTGTAAATTAAATCCTTCAACGGATATCCCAACGGCACTTCGTAATTTCCAGGACGAACGACATTTCCACTTAATGAAAATAATTTTGTGCCCGGAGATTTTTCGGTTCCAAATTTTTTGTAGGCAGCGGCACCGTCTTTTATGATCGGCACCACGGCTGCCAAAGTCTCGACGTTGTTAACGATCGTAGGCTTGCGTAAATATCCTTGAACGGCTGGGAACGGAGGCTTTAGTTTGGGCTGACCTTTTAAACCCTCGAGTGACGAGATCATTCCGGTTTCTTCGCCGCAGATGTAGGCCCCAGCGCCGGCGTAAATGTCCATCTCGTGATTGAAACCTGAACCTAAAATATTTTTTCCTAAAAATCCTGCTTCGTAAGCTTCGCGCAAGGCTTTCTCGACAATGCGAATGGGTTCGTTGTATTCGCCTCGGATGTAAACGTAGGATTTTGCCGACTGAATGGCGAAGGCCGAAATAATCATGCCCTCGATCAGTTGGTGCGGAGCACGCTCCATCATTAAGCGATCTTTAAAAGTTCCGGGCTCGCCCTCGTCGGCGTTGCAAAGTAAATAGCGAGGTTCATTATTTTTCGGAAGGAAACTCCATTTAGTTCCGGTGGGAAACCCAGCGCCACCGCGACCGCGCAAACCAGAAGCCTTAACCTCGTCGATAATTTGCTGCGAAGTCATCTTCAAGGCTTTTGCCAAAACTTGATAACCACCTTGCTTTTTATAGCCGGCCAAATTTTGAAAATCATCCTGGTGGTAATGTTCTGAAAGTAATTTCGTTTCCATGATTTCAATACCTCTATTTCAATCCGCGCAGAATATTCATTGCAGATTCTGGCGTCAGATTTTCGTAATATCTATCGTTCACTTGCATCATCGGAGCGGTTCCACAGCTTCCCAAACATTCTACTTTTGAAATTGTAAATCGGCCATCTTCGGTCATTTCTTCGGCGCGAACTTTCAATTCATGACAAAGGTGATCGGCAAGTTCGCGCGCGCCGTTTAATGCACACGAAAGCGTGCAGCAAACTTGAACATGGTATTTACCCACGGGCTTTTTGTTAAACATTGTGTAGAAAGAAAACACTTCGGTGATTTTAGATTCTGCAATGTCCATCACCTGAGACAGGTGATGAATCACGTCGGGACTGATCCATCCCTTATTTTCTTTTTGAGCCACGTAAAGCGCTGGGATAATCGCCGAGTCTTTGGATTCGTAGCGTTGAAGTTCTTTTTTAACTTTGGTCAAACCTTCGTTGGACAACTGAAACATTTGATCTCCTGAAAAAATTATCGATCAAGCTCGCCGGCAATCACGTTCATGCTAGCCACGGTTGCCACGGCGTCGGCGATTAACGCCCCTTTAACTACAGTGGGAAACGACTGCCAGATCGCAAAACAAGGAGGCCGAACTTTTAGACGATACGGATTTGCCGATCCATCACTGACTAAATAAAAACCAAGCTCGCCGTTAGCGGCCTCTGTAGCGTCATAAGTTTCACCGATCGGAGGGCGCAAACCCTTGATCACCAACATAAAGTGATTCATCAAACCTTCGATATTGCCGTAAACATCTTTTTTCTCGGGCAGCACCACACCTTTAAGTCTAACGGTGTAATCGCCGGTGGGAACGCTTTTGCAAACTTGCTCGACAATGCGTATGGATTGCTTCATTTCTTCGATGCGAACCAAATACCGATCGTAAATGTCACCGGCGCTACCGATCGGAACATCAAACTGGTAATTTTCGTAACCGTAATACGGAGAAACTTTTCGCAAATCTAAACCCACTCCGCAGGCGCGCAACAGTGGTCCTGTGTATCCCCACTGGATGGCATCCGCCGCAGAAATAGGACACACGCCCTGGGTGCGTTCGATAAAAATTTTATTATCCAAGAAAAGTTTTGTGATCTCATCGACGCCCGCGCGCATTTCTTTGCAAAAACTCAAAACTTCGTCAAACCATCCGTCCGGAGCATCTTGAGCCATTCCACCCACTCGGGTCATGGAAACTGTTAGCCTTGCGCCACATAGTTTTTCAAACAAAGTATAAACCTTTTCTCGATAGGTAAAGAGATGAAAAAAAGCGGTCAAGGCGCCTAAATCCACGCCACCAGTTCCCACTGAAATAATATGATCGATAATTCGCGAAAGCTCGCACAAGATCACTCGCAAAGCCTGGGCGCGCGGTGGAATTTCAATCCCCATTAATTTCTCGACAGTTTTGCAATAACCGACGTTATTCATGGGTGCCGAGCAATAATTTAGACGATCAGTATAAGGGATCACCTGATTGTAAGGGTGGGTCTCGGCCATTTTTTCAAAACATCGATGCAAATATCCAATTTCGCAACTGGCTCGCACAATGGTTTCACCGTCAAGTTCTGCCATCACACGCAAAGTCCCGTGCATTGCAGGATGTGAGGGTCCGATATTTATCGGGACAAAATTCTCATTTAAAATATTTCCATCAACGCCGGGCTCGTTGTCAAAATGTATAGGTATGGATTGCGTGCAATGCTGCTGACGATCGGCTTCGTAATCTTTTCGTAAAGGATGCCCAACAAATTGATGATGAGTTAAAAGCTTTCGAAGATTGGGATGACCTTTAAAAATAATTCCAAACATGTCATAGGCTTCGCGTTCGAACCAATCGGCGCCTCGCCAAACGGGCAACGCCGAATCAATGGTCTCGCCGTCTCCGACAAGCGCTTTGATTCGCAAACGCTGAGCATTTTTTGAATTAAAAAAATGATAAACCACTTCAAATCTTTTTCCGCCGTTTTTTTCTCGTTGCGGGTAATCGGCGCCGCAAATATCCATTAAGAAATCAAACTTCTGATTTTTTCGCAGCAACGAAAAAACTTTCAACAAATCTTCTTTCGGCATTAAAATGACGTCATCACCGAAAGCTCTGGAAAATTGATAGTTCTCGACGGCAATTCCAGCTTGAGTAAATTCTTTTTTAAATTCTTCTAAACTAGTCATGATCCGGAGCCTTCCAGTTGTCTCTCCACGGGCGGGGTTGCCCTGAAGCAATCATTTTCTGTAACAACATGATTCCGTCCAAAACTGCTTCTGGAGTCGGAGGACAACCAGGAACATACACATCGACAGGGATCACTTTGTCGCAACCTTGAAGCACATGATAAGCCCGATAAAACCCGCCTGAACTGGCACACGCTCCCATCGACAAAACATATTTGGGTTCAAGCATCTGACGATAAATTCTGATCAACACCGGCGCCATTTTTTCTGTGATAGTTCCCGCCACTAAAAGTAAATCGGATTGACGAGGCGAAAAACGAACAACTTCGGCCCCGAACCTGGCCAAATCATAGCGTGGACCCATCACGGACATAAGCTCGATACCGCAACAGGCAGTTCCGTAAGGCATTGGCCAAAGCGCATTTTTTCTTCCCCAAGCAATGATTGAATCCAACTTTGTAGTTAGTGCAAATGACCTAGACATATCATTGATATCTTGTGTGCCCGAATAACCAGATGAGGATTTAACATGTGAAGATGTAACAGGTGAAGCGACAGGCGAAATGGTCTGAGAATTGGAACTCATGAATTGGATACCTCAAAAAAATTTGGGACTCCCTAAAATATGGTCAAAAAAAACGCCGATGGCTAGACTTTTTAAAAAGAGTCTTTCAGATGACAGGTTGCCACACAAAAATTATCTCAAGGCAACTAAGGCGTCCATCCCGAAGGGCAAGAACCCAAACCGGCATTCAGATCTTTGACGATTTCCGAGAGGCTTTGCAATTTTACCTGGGACTGAACCAAGATCGGTACGATCTGTTGCACGGCTTGCGCCGACTGTGGGTGAATGTCGTGGAAAAGAATTATTCCGCCGCTTTTTTCTTTAATCCGATCAAACTGCGCTTTAACGCGTTTGACGATCGACTGTGGATCTCGATCCTGCCAATCCAAACTATCGACACTCCAGAACACATGGACCAAGTTTTTTTCTGCGATCATCTTTCGGATGGGTCCCCCAGGTGCACCACATGCGCCGTAAGGACAACGGAAAAATTTTGGGGCTCCGTTCATGTAAATCGCCAGATCGATCTCGGTGGATTTATTGATTTCACGATTCAGATTTTCAACACTTAATTTGGGTAAAAAAGCATGCGTCGAAGAATGGTTAGCGACAGTGTGACCTTTGCCTTGAACAGCGGCCACGATTTTTTTGTAAGTTGGAGTTAACTGTGACAACCAAAAAAAAGATCCTTTGTGAGGCAAGCCAAACGCGGCTTCGATGATCGGTGTGAATTTGGGATTTGGCCCATCATCCAATGTGATCGCCCAGGTTCCTTTCGGAAATTGGCTTCCGGTGATATTACCGCTGGAACCGGAACTGGGGCAAATGGGTTGGATAAGATTAGGTTTACGGGGGGACTTCGAAGGGTCTTGCGCCAATTCAATCTCTTGAAAAAGTTCTGCCGCGCGATGGACCCATACGGCATGTTCAATGGCTTCTGTATTTTGCAAGGCATTTTGCTTTAGGCTTCGAACTTTTACGACCAAAGCGTTGAGCGCTTGAGAATCCGAAATTATTAAAGAATCAAGGACCGCAATAATTTGTTTTACGCCCTGGGGCCATTGGTCTGATTTTATTTGAACGACAGCTTGGAGCACGTGCTTTTTAACTTCCACGAAAAGATCTTGAAAAATTAATTTTCTAAGCCAATTACCATGGCGATATTTTTCTGCTTCAGGGTCTAGGTTATCAGTTCCAATCCAATTCCAAATCTTTCTTGAATGAGTCAGCATTTGGTGGGCCGCCGACTGTTGAAACGACGAACCATGACCAGCTTCGTAATAAAGGAGCGATACGATTTGATAGACAACTTGGGCGGTGACGCGCTCTTTGATCATCCTAGCTTTTTGCAATTTATTATATTCGGCGGATTTTAAAGGATCTTTTTCTTTTTGAGCTTTGAAAAGTTGATCGTCAAACCGCAAAAGCATTTCTTGCGCGTAAAAATAAATGTCTTCGATCGCACTAAGATGAATTCCTAAAACTTTTGCGGCCTCTTCAGTAGCATTGTCGTCACTTTGACCTTTTTTTATTTCTCGATCAAATACGACTTGGTAGCGCGTGAAAAGTCGGTCGACTAGCTTTTCATAAGACGCTTTAAATTGCTCGAGCTTCAGTTGAGCAGGATGCGAAAACGGATTTTCTAACTTTGACGACGTATTTTCCTTTTCCTGTGCGGGATCTCGGATGCGATCAAAATCCCAGTTGGGTGGGGGTTCTGGCAAACTCCATTCGCTGATTTCACGAGGCGGAACCGACTGGCAGTTAGTTATTGCCGTCGCCGCCACAAAAGCAAAGAGGCTTCGCTTCAGCCAAAACTTCAGCTTCTTTTTTTGCATCTCAAGATTCTCCGGATTTTGATCAACCAAATTCACTTTGCCGACATCTCACCATTGTGCCACAATTGAAAAGCCAAGTGCAATTTTGGAGCTTAAAAGATGGTCTTGAATTTCTGGACTTTAGGATTGATGCTGACTCTTAGTTTTCTGATTTCACGGAACTCAGCGGCCACGCTTTCAAAACCTCAAGACCGAAAAATAGCTCGAGCTGAAAGTGAGCCCGCTAAAACTGGGCGCGCTGAAACTGCCCATGCTGAAATAGCGTCAGCTTCACTTTTTTTTGCTCAAGCGCTTGAAAACCCTGAACAGGTCAATTGCAAACAAGTGGGCCCTGATTTGCTAAGTTATGCGGCCAAGACCCATGCGCGATGGGACCAAGAAGCCAATAAATTAATCCGCGGAGACCCTAAAAAATTAGTTTCGCAACTACAGAAATGCGCCGTTCAATGCGCCTGCGACCTTTGGCTAAATACTTTTGAAACTTCACCAGGTATAAATCCTGATTGGATCCAGCTGGTGACTCGGCAACGTCAAAAGCAAAATAAACACAGTTGTCTGGCTAAATTAAAAAACTTTTGTGACTCCAGCTTTATAAAATTGCTGGAGCAAGAAAAAGATTAAGCACCAAAATTATTTCCCGATCAGCTGGCGTCGATCGGAGTAAAATCGACTTTGATAGCGTCGAAAACCCCTGGGATCGCTCCTCCATTAAATCGAATCATATTCTTGTCCGATTTATAGCTCCAACCATTTTGATCGTTTTTAGGAACGACAGCGCCGTTCAAATAAACGCGCAGAGAATCAACTACTGGCTTTTTAGTTAAATAATAATCGCTCAGCAGCTGCACAATCTGAACACGAATTTTAGAAACCGCGTCGGCCAAAGTGGCTGTGCAGATCGTATCAGCTGATCCACCAGTCTCCAAGACTAGGTCGATGTATCTAGTTCCGACTTCCAAAAATGGGTTAGCGCGAATTCCACCGCAATCATTCAAACTAGTGATCCCTACAAAGTGAGCAATCCATGCCCTAGCGCCGGTGGGAAATTTGGGTTTTAGTTTTTCGAAAAAATCAATGTAGGCTTTTGTCGAAATCAATTTCGAACTGGCCTCGTCATAGGAGACATCATCTTCATCCGAAACAAAAATTAAAACCATCAGTGCATCTTTTCGAATAAAATCGGGGGCATCCTTGGCCAAAGTTGCAGGCGTCAAAGCTCGACGAAAAGATTCTAACCCTTGCTCCGAATTTGCTCTTGGGGTTGTGGATTTCAGTAAGTAAACCATTCGCGCTTGAAGCTCGGCCACAACATTTGGAGTTTGTGGAGTTAGATATTTTGGAACGCCCAAAAACTTTCCGCCGTCTCTAAGAACGTTCAGATCCGTAGTGACAGTTGCGATGTGATAATCCATTCCCGATTTGTCCAAAGTTCCTAAAAATTCGGGGACCTGATTGGCAAATTTTTGACGATAATCCGAAGTGGATTCCGAAGTGTCCACCAAAATGACAATGTCGACTTTGTTATTGTAAGCCTGCACTTGCGAAAAACTTTGCTGCTGATCTTGGATTTGAAAATTCTGTTTGCTACATCCTACGATACTCGCAATGAAGGCGCTTGCGACAAGGGCGAAACTTAAATGATTTCTCATTGAAACATTCCTTTCGTTAAAAAACTCTAGGCCAATCGACGACTTTTACAGTTTTGAATGGCCTCTTGAACAGATTTCATAATGCTGGTGAACTGCATTCCATAACGAACCAATCGCTGCCCTTGCACAATCGAGTCTCGATTAACCACCAAACAAACAGCGTTAAACGACGGAATAGTAAGAGCCGCTTTGAAGTGCAAAAAAACTGTTTGCCCTGACTCTAGGTCAGACGTGTCCAGCCAAACTCCGGCGCCGCCAGGACTGATTTCGATGCTTTCTCCTTTAAATGTTTTTTTCACTTGATGAACAATAATTTCTGATTGGTATTCGATGCGCTCGTAACGGCGCCTGAAAAAAGTTCGCGAGATCGTCGGATCTGCGGTTTTCATCAAGGATTTAATCACGGGCGCCGAAAACTCGGAACACTCGTAAATAGGTTTCCAGACCTCAAAACTTTTATTCCAAACTAAATTCTCAGGCGCAATTTTTTTCACCTGTAAAAATTTGATCAGATCTAAATATGCAAAAGGGCCACACTCTTTATCTTTTTGCAGAATATACCACTCACCCAAAAGTTGAATATCTTCCGACGGTCCAGGAACAAACCATTTATAAAAGTAGGGTTTGAATTCGCGATGCTCGACCAAATGGATCCATTGGGCCGGTTCTTGTTGAACCATCACCAAATCGTCCCAATGGACTTTCGATGTCTTCAAAGAATTTAAAAGATCCTCTTTTTGAAGAGGTCCTAAAATCTGACCTTTCTGACTAAGGACGTACCCTTGAAGTTCCATACCTAAGTCTTCGGTACTTCAGTCCTGAACTTGAGACCAAGCTGCCGCACCAGGTAAAATTGCGACCAAGGTCCTGTTCGTTTTATCTACAATTTATTTAAGAGCTTCGCGAAGGTAAGCAGACGCTGTGTCCATAAACCAAACAACAAAGGCGATAACCAAAATAATGGTGCCGACCTCGGGCCACATCGCTTGCCCTTGAAACTGAATCAATAATGTTCCAATTCCACCGCCGCCAACCAATCCAACGATGGTTGCCATTCTGATATTGATGTCCCAGCGGTAAACCGTAAATGAAATAAATGGCAAAACCACCTGCGGAACAATCGCGAACCAAATTGTTTGCAGTTTATTTGCGCCGGTCGAGACTATTCCTTCGATCGGGCCTTCGTTCACGCTTTCAACGATTTCAGAATATTGTTTAGCCAACGAAGCTATCGAATGAATCATCAAAGCCATCATTCCTGCGAAGGGCCCGATCCCCACCCATACCGAAAAGATAATTGCCCAAATCAAAGCCTCGATGGATCGCATAATATTCAATAAAGTTCGCAAACCCATATAGATCACAAAGGCCCCGGGGGTTTTCATAATATTTTTTGCGCAGAAAAAACAAAGCACGAAAGCGATCGGAATGGCTAAAGCCGTCGCCATAAAAGCCATAAAAATCGTCACAATAATATTTAGAACAGCCCTGGGTAGTAGATCAAAATTGGGGGACATCAGACCCTGAAATAAGCGAATCGCGCCCTGAAACCCTTGCTGATCCATTAATTCAAAAACCGAAAACTGCGTGATTTTTACTCCCACGATTAATGTGGTCACTAAAAAGACGATCAATTCCCAGGCCCAAACCGTTTTGTACCAACTTTCAGAAACCAAGTTGGCTTTCGCTTCAGCATCTTCAAAAATCAGCTCACCAAGAGTTTTAAGTTTAAAGAAATTCAAAAGAAAACTTGCGCCCGCACCCACCAAACAACAGGACAAAAAGATCAGGGTGTTTTTAGAAAGTTCCAACATTTGTTCATCGCTGGGGTGAAGAATCGCGATCAACACCACAACCAAAAGATAACCCAAGACTAGGCCATCGAAAAAAGTTGTTTTAACTAAACTTGCCTTCATTCCCCAAAAACCTTTTTTAATTAATATGAACTTCTCGGGCGCCGTGGCCATAAATTCTGGCAAACCAATCGTCGGTAATTTCTGTCGGCGATCCTTCGAAAACAATTTCTCCGGCCTTCAATGCAATCACCCTGGTGGCGTACTGACGAACCAAACTTAAAAAATGGAGATTGCAGATGATTGTTATCCCAAGCTCTTGATTTACTTTTTTAAGATAATCCATCACGGTGTGGCAGGTTGCTGGATCTAAGCTTGCAACAGGTTCATCAGCTAATAAAATTTCTGGCTGCTGGGTCAAGGCCCTAGCGATGGCAACCCGCTGTTGTTGCCCCCCTGAAAGTTGATCGGCTCGCATTTTTTCTTTTTCAGCAATGCCCACCAGGTTTAAATATTCGCGAGCCTTTTGATAATCCGGCGCCGAAAACATACCGAACAAACTTTTTAAAGAAGGTGTGTCGCCCAATCGCCCCATAAGAACATTGCTTAGCACCGTGTGCCTTGGAACCAGATTAAAATGCTGAAAGATCATCGCCACTTTTTTTCTTAAGTTCCGGACTTCAGCGGGCTTCAGATCAAGAGTACTTTTTCCATTAAAAGTGATTTCACCGCTGGTGGGATCATTCAGTCGGTTCAGGCAACGCAGCAGC
Source organism: Bdellovibrio sp. (assembly GCA_025359945.1). Lineage (GTDB taxonomy): Bacteria > Bdellovibrionota > Bdellovibrionia > Bdellovibrionales > Bdellovibrionaceae > JANYDD01. The sequence goes on along the minus strand of JANYDD010000094.1, from coordinate 27,572 downwards.
GTAGACTTTCCAGAACCGCTAAGACCGATGACCACTAAAAATTCTCCGCGCCGAACCTCAAACGAGACTTCTTTTAAAGCTTGGGTTCCGTTAGGATAGGTTTTCACCAAATCTTTAATCGACAGCAAAGTTTCGTTTGAATTCGGATTGCGATTAATCATAACCCTATTTTTTTATCCTACTTTTTCATTAATTCGTTCGCCGATTTGCCCAGCGCTTTTAGCATCAATCGAACGCTATCATAATCAGCATCCGAAGCACGTTTTAATTCAGTGACGGAATAAATTTTTTCGAAAGCGGCCTTACCCTCGGGAGTTTCCACAAACTTTAAGAAAGCGTCAGTGATTTTTACTTTCATTTCCTCCGGCAAGTCTTTTCGGAAAATAACTGGGTCGTTAGGGATAGATTCGGAGAGTTCGATAATTTTAATTTTTTTCTCAACGTCGGGGTATTGAGTCAGCACCAAGCGGCGGGCGTCCTGAATTTCGCCCTTAAACGGAGGCGAATAAAAAGTGGCGCCCCCGTCCACTTGCCCCTGATATACCATCGAAATCACATTGTCGTGCTTGCCAGCAAATACAGTTTCCTTGGCCTCAACCCCTTGATCCTTTAAAAGTTTCAACGGCAGCAAATATCCCGAGGTTGAAACGGGGTCGACAAAAGCGATTTTTTTACCTTTAAAATCTTTGATCGATTTAATCTTCGAGTCCGCTTTGGCCACAAACTGAGCCTGATACGTAGCCAGACCGTGTCGGATCACCGTCAATCGGGCCTCGGCGCCATACTTTTCATGAGCCAAAATATAGCCAAAAGTATTCATCGCAGCAACGTCGGCGCGGCTGGTGCCAAAGGCTTCGACGACCGCGACGTAGCTCTGTGGCACAGAGACTTCGAACTTGTACGGGGTTGCGGTTTCTAGAAAAATTTTAAAGGCCTTTGAATTGTCTTCAAGAACTTTTGCATCGACACTGGGAGTAAAAAAGAGTTTAACCGGATTTTTTGCAGAACCCAGTTCGGCGCGTTTCATCGTGCACGCCACGGGTGCCACCAGTCCCAGGGCCATGGCTAAACCAAGGCTGCCCACTGATTTAAAAAAGTTTAGTTTATGTTTCATTTTTTCTCCTCGTTTTTTTCTCCTCGTTTTTTTCTGTTCGTTTTTTTCTGCTCATTTTTTCTCCTCATAATTTCTGCCCATAATTTTTTTTTGAGCGTTTTTTGAATTTTTTTAGATTTTGAGTCCGTTCTGTATCAGACAAGTTGGAAATTTTTAAGCAGCTTTTTTTTCAACGCGAAGGCTTGCTGAATCGGCCCCTTTAAGGCACTTTCATTGGCGATGCAGAAACCTCTTGAAAATATTCTTTTACAAATCCAAACGCTAGGCGATCCCAGTCGCTCGATGTGTGTTTTTGATCTGGATTCAACACTTTTTGACGTCAGTCCGCGAATTCAAAAGATTTTGGACGATTATTCTCAAATACCCGTGCACCAGCAGCGTTTTGCTGAAAATGTTCAAATCTTGCAAACAGTTAAAACCCAAAAGACCGACTGGGGAATAAAAAATGCGCTGCTAAGGGCAGGACTAGATTCTGCGCACCCCGAATTTTTTGAATCGATCCGAGCGTTTTGGGCCGAACGATTTTTTAGCAATGAATACTTGGTCTACGATCAGCCCTTTGATGGCGCCGTGGAATTTGTTCAAAAATTGGTCCAACTGAAAACGAAAATCGTTTACCTGAGTGGACGCGACGAAATAAGAATGGGCCTGGGCACCCGAAAGGTGCTTCGAAAATGGGGTTTTCCGGTCGAGGGTGCCGCGGAAGTGGCCCTAAAAGCCAGCCACGGCTATCCAGATGATTTATTTAAATCCGAATGGTTTGCGAAAAACGCTAAAATGTTTCAACCGGTTTGGTTTTTCGAAAACGAACCTGTCAACATCGAATTGGTTCGGCGCGATCACCCCCAGGTACAAATTATCTTTTTCGACAGCACACATTCAGGAAAGGCGGCCAGACCCTTGGATTTGCCGGCCATCATGCACTTTTTGTTGGATGAGGTTTAACTTTTGAGCTTAACTTTAGTGCCAGTTCCCCTGGGCCATATTTCAGATATCACGATAAGAGCCTTAGAAGTTTTACGAGCCAGCGACGCCATTATTGTCGAGGAAACCAAAGAATCGACGCAATGGTTAAGGGCCCATCAAATTTCAAAATCGCCTTATTTAATTTTAAACGAGCACACCCGGCCCGAAGAACTTTCAGAGCTAACGAACATCTGCCGCGACAAAAACGTGGCCCTGATCACCGACTGCGGAACTCCGGGTTTTTGTGACCCGGGCGCAGACCTTGTTCGCAGCTGTCGACAACGAAACATAGCGGTAAAAGCCCTTCCGGGACCGTCTAGCTTGATGATGCTTTTAAGCCTGAGCAGCCGACGCCTGGATTCATTTTTGTTTTACGGATTTTTACCGCAAGAAACTGATGGTCGAAAAAAAGCTTGGCAGGGGTTGGTTCAGCAAAAGCAAAACCTGATTTTGATGGACACACCCTATCGTTATCAAAAGCTTGTCCTAGAACTTCAACAATCAATGCCCGATCGATTTATTCTTTTAGCGACCCAGTTGACTCAAAACGACGAATGGGTTTTCGAGGGCCAAGCAAAAAATATCGATCTGCAAAAGCTTTCAAAAAAAGCCGAGTTCATGCTTTTAATTTACGCCTAGATAAGGACGGCGGGAACCCCTGCGGCAACTCTTCCGGGTTCTACGGATTTGGTGACCACGGAATTGGCGCCGATGCGACAGCCATCTCCTAAAGAAATCGCGCCAAGGACTTTGGCACCAGCACCAATTAACACTCGATTGCCAACTTGTGGATGCCTTCGTTCCTTGCTGAATTTGAGACTGCCTAAAGTGACCCCATGAAACAAAATGCAATCGTCACCGACCACGGCGGTTTCACCTATCACCGCGCCCATTCCGTGATCGATAACCAATCGGCGCCCCAATTTTGCGCCGGGATGGATCTCGATCCCGGTCCCAATTCTAGAAATTTCTGAAATTAAGCGAGCCACAAAATAAAGCTTTAAACGATAAAAAATATGGGCCACTCGATGAAGCAAGATCGCTTTTGGGCCTGGGTAAAGAAGCGCTACCTCCCAAAGAGATTTTGCAGCCGGGTCGTAGGTTAAGTAGGCTTTTAAAAAATCGACCATTATTTTACCGCGACTCCAATTGGTCTTGGATATTTTTAAGTTTCATATTTCTTTTCTCTAGCAGATCTTCGCAAAAAAAGTGACCCTTGGTAGAATCAAAAAACCGAACTTGAGTGGCGAAGACTTGGGATTTTTCGCTGTAGCCAAAAGCAAAGTGGCCGCCCAGAACACTTAAATGGCGGTCTCTTAGAGTATTTACTTCAATGCCTTGTTTTTTATAATTCTTTAAAATCCAATCTTTGACATCGACATAGGTTTGGCATCCTAGACCCCAGATTTGCCCGTCCACATTTCTTTTACGGGCTTGGCTGACAAAATAAATTTTTAGCGTATCAGGACTTTCAAAACCCGGATATTCAAATGACACAAAAAATGTGCCCACTTGATCCGTGAGGACTTTCGATAAATCGATGTCCCCGCCGCCTTTTGAAAACTCGAAAATGACGGTGGGCTTGATCAACACCCCTGGGTTTTTTTCTCGAAGAACCACTTGAATGGGAGTGAATAAAATTTGTGAATTCACTTTCCTGGAAGTCCCGCTGGAATTGTCAAAAAAAGAATCCCAAATTTTAGATGGAAGAAAAAAATCTTTTCCCAAATCCTTCACTTGAAAAATTTGAGTATGCTGCGGATCACTTTCATCAGCATCGCGCGAACACCCTAACCATCCAAAAAGACAGAATGCTCCGATGATGACGATAGAAAAAAAATTTCTATTTCTCATCAAGATCTTCGCGTAATTCTAGAATCGGCCGGTACGGACCAATTTTTTTCAAGGCTTCGTCGATCAGCTGACGTGACAAATTCTTTTGATTAATTTCCCGAAAATAAAGACTTCGTAAATAATAAGCTTCAGGTAGAAACGGATCTTTTTTCAGTAGCTCCAATGTTTGAACATTAACGCACGGGTATTCTTTTTCTCCCAAACACAATTGCGCCTGCAAAAGTTTTCGCAAAATAGAATCACTTTGCCCCGATGAATTCAAAAGCGCTTTAGCTTGGGCCGATCGACCTTGGGCCAAATAAATGGCCCCCAGCAAATTGATTAAAGTTTGGTTTTTTGGTTGCCGCTTCAGCAAGTCTTCCAAAAGGTCAATTGCAGTGCTGCTGTCGTCTCGGCTAAATTGGCAGTAGGCCATCAAAGATATGCCGGGCACTTCTTCCAGCGAAACCTTCGCCTGCTCGCAAAGAAAAAAAAGCCGATCCCAAGACAAGTAAGAATCTTCTTTTTCGATCCGACGAACAAAACTGCGCGATTCAACGGGCTTTTGTTCCAATAACTGTTGAGTGAGCGCCGTTGCATTTTTAAGATTTCCAAGCAAGCTTTCCAACCCCAAGGTCAAAATCATTTTTTCGTTGCTCCACTCACGATCTGAACGCATGTAAAATTTTAAATCGCGAACCAACTGAAGCTTGGCGCTTTCCGAAAAACTAGTTGGATCTTTTAAAACAGAAAGAGCCTTGAGCAAAATCAGATCCGCAGGAATGGGGCCAGTGCTTCGACTTTCAAGGATAGAAATCGAATCAAAAACCTTTTTAAAATCACCTTTAAGATATTGAGACACCAGCAAATTATATTTTACTTCCCTAGGTTTAAAATCTCTAGCCAACAATTTTTCAAACTGCTCCTCGGCATTTAGATACTGACCCTCTTTCAAATAAGAGAACGCGCGCCAAAAATCGATTTGCAATCGGGACTCGGCGGATAAACCATTCGCTTCGCCTAAGTTGTCGAGTATCCGTCGCGCTTCGACGGTTTGTTTAGGGATTTGAATCAGCAGCCCAACTTTTTTAATTTTGCGATCAAAATCCAGTGCCGATTCATTTTCAAATTTAATGTAAAACTCCAAGGACTTTTCAAAAAATCCAAGTTCGTAGAAACGATCACCTGATTTCAAATAATTTTGTAAAACTTGCGGGGAAGACTTCTTTTTGTATTCTCGAGTCAGCATCAAGGTCGCCGCAATGATCAATAAAAACGAAAACCCGAAAATCCAATTTCTGGTTGAGTTTATTTTTTGCGTCAGTCGACCTTGTAGTAGAGGATCTGCGGCACTTCCGTACGCCGTAGCATCGCTTCTGGAAAGCCGATCCATCCCTTGCACGGTTCGTAGAGTGTTGTCGGTCATCGACTGAGGGATGGGGGTTACTTCGGCGGTTAAAGTGGCGTCCGTTACGGACTTGGTGTTTTCTAAAATCACCCTGGTTTTTTCAATTTGCTCTAAGTCCTCTAGGCGAATTTTTTCCAAGATTTCTTTTAAGTCGACATTGTCGCGAATAAAACTCCAGCGCGAAAGTGGTGATTTGACTTCATCGATTACAGAAACTCGACGCTGCTGAAGCGCTTGAATCAGTTCTTTCCTATTCCAAGGGCCCAGAATGGATTGCGAAGATTTCACAAGCCAAATTTTATCGTCTGGAGAAGGTTGCATTTCGAAAATAAGGAACTCCTAATGCTGAAAATGCCGAGTGCCGGTCATCACTAAATGAATTCCATGTTTTTGGGCGGCCCCGATGACTTCATTATCTTTGATTGACCCCCCTGGTTGCAACACCCACTTCAATCCCGACTGGGCCAAAATTTCTATGGAATCTGCAAAAGGAAAAAACGCATCACTGGCAAGCACGGCAGAACTCACTTGGGCATGATTTTTTTTCCAACGCTGGATGGATTGCGCTACGGCATCAACCCGGTTGACCTGACCCATACCTAAGCCCAGGGTTTGCTCTCCCGACACTATGGCAATGGCGTTACTCTTCAGGCAAGCGGCCACTTTTTCTGCAAAAATTAAATCCTGCAAAATCTCTGACTTGGGTTGCTGGCCAAAAAATTTCCAATTTTCGATGCGCGAAAATTCAAGGTCGCTGGACTGAACTAGCGCCCCACCCAAAATTTGTTTAAAGCTTCCTTGAGGCGAAGGTTTTAAGGGTTGAAACAATTCCGGCCATTCCATAATCCGCAGATTTTTCTTTTGAGCCAACAAAGCAAAGGCTTCATCGTCAAAATCCGGAGCAACCAAACACTCTAGAAAAAGATCTGCTAAGATGCGCGCAGATTGCAAATCCACTTTTCGATTGCAAGCCAAAACGGCGCCAAAGATACTAGTGGGATCTGCCTGAATAGCTTTTTGGGTAGCTTCAGCAATAGATTCACCACTGCCGACCCCGCACGGATTATTATGCTTTACTGCAACCATCGAAGCCTTCAAACTAAACAACTGCAATGCCCTAGCCGCGGCATCCAGATCCAATAAATTATTATACGAAAGTGGTTTGCCATTCAGAATCTGCGATTGGTGGAGACCCGGATCATTTCCCAGTGACCGATACCAAACCGCCGCTTGTTGAGGGTTTTCGCCGTAACGAAGATCGGATTGTTTTCGACCCGAGAAATTAAAAATAGCATCATCATCAGCGGCCAGCGTTCGACCAATCAACCCATCATAGGCCGCGGTATGTTTAAAGACTTTGCCCGCCAATTTTTTTCGATCATCCAGCGTAATTTCTTTTTTTTCTAGCATGCCTCTATAGTCTGCGGGGTCGCAAACCACGGTGATGCGCTGAAAATTCTTCGAGGCCGAACGCAGCATCGAAGGGCCTCCAATATCGATTTTTTCGATCAAATCTTTTTCACTGGATTGTAAACCCAAAGCGTTTTCGAAGGGATAAAGATTCACCACCACCAAATCAAAAATCTGTAATCCGTATTTTTCTAAAAGCACTTCGTCTTCCGGTTCGTCGGCTCGGGCCAATAAACTCATGTGGACGTGCGGGTGCAAAGTCTTCACCCGTCCACCCATCACTTCCGGAAATTGGGTTATGTCAGAAATTGGAATCACTTTTAATCCGTTTTTTTTTAAAAACTCGGCGGTGCCGCCCGTTGATATAACCTGAAGACCTTCCTCGACCAAGGGTCCTAAAAATTCTAAAAGACCGGTTCGGTCCGAAACACTAACTAAAGCACGGTTAAATCGCGGAGTTTTTTGATTCATGTTTGATTTTTCGTTTCGGTTTTCATTTAACTTTAAATTAATTCATCAACGGAATTTTGGTCGACAATAGTTTTAAATCATCATTAGTAATAAACAGACCGGCTCCGATATAAGTTGAAATTCGTCCCGAGTTATTAAGCGCATCGCTCCAACCTCCGGCAAAGTAAATCCCTTTGTACAGATTGTACTGAAGCTGCGTTCGCACATTCAGCTTAGAAAATTCATAAAGTTCAAGACTCCATTTCAGCTTGTCGCGATAAAGCATATAATCAAAACCCACGCCGCCCGAGTTTTCGATCAAGCCGCCCCGAACCGTGAAGTCATAATAATTCTTGGCAAACATTAAGCTGAATTTTGTTTTATTACTAAAAGTTTTAACTTCTTTGGTATCGGTTGTAACCCCACCCGTTGTTGATGCAATTCGAGTGGTCTCGACAACTCCGGCGGGATCATCCACAACGCCGATATAGTAGTAACGATCCAAACCTGGCTGAAGTTTAATTCCAATCGTTGATTTAGCGCCGCCGATTTGTCCTAAATAATACGAGTTAAAATCAATTCCAGTTTGCAGTTTATTTCCGGTATCCAAAAAGCCATTGATGCCATCGATGGCTGTATTTAATTCCTCGACGGTTGATTCATCGTTAACCAGTCGACCGATGGTGCCCTCTCCGCGATTGATCTTCGATGAGATCTCGTCGACATTTTTTAGCGTGCTATCGATCCGGGCCAATGCCCGTTTCCAAGTCTTTTTAAAGCCGGCGTCACTTTCGTCATTCAGTGCATCGTCGATGGTTTTTGAAATGCGATTAACTTGGTCAACGATATCGTTAATTTTTTCGCGGTTCACAGTGGTCATCGCAGCCACGTCTTCGGTTAATTTTTCAATGTTTAAAACGATTCGACCCAAGACGTGTTTGCGCGTGCCATCTTCAGCGACAGATTCTTTCAAAACTTTGGCAACTTCTTTAAGACTTCCGGCGATATCCCCGACCTGAGAAATCACATTGTCCAAGTTGCCTTGAGATTTAACGTTTAAGATTTGTCCATTGGGTGGCAACGGGGGATCAGAAGGCGACCCTGGATAGACATCGATGTAATTGTCACCCAAAATACCTTGAGATTTGATCGCCACCGCAGCCGATGTGGTTAACTTTATATTGGATTTCAAAGTCAAATCGATGCGAGCCATACCGTCGTATAAAGTAATATCGCGAATCACGCCCACAGCAATACCGGCCGTTTTTACCGCGCTATTTTTAACCAAACCGTTAGCATCCGGAGCCACAAACCAAGCGCGATTTGTTTTACCAATAAAGCTTGGATCTTCGGTCACCTGCAGGGACATATAGACGATCAAGCTGGCAATCCCCAGCACCATCAAACCAACTTTAAGCTCGGCGGCTTTTAACAAATTCATTCCGTTTCCCGATCCCTTAACAAAGTGAGCATTAGATACGCATGCCCTTAGTCACAAAAGTTTTCACCAATTCATTGTCGGTCTTAAAAAAAACGTTGGGCACTCCAGATAACAGGACTCGGCCAGCATGCAACATCACCACAAAGTCGGCAATCCTGAATGACGCGGCCAGATCATGCGAAACCATCACCGAAGTAATTCCCGGTCGATGTCGATGAGTCTCGACGATTAGATCATCCACCATTTCGGTTAAGATCGGATCTAAACCCGTCGTTGGTTCGTCGTAAAAAAGAATCTCGGGATCCAAAGCCAAAGCTCTGGCTAGTCCCGTTCGTTTTTGCATTCCACCGCTGATTTGCGACGGAAGTTTTTGAAAATCTTTTTCATTCAAACCAACTTGAACTAATTTTTTTCCCGCGCGATCGATAATTTCAGCTTCGGTTAAATTCTTCTGATGTTCAAGAATCGGAAAGCAAACATTTTCCAAAACCGACATATCGTCAAACAATGCAGCCCCTTGAAAAAGAACGCCAAAATTTTTTCGAAACTCGGTCATGCCGTCAGCGTCTAGTTGACTGAGGTCTCGGCCTAAAACTTCGATACTGCCCGAGGTCGGCTGGTAAAGACCCAAAATATGTTTTAAAATAACGCTCTTTCCCGTTCCTGAAAAACCGATAATGGCAGTCAAACTTCCCTTGGGAATTTTTAAGTCTATTCCCTGCAAAACGTAATCAACTTGATTAAAGGTTTTTTTCAAATCACTGATCACGATTGCGTTCTCAAGTTCGTTAACGGGTTGGCTCACGTGGTAATTCCGGCAAAGCTGTAATAAATTCGAATAAAACTGGTTAAAAAATAATCCAAAATAATAATCAGCACCATAGAGGTGACGACCCCTCCGTTGGTGGCCTCGCCCACTCCCTTGGCGCCGCCCGAAGTATTAAAACCTCGGTAGGTGCAAATCACCGAAAAGAAAAGTCCAAAGACTGAAGCCTTAAAAAGGCCTTCCATAATATGTCGAATCTCGATAGTGGCGCGAATGCGATCCCAAAAAATGGCCTCGTCCAAACTGACTAAATGCACGCACAAAAACCAAGCACCAAACATAGCGACGGCATCAAAAACAGCAGTCAAAAGCGGAGTGCATAAAATCGCAGCAAAAACTCTTGGCGCCACCAAATATTGCTTGGTGTTCACACCCATAACATCCAGGGCATCGATTTGTTCATTCACACGCATAGTTCCCAACCTAGCCGCCATCGCCCCGCCGGCTCGCGCAGCTACGATCAATCCCGTTAAGACAGGACCAAGTTCACGAGATATCCCCAAGGCAACCGTCGGCCCCACCAGATTTACGGCGTTGACCATTTTAAATCCCAGATAAATTTGAAAGGATAATGCCAACCCAGTAAATAAACCGGTCAACGAAATAATCACCAGCGATTGATTGCCCACAAATTCCAGCGCACGGACGATTTCTAGATACCGAAATGGTTTATGAAAAAACATTCGGATCGAATCTGATCCAAAAAGTAAAATCTTTCCCAACTCACGAACAAATCGCAAGCTTAGGTTCGCCCAGGTTATAAAAAAATAATCGATAGAATTGGCAAGCTTAAGAATCATGAAGAAAAATCCTAGGCACGCGTTCTCCGACAGAAGTTAGAATTTCCCAAGTGATGGTTTGGGACCATTGTGCTAACTTTTCAACCGAAAGTAAATTTTGTTTTTCGTCGCACCCAAAAAGTACCACTTCTGTTTCAGCGATCTCATTTTCAGAAATTTTATTTTCGACATCCGTAAGGTCGACCATCAAATAATCCATGCAGACATTGCCTATCACAGGCAAAAGCTGCCCGGCGAACAAAACCTTTGATCGATTTGATAATAATCGATGATAACCATCGGCGTAACCCATCGGCAAAACACCAATCAAAGAATTTCTTTCCGCTTTCCAAGTTCCACCGTACGAGACTACTTCGCCTTTTTTAATCCGATGCCACTGAACAAAGGCGGTCTTTAAACTCATCACCGGCTTTAACGAAAGATGCGATTGCGCAACGGGTGAATAACCGTACAACGCTAATCCAGGACGCACGCCCTGCTCCTGAGATTCTTCGCCTAAAAAATTGTATCCAAACTCGTTTTTAAATTCGTTGGGCAACACGTAATAGTTAAAAAAGCCAGCGGAATTCAAACTGTGCACCGGAATGGCTGATGCCCCAGAATTTTGGCGAAAGAATTCAGAGGAAAATATTTTTTTAAAAATTTGCATTTGTTGAAAACTATGGCCGTTAGGGTCCATCAAATCTTCAGCCTGATAAAGATGTGTCATCAGCCCCTGAAGCTTCCAGTTTTTTGCCCATCGTTTTATAATCAATGGCAGATCATCGGGCCGAAATCCCAGGCGATGCATTCCGGTGTCAAATTTTAAGTGAAAACCCAACGTTTGGTCAGGGAAGCTTTCTAAAATTTCTAAATGTCTTATCTGACTGACTACGGCGGTCAGCTTCCATCGAAGCATTTCACTAAAACCCGATCGATCAAAAGATCCTAAAACCAAAATTGGACTTTTGATTCCCAATTGTCGCAGCAGTAAACCTTCTTCGACCAAACCTACACCCAACGTCGAGAATAGATTTTTAGAATTCAATTGATCCAAGGCTTTTGCAATCTCAATATCGCCGTGCCCATAGGCGTTGGCTTTGACCATGGGACACAAAAAAGTATTTGGTTTTAAGAATTTTTTCAGCTCAAAAAGATTGTGTTTCAGGTTTCCCAAATGAATCTCGGCGCGGGTCCGACGAAACGTTTTTATTTCTGTAGTCATAACGACGGCGATCTCTCAGTCATCGGTGGTCGACCAGAAGAAGAGCCCGGAGAACTGACCGCCACACGATGACCCCCGTTTTCCAGGATCCGGCTTAATGTGTCTTGGGATGTTTGCAAAAGGCCGTCGCTGTTATTGCAAAAACTGGGGTACTCGGAAATTGCTGCACTTGCGGTCATTAAAAACTGCAGTTGCTTCATCGACAAAGACTCGAGCAAGTTTTTAATTTTTTCAATAATCTGCACGGCGCCCTGACTGGATGTATGGGGAAATAAAAAAATCCAGTCCTGATCAGAAACTCTAAAAGTCAGATCAGTCATTCGAAGTGATTTTTGAATCTGCTGTTGAAGCGAATCTAAAAAAATTTTAAATACTTGAGATTGGGTTCCCAATCGGTTTTTAATTTCAGAAAATTGATCAAGATGAAATCGAGCCATCGCCACCGGGATTTTGATCCGCTGAGATCGCGAAATTTCTTTTTTAATTTCAGCCTCTAGATCTTCAATAGGCACAACCAAAGCGCCTGATTTTTTCTCAAGATTTTCATTTTTAAGTTGCTGCAACCGCCATTTTTCCAAGAACACGTGGAAAACATAAAATGCATTTTCTAAATCTCTGGCCTGGGGCTTGTCCTGGTGGCACCAAAAAACAAAAAGACCTTCAAGAATGCCCTCTGATATAAATGGAAAGCTGATGAATTGCTCGACGCCAACAACTTCTCGCATAAACTCGATCACTTCAGTGCTGACATTTTTAGGGTTTAACGATTCAGTCTTGATCCCGTAGCCGCGCCATTTTTGCCAATCATAGGAAGTCCCTCCAAAAACAGCCATCGAGTCTATAGACGCAATTGATTTTAGAAAAAGTCCTGAATAATTTTTCCGACTGATTTTTTGCACGCGCTCGAAAAAAACTTTTAAGAGCAATTCTAAACTGCTGGCGGACTGATAGAGTTGAAATTCGTCTGCGAAACTAATCGAGGGTGTCGTCTTTAATTGATCCTGAAAAAATAGAATTTTTTGAGACTGCTCGGCTATTTTTGTTTCGAGTTCGTGAAATTGGCTAAAGAGACCTTCGTTTTGAAAAACCCGATAAAGATATTTGAAGTGATCTTCAACGGCCCACAAAATTTTCACTTGCAGCTGATCGTTGATCTCTAAAATATCAATCACATGGGTTTGCTTTAAACGCAAATTTTCGCGTATCGAAGTCGAAACGATAAGAAAAGAAATCTCAGAGCTTATGTGTTGAACTTTTTGAATAAAATGTTCAGGCGGTAAAGTCAGCGTTGAAGGGTCGATGACAACCAAGTGCGGTCGCTGAGCTTGAATTCGGTCCATTGCCAAATCAGTTTCTGGAATCAGAAAAACAGAATACCCTCGGTTGGTCAGCAAAGTTTTAACCGCCGTAGCTTGCTCGATATCCTGCCATACTAAAAAAATTTCGAAGTCGGCGTGATTCATACGTATTTTCCTCGCTTTTGATCGGGCCTATTTTCAGGGGGCTTGGCTGCAGCGGGTTTTGGACGTCGAAACTGAACTGGAAATAAATCTAAACCAGATCGTCGGCTGACAAAAATTTCTTTTGCAGTTTCGGTGCGTTTTGTGGCTTCGCGAACTTGAACGCCTGCGGATTTTGAGTCGTCGTCCAAAATACTGATGGTTTCTTGAAAGGATTTTTCATCAAACAAATTCACATCGGGGCTTTGTACAGTTTCAAATAATGGAATGGAAATCAAAACCCGAGTGAAAAAATTTTTCTGCGATTGAATCTGAATTTTTCCGTTCTGTTCTTGAATCCACTTACGAGCTTGGGTCAAACCTAAACCCACGTGTTGGGGACCGGCCTTTGTTGTAAACAGAGGGTCAAAAATATGGGCGGTCTGTTGTTCGCCGATGCCATCGCCGTTATCTTCTAAAATAATTTGGATCTCGGCGCCTAATTTTTGAATGGAAAATTTCATTTTTTTATCCAGCTTAGTGTCCAAAGCCTCGATTGAATTTTGAATTAATTTTTCTAAAGCTTGCGAAAATGGCCGGGGTTTAAGCCAAAGTGTATCCAAGTAATGGTATTCTCGAACGATGTGAATTCTTTGCCGCAAAAAAACTTCAGCGAACTCGGTCAACACGCGGTCCACCAAAACCGAAGGCTTTACTTTTTGAAAAGCTTCAAAGTCCTGACTAGGTTGATCCTGGATGGCTTCCAAAAGGTTTTGCATTTTTTTAGATTCGGCTCGGATGGTGTCCACTGTTTTGGCACTGGCTTGAGAGTTATTTTGGGTCTCGGTGTTAAATTCTAGTTGGTGGGTCTGCGCTAAAATACTGAGCAATGGCTTTTCTAAATGTTGGCCGAACTTTTTTAGACGATCGGCAGTAGGCGCAGCAATGGATGGCAGGGGTTTTACTTCCGGAGGAGGCTCTAAAGTTTTCGCATCCGCTAAACTTTGCTTTGGGCCCGCGGGAACAAAAATATAAATCAGACTCAAACCCAAACAACCCAAACCCAAAACTAAAAAAATCCACTGCCAACGGGCTTTGCGCTGAGCCCTAAACAAAGACTGAAAGGATCCAACAGCCTGAACAGACAAGTTTGTTCGCGGAATTTTTTGCGAATGATAAAAGGCGCCTGGCGAAGTGCTCGCAGTGCTGGCGGCATTTAGAAGTTGACCCCGATATTCGCGAATGGGATGCGCCAAAATCAATCTAGATTCATTCACCATCTGCAGCGAAAAATTCTCGTTTTTAAAATGATCCAAATGACCAGTCAAAGGATCGTTTGATAGACGAAACAAAACCAATTCGCGATCAACCGTTATGTAGGCGTAATTGATGTCAGCAGCCGAACTTGATGCCGCTGGCGCTGAAGACGGTGCCTGCCGCTGGACGCTTAAATAAAAGCCCGTCTTAGTTTTTTCATTCACAAAAGAAGTGGGGATTGAAAGCGTTACATCGGATCCATAGGTTCGAACTCGCTTCCAGTCTTGCGCGTCTTTTTGAAATACCTGAACGGACTCGAAGGGAAACATCGGGGTTTTTTGGGATTCCTGAATTTGCTGAAGTAAAAAGGCCTCGAGCCGGACAAAATCTTGCGTGACGCTGCTTTCAATTTGCTGAACCTGGGTCTGAATTTGAAGTTCGCTCCACCTAAGTTTTTCTTCCAAAGTGCGCTTTTCCCATAGCCAGTATCCCCCCACCGAGAAAGCGAAGAGAGTGACCAAATAAATCAGTACTAATTTCAAACGCATAGGACCTCTCTTTCATTGTAGTTTTACTCTTTTTGCAGAATCAAGAAAGACTCCTTGGACAAATAAAAAAAAGAATGAAATGAACTTTCAGATGGCGACTCATTCAGAATTCGAAACAGAAACCTGCGATTTTTTAATTTTTGGCTCGGGGTTAGCGGGACTCTCCTTAGCCTTGAAACTGGCGCCGCTAGGTCACGTGATGGTTTTAACGAAAGACCCTCATTTAACTTCGGCCAATTCTTCGTGGGCGCAAGGCGGGATTGCGGCGGTGATTTCTAGTGACGATAGTTTCGAATCCCACATCAATGACACGATGCAGGCCGGAGCTGGCCTTTGCCGACGACTAGTTGTCGAGAACACGGTTTATCAAGCTCCGGATCGCATCAAGGATTTGGTGAAATGGGGTGTTCGGTTTGATAAGAAACCCGATCTTGAATTTGATTTGACCCGCGAAGGCGGTCACTCGGCGCGCCGAATCTTGCACTTCGAAGACCACACCGGACAAGAAATCCATAAAACCGTATTAGCCCGCTGTTTAGATAACCCCAAAATTCAGTTCAAGACCCAGCACTTTTTAATCGATTTATTGGGTACGGCGCAGGTTTCTGGCGCCTACATATTTGATTCGGTGGCCAATCGGGTCAAGAGCTTCCAAAGCCGATTCACGGTTTTGGCCACGGGCGGAGCCGGCAAAGTCTACTTGTACACCTCCAACTGGTCGGGTGCCACGGGGGATGGAATCGCTGCAGCCTTTCGCGCGGGTGCTGACGTCGCCAATTTAGAATTTATGCAGTTTCACCCGACGTGCTTGTATCATCCCAACGCCCGAAATTTTCTCATCAGCGAAGCTCTTCGCGGCGAGGGCGGCGATCTGATCAACTGCAAGGGCGAGTCCTTTATGAAAAAGTATCACCCCATGGGTTCACTAGCCCCACGAGATATCGTCGCCCGAGGCATCGACGCGGAAATAAAAAAATCAGGACAGCCTTGCGTCTTTTTACGCATGACCCATCTTTCAAGGACCGAGCTTGAATCCCGCTTTCCAGTTATCTTTCAAAAATGCTTAAGCCTAGGCATAGATATGTCGGTGCAGCCGATCCCGGTTGTGCCCGCGGCCCACTATTTGTGCGGCGGAATTGTCACTGACGAAAAGGGCCAGACCTCGATCCCCAGGCTATTTGCCATCGGTGAAACGGCTTGCACCGGGCTTCACGGGGCCAATCGATTGGCTTCAAATTCGCTTCTGGAGTGCTTGACGATGTCGCATAATTTGGCCCAGTGGCTGACCGATAAGCAAGACCAATACCCTCTATCAAAAACCCCGGCCAGTCCTTGGGAATACCCGACCGAGAAAAATGACGACGAAATGATTGTAATTCACCATATGTGGGACGAAATCCGGACGCTGATGTGGAATTACGTGGGGATTGTTCGATCGAACAAGCGATTGGAAAGGGCCCACCATCGACTGCAAAATATCTTGGCCGAGGTTAGGGATTATTACTCGAATTTTTCCATTCACCCCGACATTTTAGAGCTTAGAAATATCGCTTTGGTTGCCGATCTAACGATCCAGTGCGCCCTTCAAAGGCATGAGTCTCGCGGCATTCATTTTAATTTAGATTTTCCTGAAACTTTGCCCGCCGGAAAAGACACCGTGATCAGCCCCCACCGAAAGGTTTGAATAACTGTCATTAAGTTCACCAATCTAAAAAAAAAATTCGCAAACAAAAAATTGGTTTGGGTGAAGTTCACAATGTCAGCTACAAACAATCTCTGCCTTTGAACTAAAGAATTGGAGCGCCCAAATCGTGAAGCAAAAACTAACCAAAGCCATTTTAATCTGCGGAATTTTTGGCGGAATATTAAATGCGACGGCCTTTGCTGCTGACGATACTTTTAGATACAATTGCAAAATCCAAGTGACCGAAACAACTTTTAAAGAGTCTTTTCAGATTGAGCTTGTGAACGGTCAACAGAAAGTAATCAACCTTTTGAACCAGTCACAAGCTGTCGGTGTCGATAAAAAACGAAGACCTGTTTCAGAGATAGGTCCTGCCTCTTTCAGTACTACGGGTCCTATTGCGGGAGGTGGTGTCTACAAGGATTTTTATTTTTACGGATTGGATCCCGCCTCAAAGATCCAAATAAAAGCACCTAAGCTTTTTTACGTGGATTCTAGTCTTTACCAGGGACAACAATCCGGAAAATTGATCATTCCAATAAATTTCGAGAACAAACACGAGATCCACAATTGCACTAAATTAGTTTCAGAGACCGCTCCCACGGGTCAGTAAAGGCGCGGCATCCGAAGTTCAGAGTCTTACGGTGAATTCATAAATTCGATAGCATCGGGATTCCCGCAAATATTTGACGTTAGTTCAATTGTCGCATTCAAACGTGAAAAAACCCTCGAGGAACCATTCCTCGAGGGCGGGCTTAAGAATCGACTTCTTCTGTCTGTGAAAAAAAAGAAGGCGACCTAAAATAAATCTAAAAAATCAGTTGATCAGTTTCAGCGCAACGTTGGGGAACTGATTGGCTTGGGCCAACACAGATACCGCAGCGTTTTGCAGGACGTTTGCAGAGGCCATTTCGGCAGTCTCTTTAGCTATGTCAACGTCTCGGATTCTAGAATTCGCTGAATTTAAATTTTCATACTGAATATCTAAGTTACTAGTTGTGGCATCCAACCGTGATTGAATCGCACCAAAGTTGGCGCGCATTTTACTGACCTGGTTCAAGCCTTCATCGATCACGGCCAATGCTTCTCGCGCAGAACCCTTATCAGTTAAATCAATGCCATCGATACCCAGCGTACCAGCTCTAGCATCAGAGCTTAGGTTATAGCTGATGACGTTTTCGGGACCTGCGAAAGCTCCCACTTGGAATTCCATGTCTCCGCCGGAACCATCTAAAAGAACTTTGTCTCCAAATCGCGTTGATTTGGCGATACGATCGGCTTCCTGAAGAAGCTGGGTAGATTCTAAGTTAAGAAATACTCGCTCTTTGTCGCCGATATTATCTGATGCTGCTTGAATTCCAAGCTCCCGCACCCGAATCATAACGTTGGCGATTTCATTCAATCCGCCCTCAGACACCTGAATGGCCGAGATCGAGTTGAAAGCGTTGTTTCTGGCCATAGCGATACCTCGGATTTGCCCGCGCAAGCTTTCCGAAATAGCTAGACCTGCGGCATCGTCAGAAGCTTTCACAATTCTGCTTCCTGAAGATAACGCCTGCGTTGCGTGCTGCAGTCGTGCCGACTGAGTCGACAAAACCCTTTGTGCCGAAATTGACGGCATGTTCGTAGTGATCCTTAAGCCCATAGACCCTCCTTTTTTGAGTTTGGCTTTCCTAAAATGTTTGTGTGGAGGTGCCAAAACAATTTTGAGAGTGGTGACAGACACTCCCCCAACTGCCGTGACTAACCGGAAAGGTGAAAGGTAACAACTCGGGTCAGTGACTGCTGAACGAGGTTCCAGATCAGATTCTCGGATCTCCAACGTGCTTGAGGAACTTCTCGGCGAAGGTCCAGAGAACTTGAGACCAAGGTCTAGCTTTTTTGATTTACACTTTGAATGCAGAGCGTCTAGTTCGCGTAAGAAATGGGGTTCGTGAGTTTGTTAATTATTGAATAAGCAGGGCCAAAGGTCTAGGTTCCGCTAGACCAAGGGCTTCGACGCATTTAGTTAATTGCCACGGGATTCTAAAATTTTAATTCGGACATCCATGAAGCAAGGTTTTGCACTTGAATGCCATCAGGCGTTGAAAAAGGCTTTTTCAAGTTTTGCACTAGCTGAACGCATCTCACTTCCTTAAAGAGGTTTTTATTTTTTTTAACAAAGTAACCAAAATTTTTCGAAGGTTGGCTATCACTTGTTTTTACTTCGATCATCATATGGGGATGCTTGTTTTTACAAATCAGAAAGTCGATCTCCAATTGCTTGTTGTCTTTCAAATAATGGAGAGAGAAATTTTCCCCCAGAGTTTCATTCCGAAATTGAATTTCTTTAAACAAACCAAACGCGACAAAATTTTCTAATCGTGCCGCTGGATCATCAACCCTGGGATAGTCAAAAAAATAGTGTTTGGGCGCTTTTCTAATCATGTTCTTTAGTTTTGAAGCAAAGGGTAAAATCTTAAAAAAGATATAAGAGTTTTCCAACGATAAAAACCATCTCTTAACTGTTTTGTCGTCGGTCTGTAAGTCTTCGGACAATGACTTATAACTTGTTAGCGATCCCACTCGGCTGGTCATCATATCGACAAGATTAGAAACATCTTCGATTCTTTTAAGACCATCCAACAACATCACATCCTGTTTTAAAATGACATCTAAATGGGTTCTACGCCATTTTTTATAAAACGCTTCGGATGCATTCAAAAAGGGCTCGGGAAAGCCACTGTTGCGAAATAAAACAGTAAAGTTTTCGCTGACCGTTTTCCAACTCAAATTTTTAAGCTCCTTAAGATCAAACGGAAATAACTGGTAGTGAAAGTATCGACCCGCCATTGAATCACCCACTTTTTTGAGCGTTTCCAGACGAGCACTTCCCGTGACTAAGTATTTGTTATTTTTTTCTGTATCATACAGACCCTTCAACCAAAGTTTCCATTTTTTCATTTTATGAATTTCGTCAAAAATAATAAGGCTTCTGTCGCGATCCCAAGTCTGATTCAATATTTTTCTTCGATCTTCACGATTGTCGTAGCTTAGATATTCCAAATCGGCTGTGACTTGTTTGGACAAGGTCGTCTTTCCAGATTGGCGAGGCCCAGATAGAAGAACCATTTTATCTTTTAGTGTCGTACGAAGTTCAGAAATAAGCTCTCGGTCCATAGAGTCAACATAGCCCGATCCCCAGGAAAAGGGTAGGTATTTTATCGGTGTTAAAGCCGATAAAATACGGTAAATCTCGGTGTGAACACCGCGTTTTAACTATACCCCTTTGCGAACACACCCAGCTGGGCTTAGGACCACGAAGTCAGGAGCAATGAAAAAGCATTCAGGCTAATGAACTTTCAACCTGGGGATTCCATAGCCTCGGGGAACCCGAGGTTTTAATAGCGATCGCATTCTATTGCCGAAACTCTCAAATTTTTTCCTCGACCCGAAAAACATTTCACCAGCACGGCGCATTTGAATCGATTTTCACTTGACGGCTTTTTTGGTTTATTAAAATGAATAGAGCGATTGGTTCGCAAAAAAATTCGATCCCGGATGTGCATCGGCAATTCACACGGTCCTTAGACTGCGCCTATGAAGTTTAATGATGCAAATTTTCTCAATTCATAATTTCATTTAGATTTATTTTTCGTGCGATTTTTAGGTTTTAAAAGTCGTGATATTTATTTTTCTAACAGGAGAAATAAAATGGATTTAGCAAAATTAAATAACCAAGAACTGCATTTGAAAATTAAAACTTTGGCGGGCGAAGAACGACGGCTGACTCAAGAAGTGGTTTCGCACATTGCTGAAATTGATCGGCGCAAACTTTATCTTAAAATGGCCTTTCCGTCTTTGTTTGAATATTTAGTTCGGGGGATTGGGTATTCGGAAGGCTCGGCGCAAAGAAGAATTGATGCCGCTCGGATCCTGCAGCGAATACCTGAAGTGGCTTCGCAAATCGAAGGGGGATCTTTGAACTTGGGGCAGATTTCGAAGGTGCAAAGAATTTGTCGTGATCTTAAAAAAAATAATGGAACTGCTGTTGACGTCGATTTTCAAAAGCAAGTTCTCTTCAAAATCCAAAATCAAGGTTCGCGAAACACCGATTTGATTCTGGCCCAAGAGTTTGGCACGGAGATTGAGGTTGAAGAAAAAAATAAAATTCAGCGAGACGAATCCGTTCGAATTGAACTCACTTTTTCAAAAGAAAATATGGAAATAATCAATCAAGCCAAAAGTCTTCTTTCTAACAAAACCGGTGGCGGACTAAAAAACACGATTCTAGAAATGGCTCGGCGAACGATAAAGTCGTTTGAGCCCAAACAAAAAGTGACAGCTGAAAAAGAGATTTCAAAAATTCACCCGGAAAGCGCTTGTAGGAAAAGCTCGTTCACGGAAACCCCGCCGCCCGACAACCCCCAAAGCCAATCCAAAAATCGGCAGTTAAAAAAAGACGCTGAAATAGTTATTAGTTCAGGCGTCCATTCCGATTCACCGCAGGGATTAATTCTGCAACAATCCTTTGCAACTCGAAAAGATGAAATCGCCAGCTTGGCATTTAAAAATAACCTCAACGCCGCAACTTCGACAATTGCGCCTGCAACCTCAAAAGTCACCGCCACGGTGGCGGTAACGGAAACTTCAAACCCAATCCATTGGCCAAAAGTAAAACCATTAACGCCAAAAACGAAAAGACAAATTCTATTTCGGGATCAATGCTGCCAATTCAAGGACCATCAAACCGGAAACGTTTGTGGCTCGACCCTATTCCTAAACGTCGATCACATTCATCCCAAGTTCGCCGGCGGAAACAACGAACTTCAGAACTTGCAAATCCTGTGCGCCGCCCACAATCAGTTTCGCTACGAAAGTGGAAAAAATTTGCGTTGTTAAAATTTAATTTTGAAAACTAATTCCGCACGTAATCCATTCGCTAGCACAAAAATCGCTCTGTAGGGGACGAAAGAATCGCCAACACCTTGACCAACATATTCTAATCGCAGAATCCTCCGGAAGGTGGGGGGAGCAAATGAGCATTGTGGACCGACATTTTTATACTTCCGATTCCAAGCAATACGCATCTGAGTTAGCCCATCGAATTGATTCTTGAAATGCAAAACTGACATCTTTAGTGGCAGCTAGTGGCGAGTGCCCTTTTAAGTTGAACATCTTTTCTGTCAATTCATCGTGGTCATTTAGAAGTAAGAAAAGAAATGCCAGACCAAAGACCCGTGAGCTGGAAATACACGTGCTGATTGGGTAAATAAGGAGCTGATTAGCGCCGAGAAGGCCGCTAGCAAATTGTCTTCAGAAAAATCGCCTAAACTCAACCAGCATCTTAAAAAAATGGTTGCTGAAGCAAAGGAAAAGCTAGCCAATGCAAATGCCTATCTCGAGAAAACGCCTTCTTCTGAAAATTTTAAAAACGAAGCTTCATTAATCAAGACTCCAGACAGCTACTTTAGTAACCTGAACCCTTCGAACGCGATTGCAGCGTCGAAAACATGGGCTGGGTACAAGCTTATTTTTTTCCGAAGAGATGCAGAGAAAAGACCTGTCGGATACCTGGCTAGGTTTGATTCCAGTTGCCAGTTTCTGTCTCTTCAAACTGAAGGTACAGAATCAGACTATTGCCAAAGCGAAACTTTAATGAAGGTAATGAAGTGAAATGGATCGGAAGCAAAGATCTGCCCAAAATTCGATTGGCTAGTAGATGAAAAAGGCCCTCAAAAAGTCAAAGACACGAAATCCGGATCGGCTAGCTAACTATCTAAAAAAATTTCGTATTCAAAGCCATCACGAGCTAATCAACTTCAGCGCCAGCTGCGGCAGTTGGTTGGCTTGCGCTAGGACTACGGATTGGAATTGTTGCAACACTTGGCTACGCACCATTTCTGAGACCGCTTTCGCTACATCTGTATCTGCGATTCTGGATTGGGCTGCAGATAAGTTTTCGATTTGCACGTCGGCGTTGTTGGAAACACTTTGCAAGCGGCTTTGGATGGCTCCGAATTGGGCGCGAGCTTGTGCGATTTTTCCAGTGGCTGTGTCGATGGCTTCTAAGCTGTCTCTGGCGTAATCTTTGTCGTCGATGCTAAGACCTTCAATCTCTAACGAAGATGATGTTGTGTTGGTGTCGGCCACGTAGCGAACGATATTGTCTTCGCCGTTGTAGGCGCCGATTTGGAATTCGTAGGTTTTTCCTTCGCCCATCAAAAGTTTTTGAGTTCCGAAACTAGTGGTTTTGGCGATCCGATCGGTCTCAGAGATCAATTGTTGAAATTCTAAATTGACGTAACCGCGTTCTTCATCGCCCAGGGTGTCACTGGCAGCTTGGATGGCCAGCTCTCTCATTCTCACAAGGATATTATTTTGTTCATTCAGCCCGCCCTCTGCCACTGCCACAAACGAGTTCGCGAAATCGGCGTTGTTTTTCGCCGCCTTCATTCCGCTGATCTGCCCGCGAAGAAGCTCTGACACGGCAAATTCTCCCGCGCCTTCAGATGTATCCGCAAACCGACTACCCGTTGCTAGTTGTTTCATTGATTTTTCGATCGTTCTTTGTGTCAGGCCCAAATTTCTTTGAGCCGTCAAAGACGCGACGTTGGTCGTGATACGCAATCCCATCTTGAGAGCCTCCTGGTTCGTGGCTGTCACGCCACCCAAGATCGCTTTCTTTTTTTCACAGACAGAAGTGTCTAAATCTGATTCTTAAAACCTCATTCAGCAGTCATCTAAATATTATAATGCATTGCATTAAGTAGCAATAATTATTTGGTTTTTGTCTCACTCAGAGAATTTCGAAAGACTTTCAAGCGCTAAAATATCTTTGAGACATCTTTTTAGGGGTCATTATAACGAGGCTCAAGTGAATCAGTTTTCTCAGTTTGATCCAATAATCTCTTCACTAACAATTCGACCTTGCTGCATTCGAATGATTTTTTGGCCTAATATTTCCACATCCGCGGGCTCGTGAGTGACCAAGATTGCAGGAATTTTTTCTTCTTCAAGAACCCGTTTAACATTTCTGCGAGATTCTTTTCTAAGTTCGCTATCCAACGCCGAGAAAGGTTCATCTAAAAATAAAATTCTAGGCGCAGACAAAATCGCGCGAGCTAATGCAACCCTTTGCTTTTCTCCGCCAGACAACAAAGACGCGCGTGTTTTTAAAAATAGGCCCAACATCAGTTGTTCAACCAGTCGGTCATATTTATCTTGGTACTGAGACTTCGAAATCTTTCTGGCTAGCGGCGCAAATAAAATATTTTGTTGAGCACTCAAATGAGGAAATAATTCGTACGACTGGTAAACCATTCCGATTCGGCGATCTTCCGTGCGTAATTTAGCTAAATCTTTTCCGTCCCAAATCCACGACAGCGACGACACGGTCTCAAAGCCCAGCAAGGCGTTGAGGACGGTCGACTTGCCGCACCCTGAAGGCCCAATTAAACAAGTCACACCTTGATCCGAAATTTCCATCTGCGGAATCTCTAGAGTAAAATTCTTTTTTTTTAAAAATAATTTTTTGATAATGGACATAAGCTCTCGTGTTGGTGACCAAGATAATTTTAGCGAAAAACTTTGTCGCAGGTCTCGATATTGAGTTTCATAATAAATTAGACTTTACGTTGGCGGCCCTACCCGCGTAAACTGAAATCTGCCACTCATGTGGCGAGAAAGGGGGTGATGCTTGGTGTACATAAATGATCACTTTACCAAGACGGAGGTGATGGCCTCTTAAGATTCTCTTGAAGTTGAACCTTTGGTTAATTTTTAGCCGCTGGTCGATTTAAAGAAATTTTTTAAGAGTCCTCACTGATAACTTTGCCAGTCCATACCGGACTGCAATTGTTCGTCCAAACTCATCTGTCTATAAAAAGCAGATCTGTTGATGGCCAACCCCTTTTTTTTAAAAAATCGGTTGGCCTTTTTTTTTCGACTTCTTACCCTTCTCGTAATAAATATAGCGTCGAGGTGTAAAGGTAGTGACTGAACTTGTTTTAGCCATTCAAAAAAATAAAAAAATACTGGCCGGCTTGCAGTCCGGTGGTCCAAAAATCGATCTGATAAAAGTGCAAGCCCAACTGGCCCGAAATTTTCTTGAGGAACTTGTAGAAAATCGCGCGCTTTTTGAGCGCGAGATTCAGCGGATTGATCAAATCGACGAAAGCCTTTTACATCATCCATTTTTTTCTCTGCCCAAAGATGCGGAGGTTGATTGCTTGGTCCTTGAATCAAGTTACGTTAGTCCTACACTTTACTGCTTAAATCTTCCGTCGCGTTTCTTTAGCCGCATCTTGCTTGAAACTATTTTAAAATGCATTTGTCTGGGCCATGGTCTTTTGGCTCTGACCTCAACACCCTCAACAATTTACGCGACGATCAAAAAGATTCTTCGGGAACTTGGGATTCCAGATGGCCTGATCACTTTTGTAGAGAGTAAAAATTTTTCTGATTTTTTATTTTTGTCCCAGCACCCAGGGGTCGGCGGGCTGATTGGATTTTGTGAAGATGATCAGGGGCAAGAAATACTTCAAGCTGTAGCCGCGGTTCAAATGACGAATCCAAAAAAACTTCAGCTGCATAAGGGTGCAAAGAATTTCTTGTGCGTCTTTGATGAAAGTTTTCAGTCGCAGTCTGAGCTTTTGAAAAAAGCACTTTTTTCAGGCCTTGGTCAAACTCCGTGGACTGCACATAGAATTATGACCACCGAGAAGCTAGAAAAACAATTGCAGGAAAAATTAATCTCTTTATTTCCAAAAACATGGTTCCCTGTTTTTAACTCAAACTTAGAAGTGGTTGAAAAAGTCTTAAGACAAATTCAAAGTGAAGAGGGAAAAATTCTTACTGGCGGCGAAGTCAAAATTGAAGATCATCAGTTGATGATGAAGGCGACACTGGTCAAAGATTTACCACAATGCTCAGAGCTTCACACTCTGGATTTGAAGCTTCCAATTTATTTCTTAAATTCAGTTAAGTATCCGTTTGATATTGCAAAGTGGGTGAATCTATCCCCGTTTGGTCTGCTTGCGGTCTTGATCAGTGGGCCAGAAAAAGTTCAGGCCTTTCAACACCGTTTCGACGTCGGACTGGTTTTGGTCAATCAATGGATCGAGGATTTAAATTTTTACCCTGTAGGAGTTAAAAATTCATTCGCAGGGACTCGCGACAGTCAAATTAACGGCGACTTCTGGGCCACTCGTCAAATAATTGCCGCAAAGTAGTGTCAATTTAAGTTGTAAATTTTGTCTCGAGCTTTGACTTCACAAGATGGACAAAAGGCTTCTTCATGAATCAAATTTTGATCGCGATCCTGGATATGGTGCAGTTCTAGGGTCTCGCCACACAAGATACAGTGATTTTGATTCTGGACAAAAGTCTCTTGATTGTCGGTTTCCACTTTTTCAAAGTATTGAATTTTTTGTTCCATCGCTGACTCCTTCGTTCGTAGAAGGAGATAGTGCAAAATCAATGGCCAGCCAGGCATGTCTATGGAATCCGACCAGGCTCAAGGCTGCCGTGAAATGGGTCGATGTTAGCACTATCAGGACCATGCACATAACAACCACACAACGACCAATTTGAGACTTACGCCGAGTTTAGAATCTAGGCAAAAAGGCGATAAGATCTTAAGGTGGAAATTTTGACGTATCGACTTTTATTGTTTTTATTTTCAACTACGGCGTTTGCGGATCCCGCACCAAGCTTAAAGTTCACTACTGCTACTGTATCTATTCCCAAAAAACTTCAACAGGAACTCGACCAGAATCTTTTTGTAGCCAGTTTTTCCAAAGCAAACATCATTCAAACCGTAGCATGGAACGAAGATAAATCTGTGATTCTGATGTGGTCAGGAAACCTCCAACTTATGCAAGCGGCCGTCGTTCACCGAAGTGCCGAGACATTTTGGAGTCCTCCTGGTGGTGGTCTTCTTTACTGTAAAGGCTGCGATAAAACTTGGATCGAAAGGACATTTGGTCACCCACGGTCTTGGGTCACTAGGTTTTTGTTGCCCGCGGCTCAGGCGGGAACATGCATTCCGCGACCAACGGTCAATCCTTTGCTAGACAATTTTTTTGGATCAGCGGTCAGCTTAGAGATTCTAAAGTCTTGCGAATTCGATCCGCGGCAAATGGTAAAGACGTTTGTCAAACAGACTAAGGAAACCCTGCACATGGTTGTAAGTGGTGAAGTCTTCTCGCAACTGGCGGAAGCAATAAAAATACTTTCAAATTTTCCAGATGAGCTCCAACAAATGGTAGAATCGGCAAAAAAGGTCATGGCTGCTGCGCCTGAAGTGTTTGACCAACTGACATGTTCGATCCTTGAAAAGAGCATCGTCAGAGGACTTACCAGCCTAAGCTCCGGAGGATCTGGAATTGCGTTGGCCGTGGGGGCCGTGGTTGCCGACATAAATGCTTTAAAATCCGTCTTTAAAAGTCTGTCCGGAAACAGTCGCTTTTTAGAAGCCCTTCAACAATTTCAGAAAAAACATAGTGGGAAAATTCCTCCTGAGCGATTGGCTGCATTTCGTCAGCTAATCCCAAGCCTTCCACCTTCCCGAGCTGGGTTTCTGACATCACAAGGCCTTGACGAACATTACAAACGCCATGGGATGCAAGACTTTCGCATTGGAACACCCGAGGACTACCAAAAGCGTGCAATTGAATTTGGCCAGTCTAAAAAGCCTACCCAGCTAGTAAGATTTGACCCGGACTCAAAAATTTATACTAAGTGGGATCCGGAGACTAATGAATTTCTGGTGACTGATAACGCAGGATCCTTGATCACCTACTATAAATTGGGAAGCTTTAAAAATCCGGGCGATCAACTGGATTACTTTCTTCGAAAAAACAAAGAGTTCATTCAAAAAACCAAATGATCAGAAAAGTTTGATTTATCTAAGCAAATTTAATGAAGCCAGACTCGATTTATCATCCGCGCCCGCCGCTTTGATGGATCCTTTTGACCCCGGACTTTATTTTGCTTCAATCTTGGTTGCTGCAGTTTTTCTTTATCTGAGTTGTCGCTTCTGGAACTTCGCCCTTAAATATGATTCGCGCGCCAACCTATGCACTTGACGCAAGTTAATCAGTATAAGGTTCAGATTTAACCGCAGCCTCAACCATTCGATGGAAAACAAGTCCTCGGCTTTTTGAAGTTCGGCGATTGTATCTAAATACAAATTCATCAAGATACGGCTG
>JANYDD010000084.1 GCA_025359945.1 Bdellovibrio sp. | reverse complement strand
TACAAGAAATTCAAAAAAATTGTAGATAAAATTATCGATTTATCGATCCAATTATCTAAAGAAAAAATTGAAATCGCTAAAAAATCATTAAATTCAACTGCTTAAACTGGTTTTAAAGCTCAATTGTGAAAGAGATCTATTTATCATTTTCGTGAATTTGAAAGCTGGATGACAGCCCATGTTTCAAAAGACGCAAGCCTGATCACCGTAAGCGAAACTTCAATTGAAAACTATTTGGCAAGCCTCTCTCAGTTTTACTCTGAAGATGAGTCCGAGCGTTTAAATAAATTTATTCACGAAGCCTATTCCGCAATAGATCGGTTTTTTAGGTTTTGCGTCTCAGAGAAAAAAGTTGTTTATAATCCCTTTGATAAAATTCAAGTAAGCCGAACCCAGAAACGAATTCACATCTGCACCCCTGAGAAGTTAAAAAAATTGCAAGCGTATATTAAAAGTCCCAATGCTAACCCTGAGTATGCGATGCTCTTGGCACTGATTCTTTTTTATGGACTTACGACAGATGATCTAAAGTGCGCTCAATTAGCAGAACCTTTCACCGCTAAACAATTAAAAATTGTGCTGAGGCGTAGACCCAGATCCCATGGGAAAAAATACTACCACCGGGCGCAAACTATCACTTGCTTAAATCAGCCATCTTGGTTTTTAAGACTGCAAAATGAATTTTTAAAATCATGGAGAATTCACTATGCCCAAGTGAAAAGCACGTACCCTCGGTTCTCATTTATTTTACCCAGGCACAATGCCTACAACCGGCCACTGGCGAGTGACACCATCCGTGAGCGAATGAAAAAGGCTACCACCGCTGCAACCGGAGTCAGCATTCCCGTTCGAGTTCTTCGTCATACCTGTGGCCATTTGCATACAAAATACCGCGATGCCAGCGCACTTTCAAATTTGGGTTGGTCGCCTGAATTTGCGTATCATTTTAGTTGGGGAACCAGAACTTATTTTATTCCAAGTAATAACGTATAATCG
Source organism: Bdellovibrio sp. (assembly GCA_025359945.1). Lineage (GTDB taxonomy): Bacteria > Bdellovibrionota > Bdellovibrionia > Bdellovibrionales > Bdellovibrionaceae > JANYDD01. The sequence goes on along the minus strand of JANYDD010000084.1, from coordinate 11,472 downwards.
TAATAAAATTTGCGAATAAATCACTCCACAAAAAAACCATTTAATTCCATCGACACTTGAATTATTCAACTGATACTTGAATCACAATGGTTTTCTAAAATTATTTTTCAAATCGATACTTCTTATTGATTTCACTCTGTAATTTTAATTCTTAGAAAATTTATTTGGATTTTATTTTTGGCTAGTTCCGATGATTATTTTTCCCCCGCCAAGCAAGCTTGGGGCGTACCTGGCAGGCGAAAAATGTTTTTTTGAAACCATTAGAAGGAGAGCAGTCCATGAATAACCAAGAACAACAAACCAGTCCTAGAATTTACGTCGCATGTCTAGCCGCCTACAACGCAGGACAACTGCATGGCGAATGGATCAATGCTGACCGAGAAGCAAACGAAATTCAGGCAGACATCAAATCTATGTTGGAAAGATCGCCGGAATCCAGCGCCGAAGAGTGGGCAGTCCACGATTACGAAGGCTTCAACTCTATTTCTCTAAGTGAGTGGCCCGAAATAGAGCGCATTTCAACTCTTGCAAAACTGATTGTCGCACATGGCGAACCATTTTCGATCTGGTATCAGAACCAAGATGGTAGCAACTTTGATATTTCGGAACTTGAAGAAATGTTTTTAGAACAGTGGCAGGGGTCTTTTGAGTCTGAGACTGATTTCGCATATAGATTGCTCGAAGAATCAGGGCAACTGAGCGAACTTCCAACTTGGGCTCAAAACTATTTTGATTATGAAAGCTACGCCCGCGACCTCCATTTAGGTGGGGATTTTTCTTTCACACGGCACAATTGTCAGACCTACGTTTATCGTAATTGTTAGAGACGTACTTTCTACTTTTCCATCGACGGAAGGATTCAAGGCGGACAGCATTTTCGTGCAGTCCGCCTTTTCGTTTATGCAGCATTCGCAGTTTTCGACTGCTCTACTAGAAACCCGGAAAACTCCTTTGTTAGCATGAAGCCTGTGAACTCATCGCGAGTAATTGGTCCGCGCATTTCTATATACCTCTGTCGCAGTTGTTCTTTGCGGTCTTCATTCGACAAGGATTGATCTTGCAGCTTTTTAATGTGTTCGTCAGATACAAGATCAAGTGCAAAACTTAGAAGCTGATCGACCTTAATTTTGCGACCGGCCTTCTTCTTGTTTGCCGAAAGCAAAAGTCTTTCTGCCTTCTTTTGGACTTCAGAATTGATGCGAATTGATTTCGGTTTTTGGTTCGATTTTAAATTTGTTTTTGTAATTTTCGATTCCATTGATTGCTCCGTTTAATTTTATATTTTGTTAGTTCGTTTGAGTTTCGAGCGATACATCGCCCTTGATTTCGACAGCACCTTGGTCCTTTGGTCGCCTCAAAATCTGAGACATGACTGCGCGAATGGCTGCGAGCTGTTCGTCATCCATGAAACCAATCATTGATACACAGTCGTCTTTGAAACTGAGAACTGTCTTGTTGCCTGCGATCTTATCGAATTGTTCCATAGTGTAGCCATAGGCCCTCACCATCTGCTCCACCCGAAAACCTTCAACGGCACGTTTGCCATTTTCAAAATGGCTAATCGTCGTGTGGGTTACGCCCACAATTGATGCCGCCTGACGTGTCGTCAGACGCGCATTTTCGCGCAAACGCTTTAGAACATTTGCGACACTTTCATTTTTGTTTTTAGATACTGGCTGCATGTTTCTTGTCTCCTTTGGTTGATGCTTTCCAGACATCGAACTTGGAAACTACGAAACGCTGTTGTTTTGAGAAGTTAGCTGGAGGTTTCCAGCTTTCCAACTTCCTGAATTTTTCTATTTTTCCGTAGCACAAAAGTAGCACGGAAATAGCATAACTCAGGAATTTTGGCGTATTCTCGCGTGACGATGGACGAAATCGAACCGAATCGCTCGTTAAACTTTATCTCTTTGTAATTGCTGTTTTCTTTTTACTTTTCGCGGAGTTAGGAAGGTGAAGCGGAAGTCATTTGCGGTTGATCCATTTTTTCATTTTACCCGAGAGTAAAATGGCGGAGGATGCGAGATTCGAACTCGCGAGGCCCTTGCGAGCCTACTTGCTTTCCAAGCAAGCGGATTCAACCACTCTCCCAACCCTCCGCTTTACGAAACTACTTTGCGATTTTTTGGACGCGCTGTTGGATTGCGCCAAAAAGGTTTCGGCCTGCGCCGTCTTCCATCCAAATTTTTACTTGGTCGCCGTCTTTTAGGAAAGGGGTTTCTGGTTGGCCGCGCTGGATTTGTTCCAAGGTTCTTTTCTCGGCCAAGCAACCGGATCCCAAAGCTGCGTTCTCGTTGGAAACTGTGCCACTACCAATCAACGTTCCAGCGACCAAATTCCTGGTTTTTGCAGCATGAGCAATTAAATCTCCAAAATGGAAATGCATTTCGCCGACGTTCGGGCGGCCGAATTGCTGCCCGTTTAAATCAATCCGCAGCGGTAAATGCACTCGCCCGCTTTTCCATGCATCACCCAATTCATCCGGCGTAAGCGCGATCGGCGCCAAAGCTTTTTGCGGCTTGCTCTGAAAAAATCCAAACCCCTGAGCTAATTCCGCGGGGATCAAACCCCGCAAAGAAACATCGTTAATCAAGGTCACCAATTTGATGTGATCCAATGCCTGTTGAGGCGTGACCCCCATTGGAACGTCATCTGTTATCACCCCAACCTCGGCTTCAAAATCTGTTCCATGTGCAAAATCCAATTGCGGAATATTCTCTAAGGGGTCTAAAAAACTTCCGCCCTCGGCCTGGTACATTAAGGGCACGGTGGAGAGAGTTTCGGGCAAAGCGGCATTTCGGGCTTTTCGAACTAATTTAATATGATGAATAAATGCAGACCCGTCAGCGAACAAAAACGTTCTGGGCAAGCAAGACTTCAATTTTGCAAAATCCAAAAGGTTAGCTTGTCCAGATTTTGCGTTTAAGGCTTCGGAAAGCTTTAAAAGAGGTTTTTGAACCGTGTCCCAATTTTCTAGCGCTTCTCGAAGACTGGAAGCGACCGACGCAGCCGACATCCACGTGGTCATGTCACCAGAAATCAAAATCATTTCACCATCGCGCGACCCATTGTTCAGTGAACCTAATCTCATTGCTCCTGCCTTTTTATTTAAAAGAATTGCTGTAAGCCTGTTTTACGCCATGGCCCTTTCTAGCACAAGGAACTCGTTGGCCGGTGAAAGTTAAAATTTGAGACCGCGCCTTCACTTGTGTACGATCAGACTATGAAAAATAATATGGTCCTTTACAATTACTACCGAAGTTCAACTTCCTATCGTGCTAGGATTGCCCTGTACCACAAACAATTGACGTTCGAATACAAACCCGTCCACTTGATTAATCTGGGGGGCGAACAGAATTCAGGCGACTACAAAAAGTTAAACCCCATGAGCGAAGTTCCCACGCTGGTTCACGGGAAAAACATATTGGCCCAGTCTATGGTTATTATTCAATATTTGGACGAGGTGTTTCCAAACAATCCGCTTTTTCCCGATGACCCATTTCAGCGTGCCCAAGTTCGCCAATTGTGTGAAAATATAAATTGCGGAATTCACCCCATACAAAATTTAAAAGTAATGCAGAAGCTTGAAGGCGATTTTTCCGCTACCGAGGCTCAAAAAAAAGCGTGGATCCAGTTTTGGATCAAAAAAGGTTTTCAGGCCCAAGAAGGCATTCTGAAAAAAACAGCCGGCACTTTTTGTTTTGGGGATTCGATCACTGCGGCTGACTTATTTTTGATACCTCAAGTTTTTTCGGCCCAGCGCTTTGAGGTCCCTTTGGATGAATTTTCTAGGATAATAGACATCGTGCGAAACTGTCTTGAACTAGAGGCTTTTAAAAAAGCGCATCCCCAAAACCAACCAGATACACCTCTTACATAGAACGCAGAATAATCCTGCAAGTGTGAAAAGCAGTCCTAAATTCAACCTCAAAACATAATAGCAAGCCAGACAGAACGCTTGCTCGTGGGACAACAATTGCAAGCATACAATCACTTTAGTGATTTGAAAGAAATAAAAAATTCCACTTATCAATCACTGGAACAAATAAATAAATCAGCACGCTGACATTGACCCACATAAAAAATCGAAGCCAATACTGAGACGCCTGGGCCGAAAACAATTTGAAAAATTCATAAAGCAACTTCAGCGACATCGGCACAACAAAGGCCAAATAAATCCAGCTGCTTTCTACAAACCAAGGAGACGCCAGGGCAACCCCAACATAACAAAAAGTATAAAGGCCCATATGATACAGCGTTTTTTCAACGCCTAAAACGGCAGGCAGTACAGGGATTCCAGCTAGGTTGTAGTCCTCGCGATACTTGATCGCTAGCGCCCAGAAGTGAGGCATCTGCCAAAGAAACAAAATTAAAAAAAGATAAATCGAGTCTTTCGTAAAAATATTACTTTGGTTAGCCGCAAAGCCAATAGTGACAGGTAACGCGCCTGGGATCGCACCCGGCACTGCTGCGAAGATCCAATTGGGCTTCCACCAATAGGTGTACAAACCGTTATATAAAAAAATCGTTGCCAGGCCCAAACCAAAGCTTAGGGTCGAAACCAAAAACAAAAAGTAACTTCCGCTAAGGATCATTGCGATGGCCAAAATCAAGGCCGCTGCGGGTTTTATTTTTCCGGTAATTAGGGGCCGCTTTCCGGTCCTAGGCATTTTGCGATCTGTCGAAAGTTCCTGGATCTGGTTTAATGCTAAACTTCCCGAAGACAGAAAATACAAGCCCACAACAAACAGCAAAAGATGGTTAGAACTAAAGGTGTGTTCAAAGTTAAAACTTAAAGCGTAGCCAGCCAGACCGGCCAACAATACGAAGATAACTATTCCTAATTTAGTAAGATCAAAAAGGCTTTTAAGAATCACAAGGTGGGAACTTGGGCAATTCGTGTCCAAATATCCAAAGCGCAGAAAAAGAACATAATCGCTAAAAAGACAAATCCTGAAGCGAATATAATTCGGTTTAAAGTCACTTCATACTTTAAGCCCATAAAAAACATAATGACCGCTAAAGCTTTAGTAGTGGCTATGATAAACGCTACCGGAGCAGCCAAGACCCCCAGCTTCATATCGTGAAATACAACGGTCAGAATCGTCAGGCCAACAAGCGTTGCAAATACCGTAGCTAAAACTTTAAACGGAATAATGTGGTGATCTTTATCCGAGCCCGAATGATCTTTTGTATGATTTTGAGCCATAATTAAAACCTCTTTTTAAATATCAAATTTTGTTCCCTCTGTTACCCGATCAAATACAGAATCGGGAATAAGTAAATCCAAATCAGATCCACGATGTGCCAAAAAATTCCAACGCCCTCGATCGGAGTGAAATAATGCGGGTCAAATTCTCCGCGTAAATTTCTAATTAAAACCCAAAGTATTAAACCCATGCCGATTAACACGTGAGTTCCATGCAAACCGGTCATGCAAAAGTAAAATGAAAAGTACAAACCCAAATTGGCGTGTTCGAATACTGGGCCTTCGTGTTCTGCGTGGGCGTGCCCCATACTTCCGATCAACAGAAAACCCGCAACAAATAAAGCTAGCGCAATAAAAAAGACAACAATCGATTTCTTATTTCGAGTGTTGTTTAAGTAATCGGTTAAGAAGGCCACCAAGATAGGCAAACCAATCGCGATCAACAAATAGTAGAATCCAAAATTGGGTACGGCCATTTCAGGGTGTCCAAAAAATTTCCCAGGCAAAAGACCATCATGTACTTTGTGAGCGTATTCAAAATACTTGATCACCATAAATCCGTAACCGCATAAGATCGTCACAATTAAACTAACGGTGGCCTGGTGATTTTTTTTGGTTTGCACCAAGAAAATACTTAAAGCCATGGTGAACGAACTTAGAATCAGCACCAACGTGTTCACAAAACCCAAGCGCCAATCTAAATGCGAAGCGCCTTCTGCAAACATCTCGGGGTATTTGGCGTGGTACAACGAGTAACCGACAAATAATCCACCGAACATCAAAATTTCGGTTACCATAAATAACCAAATGCCCTCTTTCGCACTTATAAATTCGTGCAGAGCACTTTTAAAATGGTCAGCAAAATGGTGTTTGTGATCGGCTGATAAAGAGTGGTTACCGGTACTCATAAGGCCCCGCTGTAATAACTGGTTCAACATCAAAATTATGATGAGGTGGTGGTGATGTGACTGTCCACTCTAAAGTTTTGCCGCCCCATGGGTTAGCCGGAGCTTTAGCGCCTTTTCTCAAAGACTGAATAATCACGATCAAACTAATTACAAATCCGATGGCGATCAGCCAGGATCCTACCGTAGAAACTCTGTTCAAAGATTCGTAAGGGATCACATAGTCGAAATATCTTCTAGGCATTCCTTTTTCGCCCAAAATAAACTGGGGGAAAAAAGTAACGTTAAAGCCGATAAAAATAAACACAAACGAAATTTGCGCCCAAAGTTCATTATACATTTTGCCAAACATCTTAGGCAGCCAATAATAAATGCCACCCATCAGCGCCATCAAAGTTCCACCAACCATCACGTAGTGAAAGTGAGCCACGACAAAATAAGTATCGTGAAAAGCGACATCCAAACCAATCGAGGCCAACATAATTCCTGTCACTCCGCCGATAGCAAACAAGAATAAAAATCCCAAGGCATACAACATCGGGGCTTCGAAAGAAATCGAGCCCCGGTACAAAGTAGCCAACCAATTAAACATTTTAATCGCGGTCGGAACACCCACAAGCATAGTGATAAACGAGAATACCACCCCAGCAAATTCAGACTGGCCACTGACAAACATATGATGGCCCCAAACAAAGAAACTAACTGCGGCAATTCCAATCGAAGAAAAAGCGATCGCGGTATACCCAAAAATTGTCTTTCTAGAAAAAGTCGCAATCAGTTCCGAAATAATTCCCATGGCTGGCAAAATCATTATGTAAACTGCTGGATGCGAATAAAACCAAAAAAAATGCTGAAATAAAACTGGATCGCCACCTAATTTAGGATCAAACACACCAATGCCCAGAATTTTTTCTGCGGCCAACAGTAACACCGTTATTCCTAAAATAGGCGTCGCCAATACTTGGATGATTGCTGTCGAATAAATCGCCCAAACAAAAAGCGGAATTCTAAACATGGTCATTCCAGGCGCGCGCAACTTGTGAACCGTCACAATAAAATTCAGTCCAGTTAGAATCGATGACATCCCCATTATAAAAACTGCCAACACCATGGTGACCACTGCAGTCTGGGTCCTAATTGAATACGGAGTGTAGAACGTCCAGCCGGTATCAATTTTTGTAGTAAAGAATGTGGTCACCGCCAATAAGGCGCCCGACATAAACACGTACCAACTAGCTAAGTTCAATTTTGGAAACGCAACGTCTTTAGCACCAATTTGTATCGGCAAAAAGAAATTGCCTAATACTGCAGGAATTCCTGGGATGATCACCATAAAAACCATGATCGCCCCGTGATACGTCAGCACTTGATTGTACCCGTCGCCAGAAAAAATCTGTCCACCAGGTGCAAAAAGCTCCAAGCGCATCAAAAGCGCCATAATTCCGCCGACCAGAAAGAAAAACATCACGGCGCCTAAATACATAAGCCCGATTCGTTTATGATCTAACGTTGTTAACCATGACCATATTCCCGGAAACTCATTTAAGTAATTTTTGTCCGACAAACTTCCCATATTTAACCTCTATTTCAATTCCTTAATGTACTCGATCAAAGCGGCGACTTCTTTCTCATTCAACTGACCTTGGTACGCAGGCATTGCGCTTCTTGGACCATATCCCTTAACAATTTTATCTTGTGAGTTAAGAATCGAAGTTCGGATATAGTTTTCATCGGCGATCAATTTTTCGCCACCTTCCATCTCGTGGTCTTTCATTCCGAACAAACCTTTCCAAGACGGGCCAACCCTTTTGCTGCCGTCTAACGAATGGCAAGCGACGCAGCCCTTTTCATTATAATATTTGGCACCCAGCTGAGCCATCGACAACCCCTCGTCGGTTTCCTGCAGCCATTTTTCGTAATCGGCCTGGGATACAACTTTCAATTTGGCCATCATCGCAGAATGCGCAGTTCCGCAAAACTCAGTACAAAACACATAAAATTCGCCCAGCTTTTCAGCCTTAAAACCCAAAGCAGAATAGCGCCCAGGAACTACGTCTTGTTTAATCTTCATCGACGGAATATAAAAAGAATGAATCACATCCATAGAGGTCATAATCAATTTTACGGGTTTATTAACTGGGACATAAAATTCGTTGGCGGAAGTTTTTCCACTTTTGTAAGTAAAATCCCACTGCCATTGTTTGGCAGTCACATGCACTTCCAAAGAGTCTTTCGGAAACTTGCGCATTTCGTGATAAATAATCCAGCCCCAAGCGAAGACGATCATAAAAATAACCAAGGGGATAAACGACCACAAAAACTCTAAAAAACTATTGTGCGAGATATAGGGCGTTTTATCGTTGTTTGTTTTGCGTTTGTATTTTACCGCAAAATAAATCATTCCAAAAATCAAAATGGCACAGGCGATACCGCTAGTGATTAACAAAAAGTCGTAGAGACTATTTACTTGCTGAGCAATTTGCGTCACGTCCGAATTCATCTTTTAGCCTCTCCTTTTCTGGCCCGTCCCCAAACAGAAAACAAAAAAACGGCCATTAATAACGTCATGATGATTGCACCAAACTGAACCAATCTAAAAGACCACAAAACATATTTGCTTTTCTTAGGGTCGTACATAAAACAATACCAAATCATTTTATCAAAAATGTTTCCAATTTTTCCCTTCGAAGATTCACTCAAGGCTAATTTTAGATCTGCAGGCTCAAATATAATTCCGTGAAGATATCTTGAAACACCACCTTCAGGCGTTAAGAAAATCGCGGCAGAAGAATGCGCCCATTCTTTGGCTTCAGAATTCCACTTAAATTTGAAGCCTACACTTTCAGTGATCTTTTTAATTGTGTCTTCGCTTGCCGTTAAAAAATGCACTCCGTCCTGAGTTCCGGGCCTGTCGTAGACGTTCAGATAAGTTTTCTTTTTTGCAGTAGCGACAGTAGATTTTTCGCTAGCGTCAAAACTAAGAGCAATCAGTTGAAACTTCTGACCCGCAGACCAGTTGGTGTTTTTTAAGCCTTCGATCAAACCATTGAGATGGAAGTTACAAAGCCCAGGGCAAGAGTAATAAACCAAGCTTAGAATCGTTGGCTGTTCGTTTTTAAAAAGGCTACCTAAAAAAACCTGCTGACCTTCCTCGTTAAAAACGGGCAACGACAAATCTACTTTGCCGCCCAGCTTCTCATCGATTCCAACCCCAACCAATTGCTGCGGTCGATCGGCAGCGGGAATCGAATTCAAATCGGGGCCGTAGCTCCAGCTAGAAATTGAAAATAAAGAAACAAAAAATATCGTTACCACATCTACCTATTCTGCTGTTTTGGCAAAGGCGGCTACTTTTGCTGGGTCTTCGGTGACTTTTGCCTGGGTGATAGAATTAACAAATTGAACCAAAGCCCAGCGATCAATGACCTTGAAGTGTTTGAAAGAAACCATCGAACCGCCTTCAATACCTTGCTGCAAGACTGTAAAAATTCCGATGTATCCGCCGCCCTTTTTCCAAGGACCAGCCACTAAATTTCGCGGTTTAGGATTCAGTCCGGCACCGGCCACGCCGTCGCCCAAACCTTTTTCACCGTGGCAACTAGCACAATTCTGCGCAAACAGTTTGGTCCCATGACGAAGCATTTCGTCATTGGGAACCCAAGGTTCGGTGACTTTAGATAAGTCGATTGGTTTTTCGGCAACGATAGCCGCAGGGTCGACTGGGTTGGTGATTTTTTCTTTAAGATCAATCTGCGAATAAAAACTAACAATCACTAAAAAGAAAACAAAACAAAAGGCCATCGAAAAGAGGAATAGATACATTCCATTCTTACTGTGCAGGTCACGTTCATTTGACATAATCACTCACCTTCTATCGCTCAAGATTACAGCTGCATACTGACGTAAAGACTTCAGCCTTAACTTTAAAACAATCTCGTTAAATTTTTAGATTCTTGAGAAAGTATCTTTTTGTGTCGAGACTTAACGGTAGCGAAAATAATTCGCTTGGGCAAGTGATTGAATAAATAAGGGACACTCGGATGACTAAACGCAAAACTCTAGGTTTTATTTTTCAACAGCAAAAAGACCTTCAACAAGTTTTTTAATCAGCACTGGATTCTCGTAATTTCCGCAGTGGCCGATCCCCGCCAACACTTCAAATTTACCCTTTGGAAAAAGCGCCGCCATATCTTTAGAGTCTTGCAGAGGCAACAAAACATCATGTTCACCGTGCAGAACTAAAACTGGAACTTGAACTTTGCGAAACTGATCTATCAAATTCAGCCCCACAAGCTCCTCTAAAACCCACGTTCCCGTATTTTTCACTGCGCGAAAGGCAGCATCAACGATAACGTTTTTGAAAAATGGATCCTGAGGATTTAGACCCCAGATCGTTGAACCAATTACTTGGGCTGTTAGGTCTCGGTTTGACTTCATCTGCTGAAAGGCTGCTGCGACGGAATCATTAAATTGAACACCGTGCGCGCCCACTGAATCCAACAAAATCGATGAAGAAAATCTTTGGGGCTCTAAGGACAACATGCATGCCGCGATCAAACCACCGGTCGAGTGCCCTACCAAATGCACATGGGTTAAATCCAAAGAATCCAGTAACGCTAAAAAGTCTTTGGCCATAGTCATCACGTTGACGTCTTTTGCTTTTTTTGGCGCGGAGCTTCGGCCGCACCCCCGAAAATCCGCAACCAAAAAAGCTCCTGGTAATTCGGGAACTTCATGGTGATGATGGTGGTGATGTCCGTCGCCGTGATCATGGCCGCAGGGTTCTGCCAATGCCAACAGATCTTGCTCGAACAATTCTCTGATCGGTGTCCACCATACCGAAGACGCGATATTTCCATGAATAAAAAAAACATTTTCAGGAAGTATCCCCTGGTCCAATCGATAAAAAATTTCTCCACCCGTCGTAGTCTCGGTGGAATCCGTTTTAAAATAGGCCATTTATTACCTCTAATGCGGTGAGTGTGCCAAAGGGATTTGCTGACCACTTTCGGTTTTCACGATGTTAAACTTTGGGTCGCCCACAAAAACCTTTTCAAGTGCCACTAATTGACGGTTTCGCAAAACAAAGTCAATCCAAAGCGCAGAAAACCCAGGTACGGCTTCCGGCATTTTATGTTCCGAACCCAAAACCGTGATCTTGGATACTTTTTGCGCAAGCGGTATCGCGTTCCAAAAATCATTCAGAATTTTTTCTGGTATACAGCCGCGCATAAGTTCGGGGACATAGTGTCAGCAAAAAGGTTTAAGATAACCAGCAATTGATTGTGGATTTCTTTGCATTTTATCAAAGACATCCGTTACGCAACTGAGAACTTCATTTTTAGATTCAAACGTTGC
>JANYDD010000053.1 GCA_025359945.1 Bdellovibrio sp. | reverse complement strand
GGTAGCGTCTTTTTTTTTGTGTCTGCGAGTTCAATGTATAAGATTTTCTAATACATCGTTAATTTGATTTTGTTTCCTGACTTGTTCTAAATTATTAATTGAGTTTGAGTCAACGGGTATTAATGACCAGTTGTATTCAAGTCGCATGGCTGTAAATGCCAGTAAAATATTCAGTGTTTTTTCTCCAAGTCCCTCCATTGATTTTGTTCTTCGTTTTAATTCTTTATTCACACGCTCAATCGGATTTGTAGTTCGTAGTACTCGCCAAAATCGCTTTTCAAATTTGTAGTGAGCTAACAGCGACTCCAAATCTTTTTCTATACAACTAACCGCTCGCTGACAATCACTTGCCATTTGCTTTTTTAAATTACTAAATTTGACTCTGGCTTGCGATTCACTTTGCGCGAACATGACTTCGTTTAACAAAAGCTCAAACGGTTCTCTGAGCCGAACAGCACATTTCAAAAGTGCATTTGTTTTGGCGTGTACCCAGCATCTAGCTGTCACAGATTTGTTAAAGTATTCCTTAAACTTTTTTTCCAAACCGGGAAGCCCATCCATCACTCCAATTTGCACATACTCCGTTTTTAAACCTCTTTTTATTAAATCTTCAAAAACAACACCCCATGAGGCAGCATCATCTTTTTGACCTGGCTGAAGCGCTAATAGGCTCGTATGGTTGTTTTCATCGATTCCAACGACTACTAGTGTGGGTTCCTTTTCTGTTGAACCACGACGCTGTATTTTGAAATTTGTTCCATCGATAAACAAACACCAATACTTTTTTGTTAAATCTCGCTCTAACCATTCAAGTGCTTTTTCTTCAACTACCGCTAATGATTTGTGGACGGTGTCCTTGCTCACCTTTACGCCTAAAATTCGTTTTGAAACCATCGCCAAAGTTCTGTTAGAAATGCCTGCCAAGTGCAACACCGCTAAATCCTCTTTTAACCTTGAATCAATTTGTTCATTTTTTGGCACCAATGCGCTTGTAAATTTCTTGTTGCGATCGCGCGGCATTCTGATGCGAACACAACCTACATTTTTAATTGCAAACTCGCGCTCGTAAAAACCATTTCGTTTATTTTTTGATTGGTCAGCTTGTCCAAGAAATAGATCCATCTCCGTTTGCAATAACTGATTTAAAGTATTAGATACTGATGACTTTATTTCTGAACTAATAACTTCAAATAATTTTTTGTTATTTTGTTTAAAAAGTTCAACTGCTTTCACTAACTCTGGAATTTTTATTTCAACTTTTATAATACCCATTTGGATTGTCATAACTTGTTTTCTCCTCGCTGGCCCATAAGATTTTCTTATGGGAGTTTAGAGCAGACACAATTTTTCTGACGCTACCTGGTTCGCTGATCGGGTATCTTTCATACAAGGACAAAGAAAAGAAAGAAGCGAAGTTCAACCCGCTGGTTAAAGAAGAAGATCTGTTCCCATCTCTTACAAAACCTAAGGTGCGGTCGTATATGGTTCCCGACACCATCGAAGGCAATAAATATATTAAATCCCACCGCGTCTTCATTCTCGAAGATCCCGGCGCCTGGTCAAAAGAATAAAAATCCTCTGATATTTTCAAGAGCCACGTAGGTCCCTTTTCAAAGGACTGCTCGTGAATTACAAAGCCCATCTTGGCGATTCTCTCGAAATTCTAAAAACTCTACCTTCAAATTCTGTCGATTCTTTAGTGACAGACCCGCCAGCCGGGATCGGCCTGCTCGGCCTTGACTGGGATAAGGATAAAGGCGGCAGGGCTGAATGGATTGCTTGGCTTGCTTCAATCATGCGCGAGTGTCAGCGCGTGTTGAAACCGGGCGGCCATGGCCTCGTTTGGGCACTCCCACGGACGTCACATTGGACGGCCACCGCGCTCGAAGATGCGGGCTTTCAGGTGAAAGATGTTATCACTCATGTTTTCGGAAGTGGGTTTCCTAAAAGTATTGCTATCGACAAAGCCCTAGACCGCGCAAAATACACCGATACTGATCTCGTGTTTAAAGTAACGGGCTGGATTAGAAACCGCCGTGATGAACTGGGCCTGACGAACAAACAACTTGATGAAGCTGCCGAGATCAAGGGCGGCGCTTGTCACTGGACGGCTCTGCCTCCTCATGGGCAACCTAATATTCCCACGAAAGAGCGCTGGGGAAAACTTGAAACGCTTTTAGGCCCCGCACCTCAGTGGATTTGTGAACTCATCAAGCCTTCACACGAGTTGGGAGAAAACTGGAGATCCCGCGAGGTCGTTGGTCAGTACACCAAAGATTCGGGAGGCATTGGCGGCAAAGCTTTTTCGGCAACAAATCGCGAGATGACTGAACCTACGACGGAGGAGTCGAAAAAATGGAAGGGCTGGGGCACGGCTCTTAAGCCGGCAAGTGAACACTGGATTCTTATTCAAAAGCCCGTTTCTGAACACAACATAGCGGCGAACATCAAAAAATATAGCACCGGCGGAATTAATATCGACGCCTCTCGAATTCCGGTTCAAGGAAAAATCCCTTCAACTTCGAACCTCGATTTTCGTGATGGCGGTTTTATCTGGGACACCTCTGAACGAAGTAGAAATTCAATCTATCACCAACACCCAGATGGTAGGTTTCCGTCGAACTTCATCATCACTCAATCAAATGCGCAGGATTGCCCGGCTCGAACGCTCAACGACCAAAGCGAGAGTGAAAATGAGGTAGCGCAGTATTTTAAAAATTTTAATCCGGAAGTACCGTTTTTCTACTGCAAAAAGCCTGACAAATTCGAAAAGGGTTTTGATAACTCTCACCCAACAGTCAAGCCCTTACGACTCATGCGTTATCTTTGCAAAATGCTAACTCCAATCGGAGGAACGGTACTTGACCCATTTATGGGATCAGGAACCACCGGGGTTGCGGCCCTTTTTGAGCGATTTCAGTTCGTAGGAATTGAGCGGGACGAAAACTATCACCGAATTGCTGAAAAACGCCTGCAAGGAGTAAAAATATGAGCGAAGAAAATAAAGATGCCATCCGTGTGGCCCGTGAAACCGTGGTTTTAAACGAAGAGTCGGGCAAAAAAATTGACCGTTGGCTTGAGCAAATTGCTACTCGGCGGGTGCGTTTATCTAAAAAAGAATTCTTGAATTGGTATATTGAGAAATCTGCCGAAAATTTATCAAATGCGGATCTCAATGCAATTGTTGAACGCTATTACGATGAGGAGGCTTTTTTGCGAAGACTTCTCAAAGAAGTTAAGCAAGCCAAAAAAGATGGCTCACCGGGAAACCTTGAGGTGGTTGTTAGGCAAAAAAAGGTGGAGACGAAAAAAGAAGTGTCTACCCTCGATGGTAATGAAGCCGAATTTAAATCTGAAATCGAAAGTTAAGGCTGGCTCGAGAGATCCATTTTTTCCGTTACCAATGAAAGACTTTTTTCAATTTTTCGAAGTCGATTAGAAAGCCGCTCAAGTGAAATTCCAACGCCAATAAGGTTTTGTTCATTCCCACTCTTTTCGCGGCAGTGCTAATTTTTAATTTTTTTTCTGCCATTAGTCGTCTTAAGTTTTCGGCGAGCTTTAACTCAACATCGTTTTTCATATGACTTTGCTCCATTTCTTCATGTGACGTGCCTAGAAGAAATAACGCTTCCTTTTTTCGAGATGTCCACTCGAAATTCATGTGCAGTTGCACACCTCTTTTTAGCTAAGTTTTCAAGATGCACTGGACTTCATCCGCTGTGGAGTTAGACGTGGAGTTAAGTAAAAAGCCTTGCTCTTGTTGTAAGGAGTTCAAGTCCCTTACGGAGTTTTTTAAACAAGGAGACCGATATGAGTCGAAATGCAAAACCTGCAAGAAAGCAGCGAGAGGTCAGAAGAAAAACCCAGCTCCTCCGATCCCATCTGAAGCTGCAGTTAAAGATAAAAATAATGTCTCGACGAGGATGGATTTTGAACGCGAAGTTATGCCGGTCTTTGATGAATCTATTTTTGAACCAAGAGAAAATTTGCGGAAGCTGGGCCTTTCCGATGACGACATCGGGGACATCGCAACTTTTATGCGCTGGCTTAGTGAATAGTGAAAAAGATATTGAAACGTAAGGAGGATATACATGAGTAAATCAAATGCGGTCATTCTTTGCCGAATTTCTGATCAAAAGCAGGACGACGGCTATTCCCTCGATGCGCAAGAGCGCTTCGCGGTGGAATATTGTAACAAGAAGGTCTTCAATATTTTGAAGATCTTTAGATTTGTAGAAACGGGCAGCAAATCTGGTAAGCGCCAAAAGTTCGATGGCATGATGGATTTTTTGAAAAACCAGATCGACAAGCAAAAAAGTGACGATCCGGTTCGGCTCGTAGTTGAAAAACCCGATCGTCTGACAAGAAATTTTACTAACCGAGAACAAATTCAGCTTTTCGTGATGATGGGAAAACTTGAGATCCACTATTATAAGGATCGTAGAATCGTAGACAAAGACTGCAGCCCTGCGGACGTGTTTACTGACGACATGATGACTTCGGTCAGTAAATATATTGCGCTAAATATCGCGCGCGAGACAAAAAAAGGGCTAAACGAAAAAGCAAGGAACGGTTGGTACCCTGGCCACCCACCGATTGGGTATAAATATGTTCGAGATGGTGTTATTGGTAAGCATGGACGAAAAGAAGCCAGAATCGTCGTAAATCCTGATCTGAAAAATATCGTGTACCGAATGTTTGAACTGAGGGCTGTTAACAAATACTCCTATGAAGCAATTAGCAATGAGATTCGAACAGAGTTCACGCAGCAGCTTGGGGAGAAAAAGTATAAGTTCAGCAAGAGTACAGTTGAAAAAACACTTCTACATGAATTTTATGGTGGGATCTTTGAATGGGGAGGCGTCACCTACCAAGGCAAGCATGAAGTTTTTATTCCGCCGACATGGGTCGATATTGCACAAGGAAAAATGCGCGGAACCCCGAACCAAAAATCTCCTCTTGGCTCCTTTAGCCATTTTTTAAAATGCGCGTTGCCCGAATGTGGGTGTCAGATCATTTATGATCCGAAAACGAAATTAAACCGAACCAAGGGGACTGAGCGGCAATATCATTATTACCACTGCACCGACGGGAAAGGCGCCCATAAGAAATTGGGACTTTCGCAGGTTAACGCCAACGAAGACAAGCTTTGGGCTCAACTTGAAGCAGCGGTAAAGGAAATATCAATCCCCAGTGCCTTGGCCGCTGATATTGCGTTTACGATCAATGAGAATGAAGAACGTCGCATTGAGGAATTCCGACAGGAGCATAGACAGGCCAAAGAAACGCTTGAAACGCTCTTTAAAAAGCAAGATCAGCTATACGGGGACATGAGCCGGGGTTTAATCGACGAAGAGGATTACCGGCGTTTGCGTGAGAAATTAAAGGAAGAAATTCAGACCTTGCGGTCTAAGTTGGAGAACAATTACGAAAAGACTCGAGATTTAGTTCGAGAGCGATTAGAAATTACTCTCGAACTCGCTAAGACCGTGGAAAATAAGTGGAATACATCCGACCCCCATAAAAGGCTGGTCATTCTTAGAAACGTGCTCTCGAACTTATCTTTGGACGGAGCAACCATCCGATATGATTTAAGAAGTTCGTTTAAGGTTTTGGCTCAGATCAAAAATAAAGGAGTCACTAAAAGTTGGTGCCCCGGGCCAGACTTGAACTGGCACGCCCGTTTAACCGAAGCCCAGGATTTTAAGTCCTGTGCGTCTACCAATTTCGCCACCGGGGCACTTTGAAGTTGAATCGCGATAAAAACATTTTCGCGTTTCTTTTACAACTGATGACGAAGCGTTAAACTTTTAGTTTGCGAACCTGACTGACCGGCTTGACTTGAAGTCAGCCTTGTTGACTACTGAAAATCGCGTAAAAGTATTTATGGCTTTTAAGCACCCGGCGAAGTTACGAAGAATTGTAATTTCAGTAAAGCTAACGACAAGCTCAAATTTAGAATCCAAGATCGGAAAAACATGACTCAAAATTCGAAATTCGTTTCTCGAAAAAACATTATCGTTGCTCTGGTGATGGCGTTTTTGCTTTTTTTCTTCGATTCGCTCTTTCAGCAGTGGATGACCGAATTTTTGTTTCAGCAGATTTCGTCTCAGAAGGGTGTCAATCTGTGGATTTGGTTTCCGGTTTTAGGAAGCGTTCTTTTTAGCGTGGCGCTGAATCTGGTCCTTGGCGGGCTGATTCTGGCAGCACTTAAATTTCGTAAAAGAAACGATCAGACCTCGCTGCTACAGTTTTTTGCTAGCCGATTGAATTTACTGTTTATCGAAAGTCTTCGTGCACTGGGAAAAACTTTTTCTTGGAGCTTTCTCTTTATTTTCCCTGGCTTGTACAAGTGGGTTTGTTACACCTTTGTCCCATTTGTCGTCATGTTCGATCCCGACTACCAATCCGGCCGCGTCGATGCTCTGGAGTCTTCGACCCAAAAAGTGCGATTTTCGTTCTGGAAAATTTCATTGATCTTGACGGGATTTTCAGTCGTTGTTCCCCTGCTTTTTTTAAGCCTGGACGACTATTCGGTATTTTGGAACACGCCTTTAGAGAGTTTATGCCTTCATATTTTTAAATTTGGTTTAACAGTCTTGATGGCGTCGTTACTTTTTAGAATTTGGGAGAAAAAAAATGGAACTGATGTACAGCTGGAAAGAAATTAAAAACCGAGGTCGCGGTTTAACTTTTGACGATGTCTTGCTGGTGCCCTCGCAATCCGATATTCGGTCTCGCAATGACCCTCAGCTGGCAAGTCTATTGACGCCCAAAACAAATCTGGATTTGCCCTTGATCTCCGCCAATATGGACACGGTGACTGAATTTGAGATGGCCAAAGGAATGTCGGACTTAGGTGGACTGGGAATTATCCACCGATTTATGTCCATGGAAAAACAAGTTGAAGAAATAAGAAAACTTAAAAATCTAAAAACATCGTACGCGGCTGCCAGTGTTGGAGTGGGTGAAGAATCGCAGGTCCGAGCAGAGAACCTGGTCGACGCTGGCGTCGACTTGATTACGATAGATATTGCTCACGGGCATTCCGTCCAGATGATGGAAATGATTCAATGGATGAAAAAGAAATTCCCGAAAGTTGAAATCCTGGCCGGAAATATTGCCACGCCTCAGGCCGCCCTAGATTTAATTAATTCCGGGGCCGACGCCATCAAAGTAGGAATTGGTCCAGGTTCGATGTGCACCACAAGAATTATAACCGGTTGCGGAGTGCCTCAATTAACCGCAATTGCGCTTTGTGCCGAGATCGCCATTGACCGCAAGATCCCACTGATTGCCGACGGTGGCTTAAAAAATTCCGGAGATATCGTAAAGGCACTCTGCGCCGGAGCCAGCAGCGTGATGTTAGGTAGTATGTTAGCCGGAACTATTGAAACTCCTGGAGAAATTAAAAATGGCCGTAAACTCTACCGGGGCATGGCTTCAAAGTCCGCGCAAGTCAGTTGGCGCGGTGGCGTGCCCCAAGGCATGGCCCCCGAAGGTGAAAGCACCCAGGTTGGGGTTAAAGGACCATTAAAAGATGTGATTTATGAAATTTGCGGGGGAATTCGCAGCGGGATGAGTTACTTAAACGCAAATTCGATCGCGGAAATGAAAGACAAAGCTCGTTTTATCGACATGACGCCGTCTGGCACTTTGGAGTCCAGAGCTCACGGACTTTACGCGTAAGAGAAACTCTTAACTCAAACTGGACTTTTATCTCTTTGACCAAAGAAATCCGCAAAGCCTAACATAAAAGGCAATCCAGGAGTTGAAGTCGCTTTCTTCCTGGTACTAGGTTGTTTGTTCTTCCACTGATACTGGGAGCTGATAAAACAGTTCACCCGATCAGGGGAAGCTCATATCATAGTTAAAAAGCCGCTCAAGGAAGATAACGAGCGGCTTTTTTTTTGTTAAACTAACACTTCATCAGCTCTTGAAAATAAATTGTAGTCGCTAGACATCGACGATCCGTAAGCTCCGCAATCATGAATCGCAACCCAATCCCCTTCTTTGGGATCTACTATCAGGCGCCCTTTTCCAAAAGTATCTGAAGACTCACAAACAGGTCCAACGACTTCAAATTTTCGCGCCTTTTTGTTTAGCTTTTTGGAAACTTGCGAGATTTCGTGAAACGAATCGTACAAAGCGGGTCGAAGTAAATGATTCATCCCAGAATTTAAAATCAGAAATTCTTTTTCTTTATTTTTTTTCAAGTATTCGACCTGTGCCAACAGAACCCCACATCGCGCTACTAGAAAACGCCCGGGTTCGATTAAAACTTGTCCCTTGAAAAAATTTAAACCTGCAAGGCCTGCTGACCATTTTTTAAGAATTAAGACATCTTCCCGGTTGGATCCATTGTAGTCGATCCCCAAGCCCCCACCCACATCCAATGTTTCGGGTGCAAACCCCAACTGAAAAAGTTCCACGTATTTTTCTTTTAGCAACGCGAACGCCGACTTAAAACTTTTAAATTTTAAAATTTGTGAGCCCAAATGAATGGTTAAACCCCCAAGCACCAAAGAAGTTTCATTTTTAAGCAAATCAAGGCAATTTAAATAATCTGATGGAGATAACCCAAACTTGTCGATCTTTCTGCCCGTTGTGATTTTGGGGTGAGACCCAGCATCGATATCCAAATTCAAACGAAGCCCAATCTTTAATGGTGTTTGAAATGTTGAAGGGGTTCGCAACTGGTTTTGAATTTTGCAAAGCCTTTTTAGCTCGCCAAAGTTTTCGATATTAATTTGAAAAATTTTACGACTTGCAGCCAACTGCAAGTCGTCGATGGATTTTCCAACACCAGAAAAAATAATTTGATCGGGTGCAAATCCTAAATCCAATGCCAGTCGAAGCTCGCCACCGCTGACCACGTCGACCCCAATATTTTGTTGGCGAATATGGTCTAGCACTTGGCGATTGTGATTTGCCTTCATCGCAAAAAAAATCTTTGGCGGAAATCGCAGATTTTTTTTTACTTCGGTCGCAAAGACTTTCAAACGATGATCCAAAATCATGGAAGAATAAAAAAAAGTGGGTCCACGAAGTTCCGAAGTTACTTCGGCTAAATTATGCGGGCCAAATTGCAGTTCGCCACTTCGATTGTATCGAAAAAATGAATTCATTGTTTTTATCAAATCAGAATTTAGGGGGCGCCGGCAAGTGACTAAAAAGGTCCGTAAACAATTGTTCTTGAGAACTATTTCGCTTTCTCCCAAGGGTGGGGTTTTCCTAACAAAGGCATCGGGATCATCGACCCTGGCGCGCCTGGCGCAAAAAGCGGAAAGCGATTGCGAAATTCAAAAGCCCACTTGCTACATAGCCGCTCGCTATCAAACGCAATGATCACTACCCCCAGTTTATCCATTAAGCCTTGGCTGGTTGGTACTACCTGGCCCGGTTTGTTCGACCCGAAATCATAAAAAAATTCTCCGCCCTCGGCTTTGACTTTATCACCAAAATCTTTAAGTTTTGAAATCAGGTAAGGGTTTAGCTTTGCGCCCTCAGTAAAATTACTGATGGTTAAATGGTAGGTCGATTTCTGAGTAGGGATAATAATCACTTCGTAATCTGAAGTAGAAAGTCTTGGGTCCACCGGAAACTGTTTCAAAAATTGATCGGGATCTTTTAACAGTTGAATCAAAGATTGATTCACATCAAATCCCCCCGTCGCTAAGGCAGCTGCTTTGCTTAATAAGGATCCAGGCCCGCGCATATTTCCGTCGGTGGTCATAAAATGATCATAATCAAAACTAACATCGGGTCGATTATAGGGATTAGTAAAGGCTTCGATATGAAATTGCATCAGATTCACCGGAAGAGTGGCCACGATTCTTGCCCCATATTGTGCCATCGCCAAATGCAGGCCGCTGCCCTTCTTGCCCTGAGTAGCGACCACCCGCCGCACATCGGGGACGTTAATAGCACCTGGACCATCTAAGATTTTAAAGCGCGAGTATTCCAAGACGTCAGTGATGACAATATAGGTTTTACCTTTGAAGGAAAAACGTATCCCTTGAACCGCCGATTCGGCGTCGCCCAAATATTGTTGAATCAATGCGCTTTTGTTTCGATCGCCCCGAAGACTTTTGCTATCAAAAGTTTTTTGCAAGTTGGCCTCAAGTTTGGCCAAAGTATTTGAAAAAGTAATTCCCATTCCGGCGGCTGAATCGTCTAGTTTTAATACCGCAACCTCAAAACCGGGAACTTGAAAAAAATGATGTTTTTCAACGACCCGCCGAGCCTCTTCGATACTGCTAACTGATTCCGAAATGGGAACCATAAAACCGTGATCTGCAAGATGTTTTAAAAATTCTTTCTTATGACCCAAAAGGCCAAGATCAATTTCCCATCGCACCGGAATTTCCAATCCCTTGGGTCTTTGCGCTTTCAACGAGTTCAAAGAAAAAGCTAGATTCACACCGGTCTCTAGGCCGGGCAATACTATCAGTCTTTGGATCCCAAGTTGGTTCGCCATGCTTTCAATCGCAGCCCATAAAGGCTTCATTTGAAGACGATGATTTTTTCGAAATCGCGAGACATCAATATGATGGTCCGCAGGCTTAACAAAGGTGTGATAAACTTGAAGCAAACGAGTCGGATCAAAGGTGGTGATCACCGGGATACCTGCAGCTTGGGCTTGCTCGATCAGTTGCAATCCCCCTGATCCTGGATCAGAAATCAACAATCCGATCTGGGGTCAACCCTGGGCAGGAGTACGAATGGCATCTATTATTTTTTTTTCGCGACAGCTTGTTGCTGAAAACGCGCTATAACAGAAAAAAACGCCCAGAAAAAAAGGAAGAAATAAATTTGATTTTTTCAAAACCCTCCCCCGAACTTTGAAGATCGACCAGGAATATCGGAAGACAACATACAGTTCAAGCATTCGATGGGCCTGAGGGCAAATTTGCTTAAAATTATCGCAAGAAGAATTGCATTCGAGGAGCTAAAACTATTTCTTCCATCAATTCATTGAATCCAAGCTATAAACAAATCTCTTTTGCGAGCCTTTGCTAACGTATTTAATTTTCTAAAAATGTGTGCAAAGGTGTCCTATGATTGATCAACAATTAGCTATCGAATCCCTTTACAAAAGAATATCTGAACCCGAATTTGTCTCCCAGTTAAAACCTGAAGACAGGCAGCTGATTCAATCCACTCTGGAGCATTTGGATCAAGGGCGTCTTTCGGTTTGCCAAAAAATCGAAGGGAAATGGATTCATCATGCTTGGTTAAAACAAGCTATCTTACTGTATTTTAAAATTTCTGACTGCTTTTATTTTGAGGTCGGCCCAGCGCTTTCGTTTTATGATAAAATCCCTCTGAAAAAATGGTCGGCTAAAGATTTTGTTCGGGTGGTGCCCCCTGCGTGCGCTCGCTTTGGCAGTCACATTGAAAAAGGTTGCGTGCTTATGCCAAGCTTTATCAATATCGGCGCCCGCGTGGGTGCGGGAACTATGGTGGATTCTTGGGCGACCGTGGGTTCGGCCGCATGGATTGGAAAAAATGTGCATCTCTCTGGTGGAGTCGGAATCGGCGGTGTGCTTGAGCCCATCTCGACTCGAAGTGTGGTGATCGAAGATAACGTATTTGTGGGATCTCGCTGCGTAATTGTCGAAGGGGTTTTGGTCGAACAGGAAGCCGTTTTAGGTGCGGGCGTTATGCTGACCGCTTCAACTCCTGTCATCGATGTCACTACCGCAGAAAAGAAAACTTACAGGGGCTTTATTCCAAAGCAAAGCGTGGTGATCCCTGGCATGATGGATAAGGAATTCCCCGCCGGAAAGTTTTCTGTGCCTTGCGCTTTAATTATCGGCAAGAGAACTGCTTCGACAGATAAAAAAACCTCGTTGAACGAAGTGATGCGTTTAATTGACGGGCAGATTTAAATTTTTAAACGGATTTTTTAATCCCTTCAGAAATGGTGATGTCTAAAACCTGTTTTGCCGTTAAAAAAGACGAAGCGATCAGCATTAAAATAAAAACCATGGCGACCGCAAAAATCATCCACGGATCGACTATCGCTGACAAGCTCGTGTCATAGTAAATCTTCCAGGGCAGTTGAAAAGGGAATTTTTCTAAATAAATAGAAAGCCCAATTCCAAACGCCAACCCCGAGACTATTCCTAGGCTTCCCAAAACAAAACTCAATGAAAAAAATAAATTTTGCGTCCGGGTTTTTGAAAAACCCAAACACTGCAGCAGAGAAATTTCTCGGCGTTTTTGCGAAATTAAAAGACTAACCACTGAAATTAGCGACAACGCCGCAATCAGCGCGCCCATCCCTAAAAAAATAACCATCATTAATTTTTCAAGTTTTAGGGCGAAAAAAAGGCTAGAATTTCTCTCTTGCCAGTCTTGAGAATCCACCTGCAATTCGGATTTCAAGATTTTTTTAAGAGCAGGTGCTTGATCAGGCGCATCTAACCAAACAAAAATTTGATTTTGTACCGAAGAATCCCCCGCTTTTTTTCGTTGCAGCTGACCCAATTGGTAGAACACCACGTGCGAGTCAATATCGGTAATATTAGTCGTTAAAATGTTTTTCACTCGAACTTTAAACACTTGCGGAGAATCGGTGACCGACAAGACTAGCTGTTCCGGCGAGATAAAGGTCAGCTCTTCGCCTTCGAAAATTTGTAAAGCGTATGCCAGATCGACGCCCAAATTGACTTCGGCCCGACCTGGAATTTGATCTGGGATAAAGGAATAATTTTTATTTTTTTTGGAAAGCTGGCGCATTTTTTCAAATAAAAACTGAAAAACTTCCGCAGGCAGCCCGCGGGCCTCGACACCTCGAAATCGACCCTCGTAAGTTTTTAAAATCAGATCACGGACTTCCACTTCGGCAGCAAATGCATTTTTAGTTTTCAAAAATTCTAAGATTTTATTTTTTTGATCCCTGCCTGCGGTTTTTTCTGGGGCGGGGCCATCCAAAGATATCACTAAGTGAGGATCAATCGCCAGCAGCCGTTCGCGCTGATTGGCGTTCAACGAATTCATAATGCTGATCACCAGGACCATGGCAGTTAGACTGACCAGCACACCCATCAAGGTCAGCCACGATATTTTCTTTACGACCGACCCCGAAGGCGCCCACAATAAATATTTTCTAAAGAAATCCCAAAAAATCGAAATGCGCGACCCCACTTTTAGTTAAGTTTGTGTCGGAGCGCGCAGAAATCAAGTCAAATTTTTGGAATTTTGTTTACTGAATCGATTCATAAGACCGACTAGCGTTTTAGATCGGGCTCTCTTCAGATGGAAATTTAAGAAAGTTATTTATTTATCAGTAGGCTTGGAATGATTTGCCGGCTGATTGGCCGGCTGAACATTTCTGCCAACTTTAGATGAATTGGCATTTATCTGGTGGCTCCAAGACATTGACGTTGTGATCTGTTGTTCTCAACGCCAGTGGCAAGAAAAGATTACAGAAAGCATTGGAAGTGGTGATCGCAGTAGTTTTTTTGATCCCGACTGGTTAAATGATCGGCCTATGAAAGAATTTCGAGTTTTATTTTTACTAAGTTTTTTATCTAGCGCTGGCCCATCAACTTCGGCACTTGCCGAAGGTCAGGACCGCGGTGGCGGCCACTTGGTTGAGTCTGGATTTAAAACCGCAATTTCGGAAATCTCGCAAATGTTGACCAGCCCCTTGGGATTAAAGTTTTCAAGTGAATTGACCTTTGATCCAAAGGCTTTTCGCCGAGCCGCGGCCGTTGCTAATCCCAAGTGCGCCAGGCCAGACATACCAGAGATCAGGGATGCGTTGATTGGAGATGTTAAACTTGCGATGGTTTTCAAGAAATATCCAAAAACCATTTGGCTTCTTTGCGATGCCAATCCTGCTGAATTTAAAAAAGCGGCCCAGGCGACAGGACTGGAGGTCGACAGTTGGGACGCACTTTTTAAGTCAAACTCGCTGCGTGCAAAAATCTTTTTTGCCCACGAGAACTTTAGAACAATGGACGCTTCTCCGCTAGATTTTTTAGATGAAGATTTTGGTTTGTCGAGTTCAATAGTCAACTTTGAAGACAGTCTGCAAAATTTTTTGGCCGAACGGATGGCAGAAATGTTTCGCGATCTTCGAAATGGCACCGAAAAAACCTGCCTACTTAAAGTAAAAACAGAATTCCGTATTGATTGGAGCTCAAAGCCGGCTGCAGGTAAAAAAAGGTTAGCTCAAATTGTTTCGGTCTCATTGTATTTGGGGCAGGCAAATCAGCTGACTTACCTCACCAGTCCGCATTTTTTATCCGAACTGTTAAAACCAGATTCTGCCATTGAATTTTCGCAAATGAATGACGCCCTGACCGCCCAAATTATAAAGATGGATCTGAATCATCCATTGATTGGCGACTTAGTGCAATTGGTGACTTCACTGGGATGCATTGACAAGTATCTTAAATAATTGCGCCGGTTTTCCGGCGCCCCATCGAGCGCCGAACCTTCGAACTTTTTAATGACCTTTTGCGAGAAGCTCTTCAATTTCACTTTCGGAAGTACCAAGTTCGGCCAGTGTTTTCCCAGAAAGTTCTTTCTGAGCCCGAAAAGAATCAATGTAAGATCTGACCTCAGAACGGGTGTCGGCATTTTGAACACAAGCTCGGGCTTTGCTAAGCCAGTATTTTGCCGAGGCCACGTAACCTTTTGTTTTTAATTCTTGAAGCTTTGCAGCTGAAAACCCAAAGTCCTCTAGTTTTTCGCCAGATTTTTTTTGAAATTCTAGAAAGTTTTTTATTGATTCGCCGACTTTAAGCCCGTCACTATTGGCGCTGTCGTCAGCTTGAATTAACCAATATGTCGCTTGGTTTCTAAGCCCAAAAAAGGTCAATTGGCCCAATTGGCATTCAGAAGTTCTGAAATACTTCAATGGTCGATTGCCTCTGACCCGATCCGCTTTATCTTGAAAACTTCTGAATGTGGCAACATAGTCGCTGGCAGATTCGCCGTTAGCCACGTAAAGAGTAAATTTAGCCTTACGAAGCGCGAACATGGCCGCATTAGTGTTTCCTGTCACCGAGATATCTTTTAATTCATCGGGATTGGTACCAAAGAATACTAAGGGTTTGCCAGATTCCTTCTGCAATTCCAGAAAAGTCTGGATTTGTTCATCGGTGAACATGCCGAAGTTATTATTTGGACTTTCACGAACGTTGATCAGCGCCTGCCGGGCTGAAATGATGGCCTCGTCACTTTTTTGGTCGGCGAGCGCAAATGTGGATGTCATTAAAAACAAAAACGGGACCGCACTAAAAAAAACTTTTTTCATATGATTTTCTCCTTGGGAGCTAAATATGTCGAGAGAGAAAAATTTTAAAGATAAATAAAAAGCTCTACTGGCCATATTTTAGGTTTTAACCAAATACCGGAGCAAAAATAAAGTTGCTCCAGTGAGCAAAATTTCAAAATCCAAATAGAACCATTTGAATTGCCGACGCAGGTCAAGCGTTGATTCAGAATGAAAAAGCCCCAATCATCGTATTTAAACAGGGGTTTACTCGATGAAAAATTTTTTGGTTTGCTTTTGGACTCTATTATTCAAATTGGCACTAATCACTTTAAGCACTTCCAGTTTGGCGCAAGCGAAATATATGAACGTCCGGTACAGCTTGTTTCATGGAGGACTGTTGGAATTTGCGGTTGGCAATCGTTTGGGGCTTGGAGTTAACTATAATTCGTTTGGATACGCCTCGATTTCTAGCGGGAATTCCTATTCGATTTCAGTCACTCAGATGGGCGGACTGATTTCGCTGTACTCAAATGGTATGGGTTCAAACAGTTGGTATGTGGCCGGAGGCGCCGGAGTCTTTGCTACCAATTACAAGCAGTCACTTTCAGGTATCGATTACACTTACAAAGGCTCGGCGACGTATTTTTCCGGAACCGCCGGCTACCACTGGTTTTGGGATGTCTTCAATTTAAATCTAGGACTTGGTTTTTTAAACTATTCATACCCATCTGCACCATTGGTGGCATCAAACGGAAATGCCGGCGCAACAATCGGAGCATTTTCAGGCGTGGTGACCGGTTTAGATTTAGGAATTGGACTTGCTTTTTAACTCATAAAAAAAAACTTTCTGTTTAAATAATTGCCATTTTTTGCTGATTTCAGATTGAGCGGTAGGCCGCAATTTTATTTTTCGCCAAAGAATTGCACACTTGAAATTAAATTTTTCTATCCTTTTTTTTTAATGTGAGTGGTTCTGTGCGTTTATCTTGCCTCAAATCGGGAAAAATACTCCAAACCCGATTCAATTCGCGGGCCTGTGCAGCCCTTAAAAAAAAATCAAGACCAGGTTAACATAATGAAGGCTTAAGGGGAGTTTTAGAATGCTTCACAGGATTTTTATTTCGCTAGCAGCTGACCCCTACTATTTACATTCACTTATTTTGCATTTTTGGGGGCCATATCGGCGGGTTGACGGACAGGAGGGTTTTCTTCCTCTTTAACTTCCTTAACTCCGCTGCGCAGGAAGTACGATTTCTGCATTCCCTTCATAAGAATGACGGCTTCGTTCAAGGCCTCCACAGCGCGACGGCTGGTCTTTGGAAGATCGGGTGCAATTTCTGCCAAAGCTGGCAATACAACTTTAAATTCTCGGGCAATCTGATCCATATTTTTGACAAGCATGGATAGATCTTTTCCAAACTCGGGGTTTGCGGCGTTGATCTGGGGAATCATTCGATTGAATTCTTGCGACACTTGCGCAAGCTCGGAAAGCACTACCCCAAATTTTTCGTCCTTGTTCGCCTGTTGAGCCAACTTGATCATCTCGATCGTCATCACGTTGAAGTTTTTTAACAGGGGCTCGATCCGGTCAAACATTTTGACCATATTCTGAGTTCTGCCTTTTTCTAAAAAAGCGTCAGCCAAATAGCGCAAACTTTCAATCATACCAGTCATGGATTGCAAAGACTCGTTCAGCTTGCGACCAGACAAAAGGGTCATCAAATCTGCACCCTCGCGGCTTTCCATTTTTGAATTTTCGGCCAGCTTAGGAAACGTACTTGTCCCCACTGTTACTTCCAAAACTCTTTCGCCAATAATGTAGGGCCTAATTAACTGCGCGCTAGTGTCGGCTTTAATTTTATCCACGAATTTTTCACTGATGTAGAATTCAACTCGGATCTTATTGTCGCTGGTTAAATCTACCGCTGAAACCTGACCGGCGTTCAGACCCGAGATCTGCACCAAAGTTCCTGCGCGAACGCCGTCCGCATTATCAAATTCCGAAAAATAATAAGACTTTTTATCAAACCAACCCTTTTTAACCACCAATCCCGCAATTAAAAAAAAGAAACCTAAGAACGCCCCTAAGATAAAAATTCCCGCCGCCCGTTCAAAGCGATTGAATTTGGGTCGTAGTGAAGCTCCCAACTCGTTAAGTCTCATGTGGCACTTAACCTTTCTAAATGGTAACCGGACAATTGAACTTTTTCACAGTCTGCATGCTTTAAAATTTTTTGATCCTGACTTGCGATAAATACCGAGGTCACTGCTCCTTGCTCTTGAAGTTTTTTGACCAATGAAAATAATTTCTGACAGGTTTCATCTTGAAGTCCCATGGTGGGATCATCCCACAAAAGAATTTGCGGCAGATGAATAAGGCTTCTTAAAAGAACCACCAGTTTGCGAACCGATCCTGGCGCATCCGAAGGCTTATGGTCTTTGTATTTTTGAATATCAAATTGGCGCAATAAATCCATAGCGATTAAATCCGCTTCAGCCCGAGTTTTTTTCTTGTGATAATTTAAGGGAAGCTTCAGGTTTTCAATCAATGAACGATTGTGAATTAAGCCTCCCAGATCAAAACTATATCCCATCTGCAATCGTAGTGGCAAAAATTCTTCAAAGGATAATTCTTCGACATTCTTCGAGTTGACCGAGTAACTTCCTTTTTGAGACAGTTTTAAGCCCGCCATGATTTGCAAAAGCGAAGACTTGCCCACCCCGCCTTCTGATGAAATCCAGACCCAGCGCCCTAGAGAAAAAGTAAATGTGACGTCTTCGAGAATCTTTTGATCTGCGACTGAAAAACTTAAATTCTTGAATTCCATTTTCTCTATTTTCACAATAGTCCCGAAAACAAATAATCTTTAAAGTAGAAAAGCACAGTGACACTTGAATTAAAGACCACGACAAATAAAATGCTTTTCACCACTGCTTGGGTTGTGACTGCTGGAACTTCCGTTGGGCTTTTTCTCACCGAAAATCCTTGTTGGCAACTGATCGCAAAGATCATGACTCCGCCGAAGGTGTTTTTAATTAGAAAAAGGTAGGCATCATTGAAAGTCAGAGAATTTAAAATCAGCGTCATGTAATAATTAAAAGAAATATCGTGGGCGAATTTAGCCACCAAAAAGCCACCAAGAAGACTGATAAAAATAAAATACAAAGAAAGGCACAACACGCTGATCAGTCCGCCCACTAACCGCGGAAAAACAATAAACGACAAAGGGTTAATCCCCATGGATTCCAAGGCTTCGATTTCGCGATTGGCTCGCATATTTCCCAGTTCAGAAGCCATTGCGGTTCCCGACCGCGCGATTACGACCAAGGCGGTCAACAGCGGGCCCACTTCGCGAACAACAAAAACCACTAAAAGTTGCCCGATCATGGAAACGCCACCCAGGATGGACAATTGGACGCCCTGTAAGGCGACCACGCATCCGGTAGCCATCGCCAACACGGTGACCAGCGGCAATGCATTCACGCCGGTGTAAAAAATCTGCAGCGATAAAATTCCAAAAATTGTTCTTAAGCCGTGAGATTGGTTTTTTAAAGTCGCGCGAACTGAAAGATACAACATCAGTAGCATTTGGAAAAAATACTGCAGCTGATCTAAAAGCTTGCGACCCACAGAATCGATAAACGTTAAGCCTGTCATAGGTTCGTTATCGGTACTACACAGACAAAAACTAAATTAAATCCCCGATCGAAATAGGAAATTCAAAAATGAACCTTTAGAAAAAATGCGCTAAGCTATGTGACCAATCGTAAAGCTTACAAGCTGGTATTTAGGCTAGCAACTGATCTGGTACTTTTTTGCCAAACTTGTCTGGCAATTTGTATGGCAATTTGTTTGGGAATGTTTGTAAAGCTTTTGAGGGAACCATTTCAGAGACTTCAATTTGATTTCAACAAGATGTTAATACGCCCAGAGTGAATAAAAAAAGCTCTTTAGGATTTCATTGGTCAGGTCCAGCCAACGCATCTCTTGGGGAGCCAACGGTAAAGAGTGCTTATAGATCGGAAAATCCTTGGGAAATGTTTTTTTAAATGTCCGATACGCGCGAGGCATATGAACTTTTGAAGTGACCAATACTAAAGTTCGACAGTTGAGGGCCTCGACCAAGGGCAGAGTCTGCTGAGCATTGCCGTAAGTGGTTGTGGACCGCTTTTCAAGAACAACGTCTTCTTCACTCATGGGTCCATAAATGGGCCATAGAGGAAATATTTCGCGAAGCTCGGCGTCTTGGCGAACCCCGCTGATAATCAATTTTTTAATCAGTTTCCGAGAAAGAAGAGAAAACCCCTCGCGCAATCGACCTGGACCGCCGGTTAAAACGACCGCACAGTCAGCTTGCGGATCCTCGGTCCAAGAATTGATGGGCTCTGCTTGAATCTCGGCCCAGTCGACGTAGAAAAAAAAACCACCTATCGCTAGAACGATACCCAGGATGGTCCAGATTAAAATTTTATTTTTAAATTTCTGAGTTCTCAAAACTTTTTTAAGAGGGCTTAAATGCCGTGACCTCGATTTCGACCAAGACACCTTTGGGAAGTCCACTGACTGCCACCGTCGATCGTGCCGGAGGATTTTCCTTAAAAAACTTTCCGTAGATTTCATTAACGGTTACAAAGTCCGACATCTGAGTCAGAAAAATGGTAGTTTTTACAACATTTTGAAAATCCAGCTGATGAGCTTTCAAGACTGCGGAAATATTTTTCATCACTTGCTCTGCCTGAGGCACCAAGCCACCCTCGACTACTTGCGAATTTTGCGGGTTAAGACCAATCTGCCCCGAACAAAAAAGCATCGGACCGCATGCTATAGCCTGAGAATAAGGCCCAATCGGTTCCGGAGCATCCTTAGTAAAAATAATCTTTTTCATTTTAAATTTCCTTTTTTATTGAACGATCAACTTCAAAAATAAAATACTACGCCGGCTCGCAGAAATGAGTCCGCAACAGTACGGAAGCGAACCTTTTTAAAGTTGGACACACTGATTCCGGTTTCAAGGCTAAATCCTAATGAATCCAACCCCTGCAAGAAAAATTCCGAGCCCACTAAGCCATCCAGTGCAAAGCCAGATTCAGTTTGTTCTGAAATCTCGCGAGACAGCATGGCCAAACTTGAACCCATAAAAAAATTCAATTGAGGCTCTTTAAAAATAATTTTTCGAACGCCGACCTGAACTCCAAATTTAGAAGCTTTGTCTTCAGTATCGATTCCCAAGGCACCCACCAAACCGATTTGCTCGCTGGGATAATAGATCGCTGAAATACTAGGCAGATCAAAGGGGAAAGCATTCCGATAGCCAACTCCAAGTCTACTTGTAAGGTCTTTAGCACTGGCCGCGCTGCCGATGAAAAAAACAGCCAAGACATTAAGCAAAATTTTACTGAGCAGGCCTACTTTGAACGGTCCTTTACTGAACTGGCCTAGAGGGAGCGAAACTTTTGAAACGCTATTAAAGAGCGAATTTTTCATTGGTGGTTTTCCTTTTCTATTGAAGGCTTTATTTTTTTTAGCTTGCTGAATAATTGAAAACGAACTTCGGAAACATTATTGGTTTTAAAAAAAAATGTATCAAGATCAAAATAGTTTTGCTAACTACGTCACTCGGGGGCCCATGGTGAAGTTGGTATCATATGTCCATGGCATGGATAAGTCACCAGTTCGACTCTGGTTGGGTCCACCAATTCATTCCATCGCTCTTTTTGACCAGGATGGCGAAGGGTTTTCTAAAAACAATTTCAATACTTTCATTCCTCAAAACTCGGTTCGATGAGACGATTTCAATCAAACGCTTCTTTGTCTCAAGCATTTGCACTCAAAAGAAATGGTCGCCAACGGCCTTGAAAAAGCCAGGTTGGCTGGAGTCAATATCAACTACTTTCTTGGTGACATGAGAAACTTCGAGTAGCCCGAAAACTGATCTTACCCCGATTAGGTTGACATTTATACAGCCCTATCTTCAGCTTCCCAAATATCGAGCTGTATCTGTAGGTTCATCCACATCTTAGGACTGCTCTTAAGCACTTTACTGATAAGAACAGCAAAATCCGCACTCATTGCTCTTTTACCGCTAATAACTTCATTGAGTTTCGTTTGCAGCGTAGACTTTTTAGACAATCCGCCCGACGCCTCAACCAGGAGTTCTGAAAAATAAGACTGACTGTAGCCAAGCTCATCAAGCCACAGACTCTTTAGTATCTCCCCAGGGTGGGAAGGCCTTCTTGTAGGGCGTTTTTTCGGATATTTCTCCATCAGTTCCTCCTAATGATAATCTTCAACTGAAGTGCGGGCGTTTTATTGGAGCCCAACCACTTAGAGTTTTAGATTTGGTTGGCTGACGTTATTTTTGTTTAAAACCATATTTTCAAACTCCTCCGGTGGCAAGTAGCCAATGGATGAGTGCAGACGCTTCTTGTTGTAAACCTCCTCGATAAATTGTGGCAGTTGCTCAACCACTTCGAGATATGTGTCGTATTCTCGCATGTGGATTTCTTCGTACTTCAAGGTCTTCATCAATGATTCGGTCCAAGCATTGTCGTATGGGTTTCCTTTTCTTGAGCAGGATTTGTGGAATCCATTTTCATCGAGGATTTTTACGTAGGCCTCACAAAGGTATTGGACCCCGCGATCTGAATGATGGATCACGCCTCGCGGGGGCTGACGTCTCTCAATCGCCATTCTTAAGGCCGAGATTGCAAGTGCTCCATCGATTTTTTTCGAGATCGACCAACCGATAATTTTCCGAGAAAAAATATCCATGACGACGGCCAAATAAACAAACCCAGTGTTGATTCGGATGTAAGTGATGTCAGCGGTCCATACCTGATTAACTCCGTTCACCGTGAACTCTTCGATTAAATTTGGATGGACTTCATGACAGTGATTCGAATCGGTCGTCGCAACAAATCTTTTTTTGGCACGAAACTTCAGATCAAATTTTGTCAAAATCCTTCGAAGCTTTCGCTCGCCAATACTCACTCCAGCGCGCTTTAAATGCGCCAGCAACATCCGATACCCTGTCTTCGGGAACTCAACCCTGATCTGCTCAACCTTGCCCCGAATATCTGCATCCTGCTCGTCACGATCTTTGCGGGATACCTTTGGATCGCTGTAGTAAGTGCTCTCGGCGAGATTCACTATTCGCCGCGCTTTCTTCTTTGAACCGACCGCTCTAAAGTTTCGATTAACCCAGTCAATTCGCTCCGCTGTTGTGAGCTCGTCGATCGTAGGCGTTTTTTTAAAAGCTCGATGATCACCGTTTGCTCACCAACAGTTTTTTGATAGGTGTCTCGCTCTTTCAGCAACTGATGGATCACCAAAGCATCGGCTGGATTTCGATCCGCAGATGTCAACTCATCAACTTTCAACCCCTTTGCTTTTTCCTCAAGCTGAACTCTCCAACTATAAACTTGAGTTGGTGTTGTCTCTAGCTCAGCGGCAACCTGCGCGGCCGACCGGCGGCCTGAAACGTAATCATCCACCGCCTTCACTTTGACCTCGTTACTAAACTTTCTTCTTGGCTTTCCCATTTCTGACCCCTTTTAAATTGCTCTTTTCTAGAGCATCTTGAGTCAGCCTGCCATCACTAATTCCTTAATAGGTTCGACTCCAGCTTTTCGCCCGCAGTCCATACTTCCCTTTTAAAATAAAACGTCAGTTTCGATTTTATCTTCGACATCCAATGTCGGGTTTGTCTCTAAGTTCGGTCAACATTCAAATGACATTGGAACCCGCGCGGTCAACTTGCTTTGAGGTTTTTGATATGAAGGGGCAGAGGAGTTCGAATACTTTTGATTTTGAGGGGACCAACACTTAAATGAGAACAGCCAATACTTGCTTATGTGGTGGCCCCGGGGAGAATCGAACTCCCACGCCCTTACGGACACTGGATTTTGAGTCCAGCGCGTCTACCAATTCCACCACAGGGCCAAGAAATCTAGTCATAGAGTTTTATGAGCTTCGACTCAAGGTCCTTTTTCACGTGATGCTCAGCTTTTTTGCGCTTAGTGATTAAAAGTTCATCACCCGTACCCAGCGGTCGAAAATTTCTAACAGAAATAATTCCCAATATTTCAAGTATTTAGCTAAACACCATAAAGCCCAGTCTATGGTCCCAGGTTTGCTCTAATATCAATTGGATTATTTTAATTAAGTAAGGAGAGTTTATGACTACTCGACAAACGGCTTTCAAAAACAAATTCAATTGGGTTGGGCAAGCCTCAAGCGCGTCCTTGAAGATTCTTGTGGTTTTAACTATGGCCAATTTCGCCTGGGCGCAGGCCGATTTAGACGAAGACTTAAACTCGGAGATCGATCGCATTTCTCAACAGGCTAAAAACGGCAATGCGTCTTCGTCAGTTCAAGTGAATGTGCAGCAGCCTCAGCAACAGGCACCGCAAGTTCAGCAACGAGTCCAAAAGCAACCAACGACAATTATCGAAGCTACCCCTTTAATGGAGTCTCCGACCGAGCGTTTGCGAAAAGCCCGTCAGGAATCAGAACTGCAAACCGAACAAAAAATCGTCGAGAAACTAGAACAGTCGCGTATGGAAGACGAACGTCGTCGCTCGGACGCCCTGTTTGGCGATCGAATCAATAATCTAAACGGCCAACAACAGCAACAGCCAGTGGTAGTTCCGGTGACTCAAGTAGTACCGGCACAAACGATCGTGGCACCGATCGCAGAAATTAAAGAAGAGAAAAAGCCATCTCGCCGCATTTTCGTCGGCGGCCTGGGTGGCATCCCAGGATATATGGATGCCAATAACGTTCGCGGAAATTATTCAGCCGGAGTCGCCGTGGGTTCAAAGCTAAGTGATAGCATGATCGTCCAAGGTGATTTCTTGGCATCTAACTACGAACTGACTCAGCGAGATGGAGCCCTGATCGGCACCAATTACTACAATCGCGTCACCAACGTAGACCATTATTCTTTCGATTTCGCGATCAAAGGTGTGTTTATGGAGGGTTCATTCCAGCCCAATGCCGGCGGAGTGGTTGCTTTTTCATACCGAACTTATCGCGATACACGTTGGAACCTTTTGAACAACCAAGCGGATTCCCAATCTTTGGATTGGGGTTTAACAACTGGTTTTGATTTCGATCTGACCGAGAAATTCGCGTTGGGGATAGATTTCAGATATATGTGGAATCTGACCTACAAAACCAGTACCGCCAATTATCAAAATATTTACACCACCCCCAACAACGGAAATAACAACCCGCTCGAGCGCCTAAGTTATTATCAGCTGTTATTTTTAGCTAAGTACAATTTCTAAATTCTATGACGGGGCCTGAAATCGAGCGACGGCTAACCCAAAAAGAGTTTTTTAACCCGACTTCGACTTTTTTTCGACTTACCGATGGGCCTAACCCCGATCATAACCCCTATGTAACCGTAGTTTCATTTTTTGGGAAAAACTTGGCTGCGTCTCACTAAGTATTTTATAGCGAGGGCGTGAGAAGGGTGACCTTCTAAATCCCCATTTTTCAAGCGGAAGCTCTGGCTTGAAGGGCATGACTTTGAAGAACAAAACCGTTAGCATTAGGTCAATGAGATTTTATTTTCTTTACCCAAAACACCAGATCTGTTCACCCAAGCATGGTAATTCGCTACCAATGTCGTTGGTGTTTTGTTTTCTATTCGGCGCGACCGCCGCTGCGCGGGGTTCGCCCAAACCGGATACTGCTTTTAAAAAGAGCGAAGCTTTAGCTCAAGTCGGCGTGCAGGGTACGTCGGTGATTACTACTCGTGAAGTTTTGTTATCTGCGTTTATCGAGCGCTGGTTTCTGGTGGAAAATATTGCCAACAAAAAGCAGCCCAAAAATCCGCCCAAAAATCCGCTGTTGGAAGGACCCCCTGATGTCACCAGTGATGGTTTTAAAAAGCAATTAAATTCTAATATGTTAGAGGCTCTTGTTGAAGCTGAATCAGATCAATTTGATGTGGCAAAAGTCGACGAGGATCTTTTAAAAACGCGAACGGCAGCGATTCTTCCAGCGATACGTGGCAGTCCGTTGTGGTCGCCGTCGCAGGCTCAGGAAAAAGAAATTTTGAAACTGTTGCGGCGAAAAATGCGGGCGCAAAAATATTTTCAGTTGATGTCTGAAAAAGCACTGACCACTCCTTCGGAATCCGAAATCAAAGAATATTTTGATAAAAATCGCATTCGCTTCGGCAATCGGCCTATCGCCGAATTTCGAGAAAATATCGTCGATTTTTTGACTCAGCGAAAGCAAGAAGAAAAGTTGCGCAACCATTTCGAAGCATTAAAGAAAAAGCATCGGCTGCGCGTTTTAACCGAGCCCTCGGTTTGAAAAGCGAACTACTGCTCACGTTTCGCAAATTAACTTCGCAAGATCTTGTCAGCTGCGTTTCTGCCGATTGGGAAAATGAAACCAGCCCCAAATACTTTTGGCATTGGTCCTTTGCCGAGATCCAAAAAGAAGTGATTAAAAACAATGCAGAAGGTTTTTTTCTGGGCGCTAGGCTTGTGGGGTTATGGGTTCCCCTGGCCCACGCTGACGCCACCGAGATTCTTTATTTTTGGGTTCACCCCAAATTTCGACAGCAAGGTTTGGCTTTGAAAGCTTTGAACCAGATTCAAGTGCAACTGAATAAACCCCTGTGGTTAGAGGTCCATAGCCAAAACCATCGTGCATTGCAGTTGTATAAAAAATTTGGTTTTGTTTGTGATTCCATTCGAAAAGCATACTACTCGGACGGACACGACGCCTGGGTGATGAGCTTCGGAAATTTTAAAGGTTGATTTAAATACTTATATTTGTTAAAAAATTCCCCGAAGGGCTGGTAACAGCCCATTTTTATTTTATAAACATGCACAATAAAGAAATTTTATCAAAAGTCGAAAGTTTGGCCTCTGAAGTCGCGCAACGCGAGGGCCTAAAGCTATATGATATCGAGATGATCGGAGCAGGCCACCATCGCACGCTTCGAATCTATATCGATAAAGTTCGAAAGAAGTTATCAAAAGACGATTCTTCGCTGCAACTGGCAGAAGCCAGTTCATTGGACAAGACGGTCGGTGACCAGGGTCAAGAGTCGGCGACGAGAATGGCGGAGATTTATATCGAGCCTGAAAACAAAGCGGCCGGTGAAACTTTCGGCTCAGTTGAAACTTACGAAAATTTGCCCGTTGTTTCGGCTGCCTTTGGTCCGATTGTTGAGAATCCGTCTGTTGAGAATCCGTCTTATCTTTCGGAATCTAAAATTAGCAGCGAGGCAATTAGCGTGAATGATTGCGCGCAATATTCGCGGGCTTTAAATTTAGTTTTGGATGTTGAGGACGTGATTCCCGGCGGGTCCTACAGTCTTGAAGTTTCGTCGCCAGGACTTGAGCGCCAGTTGCGAAAGCCTTGGCATTTTGAAGGCGTGGTTGGAAAAAAGATTTGGATAAAATCAAAACGCCCATTTTCTGAGCAGGGATATACCAATCCGCAGTTTCAAAAATCGTATCAGTTGAACTTTATATTGACGAAAACTAGCGAAACGGGAATGAGTCTGGATGATGGAAGTGGGGAATTTCATCTTCCATGGGAAGACGTAGAGAAAGCGAATCTGGTTTTTGAATATGGAATCCCCGATAAAGAGCGTCCTTCCCTCAAGCCAGGTCAGAAGTCTGGCAAGGCCGCAAAAGCGGCACCCTTTGGAAAAACCAAGTTTGGCCAAACGGCGGGAAAGAATTTCGCAGCGGGTAGTTCGTGGAAAAAGAAGCATTAGTTATTTTTTGTACTTTAGAAACTAAAAAAGTGAGGTTGTCATCGTGGCCGATAATATGTTTTCAGATTTAAGCCGAGTGATCGAACAAGTAGGAAAAGACAAAGGCATCGACCGAGCCGTGATCGTCGAGGCCGTCACTCAAGGGATGTTAGTGGCAGCCAGAAAAAAGTTTGGAACCTATCGTGAGATTGAAGCTTCGTATAATGATCAGTCCGGCGAAATTGAACTTTATGAATTTAAAGAAGTGGTCACCAAAGAAAAATTTATCGACGAAGAAGTTGAGATCATTTTGGAAGAAGCCTTGAAATTAGACCCAGAAGCGCAACTGGATGATTCGATCGGGATTAAACTAGATTCTTCGGATTTGGGACGGATTGCAGCCCAAACAGCCAAACAAATTATTTTACAAAAAGTCAGAGACGCCGAAAGAGATATTATTTTTAACGAATTTGAATCTCGGAAAGGTGAGATTGCTTCGGGGATTGCCCGCCGGGTTGAACGGGGAGCTATCGTCGTCGACCTAGGTCGCACTGAAGCCTACATTCCACCTCGCGAACAAATTCCGGGTGAAGAATACCGCCCTGGAGATCGGCTGCAGGGTTATTTGTCGGAAGTTCGTCAAACAACCAAAGGTCCCCAGATCATTATGTCTAGGGCCGATGAGCGTTATTTAATGAAACTTTTTGAAATGGAAGTTCCGGAAATTTACGACGGAACGGTGGAAATTATCGCCGCCGCTCGCGAGCCCGGACAACGCGCTAAAATTGCTGTGCGATCGAAAGATCCCACTGTTGATCCAGTGGGTGCGTGTGTTGGGATGAAGGGCACCCGCGTTCAAAATATTGTGCAGGAACTTAAAGGTGAAAAAATTGATATTATTTTATGGAACGATGACGTGACCCGGTTTGCGTGTAATGCCTTGGCTCCAGCTGAAATTTCAAGGGTCTTTATGGACGAAGAAAATAAAGAACTTGAAGTTGTCGTTCCAGATAATCACTTAAGTTTAGCGATCGGAAAAAAGGGCCAGAACGTTAGGTTAGCTTCGAAGCTGACCGGATGGAAAATTGATATTTTATCGGATTCTAAGGCGGCCTCTAGAACTGCTGAAGCCATCTTCAATTTGATGTTGATTCCGGGAATGACTCAGACGATGGCTCAAAATATTTTCCAATCAGGTTTTGGAACTTTCAAAATTGTTGCTGAAGCCAAGCCCGAGGACATCATGACCATTCCAGGTTATGACGATCCAGAAAAAGCGGCCAAGCTGATTCAAGACGCCAAAGACGTTTTGGAGAAATATAAGCAAGAGGGCATCCCCATACCAACGGCGCCAGTGAGCCAAGTTCAAGTCGTTCAGGGAGATGCAAAAACTCAAGCTGATATGCGTTTGAAAATGGAACTTGAAAAGCTTGAAAATCAGACCGAAGAAGAAACCAAAATCGAGCCTAAGGCCGAGTAAGGAGAACCCGATCGTGAATAACCCAAAAGTGTTTGAGTTTGCTAAAGAGATTGGCATGACTCCCCTGGCTTTGATGGACAAAATCAGAGAGTGGCAGCTGCCTGTAAAGTCTCATATGTCAGAGCTTGAGCCCGAGGTTTTAACGGTCATTCGTTCTAGACTTACTTCGGTAAAAAAACCGGTAGTAAAGAAAAAAGCTGCCGCCAACGAAACTGAAGCGACGAAAGCCCCAAAGCAAATCCAAAAACCAACTAAACCCGCTGGGCCAGTTAAAGTGGCAAAGAAAACTACTGCCACGCCCGTTGGTGCAGCCACCGAGGAAGAGAAGCCAGTCTTCAAGGCCAGCACAGGTTCTGTGGTTCGAAGAAAGACAAAAGCTGTTGAAGTTGAAACCGAAACAGACACGGACTCGCCCGAAGCTTCGGCTGAATTTGCGCAAGTTGAAGCTTCGCAAAAGCTTGAGCAAAAATTAGTAGTGGTGGCGCCCGCGGCTCATCCCGCTGCGGCGAATACCGCAAGCCCTGGAGCTGCAGTTCCTTCTGCTGCCGCAGCAGCACCTGGGATTTCCGCTACACCAGCTGCGGCCACCGCAGGAATGACCGGTGCTTTAACCCCGGAAGCCACTGCGGCCGCTGCAGAGAAAAAATTTATTTCTAGAAAAAAAGAAGTCGCCATCGGACAAAGTGGTGTTTCAAGCGAGATGCCCGCTCAGAAAAGAAATATTGTCGGCCGCATGGATCTTAGCCGAGTGGCGAAAAACAATCCCAATTCTAGCCAGCAGGGTGGATATTCACCGCGCCCCGATCAACGGCCTTCGTTTGGCGCACAACAAACAGGTGCTCGTCCCAAAGGGAATTTAAGAGCCGGCTTTATTCAAAGTCCGCAAACTCCTCCGCCACCAGATTTCGCAATGATGGAGGAGAACGAACGTAAAAAAGAAGAAAAACGCAGGATGAAGGGTGGCCCTGGCGAGGGGAGTGGTGCAAAACCAGCCGCCGAAGGTGAAGTGGCGCAGTTTGATGCCGCCGAATTTAGAAAACGCGAAATGGTCTTCCAACCCAAGAAAAAGAAGGGCCAATTGAATCGTCCCAGCTTGCAAACACAGATCACCCAACCCTCGGCTAAAAAGCGAGTGGTCAAAGTTTTTGGATCGATGAAAGTTTTTGATTTAGCCAACGAGCTTGGAGTGAAATCTCCGGAGTTGATAAAAGTTCTGATTAAAAACGGTGTGATGGCTTCGTTAAATACGGTTTTAGATTTTGAAACGATTTCGCTGATCGTTCCGGACTTTCAATTCGAAGCCCAAAACGTTCAAAGAACCACCAAAGATTTAGTTGATGTTGCGGCCTTTGGAAATCTAGAAGCCACAAGTATTAAACGACCGCCAGTGGTTGCGGTCATGGGTCACGTCGATCACGGTAAAACTTCGCTGTTGGATGTGATTCGAAAAGCGCGAGTGGCGGAT
This sequence comes from Bdellovibrio sp., assembly GCA_025359945.1. GTDB lineage: Bacteria > Bdellovibrionota > Bdellovibrionia > Bdellovibrionales > Bdellovibrionaceae > JANYDD01. The sequence continues at coordinate 57,240 of JANYDD010000053.1, read as the reverse complement.
GGCGAAGCCGGTGGGATCACTCAGCACATTGGTGCGTATCAAGTGAAGTTAGATTCTCAAGATGTGATTACTTTTTTAGATACTCCTGGCCACGAAGCCTTTAGTTTGATGCGAGCTCGAGGTGCAAACGTAACCGATATCGCCATCGTCGTCGTTGCCGCTGATGATGGCGTTATGCCACAGACCATCGAAGCTATTAATCACGCTAAGACCGCAAAAGTTCCGATCATGATTGCGGTTAACAAGATGGATAAGCCCGGCGCCAACATCGAAAAAATTAAACAGCAATTAACTGAGTATGAGATTGTTCCCGAAGAATGGGGCGGTCAGAATATTTTTGTTCCAGTATCAGCCTTGAAAAAAACTGGAATTCAAGAATTGCTGGACCAAATTGTTTTGTTGTCTCAAGTGATGGATTTAAAAGCTAACTCCGACCGATCAGCCACTGGAATTGTGATTGAATCCAGATTGGACAAAGGCAAAGGCAGCGTTGCGACTTTATTAGTGCAGAACGGAACTTTGCAAGTGGGGCAGCACATCGTTGCCGGAATGACCAAGGGCAAAGTTCGAAGTTTAGTGAATGAAAAAGGCGAGCGTGTCGAGACCGCGCTGCCAAGTTCGCCAGTAGAAATTCAAGGTTTAGATGGAGTGCCACAGGCCGGCGACCGGTTTGATGTGGTCATCGACGAAAAAGCGGCCGAGGATTTGGTCCAAGTTCGAATTGATGAAAATCGAAAAACCAAAGACACCCAAGCCAAAGTTTCTTTAGAAGAAATTTTCTCGAAAATGAATCAAGGCGATTTGAAAGAGCTTTCCGTAGTTTTGAAAGCCGATGTGGCAGGATCTCTAGAGGCTCTTCAAGGGATGTTTGCAAAGCTTTCGACGCCGGAAGTGAAAGTTAAAATTATTCATTCTGGTGTCGGCGGTATTAATGAAAGCGACGTTTTATTGGCGTCAACTTCGAATGGGTTGATTATCGGTTTTAACGTGCGGCCGGATTTGGGTGCGATGAACCACGCCAAGAAAAATCACGTGGAAATCAGAACCTATTCAATTGTTTACGAATTAATCGACGAAATGAAAAAAGCAATGACGGGTCTTTTGAAACCCACCATTGTTGAAAAAATCATGGGCCGCGCCGAGGTTCGAAACGTGTTCACCGTTCCAAAAGCAGGAACGATTGCTGGATGTGCTGTCGTACAGGGAAAAATTGCTAGGTCTAATTCTGTTCGTTTGATTCGCAATGGAACTATTATTGTTGAAGGTAAGATCGGATCATTGAAACGATTCAAAGACGACACTAAAGAAGTCGCCGAAGGTTTCGAGTGTGGTATCGGCATTGAAAACTTTAACGACATCAAAGTGGGCGATGCGATCGAGGCTTTTGTAAAAGAAGAAGTGGCTCGAGAATTGTCGGCGCCGATTTCATCGTCGGCTAGCCAGTCGGCATGAATGGACTGCTTTTAATTGATAAACCCCAGGGCATTACGTCTCACGATGTGGTGGCCCGAGTGCGCAAGATCTTGCAAATTCAAAGTGTGGGCCATTCGGGGACCTTAGATCCGCTGGCCACAGGATTAATGATTTTGCTGGTCGGAGAGGCCACCAAAATCTCGGCTTTGATGATCGAAAAAAATAAAAAATATGCTTTGAAAGCAAGGTTGGGCGAAACCACGGACACCCTGGATCGCAGCGGCCAAATTACCGAAAAGAAAGAAACTGATCATCTTCAAGAAAAAGAAGTTCGCCAGGCTATTCAGATGTTTCAGGGCGAGCTTGACCTTCCGATACCAGCCTTTTCAGCCAAGAAAGTCGACGGTCAAAAGCTTTATGACAAAGCTCGGGCGGGAGAAAGCTTTCCACTGCCGTTAAAAAAAATGACGTTTCAGGATTTGTCTGAAGTGCAAATGAAGTTGCCGGATTTTGAGTTAGCGCTTCAGTGCACTTCGGGAAGTTTTATTCGATCCTGGGTGCACGAACTGGGAAAAAAACTTCATGTGGGAGCGCATCTATTAGAATTGCAAAGAACTGAAGTCGGTCATTTCCAACTAAAAAACGCAGTGACCTTAGAGCAGTTGGCTGACCGCCGAGATTTGATAGCTCAAGAAACGGCAAGTCCTTTTTTTATTCCGTTGTCGCAGGCGTTGGGCCATCTGATCAGGATTTATGTCGATGGGCGGGAAGAATTTTTAGTGCGCAACGGTTCGATCCCTCACCGGGTCAAGTTAGAATTAATCAGTCGGGTGGATGCGGATCGACCGATGCCAGTTCAGCTGATGTCAAAAAATTCTGAAAGACTTTTGGCCTTGGTAGAGCTGGAAAAAGAAATTGGGTTTCACCTTCGTCGGGTATTTCAGTATTGACCTGAAACGAATCCACAGAGTAATACCTGGAGAAGGTTTGGCGTAATCATCGACAGCCATGACGATGAATTAGGCTATGGAAAAAAATTAAAATCAGTAACAAAAAAAAGGAGACCTTAATGGCGGTCGCAAAACAGCAAAAAGAAAATATTCTCAAAAAATTTGGTAGAAACGAGCTTGATACTGGGAGCTCGGAAGTGCAGGTCGCACTTTTGACCGCTAAAATTAACGAGATGAGTTCTCATTTTACAACTCACAAAAAAGACTTTCACGGGGTTCGCGGTTTGATGAAAGCCGTTAATCAACGCCGTAAACTTTTGGATTACTTGAAGCGCGTCGACACCAAAAAATATGAAGGTTTGATCAAAGAACTCGAAATTCGAAAATAAGCGTTCTAAACTAGTTAAAAGTTTAATTTCAGCGACGAATGGTCTCTTCGCATTTTTTTAAGGAGAAAAAAAGACTATGAAAACCACAGTGACGACATCTGTAGGCGGAAAGCAAATCACCATCGAAACAGGACGACTGGCTAAACAGGCCGACGGCGCCGTCTTAGTAACTTGCGGCAGTAATATGGTCTTGGTGACTGCGGTTTCTTCAAAAGAAGAATCCAAAGTCGACTATTTTCCGTTGATGGTTGAGTACGTCGAGAAATTCTACGCGACAGGAAAAATTCCCGGCGGCTATTTTAAGCGAGAAGGCAAGCCCACGACTGTAGCGGTGTTGACCTCGCGATTGATCGATCGACCTATTCGCCCCAAATTCCCCGAAGGGTACCGTCACGACACTCAAGTGGTGGCCACGGTGCTTAGCGCGGATGGATCATTTCCTATTGATGTTTTGGCAAGTCTTGGGGCTTCGTGTGCCTTGCACTTAAGTGACATTCCATTCGAAGGGCCGACGGCGGCTGCGCAAGTAGGGCGAATCGACGGCGAATTTGTGATTAACCCCACAGCGGCTCAGATGCTGAATTCGGACATGGACATCATCGTTGCCGGAACACGAAATGGTTTGTTGATGGTGGAAGGTGAAACTAAATTTATTTCTGAAGCGGATGTGATGGCCGCGTTGAAGTTTGGTCATCAGTCGTTGACTCCCTTGTTCAATGCTCAAGATGAACTTCGCGAAAAAATGGGATCTGTTCCTAAGCGTTCTTACAAAGCTTTTACAGTCGATGGCGATTTTCGCACTTTGGTCGAGAAAGATTTGAAACCAAAATTGGAAAAAGCACTTCGGATTAAAGAGAAAAAAGAACGATATTCGGCGATGGATCATGCGCTATCTGAGGCCGAAGAAAAATGGGTGAAGTCAGTGGATGATAAATCCGCTGCTGATAAACGAAACCAAGAGCTTTCTTTTTTATTTGAAGATCTTAAATATAAAGTTTCTCGGCAAATGGTTTTGGAAACAGCGACTCGCATTGACGGACGAGATTTAAAAACAGTTCGTCCGATCAGTTGTGAAGTGGGCATGCTTCCCCGAGCGCACGGATCGGGTTTGTTCACTCGCGGTGAAACGCAGGTTTTGGGTACTGTGACATTAGGTACTGGCGATGATGAACAGATGATTGATTCATTGATGGGTCAGTCTAAACGAAAATTTATGCTTCATTATAATTTTCCCCCGTTTTCAGTGGGTGAAGTGGGAAGATTTGGTGGACAAGGGCGCCGAGAAATTGGTCATGGAAATTTAGCCGAGCGAGCGATTAAACCCATTCTTCCGGATTTTGATAAATTTCCGTATACTTTGCGATTGGTCGCTGAAGTTTTGGAAAGCAATGGTTCAAGCTCGATGGGAACTGTTTGCTCTGGAACTTTAGCTTTATTGGATGCTGGTGTACCCATAAAAAATAACGTAGCTGGAATTGCCATGGGTCTGATCAAAGAGGGCGATAAAGTCGCTATATTGACGGACATCCTAGGTGATGAAGATTTCTTGGGCGATATGGATTTTAAAGTGGCTGGGACTGCAAATGGTATCACGGCCTTGCAAATGGATATCAAAATCGACAGCGTTAGCTTCCAGATTATGGAGAATGCTTTAAATCAGGCCAAATTGGGTCGGGTTCATATCCTGGACGAGATGGAAAAAGTGATGAAAGCGCCTCGTGGTCAAATTTCAGAATTTGCTCCGCGTATCGAAACCATTCAAATTCACGTCGATAAAATTCGTGAAGTGATTGGATCTGGCGGAAAAGTCATTCGCGGAATTATTGAACAGACAGGCGTGAAAATCGATATCGAGGACGATGGCCGTATTCATATTGCATCGTTAGACAGCGAAGCCACAAAACGCGCGATTGCTTTAATTCATGAAATCGTTGCCGAGGCCGAAGTGGGTAAAAACTATAAAGGCAAAGTCGTTAAAATTACGGACTTTGGGGCTTTCGTAGAAATCTTACCAAATGCTCAGGGGCTTTTGCATATTTCAGAGATCTCGCACGAACGTTTGCGTTCTGTGACCGATGCTTTGAAAGAGGGCGAGACCATCGACGTTAAGGTTTTAGATATCGACCGTGCCGGACGAATAAAACTTTCTCGAAAAGTTCTACTTCAAAAAGAGAATGCATGATTTTTAAAAAATCCGAATTGCCCAACGGCATTCGAGTGGTGACCGAATTTCACCCCACGAATCGAGCTGTATCAATGGGAATTTGGATCGAGCAAGGAACCCGCGACGAGAGTTCAGAAGAAGCTGGACTTTCGCACATGATCGAACATTTAGTCTTTAAAGGCACCAAAACCAAATCCGCCTATCAGATTGCAAAGAGCCTTGAATCTTTAGGTGGGGACCTGAACGCTTACACGACAAAAGAATATACCTGCTACCATGCTCATGTTTTAAAAGAACATTGGACGCAAAGTTTGGATGTTTTGTCTGATTTAATCAGCCATATGAAAATCAGCCAAGAAGAGTTTGAACTAGAGAAATCAGTTATCCTTCAAGAAATCCAAATGTCCGATGATCAGCACGAAGATCTGATTTTCGATCGGTATTACGAAGAAGCTTTAAAGCATCCATTGGGTCGTCCGATCTTAGGTACCAAAGAATCCATTAGTCAGATGAAACTAGGTTCCGTTCGAAAAGCTTATGAATCTCTTTATTGCGGCCGGCGGATTATTGTTAGTGCTGCGGGCAATATTGATCACGGCGACTTTGTCGCGATGGTGGAAAAACTTTTAGGTTCAAAGAAAGCAGGCAAACCGCCAGTCAGAAAGGCGAAGCCTAAACATCAACCGGTTTTTTGTGCCGTAGAAAAGCCTATCGAACAACTTCATTTGTTGTTGGGTTTGCCGTGTTCGAGTTTTAAAGACAGTTTTCGATTCGAGGCCTTTATCGTGAACGCGCTTTTGGGCGGTGGAATGACTTCCAAACTTTATCAAAAGATTCGTGAGAAGCGGGGACTGACTTATTCCATTTATAGTTCATTGCACACCTATATTGATTTTGGATTGATTCATGTTTCTGCAAGCTGTGAACCCAAAAATATGAAAAAAGTAGTCCAACTAATTTGTTCTGAATTTGATCGTCTTAAGAAAAGTTCAGTAAAAACTTCGGATCTTGAAATGTTTAAAACTCAAGTCACGGGAAATTTATTATTGGGCGCCGATGATCTTGAAAATCGAATGAGCTCGATTGCCATCAACGAGATGGTTTTTGGAAAATATAAATCCCCTGATGAAATTATCAATCAGATTTCAAAAGTCAGCCGGCAATCGATTGGTTTTTTTATTGAAAAGTATTTTGATTTAAAAAAAATGGGAATTTTCTTGATGGGCGCACAAGCGACTGAATTTAATTTAAAGGAGCTAATTCATGGACAAAAAAGGTGAAACGTTTCGCGCGGAAGATCTGACAATTCGTAAACCCCTAACCCTTAAAATAAAAAAATGGGCCCATTTTTCTGGTGAACTTCCAAAATATGAAACGGCCAAGTCCAGTGGGTTTGACGTTCGGGCTCAGCTAAGCGGTGAAAAAATCCATTTAAAGCCCATGCAAAGGATTTTAGTTCCGACGGGGTTAAGTTTTGAAATTCCCGATGGATACGAGATTCAAGCTAGGCCGCGCAGTGGTTTAGCATTAAAAAAAGGATTGTCATTGGTGAACACCCCAGGAACGATTGATGCGGATTTTCGGGGAGAAGTAAAAATTATCGCGATCAATTTGGGCCAAGAAGATATTCTGATTGAAGATCAGGATCGAATTGCTCAATTGATTTTAGCCCCAGTGGTTCAAGGAAATCTAGAGCTCGTCGAAGACTTATCAAACACTGGGCGCGGAGCTGGTGGCTTTGGTTCAACAGGAGTTTCCAACTAAGAGTATTGGACACCTTTTTTCGACTGACTAAGCACTGACCTGGGTTGTACCGATCAAAAATTGGAAAAAAAAGGTAAAGTATTAAACGAAGTGGTAAGGCGTTTTAAGATAAACGTTTCTTTGCGTTTTGCAAAACACGCAAAAGCAATTTTTTTAATTTCCCAGCTGAACTTCTGGGGCTTGCCATTTAATTTTGTCGATATTTCGGCTGCTTCGGTCTTCATCCAAGTGTCCAATCAACCAGACAACAAAAAATAGCGCGTAAAGAGCCCCGATCAGTTTTATAGCTACTTTTTTCTCGAGACTAAAATTTTCAACCAATCCTACAATCAATAAAAAAGCGGTAAATCCAAAGCCAATCAAGTCGACCACCGATGAAAACGGCCTGACAATTTGAAAAATAAAAAAAGGCAAAAGTGAAAAGAAGACCACTGTAAATATTTTTCGAAACAGAACTTTTTGATCCATAAAAACTTGAAGCGAATAAAAGAAAAATAAACTTGTTATCATTGCGGTAAAAAAAGTCAGGATCACGCGAGATGTAGTTCCTAAAACTAATCCAGTCATCGAAAATTCGCGGCTGGTAAATCCCATTTCAAGCAAGGTCAAAAAAAATCCCACCACAAAGGTAATCAAAACATGGGTGACCAGAAGCTTTTTCCAGCCCCAGTCCGGAGGAGATTTGATTTCATCAATAGGATTTTTTAAAAACTTGATCAGCAAATTGAACAAGTCTTTAAGGTGAAATTTCATGGCGTTCATAAATCTATGTTGAAGTGAAAGGGGTTTGAATTCAAGCTGGTTTATTTCACACTTTTAAATTGGTCATTGGAAGCAAATATTTTTTGCTTTTCATAGATCTTAAAAGTGAGTGTCCATTCTCATTGTAAAGTCTAGGGCTTGCTTGTCGGCGGTCCGGGTGACCAGTGCCCATTTTTGATTCAGATCAAGACCAAAACTTAAGTTTTTCGTCAGCAAAGCTTCCATTCCAAAAACTAGAAGGCCTGCTGGGCTGGTTTCAGTTAAATAGATATTTTGCTGTGGATCTGAAATACGAATCGAGCGATTTGAAATTCCTAGACCTAATCGATACCCCAATTGTGGTGAAAATAAATCGCGATGCAAAACTTTAAGTTCTAGTTCGCGAAGATTGCGTGTCTGCGATCCGATCATTGCGTTTTCATAATTTCTTAAAGTAGTTTCGCATAAAAAATAGGGCGAAAAAAGATCGATCCCAAAAGAGATTTGAAAGCCCGCCTGATCCTTTGATTTTTTAATGTCGTTAATTTCAATTGTGTTGACGGAATTGATCAGCCCAAACCCGGCATGTAACTGAATATCCTCTAAAGAATCTCGATTTGTTTCTAGGGGTTTATTTTTTTTCTTTTGCAAGCGATTGACTAATTCGTCGTAAGTCATCTCTTCATACTCTGCACTTTTAGCTATCTTGGAATGAAGAGTAAAACTCATGCCCAACGCTACAGACAAAATGATCGGGAAGGATAAAAAATTCTTCATCCTTTTATTTTACCATCTTGATCGTGGATTTTAAAAAACCCTTTTTGGCAAACTAGACTCAAGGCCGGACTAGTTATCAGTGGGGTTGATCCGAGGCCTGTTCCGCAGGGAAAGCCGCTCGGCCCAAGGCTGGAATCTTAAAAAAGCGATGGAAATAAAAAAAGTGGAAGCCTCAAATGATGCGAAGGGCTACTGCGGGATTGAGTTGGCCTTTAACCCAAAAATTTCCAGACCAATTCCAGACTATTTCAGGACTTTTTTTGGACCACAGCCAAAGGACAAGCAGTTAAAATTAAAGTTGTGGAGAGCTCTTGATCTTGAAAAAAAATTGCTTTTGCGCGTTTTGCAAAACGCCCAGAAAAGTTTATCTCAAACGACGAACCAATTCTTTTAATATTTTAGCGTCCTTCGTTGGATCGCTGATGTTTATGGGTCTATTTTGGATGCGATTTGATTTTCGCTTTATCATTGTTTTTTTAATTTTTATGCTTGTGACGGAAATGTTTATTCAAGTGCGATGGCGCCTAGGAATTATTTGTCGCTCGTGTGGATTTGATCCTGTTGTTTATTTGAATAGTCCCACTCGGGCTGCCGAGAAAGTTAAATTATTTTTCGAAAAGAAAAAAAATAATCCGTATGCGTTGAATCTGCGTCCAGAAAATCTGCCAACAATTACTTCGGCGCGTTTAGAAGAAGTCACGGCGCAGTTGCCCTCGCGACTTTCCAAAACTATCTAAACGGGTGCGGCTTTTCTAAGTCTTTCTTTTCTTGCTCCAGTGGTGACTTTTGACTAGTGTCGAAAGGCTATGAAGACTCTTGTTATCGTTCCCACGTACAACGAAAAAGAAAATATCGAGAAATTAGTTCCAGAGCTTTTTAAGCTTTACCCTCAGATCTCGATTCTGATTGTTGACGATCGTTCCCCCGATAAAACTTACCAGCGCGTGCTTGAAATGCGGGCTGAATTTCCGCAATTGAATTTGCTCCTTCGCGAGAAGAAAGAAGGGCTTGGCAAAGCCTATTTAGCGGGTTTTCAGTGGGGCCTTTCGAATGGTTTTGAGGTGTTGATTGAAATGGACGCTGATTTTTCGCATCGACCTGTGGATTTGGGATTGATCCTGGCCGGATTTCCCAATCATTCGGTGGTGATTGGGTCGCGCTACGTTCCTGGTGGAAAAACGGTCAACTGGGGATTTATTCGAAAATTAATTTCTCGCGGAGGTAGTCTTTATTCTCGTTGGGTTTTGGGATTTCCAACGCGCGATTGGACGGGTGGTTTCAACGCCTGGAAAGTGGAGGTGCTAAAAGCCATCGATCTTTCAACCGTCCACTCGAACGGATACAGTTTTCAAATCGAGCTTAAGTACAAAGCTCAAAAAAAGGGATTCCAGATTCAGGAAGTTCCCATTGTTTTCGAGGATCGGCGCGTAGGTAAAAGTAAAATGTCTTTCAAAATAGTTGTCGAAGCCTTTTATCGAGTTTGGTTAATTCGATGGAACACGTTTTGATATTATTTTTTAGGTTTTTAGTGGCATTTATTTCCTGGGGGCAAACGGCAGCTCTACCGCCGCAAAAGGGGCAGATTCAAGTCCAGGAAGCTCTGATTTACGCCAAGCCGGATTTTGATTCGGCAATTATTGCACAACTCAAAGGGGGCGAGGTTTTTGATATTTCAAGAAATCTTTTCGGCGCTTTTTATCGAATAAGAATCAAGGATAAAAGAATCGGTTACGTGCCCGATATTGATATCAAAGTACTGACAACCAAAGCCGCTGCCGAACAAATCAAAACTAAAAATAGAATCGCGCCACCGAAAAATATTAAAGAACAACGATTTCGGGGATTGTCAGTAATGTCCATCGCCTTTCGAGAAGACACTTTGGAACAAAAATCAACAGAGGCCCTAACTTTTTACGGCGCCGAGTTTATCGGGCCCGACCTGTTGGAAAAGGGCGATTACCCCTTGGATATTCATTTTCGAATTTCACCAAAGCCCCCCGGCTATTATCAAACGATGACGGGATACGGGGCGAATGGATTTGTGGTTGTGGCTGATGTGCTTTTGAATATTTCGTGGCAGTCGCGCAGTGCGGTTATCGCGAACTTTGGATTTGGACCGCTTCTGAAATATTCAAAATTTGATGTGGCCTTGCAAAATGCTTCGGGGCAAAGATCTTCGTACTCGTTGGAAGATATTATGCTGGGTGTTTCGTTGAAAGCTGGGTTGACCTTGCGTATACAACCGGCGGCTGTGCATTTTGAGGCTCAGTATTTTTGGGAAAAGCAGCAGTATATGGGTTACGGAGTCTCTTTTCTATGGAACTTCTGAAGGATCGAAGGATCCAAAAACTAAATGATCAAGTGGTCAATCAAATTGCCGCTGGCGAAGTTGTCGAGCGCCCCGCGCATATGGTTAAAGAGCTTATTGAAAATAGTCTAGACGCCGGCAGTACTGAAATCCATTTAGAAATTTCGAACGGCGGGCGAAATTTAGTTTTACAAGATAACGGAATCGGAATGGTTTCCAAGGATTTGGATTTAGCATTTCTTCGTCATACCACTAGTAAGATTTCTCAGATCGAAGACTTGCAGCAGATTCGGTCCTTTGGATTTCGGGGCGAGGCCCTTTCAAGTATTGCCTCGGTTTGCCGCTTGAAAATCACGTCTCGACGTCAGGATCAGGAATTAGGAAATTTTAGAAAATTAGATTTTGGCGTGCAGGCGCAAGGGTCGCCCATTTCTTGTTTACCTGGAACTCGAATTCAGGTGGACGATCTATTTGAAAATGTTCCAGCTCGATTAAAATTTTTAAAATCGCCCGGCGCCGAAGTTTTACAAATTCGAACCGTAGTTAAAGCCTTAAGTTTAGCGCACCCACAGGCCCAGTTTAAGGTCACTCAAAATGGCGAGCTTTTAGATTTTTTTCCTGCGGTCAAGAATTGGAGTGAACGGGCTCAACAAATTTTAAATTTAAAAAAAGGTTATGCCGCGGTCTCAGACGTTCAGGATTTGGGCGGCGTGCAAGTGGATGTTTTTATCAGCGATCCCCAGGATGTGGCAAAAACCTCGAAAAATATTTGGATCTTTGTTCAGAACCGCTGGATTCAGGATAAAGCGATTCAAGCGGCGATTTTTGAAGGCTATAGAAATTTTTTAATGCATGGGGAATTTCCCTATGTGGTGGTTCAGCTAAAACTTCCACCCGAAGAAATTGATGTGAACGTTCATCCGGCAAAATCCCAAGTGAAGTTTCTGAATCCGTCGTCGATTTTTCGAGCAGTCCATCAACAGATTCGTAGAACTTTAGAAGAAAATATTCAGAAGACGAAGCCCTTTGAGATAGGTGCAGCCGCGCAGCCGAATTTTTGGCAATCCGAACTAACAGCTGCAGCAGGACGCTCGCCGGAGGTCGCACAGCCTGTCATGCGGGCAGCCTTTGGTTTCGATACGTTGGTCTCCGGCCAGGTTTCCAACGAAGTTTCAGAGAGTGGTCCAGCGATGCCGGCAACTTCCCAGCGAATTGGATTTGACCAGATAAGCTATCGGCAGCTTCCGGCGAAAACTAGTCCGCAGGCTCACCAGACCAATGACCGAACGATTCAAGACCCGCATTTCGAAAAAAAATGGCAAGACCTTCAAGTGATCGGGCAAGTGCATTCGACTTATATTATTGCACAGGCCAAAAACAGTTTGGTGATGATTGATCAGCATGCCGCCCACGAAAGAGTTCTGTTTGAAAAATTACAAGAGAGTTTTTCGAAAAATCATTTCGAGATTCAAGATTTTCTTTTTCCTCTGACATTTGATGTGCCAGAAGATTTAGTCGAGAGCCTTGAGAAAAATTATCTGCAGCTGAAAGAATTTGGCATTGAACTTGAACGCTTTGGACCCTCGACCTTCGGGGTGAAATCAGCTCCGTACTTTTTAAAAGAAAAAGCGCTCATTGATGGAATTTTATCCACCGCCCACGAATGGGCAAGCTCGGGCGGATCTTTTCATTTTGAGAAACTTCGCGGTGATCTTTTTTCTACGATGGCCTGTCATTCAGCGGTGCGAGCGGGTCACGCGATGAGTGTTGAAGAATCTCGGGCCTTGTTGCAGCAAATGGATGACTACCCGCTGTCTTCGTTTTGTCCGCATGGAAGACCAGTTTCATTTCATTTAACCTGGAACGAAATTGAAAAAAAGTTTGGGCGATTGGGATGAAATTTATTTTCATTCAAGGAGCTACAGCTTCGGGGAAATCGCATTGGGCGCTTGAAATGCAAAAAAAATTCGGCGGTGCGATTGTCAACTGCGACAGCGTTCAGGTTTACAAAGATTTAAACGTAGGCTCGTCAAAACCAACGGCGACAGACCTTTCCAGCGCACCCCATCTTTTGTATTCTTATATCGAGACTCCGAATCGCTTGGCAGCCGGGCAATACGCCCGCGATTTTTGGGCCGTGGTGAAGAATAAGCAGTACAGCCATTTCTTTGTTGTCGGTGGAACAGGATTTTATTTTCAGGCGCTCGAGAAAGGGCTGCTGCCGGTTCCTGCGGCCTCGGCAAAAACTCAAGAAAAATGGTTTCAACTGCTGGCAGAAAAGGGCGAAGAGCATTTATTTTCGCTACTAAAAAAGCAGGATCCGCTGTACGCCCAAAAAATATCGGCGCATGATCATCATCGATTGATTCGTGCTTTAGAAATTTTTGACACCACCCAGAAAAATTTAAGCAGCTGGAATCAAGAAATGCAGCAGAAAGAAAATTCATTTCCTTTTCCTCTTTTAAAGGTGGGTCTTGAAGATACAAAGGAAGTTCTGCGAGAACGGGTGGCCCAGCGCACGCGCCAAATGTTGAGTAACGGATGGATCGACGAAGTTCAAAAACTGATCGACCGTGGTTTTGCGGAATGGGCGCCACTGCGTTCGACTGGATATCAGCAGGTGCTGGAGCATTTGTTAAAAACAACTCCACTTACTAATTTGCCTGAAGAAATTAACACCGCATCTTTGCGGCTGATCAAAAAACAAAAAACTTGGTTTCGCAGGCCCTCAACAAACGATCGCCAGCAGCCCGTGCAGTGGGAAACTTTTGATGGCCGACAAAAATTAGAGAGCAAAATACGTATTTTTTCCTTGTCTTGATGTTGGTCGAGGTTCGTCCACAAACCTTCTGAAGTTGTTTTGACCAAAAGAACCCGCGACGAATAGAATAAAGGCACAGAGAATCGGAGATTTTAAAAATGCACAGCATGACAGGTTATGGGCAATTGAAGGCCTCGTACCGCGGACTTCAATTGGAAATGAATATAAAATCAGTCAATGGCCGACATTTGGAAATCCGTTTTCATTTGCCCAAAGAATATATTTCGCTGGAAATTTTATTTCGAGAAAAAATTGAAAAGCTTTTTCGTCGGGGAACAGTGGATGTCTACGTGTCTCGCAAAGGCGGTTTGGTCAGTAAGAAAAAAAAACTATTAGTTAACGAACCGTTGGCCCAGGCCTATTTTCAAGGTGTTCAAAAATTGGCAAAGAGATTTAAACTTAGCCCTGCAATTCCAGTGGATATTTTTTTAAGAATTCCTGAAATGTTTATGGCTGAAGACTCTGCGGGCGTCGACCCCGCAGAAAAAAAATGGGTATTAACCCAGTTTCAACAAAGTTTAGAGAAATGCGTTTCAGAAAGGAATCGCGAGGGGATGGCGCTACAGCGTGAATTGTTAAAACTACAAAGTGCTTTTGAACATTTAGTCGAATCGATGCTGAAAATAAAATCGCAACTGAACGAAGAACTTTTGGTGAAGTATCAAGAACGTCTAGAAAAAAAATGGAAAACATTAGAACTTGATCCCCAAAGGCTTTTGCAAGAAGTCGCGATGATGATCGAAAAATCAGATATCGAAGAAGAACTGACGCGACTGAAAGAGCACTTAAGAAATTGTCGTCAAATTTTGACAGGACCCGAATCCGAAGGAAAAAAACTAGAGTTTTATACCCAAGAATTATTGCGCGAGATCAACACCATAGGGTCTAAATCCAATGCTTTCAAGTTGACACAGATGGTGGTGGAGTCGAAGACAATACTAGAAAAAATTCGGGAGCAAATTCAAAATGTGGAGTGAAAAAAAATGATCCCTCGCTTGTTCGTGGTGGCGGCCCCTTCAGGGGCCGGAAAGAGCAGTTTCGTCGAGCGAATTGCGCGCGAAGATCAGCGGGTCAGGGATATTGTCACCTACACCACTAGACCAATGCGAAAGGGCGAATCCCAAGGCTTTCCCTATTATTTTGTTTCAGAATCCGAATTTAAACGTTTGGTCGAAGGCAACTTTTTTGCCGAATGGGCGCACGTTCACACGAAAATGTACGGAACCTCTAAAAAAGAAATTGAATCCACTTTTGCAGCCGGAAAATGCGGAATTATGGACGTCGACGTGCAGGGAGTGCACTCCTTTAAAAAGCTATTTCCCGAGACAATCTCGATATTTATATTGCCTCCTGGGATCGATGAATTGCGCCAGCGAATTATTAAACGCGATGGTCGGGTGCCCGAGGATTTAGAAGTTCGAATGAAGAACGCCGAAAAAGAAATCTCATTTGCACCTGAATTTGATTTTCAAGTCGTGAACGATGACTTCGAAAGATCGTATCAAGTGTTCAAAAAAATCATTGTAGAACTGCTGGCGAAGAAGTAGTTTTGGGATCTCAATGTAATGGAGGTTCCAAAGAATGGCGCGAGTCACCGTTGAAGACTGTCTAGATAAAGTTCCTAATCGATTTTCTTTGGTCTTGTTGGTCGCCAAACGCACCAAGCAATTGCTTAAAGGTTCAGAAATGACTGTTCCCACTAAAGGTAACAAGTATGTGGTTGGGGCCTTACGAGAAGTGGCTGTTGGAAACGTGATTTTTGAACATAACCCAGCTCACGGAAACCCTTACGATCAGATCGAAAAAGATCTCAACAAAGGTGCTACTAACACCTAGTTTTGACACATAGTTTTGGACGGTAGCTTAAAATTTTATTAAGATAAAGCATGCCCACGTATGTTGATGAAGATCACCTTTCGCAAAAACCTCTTAAAACGATCCAAGATCTCTGCAAAAAAATTCTAGAATATCACCCGTTGGCGGACGTTAAAGTTGTCGAAAAGGCCTACTACTTTTCGGAAAAAGCACACGTGGGACAAATTCGCCGCAGTGGCGAAGCTTATATTTCTCATCCTTTGAATGTTGCGGGAATATTGGCAGATCTTCGTTTGGATTTGGATTCGATCACGACCGGATTGCTTCACGATACGGTCGAGGACACTCACGCAAGCCTTCCAGAAATCAAAAAAGAATTTGGTGATACCATTGCGATGCTGGTTGATGGTGTGACCAAAATTTCCAAGATGAATTTCAAAACTTCGACGGAAAAGCAGGGCGAAAATATTCGAAAAATGATCGTCGCTATGGGAAAAGACGTCCGCGTGATTTTGGTGAAACTAGCCGATCGTCTGCACAATATGCGGACGCTTCGCCATATGCCTTACGAGAAACAAGCACGCATTGCTCAAGAAACTCTTGAAATCTACTGCCCCTTGGCCAGTCGAATGGGGATTAGTTCTTTAAAGATCGAGCTCGAGGATTTGGGATTTAAGTATTATTTGCCCGAGATGCACTATCAATTGACCCAGGCCGTGCAGAAACAAGAAAAAGATCAGGCCGCCTACATCAACGGCGTCAAATCTTTGATTAGCAACGAATTAAAAAAATCTGATTTTAAAAGTTTTGAAGTTCAGGGGCGATCGAAGCATTTGTGGTCGATTTATCGAAAAATGCAAAGTCGAAGTATTGAATACGATCAGGTCTATGACGTCTTGGCGTTTCGAGTGATCGTTGAAAACATCTCCGAGTGTTACGCGGTTTTGGGGCACATACATTCGCTATGGAAGCCCATCCCCGGCCGGTTCAAAGACTTTATCGCGATGCCAAAGGTGAACGATTATAAATCTCTGCATACCACGGTGATTGGTCCAGAGGGCGAGCGGATCGAAATTCAAATCCGCACGCGGGAAATGCATTTGATCGCCGAGCGCGGGATCGCGGCTCACTGGAAATATAAAGAGCGTGGCAAGATGAACGTAGAGTCCATCGGTAAGATCGAATGGCTGAAAGATTTAGTCACTCTTCATCAGCAAGTCAGAAACCCGGACGAGTTTTTGGATACGGTTAAGACCGATCTTTTCGAAAACGAAATTTATGTTTTTACGCCCAAGGGTGACGTGAAGGAATTTCCCGAGGGCGCAACCCCTTTGGATTTCGCATTTTCTGTACATACGGACGTGGGCAACAAATGTATGGGCGCCCGAATAAACGGTAAAATGGTGCCGCTGAAATACCGGCTGCAAAACGGCGACACCGTCGAGATTGTCACCTCCAACACACAAAAGCCTTCTAAAGATTGGCTAAAAATGTGTGTCACCAACCGCGCCAAATCCAAGATTCGCTTGTTCGTCAAAGAGGAACAGCGATTAAGTTCCCTGTTGTTGGGTAAGGATTTAGTCGAGAAAGAATTTCGAAAGTTTGGCGTTAGTTCTGCCAAATTTTTTAAGGGCGAGATTTTAAGTAAATTTCTTAACGACTTTGGAATTCATGAAACCGACGAAGTTTTTGTTCGTGTGGGGTATGGTAAACTAGAGCCTAGAATTGTGGTCGAGCGTTTGGCCCCGGATGTTGTCGCCCAAGTGACCAAAACGCCGATCGTATCCAAAGGGTCAGAAGATGCATCGTTTATTCAAAAGGTATTTAAGAACGCGGCTCAAAAACTAAAGCGCCAAGGTTCACTTGTTAAAGTGGGTGGAATGGATGATGTTTTGGTTTATTACGCCAAATGCTGCAACCCCATTCCGGGCGATAATATTGTGGGATTTATCACTCGCGGTCGGGGTGTGACCGTGCATCGAAGTGATTGTCGGCGGGCGTTTGAGTTCGATCAGCTTCGTAAAGTGGATATTTCGTGGACGCAAGATTCTGTCCAAACGGGCCAGGAACGCACGGTAAAAATCCAAGTGATTTCACAAGACATGCCCGGACTTTTAAAGTTGATGAGCGAAACATTTTCGGTGCAGGGGATGAATATTCAAAACGCCCAAGTCCGCACCACGCGAGATAAAAAAGCCATCGCCACTTTCGAAGTGTCGGTAATAAATACTTTGCAACTCAATCAAGTGCTGCAGGACTTGCAGAAAATTAAAGGCGTACTGGGAGTGTCCAGAGTGGTAAATTCCTAAAATGAATAAATAAATCCCGCGGTAATTCCGATGCTAGACGCGGCGATGGATGAGCCCCCTGCATAGGATCTGTATTCTAAAATCAGGGGAATGGCGTATTTATTTTTCTTTAAAATATAATCCAATTCAGTCATCCCTACGAATGCGGAATTACTGCTGACGGTCGCATCAAAATTAGTCACGGTGGTCGTTCCTGTTGATCTTAAATAATAAGCGTAGCCACCGCCAATTCCCCAACGAAAAGAATTTGTCGTTAGGGGGTACCAAATTCCGTATCCGATAAATGCCAAGTATTGAAACTGAATGGAACAATTCGCGGTGCCACCGCAATAGCTGGCATCGGTGCTGGCTACCGATGAAGTGGTATTAAATCCGACGGTCCCGAACTGCCCACGTAAAGAAAGTTCATCTGTCAGTGCCATATCCAACCCCAACAAAGAAGCAAAGCTGGTACCAGTTAAAGATATTTTCTTCTGAAGTCCAAAAGTATCTTGGGCCGTCAGGTTAATTGTATCCAATGAAAGGCCCGCAACAAGACTAGCAGCCCATCGCGATTTTTTCTTTGGCACTTTCGAAGCGCCTGCGGATGAATCCGCTGCAGATGAATCCTCTGCAGCGGCTGGCTTATTTCTGGGCGCGAAGGTGTTACCAACTTCAACTTTTCCTTTAAGGACTTCAAGTTGGGCTTTGTTACCTTTAACAATGGTGACTTTTCCTAAACCGATTTTTTTATTTTCAGCATTGATTAAAAAAACTTCCTGCCCCTCTTGCAGATCAATATTGGCATCAGATTGAATCAGCGCTTTCGTCCCTTGGACTTTGCTTATGGTTGCAGGGGTTTGCGCCCAAGAGCTGACACTTGCTACAAGGTAAACCAAAAAAGAGAGGAGAATTAAAACCTGTCCATTTTGTTGGCGCGTAGTTCTCAAATACATTTGGAGCTCCCCCGGGATTTACGAATGATGATCATCTATCATTTCGGATAACTTTATTATGGGCGAACTTTTATTTTTCACAAACAAAAAAACTAAGAGAATTTATTTTCTGTATAGAATAATCCGCAGGGCGTTGAGTGGCCTGACTGAGTTTAACAAATAATTGTGAGCTAGAAAGAACTGAGCAATTTTCCGCTGTTTCGGTCGAATCCGCGCTATTTCCAGGCGGGTCGAATCCAGAATTCACATTCGTTGCGGACGAAGCGGTGGTTGTATTGGCGACCACGCGAGTTTGGCCTTGTTGTTCGAAGCTTCGCCGACCTGCCGACCGATACACCAAACAGCCTTGAAGCACCAAAGCCGTTGGCAAAATCAAAATCCAAAATTGACGAACCCAAATTTTAGCTGCCAGATTTTATTCCTGGTTAAAAATTAAAAGGGAATTTCTTCCGACGTATCAAACTGAGGTTCAGGCCCAAAATCTGATGAAGAAGAAGAACCTGATCCACTTGAGGCGGAGACTCCGCCTTCTTTCTTTTCTAAAAATTGAACAGTGTTTGCAACAATATCTGTAGCGTATTTTTTCACGCCCTGAGGGTCTTCCCATGATCTAGATTGAAGTTTTCCCTCAACGTAAACCTGTTTACCTTTGTGCAGGTATTTGCCGCAGATTTCGGCCAATTTTCCCCAGACCACGATCCGATGCCATTCGGTTTTCTCGACAGTATTGCCGTCTTTGCCAGGATAAGATTCGCTGGTGGCGACGCTAAATTTAGTCACTGTTTGCCCCGAGCCTAAGTTTTTGACTTCGGGCTCGTTACCCAGACGACCAACGATAATAACTTTGTTCACTCCTGCCATAAAACCTCCATAAGCAGAAAGACTTGCAACAGATCGACCAATGGTCAAAGCAATTTTAACAAAAGGATTTGGTCGAACTTCGGATTTACTGCAAGGCACTAAATTGCGGGTTGGACTGAAAGTTGGCACCCGTCAACTTGAAGCCCACTTGAAAAATATCCCCAGCAGGTTTTTTATATTGATCCAAGAAAGTCATTATCAAAGTCGCGCGTTCGGCAAAGGTTTTCTTGACGCTTAAATTAAACTCTAGTTGGTACGCGCCCGGCACGACCTGAAGTGCGGTCGACTTTTGCGCGGTCATCATGAAAAATCCGCGAATCGTGCCCGAAATATCATCGCTTTCATTTCCCAAGGTCACTTCTTGAAGTTCCAGCCGCCCCTCGGACATTTTGGCTTTCAAAACCACTTGTGAAAATTGAAGCTCGGGCAAATTGATCGGACCCAAGGCGGTGCTGATTTCGTTTGATGGTAGTTCAAACTTCGACAGTTTTATTTCAGTGTTCAGCAAAGGTTGTTTTTTTCCAGAGGTGTCTAAAGTGCCATTAAAAAACCCGCTCCAGCCACCTTTTAAGTTTTGCGTGGCCCGCAAAATTGGCGCTAGCGACATTCCTAGCTTTGGGTGATTCGCCAGCCCTTGAAGAAAATTTCGAACTTCCTCTAAAGAAATTTGATCCATCTGAAGTTTTAAATCGTAAGTGGGCTCTGCTGAAGGCCCCTGGTTGCTCAGTTGGATTTGAATTTGTCCGTGGAAAATTCCTGCGGCCTTTAAACTGCCCGAAGGATTTTGAGTCAATAGCATTTTAATCCCCGGCGAAATCGCTAAATCCGCAATGTTCAACGGGGGTAGACCTTGCATCTGCAATCGCATTTGCTCTAGGTTCAGACCCAAGGGAACCCACTGCAGATGAACTTTTGAAAAGCTGACCATCAACTGATTCTGCGAAACCTCTTGCACTTTTCGCGAGATCCATTCGGACAAATCGTCGAACGGAAAAATAAAGACGTAGAAAACCACAGTTAAACAAAGAACTAGAAAAATATATTTTCTAATTTTTTTTAAATTTTGCAGCACCCAACTGAGGATGGGTTTTAAGTTTTCCAAAATTTATTGTCCTTTTTTGGAACGGATTTTTCCCGTCTTTTTTTCGGTTTGCGCGGAATCTTCACCGGGCGGCTCTGCGTCGCCCCCGTTTTCTTCAAAATTAGGGATATTTAGAATCACGAATTTGTAAAGAACGTCGTAGTAACTTTTGTTTTTTTGGTTGGGGTTCAAAATTAAATCTTGCAACTTTAAAGCCGGATGTAAACTTGAAATCGAATAGCCAAGGTCGATAACTTGTTTCAAGTTCAGTTGTTTTAACGACACGTTCAGAACTTCCTGCACCAGATTTTGAGGCAGGATCGAGCTTCCGCCTTGGGTTATAGGCTGAATTTGCTCGGGGATCAGATCTGATTTTGTCAGCTGATCGCGGATCTGTTCCATCAGTCGGCTTGCGGGAGGTGGGACCGGAAGCTGCGGTTTATTTTTTAAATCTTGATTCAGTTGAATTAGTTGCACGACCAGACTTCGCTTGGATTCAAAGGATTCTATATCAGTACTGGACTGATTAAAAGTCGCCAATGGCAAGCTAAACAAAGCTAAAAAAACTAACAAAGACGCGGCCATCAAGGATGCTTTTTGCATTTGTGGGGTCAGTGAATCGTAGCGGTCTTTCAATTGAATATAAGCAGAGCTTTCTTGGATTCTCTGCCAAGTTTGAGAAAACTCGTGCTTAAGACGTTCTTTTAATTCATCGAAAGGCAAAACGATTCTCCTTCGTTATTTCTTAGTCGTCGTGTTGTTAAAGCCCCGATCCACCGAAAACTGATAGTGAAAGGCAACTCCTTTTACGGAAGTGCCATTGGGCGGCGCACCCGATCCCAACATCTGTTGCACAGGTCCTAAAGCCAAAGTGCTTAACGATTTTTGCAGGCTGGTCATTTCTTGAAGGCTGCCGACACGGCCTTCAAGCTGAACTTCTTTTCCTTCAATCGCTAGGCGTGAAATCTGAATTCGAATTTGGTTTTTTTGCGGGATCGAATCGCTGATCTTTTTTAGAACATCCAAACTTGAATTCATCTGCAATGCTTGTTGGATAAGTTGATAATCATCCATTTTCTTTTTTTGTTCTTTAAGATATTTTTTGACACCCACGACGTTGGCTTGTTTGCCCGATAGTTTTGCGATGTTTCGCGCTTGAGCTTTTAGAACGTCGTCAGTTTTTGAACTTAAGTCCGTGGTTAAAGAAGTTCTTAGTTGCGAATCGACGATAAAGAAAACAAACACCAAAACCCCGGCTTGAATTAAACTTCCCCATGTTTCAACAAAGGTTTGCAAGCGTTTATTTTTCTTGGCGAATTCATTTTTAAGAAAATTGACGGGTGGATTCTTCGGTTTTTTGTGGCCCTCAAGCGCATAACCCAGAGCTAAGGAATATCTGGAATCTAATACGCCCACTTTTTCTGAGGTCGCGATACTTTGTTGTGCTTTAAAAACATTACAAGCGATCTCTAAATTTTGGGTTAAGTGAGCGGCTAAATTGATAATCCGACTACCGCCGCCTGAAAGATAAATCTGTTGGATTTGGCCGTTCAAATCTGAATTCAGGTCAATCAAAGTCAGTTTCAATTCTCGAACTAAATCCTTGAAAGCCGATGCGATGGTTTCCGAAAACGCGATTTGATCGTAGCTGGCAGTTTCTTTGTTGAGCAAGATGAACGCCTTTTGATTCATTTCATTGAGGGCCTCGATAAATGGAATTTCATAACGCTTAGAAATATTCTCGGCGACAAATCGCACACCCCAAGGAATTGATCGCACGGCGACCAATCGATTGTTTTCAAACGCCGACAAAATCGTGTGGGACTGTCCAATTTGCAAGTGCACTTCTAGCTGAGCCTGAATCCGCAGGCCCTCTTCCTCGATCATCGAGGTCGCTACTTGCGGCGGTGGCGCTAACGGATTTTCGACTAGATTTGCGTATGCAAAAGCCTCGCTAGAAACTACGGAAATATCTAAACCGGAATCAGCGGCGATTTGCATAAGTTCGCGCAGGCTGGCTTTGGGGACAGCTTGGGCCAAAACGTCGGTACCGGTCCCTTTGAATTGAATAATTTTTGCATCGAAAAGCGCGTTTTCATTTTCCAGCGGGATTTCGTCTTCAAGTTCGAATGAAAGACTTTTTAAAATTTTAATTCGATCCTGGAAGGGGAAAAACTTTCGGCGCAAAGAAACTTGGTTTTGATTTAGACCCGTGACCACACGCGCTTGTGACGCACTCCAAAGATTGGCAAATTCGCGAAAAAATTCAATGGTCTCAAGGTCTTTGTCGTAGGCGGGATTGACGCCTAAAGTGCGTTCGAAGGCTTGCGTGACCAAAAGACCTTTTTTGGTCATCTGAACTTCCACCACTTTTATGCTGGAGGTCCCGATATCGATTCCAATGGTTTTTACCACAATCAATCCTTATTTGAGCTGATTTCTACAAAGATGCCACCTCAATTTTAAACCCCAAAACAGACTATTGGGTAGTCTAGTAGTGGATTAGTTAGCGAAAATTTTGGGCTGGGGAGTATTAGGTTCAGACCACAGGGTTAGGCGGGGGGGGCTCTTTGCGTTTTTTGTTACTTTCAAGTGTCTGCAGGACTTGGTAAGCCAGTTGAAACGAAGGTCCTATTGACATTGAATTTAAAAATGAATTTTCATGTAAAAAAAAGGTTTGAAGAAAATGCGCTGGGAAAAAATAATCCGAATAAATTCGAAAGAAAATTACTTCCAGAGCATCTGAGGTGCTTGGAAAAAATTTTTTCTTTTTTTATAAAATGCTTTTCAGTTTTGAAGTTTTAATTTTGTTCTACCCAGTTTGGTTTTGCCACCACTGATGAAATGCTTGATTTTGTTTCTGCAAGTTTCAACCTGTCGAGAAAACACTTAGGCGCAGCTTTGATTTTCGTCCGGAACCGTTCTGAATTTATTCTGGTACCAGGACACAGCGACCTAAAAAATATTCGGTTGCGAATAACTCCGGGGCAAAGAACTTGTATGAGCCGGACCTTTTGCCAGATTCTGAACAACTGAAGCCTCGATTTATTTGACTGTGGCTAATCCATACCATACTATGGATTAGCCAAATATTTGGATTAAAAGGACTTTACAAGATTATTTTGACCCAAAAGGCCTGTTGTCGGTGTTTCCGGTTTGGTTGCTTTTGGGCCCCAGGCAGGTCGGAAAAAGTTCACTTTTTCAGCACCAAGCCCAGCACGATCCAAGCCGGCAGTTTATCACTTTTGACGACATAGCCACGCGATCCCGAGCAACCCAGGACCCTGTGCTTTTTATGAAGGGACTAAAACCCCCGATCTGTTTTGATGAAATTCAATATGCTCCGCAGATCTTGAGCCAAATCAAACTTTGGGTAGACCGTGATCCGGCAACGGCGGGGCAAGTTTGGATGACAGGCTCGCAAAATTTTGAAGTGATGAAAGGTGTACAAGAGTCTTTGGCAGGACGGGTCGCTATTATGAATTTGTTTGGCCTTACGGATTCAGAAAAAAATAGCGAGATTTCCACCCCAGAATTTTTTTTTCAGCAGGCACTCAATAGCAATTTTCCAAAACTGGCACCCGTTGAAAATCAACCAGGTCGTGACCTGTACATTTCAAATTATATTCAAACTTATGTCGAGCGCGACGTCCGCGAACTTTTGGGGATTCAAAAGCGGCGCCAGTTTGAAGTTTTTTTGAAATTGTGCGCCCACCGTACCGGACAGCTAGTCAACTACGAGGATTTGGGGCGCGACGCGGGAGTTTCAGCTTCCACAGCCAAAGAGTGGCTAACTGTTTTGGAAGACAGTTTTTTAATCAAGATTGTCCTGCCTTGGTTTTCGAATCGGTCCAAGCGGTTGATAAAAACACCAAAGCTTTATTTTTTGGATGTCGGCATTGCTTGTTACCTGATGGGCTTTGCAAACGAAGAACAAGCGCGCCTAAGCCCTGCCGGCGGAGCCTTGTTTGAGACTGCGATTGTGTCGAACATCTATCGAAGCCTCAAACACAATTTAAAAACGTTCGAAATCTTCTTTTGGCGAGACAAAGACCAGCACGAAGTCGACCTTCTAGTCGAGTTGGAAGGAAAAATTTTTCCGCTGGAAATCAAAATGGGACAACCGCGCGTGAGCCGTCTTTTGAATTTTGAAAAACTCAATTTTCCCAATGTGCAAAAAGGCCAAGTCATTTCTTTAGTAGCTGAGAAAAACCCTGTCGCGCTGAATTCGCATTGGGATTTGGTATCGCCCCATTGGATCACAAAATTTTTAGTAGGATTTTAATCGGGTTGCAAATGCTGATTTTGGCTTTTTGCAATTGACCCTAATGCTTTTGCTCTTCGCGATCTAAAAGCATCCCAAGGCGATTCTTCTATACTTTGCGAGCAGAAGATTTCTCCGAAACTTGTAAATCACCTTAAAAAACATTTTGAATTTACATTTGCCACCGAGATTTCTTCTAAGGCTGCTTGAGCCAAAAGTGTGCAAAAGTTGGAGATTGAATTTATCGAAAAAAGCCAAAATTTTTCCATTCAGCTTGGACGTTAACAAATTCCTCGCGACATTTGACTAAGCCCGCGAAGTCCGCGGGCCGAAAGGTTTTCTTCGCTTTTTTTTAGCTTTAATTGGGAACAGGTGCCAAGCAACGCGTTCCGTACTGCGGGCCGTAGGAACCCAACCCTAGAACTCGGGTGGTCCATCTACCATTGCCCCAGCCCCCAGTGATAGATCCGCCAACGGTCAAGTTAACAATATTCTTGGGTATGGCATTTAGATCAGTCAACATAGGTGGGACGGCCATTCTAGGAACCATAAAATTAATATCTTTTGAAAAGAACGAAATAGCATCCGTAACTGGAAAATCGTAAGGTGCATGATCTCTAAATGTGGCCAGTCTAGATAACGGGATTCCCAAAACACGAGAGAACGCCAATGGAAGTAAACCAGAGTCTATTGGAGGAGGAGTGCCAAGGTAATAAGAGGGGTTTGTCGCCGATAACATGTAATCAACGTTTGTCTCGACTGTTGGAGGGAATCTTGGGTTGTGACCATATCGATGGATAATCATCGAAGCTATATCAGCATTTGTTGTGTCCAGTGTTGAGCGAATACCAGTGGCCCAGTTGTAATCAAACTGTTGAGTTCCAGGCAGATATTTGGATTCCATTTGCACCATGTCGGTAACAACTTCGTCCATATTTCCAATGACATCCCGCAACCCATACCGAGAAACGCAAGCCCTTGTTTCAGCAGCGCCGGTTCTAAAGAAAACAGATTTAATGTTGTAATTGTAAGGAAGCGATTCAGCAGATGGCACATAATTTGGAATATCCGGAGCCGCCGAATTACATTTACCTTCACCTGCGCGGGCTTGTTCAACAAGGCTGTACTGGGATGGCGTCAAAGCGGGATCAAAGCCCATCATGGCCCGCATCACTTTCATTGAAGGCATTTTTTTCTGGATGTTCGTAGCAGTTCCGGCAAGGCTTGAAATTCCCATGATAGAAACTGTTTGCGCTTTGCATGCAGAAGCCATCACCGCAGCTTCTTTCCACAAAGGTTGAAGTAAAGGGCGATTGCTTACAGCCGCTGCCATTTGTGCTGCAGTCATAAAGCGCATGTCAGGTGAAAATCCCACCGGCCAGCATTCGTTACCGCGGCCGTTGGCTATGTTCTGGGCTGTAGGTTCGACGGCGCACCCAAGTTCATAAATATCGACTAAAAAATCCGAGCCATAGTCAAGGTAACCAAGACCATCGTTCCCCCAACCAGGAAAAACGCATGAGTTATAGCGATCTTTAAGAATGCTAAGGCCCAGTGATCGACACATATCTCCGTTCAATGTCCCGCGAGCGACAAAAACCATATGCTGAGGCGGCGCAATTAGGCGGTAAACAGTCCCGTTGGAAACCGTGTAAGGGACACCATTGTTATCATAGGGCACAATCTTATAAAAATAGGCAGTTCCAGGTGTCAAATTCGTATCGGTGAATGTCAGGCGGTTATTGGAACCATCGGGTCGCAAAACCGGAACACTCCCCACTAAAGCGGTGGCGGTTGCGTACTTTAGCCCTCTGAAAATTCGGTACTCGTAAATAATCGGGCTAAGTTGTCCTGGTGCCGTTGTAAAAACAAAAGGCTCCCAATCGATTGTACCTTTGGCAGTCAAAGGGTTCAATTCGGGGCCACCAGATCCATCCGGCCTAAATCCACCGGTAATGGCTGTAGCGCGGGTAAATCCCTTATCCTGTGCCAAACCATAACATTTAAAACCATTACTACTTGTCTCGGTCGAGGCAGTGTTTGTAAAATTATTTGCACCCTTGTACAAAAAACCCGATGATCCGTCTGGCGATGCGTAAGTTGTGAATGCGTAAATATGACCATCGCTAGTGAACTCGGTGGTGTTTCCGCCCGGGCTTAGGGTGACCGGCGTCTGAAAGGTCAGTCGACCCACTTTTCCGCCTCTGGATTTTAGAACCAAAGCTTGCACCCCAGTTGTGGTGCTGGACTCTAAGTTCGTTGAAACTAAATAATCTGGACCTACCGTACTTGAAAGACTTCCTGGATTAAATCCACCGACAACCTTGATACCGGCCAAATAAATGTATCCGATGGTGGGGCCAGCAAGGCTCTGCGAAGTCACAATCAGTTGACTGGAACCTACGGTATCGTTGGCGTCGGGATAGGTCGCAATTGAAACGATTTTGCCAGAAGTGTCGGTGAAACCTGTAGTTGGGTTGGGAAGGGGATTAATTCCGGCCCCGCCGATTTGATAGTTCGGAGGACAAAACTGAGCTTGCGAAGCAAACGAAAAAAGCAAACTACCCAATGCGATAGTTTTTCCCAAAATTAAAAGAAATTGTTTTTGACTCACTTTTTGACTCATTTAAGGCCTCCGTAGTTTGATTGAATGCAAATTGTGCCAAGTCTTGAAAACGTCCCGAGAGCGAACGCCAGAGGGTTAAACCCAGTGAAATTAGCATTGTCGAAATTTTCAATTCGATACGATGTCACAGACAGTGTGCACAGTTGTCAACATCCTTTACGGCCCAGTTCGATACCATTTCTATCCACTGTAGATTCGATGTCAAAAGTGTCACAAGTGTACCTTCCTACAGAGAACAATTTGGAAAAATCCATCATGTTGACGCGTTTTTGTGATTAGCGTTCGCTCCAGTAGAAGATTCGGGGGCGGCCGGGGGTAATGGGGGCTGATGCTTTGGCAGGTTCTTTTTTATCGCCCGCGATTGGGTTATTTGGTTTTTGTTCAGCGTTGTCTTTTTTGTCGGCGTCTTTTTCTTTTTTCACGCTCTCTGAAACGGTATCGATCATTTTGTTAAAGTCCATAACCACGACTTCAATTTCCCGAGTCGCGTTGGCGAAGCTGCCGACGGATTTGATTCTAAAACTGGTCACCGGATTAAAGCTGATCAGAATTTTTTTTTGATCATCGTTGGAAACATTGGCGCCGACCTGATTGACGAACTGCCAAAAATCTTCGGCTTTTTTAAACTCTCCCCCTAAAGATTCAGAGGTTCGGCGCTTGACGATTTCGGCAACTACCACCGGGGTGATACTGGGATGTAGTGAAAGTAAAATTTCTGCGCTGGCGCGATTGGGATTAATCCCCTTGGATCCATAAATGGTGATCAAAGGTCGCAAGTATTCGTAGATTCTGTCGGTCATACCTGCGACCAGCCGCACTTCATCGATGGTGCGAAACCAACGGTTAGGTGGCCACTGGGGATTGTCATAACGATTGGCCTCGGCGCCGCCATTTAAACTTTCGGTGTTGAGATCCACCCAGTCGGCAATGTTGTTGATCACTTCAAGGTATTTGTCTTCTTTCATTTGCTGATCAAATTTTGAGTCTGCCAACATCTTATTTTCGAAGGCCTGTTTTAAACTTAGCAGAGTGGCCTCCTGAATTGCCTTGGACGGAGAACCCAAATCATTCAAATCAATTTTTGAACCCTCATCCACAATCGCCGCAGAATACGACCCATCCATTTTGGCTTTTTTAACTTTGTCTTGAATCATATTTTGATCCACCAAAGTCAGATCGTGCGGAAGCGGCGGCGGCCACATAAACGGAAAACTCCAAATCATTTCTAGGGATTTTGCCTGTTCGCCCAAAGCTTCTCCGACCTGACTTTGAACCATTTGATAAATTTTTACCCTAAGCAGACTTAAATCTAGTCCCGACCGAGCTGCCGCGTACGCTTTAACGCGATTGACGTTTTGGGAATTCACGACAAACTCAATCGTTGAGTCTTTCGATACTTCTTGCGCGATGTACGACAACAACACCATTGCAGAAATCGCAATGATCAAGGCCATCCCCCGCTGATTTTGATACAGTTTTGCGGCGGTTGGAAAAAATTTTTCAATCAATGAATGCTTTTTAATCTTATCAAACCTTTCACTAACTAGGGTTGTTGGGAAATCGAATCGGCGCCACAATCTGCATCGATATCTTCTTTTTTTTGTCGTTGTTGGCCATCGGTTTTTCAATCGTCAGTGAGATTTCAACAATCTGAGGAAATTTATTTTTCTGGGTTGAATCTGAACTTTTCGTATTCCAAGTTGTCGCCCATTCGCTACGCCCAGTTCCCAAATAGCGAAATTTAAATTCGGTCACGCCAGAAAGTAAAACCGTGGGCTCCATTTTTTCATAAGTAGGCTCGTCGATATTGGCAGAATATTTTCTGATTAAACAATTCAAGGTTTCTTTTTTTCCGGGCTCGTTGCAGGTGGATACTAAATATCCCACCATCGCAAAATCCCCTTGCGCCAAATTTTCGGTCATGCGGCTGGTGTTTAAAGTGGGAAAGTAAACTTCGCCTTCTTTGCCGTCAAAATGAGTTGTTGGATCCTTGCGGTTCAGTTCTTCCGGATTGGGTGCTTCAGGTTCTGGGATTGTCGGCGGCGATATTGGTGCAGGACTTCCAGTTCCTTGTGGGTTGGGATTTGCAACTGGCGTTGTTTTTTTAGCTTTGGCTTTGACCGCGTCTTTAAATTCTTTTTCAATATCCACCGCGTGAAAAGCCATTTGCAGATCTTTTTCGATCACGCGCAAACTGTCGCGGACTTGCGACATATCATCGACTTGCTCCTGAATTCTTTTTTTGGCGCGCAAAGCTTGCTGCGTGGTCACGGCGATGCCCACCATCAACGTGGCCAGAATAGTAATTGAAATTACTAATTCTAAAAGTGTAAATCCTGCCGCAGACTTCAGCGGAAAATTTTTACTGGGGACTAAGCGCATCGATGGGTTTGTCATAGTCGATAAAGTACCGCGTGATCGAGTAGGATACCGGAATTTTTCCTTTCTTGTAAATAATTGTCAGGGTGACCTCTTTGATTGATTTTGAAAAAGCGTCGGTCAATTTGGAAATCATTGTGATCAAAAATGGATCGGCGCCGCCGTCTTTGGCGGTCAATAACGCGGTCAAATTTGGAAACTCTAAATCTTGTGAAGACACTTTCCACTTGTATTGGGGCGATTGCTCGCCAAAGTCGCCTTCTTCGGGTTCTTCGGGAATATCTGAAAGAGGTTTGCCTGCGTATTTTTGCTCAAGCTCACTCATTTTTCGCTCTAACAGACTTGCGACCTCGAACGAAACTTGTGCTTTTTCGATGCGGATAAAAGCGCCTGACCAAGCGTTGACGATCAGCAATAAAGCCGTCGATAGAATCGCTAAAGCGAAAAGTGTTTCGACTAAGGTAAAACCTTTTTTCATCCTACTGCTTATTAAAATCGATAAAGATTCAATGGGCAAACCAATTGCTGCGGTTCACGTTGCCTATTTAAGATCTGCAAAGGTCAGCGCTTGTTCGACGACATCGACATAACCTGTGATCGGATTGAACACCAAGGACCATGTATTTTGTTTGCCGTCCGTCACTTGGATCAAAGATTTTTCGACCAAGCCCTCGGGTGAAAAGTGAATAAAACCCTCGCCTTCGCTGATGCCGTCGGGGAACATTAAAGTGTCTAGGCGTTTGAAGTAGAAGGGCGCCGTTAAATCTTTTTTTCCCTTGAACGGGCGGTCCGAGGGCTTGAAACCTTTGGCTTTTTTTTCTTCATCCGAAAGATCTTTTTCTTTATCTAAAGTGATTTTAGATTTAATCAGAACCGCTCCGGGGAAGTATTCGACCCAATACTGGGGATTTTTTTCTCCGATATTAAAAGCAATTCTGTAAGTTGAATTTTTTAGTCTGGCCAGTTGTCGTGTTTCTTTTGCCAAGAGCGTAATTTCGCGGGCGACTTTTTTAAAATTAGGCTTTGGTTTGTAAATTCGGTTGAGCCCAAATGTGAAGAGCAAAACCACTAAAGTCAGGACAATCAGAATTTCTAAAAGCGTAAAGCCCGAGCTTGGTAAGTTTGCCTTATTGCTGGTCTTCAGCATCAATGTCTTTGTTGGATTCAGTGCCGCCTTCTTTGCCGTCTTTGCCTAAACTTTTCAAAGAATAATTTCCGGTTTCAGCGTTGTTCTCGTAAACGAATTCGCGATTCCATCCGTCTTTGGGAATTGTTTTTAAATAAGGTTGGCTCCAGTTGGGACAATCGGGATCATTTTCTTTTAGAAATTTCAAGGCCGATGGATTTTTTCCACAGTCGCTGTTGTAAAGTGCGATTGCGCTGACAATCTGACCCAAAGCTAGTTTTGTGGATTTTCCCTTCGAGGCCTCGAATCGGCTTAGGATATTCGGCAAAATAAGGGTCATAATTCCACCCAAAATTCCGATCACGATGAGAATCTCTAACAAGGTAAAACCTTTAGAATTGCTGTTCTTGAAATTTTTAATATTCTTCAAATTCTTCTGAAAGACTTGGGTCAATTTCACAAAATCTCCTTTAAGCTTTTACAATCACACGTATACAGCCACTCCTGCCAACGAAAGTTTAAAAAAATTTCGAAGTAAAAAGTGAATTGTCTCGGGGGGGGGCAATTTCAACTGTAGAAAATCTTCGAAGGCTTGTCAAAGATCCAGGCTCTATCCCAGTGCGCTGGAGATATCGAACATCGGAACTATGATAGAAATCACGATCAACAGAATAATTAATCCCATAAAAACCAACATGAACGGACCAATGGCTGCCGTGATCGAATCAATTTTATTTTTAACCTGAAAGTCATACGCGTTGGAAACCTGGACCAGCATATTTTCAAGATCGCCGGTTTTTTCACCAATACTGACCATATGAATCACAAGGGGAGGAAACTGATTTGATTTTTTCAACGGGCCCGAGATTGATTCTCCCTCGGAAATATTTCCGCGGGCATCGTCAATCGCGCGTGCGATCATTTCATTGGCCACTACATTTCTGGTGATGCTTAGGGCCTGAAGCATCGGCACGCCGCCAGTCAACAGGGTCGCTAAAGTTCTGGTGAATCTGGAAACCGCCACCATCCGGGCCATTTCTCCAAACAAAGGGATTTTCAGCGACCATTCGTCCCACTTAACCCGTCCACCCTTTGTTTTTTTCCAGTTCAGAAATAGTAAAACGCTGATCACCGCGCCGCCAACCATAATGTACCAGTACGCTAACGTCCAAATGCTGATGTCGATCACTACTTGCGAGTACCAAGGCAAAGTCAAATTGGGCAAAGACTCGAAAATAATCGTCATCTGCGGGATCAAGTAGGTAAATAAAAATAATAAAAGGCCCAGCGACACCACCAACATAATCACTGGATAGGTTAGGGCCGATCGAACTCGCGATTGCAAATCGGCCTGAGCTTCTTTGAACTCGGCCAAGCGCAAAAGAATCGTATCTAAGGTTCCAGTCATTTCGCCGGCCTCGCACATCGAGACAAAAATATGATCAAAAATGGAAGGAAATTTGCCAAGGGATTTATTGAAGGTGCTGCCCTCGTT
Organism: Bdellovibrio sp.; assembly: GCA_025359945.1. GTDB lineage: Bacteria > Bdellovibrionota > Bdellovibrionia > Bdellovibrionales > Bdellovibrionaceae > JANYDD01. The sequence goes on along the minus strand of JANYDD010000053.1, from coordinate 25,022 downwards.
GACCATATTTTTAATTTCGGTGACGGCTTCTTTTAGCACCGCGTTTTCAACTTGTTCGCTGATCGCTGCTAGCGCATCCACCAATGGAATATTGGCTTTCACCAAAGTCGCCAGCTGGCGAGTCATCAAAGACAAATCCTTAACTGAAACCGACTGTGATTGAAAACTTTTTCTTTTAGCGGCCGAGTTGGAAGCCTTTTTTTTGTCCTTTAAATCGACTACAAAAATTCCATCTTTTTTTAGTTTAACTCGGGCGCTGCGCAGATTATCGGCGTCGACCATGCCTTTGGTGTTTTTTCCCTGCTTGTTAAGGCCGCGATATTCAAAGATGGGCATATAAAAAATTTTTTCCTCGAGGGTGTTTGAAAAGCACTAGTAGATGCGAAACTTTGTGAAAAACTTCTGGCCCAGGCAAAAACCCACGCGAAAACCCCGGCGAAAAGAGACTCCGTAGCCAGTAGGTCCAGGATTGTTTGACAAAGTTTTTAGTCCCCCAGAGGCTTTTCATATGCTCACTTACAGATCTAACTGAGTATTAGCTAAAAGTTCTTCCATCGTAGTGATGCCCGTTAGAACTTTTTGAATGCCGTGATCTCGGAATGTTTTCATCCCTTTGGCCACGGCCAATTTGCGGATGCTGTTACCATCTTTTCGTTGCATAATCAGCGAACGAATATCGTCATCGACTAAAAGTAATTCTTGAATCAAAGTTCGACCGATATATCCTTTTTGATTACACTGAGAACAACCAACGGCTTTGCAAATATTGTTGGTGGAAACTTCTTCGGGCGAAATTCCAAGTGAGTTCATTTCAAAGTCATTGGGCTCGTGTCTGATTTTGCAATGGGGACAAAGCACACGCACTAGGCGCTGAGCCACCACACCCAAAATTGAAGTGGCCACCAGAAAAGGTTCGGCCCCGATATCTAAAAGCCTGGGGAAAGCTCCGGCGGCGTCGTTCGTATGCAAGGTGGATAGAACCAAGTGCCCCGTCATCGATGCCGTGATCGAAAGCTCGGAAGTTTCCAAGTCTCGAATTTCTCCGACCATAATTATATCGGGATCCTGCCGCAAAAAGGACCGCAAGCCCGAGGCAAACGTCAGCCCTATTTTAGCGTTGACTTGAACTTGTCCCACGCCGTGCACGCGTTGCTCGACGGGATCTTCGATGGTCAGGATGTTCACGTCCGGAGAATTCAAGCGCGATAAAAACGCATACAAAGTGGTCGACTTTCCAGATCCGGTGGGCCCGGTGACTAGTAAAATTCCGTAACTGCGTTTGATCAGTTCGTCGATATTTACCAATGAGTCATCAGAAAATCCTAATTGTTCAAGCTCGAAAATCACATTGGATCGATCTTGAATCCTCATCACGATACGCTCTCCGAAAGAAGTCGGCACTGTCGAGACCCGAATATCAATATCTTTCCCGCCCAGCTTCAATGGTATTCGACCGTCTTGAGGCAATCGTTTCTCGGCAATATTTAAATTGGCCATTACTTTTAGGCGCGAGGTAATGGCATTTTGCAATTTTTTGGGCGGTTTAAAAATATCAAACAGCACGCCATCGATGCGAAATCGCACCGACATGTCTTTTTCGTAAGGTTCAACGTGAATGTCCGAAGCTTTTTCTTTGACTGCGCGAAACAGCAGCGAGTTAACTAATTTGATCACCGGCGCGTCGTCTTCGCCGCCTTCAAGAAGATCGACAATGGGATTGTCCAAATCATATTCTTCCATTTCGATGTCGTCCATGCCCTCAAGATCTGCGGTGCTTTTTTCGAAAACTTTATTGATGGCATCGTTTAATTTGGGCGCGGTCGTTACAACGGTTTTGATTTTTTTTCCGTACAAAACGCGAAGGTCATCCAGGGCTTTTGTTTGCACTGGGTTGGCGGTCAAAACAATGACTTGGTCGGATTCCTCGCGGAAGGGCAGCACTGAATAATTTTTTGCGTAAGTGATATTCAGCGGGCGAACTAAATTCATTGGGATGTCATTAACGGGAATATCGCGCATAAATTCCATTCCCATTTCTCGACAAAGGTCCTGGACCAATTCATCGGCATTTGCGAATTCTTTATTCCCCAACAGATCCCCGATGGAATACATTTGACTGACACTTTGGGTTTTTAGAACCAATTGCACCTGCTGAGAGCTAAGCGAAGTGGCTTTGGTAAGAATCTGAGTCAGATCAAGTTGTTGAGCCATTCCCTTTATTGTAGGGAACAGAGTGGTGAATGATCAAGCTTTAAGGGTAAATCCTTGGCCCAAATCCAGGGGGAACGAATCTTACTTCAGTCGACTCAAAAGATCGTTCAAAATTAGATACGTCAATCCCCAGAGAGGTACGCCATCCGGGAAGGCAATCGCGGGAAATGCTTGGTAAGTGGTCGCCTGTTTTTGATCCTGTAAATCGCGCAAAGTGCGCCAGTAAAAGTGCGAGACCTCGGTGGGATTCAAAATCAACGAAGGTTGCTCTGAGAGATAAAAAACATGCGGCCGCAGAAAAAAAGGAAGCATGCCGCCAAAAGCGCGGGCTTGCACGTCATTTAATCTTCCAATCCAATCTGAAGGGTGAAGAATAATTCCAGTTTCCTCTTGGGTTTCGCGAAGCGCGGTTTGCAAATCATCAGCATCGGTGGGCTCGGGCCGCCCGCCGGGAAATGCCACATGCCCCGACCACCGATCCTGCTGTTGCTGCGCTCGCCGAATAAATCCCAGAGCCAGTTCGTTATTTTGGTGAAGCAAGATCAGACTAAGCCCCGCCCAGTCGGTGAACTGGGCTTTCAAGTCCGCAGTCGTGTGCGAGATGATTTGTGCGGCGAGGGATTGGTGGTTCACTCTTGTCATGGAGATTTTATCTTCTGATGGGTGCACGCATATGTCAAAGCGAGGGCACTGTTCAAAAAAGAGATCACTTCGACTAATGAAGTGTTGAAGCAGTCCTGCTGAGTTCGACAGGAGGCGGTTGCGCATTAATTTCCTGCTTTCCAGAATCCTTTAGTGATCCCAACAAATCTAGAATTTGATTTGCGCTAGCTAAATGACATTCCCACTTTCCATTGGGCGATGGAATCGCAGCTGCGTTAATTCGATCAATCCTTAAATTTCCATCGGCCAACAGCTTTTTAGCGATACGACGAGCTTCTGCGCTCTCAAAAATAAGTGTCTGACCAAGCCGACCATTCCTAGTGAATAATGTCTTTATGGGGTTTGCGTGTTTTCCGTCGTCAGCGCTTCTGAAAATGACGGTGTTTCGAGCGCTAATTTCTGAATTTGAAATTTTAGAACTAATGGATTTGGTACGCTTTTCAGATAAGCATGAAGAATTTATTCCAAAGGAAAAGACTGCAACAAAAACGGACTTACGTATGCACATGACGCCACCTACCTGTCGTGTTCGACTGGAGCGCATTCAAGTCGACAATATTCGACAAGGCGAATTTGCTGGCGTCATGTGCATAGGTAGGAAAACGGAAGTAAAATCGCCGGCCCAATCCGTGGCTGAATCCGCGGTTGAATGTGGATTTGAACCAGTTGCGGAATCAGCAGTTGAATGCGTGGCAAAATCAGGAGCTAATAAATCTGTTAACAAGTCTTTTTCCACTGCCACCGCGGCAGTCAACATTACTCAAGAAGCAAAATTTGCGGCACCGGCCCAAACAGAAAATGTATCAAATATCATCGGGAATTCAGCGCCTATTGAAAAATCAGGTTCGATGCCTTTTCCGGACAATGGGCAAAAGACTCAGTTCAATACCAATTCACAGATCTCGTTTGCCGATCGTTTCAACAAAACCCAAAAGGCAGATCGCTCACCCCTAAAGTCAGTGACTCCAAAATTAAAAAAAGAAATTCTACATCGGGACCAACATTGCCAGCACAAAGAGCAGAAGACAGGAAAAATTTGCGGCTCGAAATTCCATCTTCAAGTCGATCATCTACACCCATTGTTCGCGGGCGGGTCAAACCAGGCCGAAAACCTTAGAATTCTATGCGCTGCTCACAATCGCTTTCGCTATTCAGAGGGGGATTCGGTCAAAGCAAAGTTCAAGCCAGAAGTTTCTCAAGCGCAGAGCTGATGAATAATTTTGCCAAGGTTTTCAAGCGTTGGATTGCCTTCGGGCGACAGCATTCGAAATAGCGCGCGTTGTGGAATGCCGGCTTTTTTGGCCAGTTGATGTTTATTCATGACCTCTAAATGACTGCGTAGAATTTCTTTAAAAGCCAAAATGTCATTTTCAATAAGGCACTGCCACAAAGCATTGGCCATGAATTCAGGTTTTTGAAGGCGGAGATCTGGGTCGAATTCAGAAATGCCTTTACGACTTTTTAACTGAACTGTCGGTATATCGTTCAAGGAGAAGGCGTGCTTTTTGGATATCTTTTTTCTTGGCATTTTTAAGTCCTCCATTGAGAAGCAACAATGATAACTGGTCCTGTTTTCGAAAAATAAATTCGCCGGCCACTTTTCCATTTTAACCATCCAGCCCGTCAAGCATTTTACAAACATAGATTCAGATTTGGCATGGACCGAGCGGTTTCTAATTTTTCTAATGATTATAATAAATTTCGATGGAGTCTTTGTTGAAACAAGAAGTATTTACGACCTGGTTTTTAGATGCCTTATTTATTGTTTTATTTTTGCTTGGTCCTTGCCCTAAGTCCCTTGCGTGCACAGCCAGTTCGAAGTTTTTCCTATGAGATGCTGGCCCTGCAGCCCGCGATAGCAACATCGCGTGGATTTTTCGCTTTGATCAAAATAATTTTGCACCTTCCATTTGCGTAGATCCAATTTCTGTTTGGCATTCGCGGATCCCACGTGCTACCTACCGAACCAAATAAGGAGTGCATTTATGAAGACTTTGTTTTCTAGATCAAGAGCCTGGGCCATGGGGCTTGCTTTGGCGTTTACGATGGGTTCGAATTTTATTTCTTTGACCCTTAGCGCAGCCGGCTCAGATGAGATTTCTGGCCCAGTCAGTGCCAATCTCTTTAGAGATCCCCAATATCAGGCGGACCTAGCAAAAGTAGGTTTAGCCATCAAAACGTTAAATGATTTGGATGTGCGATTTCTTGAGAATGAGGCTAAAGATGAGAAAGGTGAAGTCGTTGGCACTGAGATTCGCTTAGCCAACAAAGAAGGCAAAAAACTTAATATTGGCCCAGGTGATGCGGCTGCTTACAAGCCTGCGTTTGAGAAGTTTGTTAAAGTCGCAATTCAGTTTCTACAAAAGTACCCTCTTGGTGATAAGCCACCTGCAGAAGAACTTCTTCCCCTACCTGCCGGTGCAGATCCAGAATCATACAACTTTAAAGATGTTTCGTTGGTTATGCAGAGAAGCGATGAGTTGGCTGCAATCCAAACTAAATTGGCATTGGTCAGCGGTCTGTTGTCGACTCAAGCCTTTGTAAAATCAGCCAACCAAGGGAATTCCATTGGAAGCTTGCCTCCATCCGGCGGAATTCAACCGCAAGAACCTGATCTAAATCCAACCATTACTGGCCCGCCAAGTACGACCACTTTTACTGATCCCAGTTTTGATACAGATTATGCCTTTGTCTTAGCTGCAGAAAAAATAGTGAATGATAAAGACTTTTATTTTGATGTAAGGCCTGGGGACTTAGAAAAAGGTACAAGTCCTAAATTAACCTTTTTAGATGGAGCCGGTAAAGTCATTGGGCCGAATTCCAAGTCCGATGAGCAAAAAGCAGCTTTAGTTGCGCCTTTGAAGAAACTGGAAGCCGTTGCGATTCTTTTCCTGACCAAATATCCCACGGTGAATCCACCGGATGATCAGATAATGAAAGATGCGGCTGGCAACGGAATTAAGTTTGGTAAAGATAAAAGTGACTGCTGCTTATTAATTCCTGGCACTTTAGCCGCGAAAAGGCTTTCGGTTTTAAGGAGAGTGTCCGGAATTGTTTACCTCATTAACAAAATTTTCAATCCTACCAAAAAATAAATTCGAATTTGGTTCGATCAAGAGCGGCCCGCAGCTTTTTTCTTTTGCGGGTTTTGATTTCAGAAGGCACATTTTCTGGATTAAAAATGGCGACTTTTTATTGTCTAGTTGAAGAACCCTTTTCGGATCTTTTCCTTAAGAGTTATTCGGTTTGTTTTTCCAAATCCCAGTCCGGAGACTCGGTTTTGGCTGGAGTCTTTTTAGTCAGATCGTCCATCGTCGAGCCAAAGGGATCTTCTCCCCCAGTTTTTTTCACGTATTCTTTTCTTTGTTCGACCTTTCTGGCCAGCAAGCTTTCGTTGTCTTCCGGTGTTCGAATAATTTTTGGAGTCAGGAAAACCATAAGATTGGTTTTGTCCTTAGCGGTCCTTCTTGATTTGAAGAGCCAACCCAAAATAGGAATGTCGCCTAAAAGTGGAACTTTGCTGATCACTTCTTCTTCATCCTCTTTCATAAGCCCACCGATCACAGCAGTGTCCCCCGTAGGGACCACGATCGATGTTTTTATAGACCTAGTAGCCAGTTGCTGAACTTCATTTGCAAGCGCACCCGGAGCCTGTTTTGAGGATGGTTGTTTGATGGATCCATTGATTTCTAGGCGAATGGCCTTAGAGGTGGGGTTGATAATTGGCTTTATTACAAATTTAATCGTGGCTTCCTCAAAAGTGTAACTATTCGAGGTCACGCCATTTGCGGTGACGTTCGAACTTTTCGAAGTGGCGATTTTATCTCCGACTTCAATCGTAGCTTCGGTATTGTCTAGCGCCATAATTTGAGGCGTAGACAAAATATTTAAGTTTCCATTGGTTTTAAGAAAATTAATAAAACCAAGATACCCAGGTAGGGTGGTTGGGTTTCCTTTTGAATCCTTAACGGTTACAGTCGACGCCGACGCCGCTGGAATCAGAACTCCCTGGGGGGCTGCTCCAGGAGTAAGAAATCCTGTCAGCTCGTCTTGTTTGAAAAAATTAAACCCCGCTTTGGCGCCGGTTTCACTAAATTGCAAGAACCCCGTTTTCCAATCAAAATTGTCCTGGTTGCGCATCTCCATAATCACGGTCTCGATGTAGACCTGGTCGCGTGGGATATCGATCTTCGACAAAATATTTGAAATCGTCTCGTAGTCTTGGCGGCTGGCTACGATCACCAAAGAATTTGTGCCTTTGTCCGCGGTGATTTTTACGTCGGCACCAAAGACTTCCTGGTTCACGGTTTGGATTCCAGAAATCGGATTGATATTGGGGATTCCACCAAAGGGATTGGACTGACTTTGAGGTTTGGGTCCGGCATCTTTAGTCACACCAGACAGGGTAGTCGCGATTTTTTCAGCGTCGCCGTATTTGACGTAGTAAACATTTACTCCGGATTGGTCTTCGGGATTTAATTTAAAATCCAGCTGCGCCAATAATTTTTTCACTCTGGCGATGCCGGCCTTATTGCCCACGATAATTATTGAATTAGTGCGATCATCAGGGATCACTGTAAAATTCGCTGCACCTTGGCTTCCGCCCACTCGGCCCCCACGAGGAATTCCTGATGAGAACGGCATGCCGTTATTATTTTGGTTATTTCCCTTGTTGGTGATTTTTCCGACCAAGTCGGCGATGTCTTTTGATTTGGCAAATTTCACCGGAACCACTTCTAGTTGTTCTTCAAACCCAGGAGTATCAATCGAATTAATAATTTTCATAATCCGTTCGATATTTGAACCGTAGTCAGAAATAATAATACTGTTGGTGTCTTGATAGGTTTGGATATCGCTTTGTCCGCCGCTGACTAAATTGCCCAGCATCTTGCTGACGTTATCCGAAGACACGTGCTTCAAGTGAATCACTTTGGTGATCAGCTGATCCGAGTTTGGAAAATAAGTGTTGGAGTAGGTTTCGATCCCTTCTTTCTTGGCGTTCCGGTTCGAACGAATTTTATAAAATCCGTCGCCGGGAACCACCGCCAAATTATTGATCGCCAGCGCGGACAAGAATGCCTTGTAGGCTTCTGCCACAGTAATTTTTGAAGGCGCGATAATTGTGATCTTTTGGCTAATGCCCGGTTCGATTATAAAATTTTTGCCAGTCAATTCGCTAATTGCTTTAACGATATCTGAAATATTGGCGTTAGGAAAATCAAAGGATTCAATAATCTCGGGAAAATTTTCGTTGGTGATGTCTTCGACTCCGCTGTGGGCCAGTTTCTCTTTTTTGGTGGTGGACATGACTTTATCGTCAGATCCTGTCTTTGATTTTTGACGAAGGCCTGGAGCGCCCGCGGAAGCACCTGTCGACGGAGCCCCGAAATCTTCGTCCTCTTCAAACTGAGCTTTTGCATTCCAGCCCAAAAGACTGAATGTTAATACTGTGGAGAGGATTATTTTTCGTTTGCAGATTGATGGCATGTTGACCTCTGGTGTGTTTTTCTATTCTGTAAATTTATATTCGTTTTGCATATCGCGACCGTCGCGTTCGACCGTTATTCGAACCTGCGACGAGTTTTTAAGCGTGTTATAAAGTTCAATCGCCTTGGCTGGGCTGTCGATGTTTTCGCCGTTCACTGATTTGATCGTGTCTTGGGGTAAGATTCCAAGCTGGGTCAAAACACTTCCTGGCGCAATCGAAGTGATCGTGTAACCGTCGATTTCCCCATTGGCTTTTCGATGGGGCACCGACGACGCCTGCATCACCAACGCTGACATATCTTGCGTGTGGCGCAAAATTTCAGACCGTGGAATTTCAAATTGATTGTCGCCCGTTTGTCGAACATCGGCCGGGCCCTGCAAACGTGTCGGGGTTGCCGCTTGAAAAGTCAGCTTCGAGGTTTCTTTATTTTCCAAAAACTCGAGGCGTCCGTTGTTGCTATTTCGAATGATCGCCTTATTACGTTCGACTGTAATCAAAGTCGCAATTCGATCGATATCTCGATTGGGCGTATACGAGATCACCTGGTTTTTTCCGCGAATTTCAATATTGGCAATCGACTTTGACGGATTGGAATGAACCACCGTCCCCATTAATCCTAAGGGTAGCTGCGATGGCACGGGGGTTTGATCTTGCCCTTTGAATCGATCGTAACCCTTGCCGACGGGATCAGGCATAATGCCATTTTCATTAAAAATATTTCTTGCGACCACAGAAGTGTACTGGCTTCTAGAAGCCATCGGCAGATTGGCGGCAGGAGGCAATCCTGATTGTGGAACCTGAATTGGTAGCATAAATTCTCGCGAAAAAATCACCGCTAGATCAGCCAATCCCAAAGCCACGACGGCACTGACAGCAAAAGGCAAAAATTTTTCATAGGAAGCTTTTTTCTTGGATCGCAATGCAATGGTTTTCGTGCTGCCTGAGTTCATGATGCGGTAAAATCCTTGGGCGTTATTAGGTCATTCACATGCTTCGATTTTATAACGGTGTCTCATCTTTCATCACTAAAATAGTGGGATCTCGACCTAAGCCTTGGACTGAACTTGGACTGAAATTTGGCAGAACTTCAAGGGAAGATCGGATATACAAAATCTGGGATATCAAATTGAGAAAATAGAAAATTTCTGCACGCAATTTAGTGAAGCGTTAACTACACTGGAGGCCTAGGGGAACCATGATTTTGAAACAACCATTTTCGATGATGATCGTGAGCGCGTTTGCAGGCTTAGTAGTTCTCTTGGGTTTTCAAAACTGCGCCCAAGACTATTCAATGACCACAAAAAACTTCGATGATCCTTTGTTGGTATCGGGAGTAAATCCTAAGTACTACGAGATCAATTTGAAAGATCGCACGGAATATCCAGATTTAAAGCTTTTCTTTATTGTCGATAACTCGAATACCATGAAAGCCAATCAAGTGAATTTAAAGGATTCTTTTCAAGCGATGTTTTCAGGCGCTGAATCTAAAAATTTAAATCCCTTTGATGCCCAAATCTTTTTTATCAGTACGGCACAAACTAATGGAAGCCAAGTTTCCGGTGACGTCTTAAAAAAATCTCCGGTCCAGGGCTTAAGTCCTTTTCTATTGCCCGGAAATATTACTTTTCAAAACTATTTGGATCGCAATCGGTTTGCTGGTCCAGTGAAACGAGACCTATCCGGGGCTCTTTCCGGAGATATTTTAGGTTTTCAATCGGTCAGGTCTCAGGTGGGCGTTGTTCAAAACGAAGTCTTTGTTCCGGCCCCTGTGCAAAAAATTTCTTCCGGACTAAATGGTCAGGTCATTCCTGAAATTTCTGTCCATAAAATCAAAGGTCAATCCGGCGCTAGCATTGCCATGGAAATCTCTGAAAGATTAAAAATCTTGGATCCTTCTCGAAATCTGGGTTTAAATCCTACCAAAAAAGATAACGTCACCTACGGTGAATTCGATCAGGTCATCGATCGCGAAAGCGGAATGTGTGCCATGGCCCGAATTCTAAAAAGAAATCAAAACCTGTTTTCTGCCGGTGATTTAGTCAGTTTCGTTATTGTTAGCGACGAGAACGAAGCGTTCTCTAAGGGCGAGCAATGTATTGATGAAAAAAGAAATTTTCAAGTCGATGCGCAAACTGACGTTGTCGACGTGACCTGCCGTAACCCAACGGGGCTATTTTCGAATGTTTTTAATTACAACGTGATCACTAAAGATCATTTCGATTCTAAAGTGAGTTTTAAAGCTAAGCGGAATGGTATTTGTAAAGTCGACTATCGTTCTGGCCTTCGTGCTACTTACTCCTATCGATCTCCAGTTTACTCGACAGGACTGCAGTTTTTTACGCGCTCTAATCAGTGCTTTAATCAACGTACCGCGATCAATTACTATACCGTTGCCGACAACTGCGTTAGTCGCGACGGAATCATGACTTGTGAAAAAATTTATTCCGATATTCCCGTCAGCCTTGAAGTGGTCGGAGACTATTCTGTCGCCAGTGGAAATTGCGATGCCGCTCACTTAGCCGATGCTTTACCGAAAAACGCTGTGTTGGATTCTGCAAGCCTGCCATTCACATGTGAAGATCAATCCAGAAGGGTTGCTGTTTCAGGAAATACGACAGATTGCGAAGTTAAAATTTCTGCATCTAGCGCCAAGCAAATTGTTCAAGGAGATTTCTCGGTCGCTAGTGGAAAATGTGTGGCGACTGAGTTGACCAAACTTTTTCCTCAAGGAATTTTTAATGACCAAACTAAACCCTTTTCGTGCGACGCTACGGTCAGCAAAAACTATTTGCTGTCCGCTAATTTTACAAAAGATTTTAGTTTAGCTGAAGCTCAGGCTTTGGGTGTGCCAGGCACTCAAGCGGATACTTCGAACTGTCCTGAAAGCGTTGTCGATTCTTTGTCCACCAGCGTGAATTTATTTAGCTGTCAGGTGTCGTGGAATAAGGGCTCGCAGAATGTCAGTTATTTAGAATCTGAATCTTGTGAATTGAAAACGCCTAAAGTTTGCACTGATAGCAATGGGCTTTTTTCCAACTGTCAGGGCGTTGTGACTCAAAAACCGTTTATCGAGACAGTGGTTTCGGACGTTCAAAGTACCGAAAGTTTAAAATGTACTTCGGCATGTTCGGTCAGCAACTTCTGGGGATGCAAAAACGGCCTTTCGATTGCGGGTGTGATCAATGGCATTTCACAAGTCATTCCTGATACGTGCCAAGTTTCTTCAAGCGTTTTTGTTCCAGAGAAGGCGGAATCCCGTGTCCGAATTTCCCCTTCAGAAAAAACAGGTTTGACTTGCCAAAGCAGCTGCGTGGGAACTGCGACCTGCGGGAAGTCATCTCAAAAAACTATCGCCGATTACTTCGCTTCGGTTGAGAAAAAATATTTAGTGGATGTTCAAGAAGGCAGCTGTAAATCGTCGACGCCAGTTATGTTAACTGTCGATCAAAAAGTGACTTTATCTTTGTCGCAAATTGGTCAAGCTTGTGCATTGAATCCCCCAGTTGCGGGAAAAAGTTTTGGCGAAAACGTAGCCCAGTCAGCCCCTTACCGATTGAAGAATCCGGTCAACGAAAATTATTTTGTTACGGGTGGCATGAATGAAACTCCGCAAATGGATCTAGTCAGCTACATTCAAAGCCGATCAAAAGCTTTCTTTGGAAATCTGCCACCACTATTATCAGTATTCGTTAAATTACCAGGAGAATCATTGGGTCCTGCTCAGTCTGTCGGATCTGACTACCTTCGTTTAGCCGATGCGATGAAAGGGAAAAAAGAAAGTATCACTAATCCCGATTACTCGACAGCACTGGCAAATTTAGGAAAAGTCATCCGGGCCCGCTTAGATCGCGCGATCATCATCCCAGGAATGGACACATCGATGCAAGTTCGCCAAGTGTGGAGAAAAGATACCACGGGTTTATACCGCGAAAAAATTGCACCAGAATATTACTCAAGTTCGGGTGACACACTCTTCTTCCGAGAAGACCTAGCGGTCCAACCCACCGACCAATTCCGAATCCAATTCTACTAAACCAAAGATTTGGCTAGCTGCCGCTAGATGAAGGCGGCTTCGATGTCGGGGTTTCTTGGGTCGTGCATATTGAGGATATCGGGGATGGGATCAGTGGGGTGGACGATTGAATAGATGGCGTAGGGCATTTCGGCTGCAATCCAACTCTTTGGTGGTTTTAATCTAAAATCGGCTTCGTTGTGGGCATACAAAAGAAAATCCTTTGGGCCCACTTTTTCATAAGCCGCATAAAGCAGACTTTCAAAAATATCTTCGTTGTCTACCATACAAAAAGTTAAATAGTGAAAACTCAATGGCTCGTCGCTTCGAGAAAACTGAGAAATATTTTTTTCTTGATCAAATCGAACGGGTTTCGCCAATCGGCGGGTCATCCCTAAAATCCAAGCGAACTTTAAAAATTGGCGAAAATTATGTCCCAAAAGATTGTAGTGTAGCGGATAAAAATCTTGAATATGTTTTGAGGACCAAGGGGCTAAACATCCCACCACTTTATTTTGGGAATCGGTCGCGACTAACAAATCATTTAAAGTCATACCAACAAGCCTTTTTATTTTAGCTACAAAACTGGCTTCATCAAAGACCAGAGAAAAATGCCTGTGCTTTAATCTTCGGATTAAATAAAAAAGAAGTTCATCTTTTAAACTTTCAGAACAGGGTCTGACCTTTATTGATTCCAGTGGCCGATGCGCCCATGGAAATTGCCCGTGCAAACTGACCATTCGAAATTTGCGATACAGGTGATAGCGCGGAAAGGGTCGCTTCATCGGGCGGGGGCGGATAAAAGCATTCAATGTATTTTGATCATCCAGATTGATCGTCGAAAATAAATAATCGACTTGGTGATTCTTTTTTATTTGTTCCAACACGGGCAAAAAGTGATGCGACCAGTTCAGGATGGCTCGGCGGTGATGCGAGACTCGCAAATCTTTAGCGTAGGCGATCTTTTTTGGAATTCCATCCAACTGAGCAGTTTGAAATACAAAACTTGCTACCCCGTGAATTTTTTTATCATCTGGATTTTTTAGGACATAAGTTTGAAAATCTTCAGATTGAATTTTGTAGGGGCCATAAAAATCTTCTTTTCGGTCACACAAAATTTGCAACTTTCCTTCGACCGGAAATTCTTTAAAAAATTGTACAAGCTCTGGGCTGTCAGCGTATCTAGCGACTTCTAATTTCATGACTTCAACCAGATTTGATCGTTTTTTTTCTGCATTAGGTTTGAATATCTTGAAAGCACAAACAAGAAATCACTTAAGCGATTTAAATATTTTAAAGCCGTCGCGTACTGATTTTGAGTTTCCATCAGTGGGGCCACTTTGCGCTCGGCCCTGCGACAGATCGTGCGCGCCAAGTGCAGATGGGACGCCAGCAGGCTTCCGCCCGGCAAAATAAAGTTTTTTAACGGCGGAAGTTTTTCCAACATTTGGTCGATTTCAATTTCCAGTTGCTGAATATTTTTTTCTTCCAGCCGGGGCAAATGCTCCCAAAATTTTTGGTCTTCGCAGGCTAGTAAACTGCCTAGATTGAAAAGCTCGTGCTGAATTCGAAGTAAAGATTTCTGCACGGGCAAGATCCATTTTTTTTTTGCTGGCAAAAGTTCAAGGCATATCCCCAACGACGAGTTAAGTTCATCGACGGTGCCGTAACTTTCTAGCCGCGGATGGGATTTTGAGATCGATTTGCCGTCGACCAGTTGAGTTTTCCCCTGGTCGCCATTTTTGGTGTAAATTTTCACCAATTTTTCCAGGTCATCAATAATTTTGCAGCTACCGAAGCTAGGCCGCACAAAAAAGTGCCCCACGCTAAATCTGCCCAAACTATTTTTATAGGCCAATTTGCTACCAACGAATAATTGGTCATCTCGTAAACTCCGTAAACACAAAATCCAAATAGGGCACCCCACCCCAGCGCCTGAAGCCAGTCTTCAGATTTGGGCAAAACAAAAAAATAGGTCCCCAGAGCTAGGCATACATAAACCACCAGCGCGGGCCAGATGATCGGAGAAAAAACTCCTTGTTGCGTGCGTGCCAACGGCCCCAATTCCGAAAGATAAAACCCGCTGGCAATTTTTGCTAACCAGACATAGTCGACCAGCGGAATAAAAATCAGTAGAAAACCTAAAATGAACATACGGCCCCCGAATTGAAACCTTAGGCTAAGGCAAAACTGTTGACGAAGCCATCATTTTTAGTCTGAACTAATTTTTTCTGGAATATTAAAAGTTGCTGATTATGTCGGGTCACTATTTGGTGCAGAATATTCGTGCCAGTTATCAGTTCAAGTTTGCAAAATATAAAAAATTTCGGGAGCAATTATGGCACGACCTCTTTTTGTTACAATTCCGCACTCTGGAGAACGCGTACCTGATCTTTGTCCGTGGCTAAAAAATTTGCCCGAACCCATTTTAATGTGTGACGTGGATCGATTCGTGGACCGACTTTACGAGCCCGCTTTAACTGCACTGCAAATTCCATTTTTAAAAACGGAATGGCACCGGTACGCCGGAGATTTAAATCGGCTGGCCGAAGATGTCGATCGCGATAGCGTTGAAAATCACTGGCAAGAATCGGGGCAGTTTTCTCGGGGTTTTCATTGGGTGATCACCACCAAGGGCGATCGGCTGATGTCAAAACCGATGTCACTGAAAGATCATCAACAATTAGTAGAACTGATTTACGAACCCTTTCATCAAAAAATTCGCACTCAGTACAAGGCATTCAAATCCCAGGGCGCCAAGGAATTTTTTCATCTGGATCTTCACAGTATGCCATCTTTGGGGACTTCTCAGCACCGTGACCCTGGTCAGCACCGGTCCCAGGTTGTGATCAGCGATTCGTTGGGGAAAAGTTCCAAGTCTGAATTTGTGGATTTAGTTATGGCCGCTTTTTTACGCGCTGGTTTTGATGTCAGATACAATTGGCCCTACGTTGGAGGCCGACTGACCGAATCTTATGGGCAACCCCAGTTGGGTCAACATGTCGTTCAAGTAGAGCTGAGCCGCAGCCTCTACATGGACGAGTTTTCTAAAAAAATTCTTCCCGAAAAGCTTACTGCACTTCAAGAAAAATTAAAAAACGCCCTTGATCTAATTGTGAACTAACAAAGTATTGGGTTGGCATTGCTAGGACATTCGGATACGAGTCCTTGAAAAATAATGGAGGTCTTCGATGCATTTCAAGGTGTTTCTCGCGATTTTTTTAAATTTTTTTTCTATTTTTGCAGTGGCGGGATTAGATTATCGGCCGACGATCCCGGGAAATATTGATCTCTCGGTTCAGAATTTACCTCCTACCGATATCGGTCCAAAAATTTGCGAAAACTACAAGAATAGCAATGATGGCAATGCCGTTTATGCCTGCTTGACCGGTGTCGGCGCCGCTCGGTATGTGGCCGAGCGTTTCGCTCAAGAAGAAGGCCGATTGCTGGGTTGCATGGACGGCGTCCAACAAGGTCTTAGTGCTGGGTATTCCGAAACTTCCGAACCTCGTGCGCAAGATTTAAGCGCCGCCAACGCCAAATACCAAAATGTCCTGATGAAATCTGCGGTTGAGCGAGCCCAAAAACTGGCCTTGTCGCAAAGTTCAAACTTGGCGGAAAGTACGATCATTAAAAGATTTCGAGACGTGGTTGGCACGGGTCAAGCTCCTGATGGTTCTTACAATTATCCTAGAAATGATTTTCAAGGATTTAAAGACGGTTTTGAATTCGATCAAAAATTAGGGGATCCCGCGGGATTGCCTTCTGATTGGTGGAGCCAATCAGGAACACCGGCAGAAAAATATGAAACGATGGCCATCTATGAATTGCATCGCACCAAATATAGCCCGCAGAATATTTGTAAACGATCAGACAATGTGATGTTTGATGATCAACTCACTCAAGTGAATTTGTGGCAGTACTTCCGTGCCCACGGTCAGTATGATTTCAAACGCTATGGATGGAACGATGAAAATAGGTCGTGGTCCTACTTTCAAAATCGCATGAACGACGAACCCCTGAAATTGGATTACGGAAATATTCAGGGCAAAACTGAAAAAGCGATTGTCAAAAAAGAACGTCGTCCCGGTGTCCCCGATAAAAACCCCGATGGTTCTATCCGCAAAAACGAACGCGGCGAAACCGTCTGGCTGCAACAGCCTGAATATGATGAGACTTTTGTCGATCGTCCGGTTACAGGCCGTGGTGCCGAATATTATAAAAATATTTATCAAAGCGGATTTCTAAAAGCCTACAAAGAATATTACATGGCCGTTTATTTTCGAAATTCTTTTCGCTTAAGTTTTTTAGAGGGGGTACGATGGGGCGAAAACTTAGGTCGTCAGATTGGGCAAACCGTGGCCGTTCAGCGCGCCGATGCAATGGCGTACAATGCCAAGTACGATTTGGATTCAAGGCTTACATTTAGTGACGAATGGAAAAAAAATTACGACAACCAGTGGTCTTCGTATTGGAGTGAATATGCCACTAAACCTCAGGTCGAACTTTTATCAGTAAAATTTGTCGGTGATTTTCCAAATGGAATTTTTCAAGCGGGCGAGGGTCTGTCGGCGCTAGTGAAAATGAGAAATTTAGGGTTAAAGCCTGATACAACTCAAGTTTGGTTGCGTGGAAACGTCGAGCAGACCTCAAGCATTCCGTTTGCAATCGGGATCGCTGCGTCTTCTTTATTGCAAAGTCAAACTCCGGTCTTGGGAAAAATCAGCGCGGTGCCTGCGCAAAGTTATGCGCGAGTGGGCATTCGTATTGACGCATCTACGGGGACTTATAGCTCGGCCTTGGTGGGTTCAGCGACGCAAGATCTTTTAATTAATGAAGTCGCTGAAATAAAAAAAGATACAATTATCGTGCAACTGAATCCATTGAAGGGGACGGGCTTTTTACTTTTTGAATTGATCAATCCGTCGACTCAAGAAACTTCGGCTTCAGTAGACATGGTGGCGACCGTTGATGGGGTTGTCGTGGGGCAAGAAGTGACCGGGAAATTGCAACCTGGAACTCCGAAGGATGTGTCAGTGCCGCTGACAGGGTTTGATCCTATGGTGATCATCGAAAAAGGTCTTTCAGGAACAATCCGCACGATCATGGGTGGAAGAACTTTACACCAAGCTTCTTGGCAGCGAAGTTTCGGGGTTCGTCGCCAAATGCTGGCGGATTATTTTTTAGATCTATTAACTGATCCGGATCATGCAGCGGTGGGAACTAGTAGTGTGAACAACCGGGTTTCACAAATTTCGCAAATGATTTTAAGCGAAACAAATGATAACATCAAGCGTGGGATCAACTGGGCTGACTCGGGTGTGACCCATGAAACTTTATTGGGATCTGTAGCTGAATCTTTTGCAGCGGCTAAGGTGGCTGGCAAAATTTCTGGGCCAGTGCAAGCTAAGATCGATTCTTTGTGCCGAGAACTTGAAACTCTTTCCAGCCAATTCGGCACTTGGGATTCTGTACAGGGCCGAAAGAAAGAATATCGCCGAGTATTGAATCGAATGAGCGGCGAAGTTAAAGTGAAGAAAAAGAAATAAAGGCAATGCGTTTTTTTTGCGGGTTTGTTTTCTGTTTTATTTTTCTGACGACAGCAGCAGCCCGCGAATCACATGACGTTAGCCCTATTGATCAGCTGCGTATGATGTTTTGGAAAAACTCGATGGCCAGGGATCCGAATCAGGAGCAGAATTATTTTCTCCAAAAGTGGATTGGCCTACTAAAATCCGAAAAATCATCCGACCGAGAAAAATTAAGAATCCTGATTCATCAAATTCATCCGGCCGACTGGAATGTTTCATATTTTTTAGCTTTGCAAAAAATCACTTGGTTGATCTCGGAAGAATTTCAAGATCCAAGTTTTAGTCTTATACCTCGTGAGCAAATTCAAAATTTAAATTTGGATTCGTTGCCGTCGGCCCTGCCCAGCTGTTGGATGTTAGCGGGGCCGGGAGATTTTATTTTAAGAAACGCTTACAATGATCCCGATGTCGAATCGGATTTTGGGTCCACTTTACGCTTGGGAATGAAAATTCTAGAGATCAGCAAATTTTCAGATATCGATTTAGACTTTCGCCACGCAGAACTGATCACCGCGTTTGATACTCCGTGGGATCTACAGGGTTTAAGTTTTTATCCGCCGCTCTTTCAGCGGGGTCACCCCGTAGAAGAACAAAAACCTAAATTTTTAAAAATCGACAATTCTTCTTTGGATTACACCGAGTACCGCAACCGATTCTCGATCTTCCGGCCCAAAAGTAGAGCGGCGCGCGAGCTTGCAATTTTAAAAGCCAAGGACCCTGCCACATTTTCCGGGATTGGAACGTGCGCTGATTTTATCAACTGGCTTTACGGAGGAGAAATAATGTCTTGGTGGAATGTGATGCCGGGCGTGCGCCGTCTGTTAGAAAAAATTTATCCCCCAGAATGGATTCAAACCCCCGACGATCTGGCAGACTCAAATCAAGTTGAATTGGTCTGTACAGTGCGTGCAGGACAACTGCAGTACCCAAAACTTTTGCCCACGCAAAATTTAATGCTAGACCTGCAGTCCCGAAAAAATTCCAAGTCCAGAGAAATTAGAACCCACGCCATACAAGTGGAAAATTGGCTTGAGAAAACTCAAAACCATTTTCAAACCCATCAGTGGGTGCTGTTTCCCCAAAGCAACTAGTGGGTCGATGTGAGCGAATCGCGGTCCATCCACGGGGCTGGTTGGCACGAGTCCACAACAGTTGAGCTTTCGTTTAATCCCATTTCGTTTTCTTCAAGATACTCTTTTTCTGATTGATTTTCGTTTTCGGAAGGTGACCTTGCTTTTTTAGTTTCAGGATAAAAACCTAATCCCAAATCGAACTCGGCGCCTGCATCGGATTCGGAATCCCCGGGGCTGTCGTTTTCTGGTAGCGACAAAAAATTCGCCGCGCCCATTTTCTTTGTGAAACGATCTTCGTCAATGGCGTCTTCAGGTACTTTTTTATATGCAGACATAATTTCTCCTATTTTTTATTGTTTACTTTGAAGAGTGCAAGTCTGAAACCACCAGCGAATAGGCGTTTTGAATGCTAAACTGATGGTGTTCGCAGGAACCCAAGGGAAATTTTAACCGTTGCCGGTCAGAAATAGATCGTGTCCGTTGAGAAAAAAATTTTATTTAGACGCTTCCCCTCTTTTAAACTGCTGAATCATGCGATCCAGCTGCGATAAAAATTGCGACTTGGATTTTTTATCCATTGGCGCAGGTCCGCCATGATTTTCTCCCATATGGCGAAGGTTCGTCATCAGTTCTCGGGAAGCCAAAGCTTGCCCAATATTATCTTCGGTAAACTGAAAGCCCTTGGGACCCAGGGCGCCGACGTGTTTTTTCAAACAGCGATCGGCCAAAAGAAGATCGGCTGTGATCACAATGTCGAAGGGTTGCGAGGCATTAACAATCCAATCATCGGCAGCATTGAAGTCGCCACCAACCACAATCATTTCAATCAAAGAACTAGGAGGAAGTTTCAACCATTTATTAGCAACGACTAAAACTTGAATTTTGTAACGAGCGGCCACCTTGTAAGTCTCATCTTTAACAGGGCAGCCATCTCCATCGATATAGATTTTCATTAACCGAAGGTAACTGTTCCGACCAAAATTTGGTATCCACAAACAAGTATTTACCTACCGAAAAGTAAATATACCTAAACTAAAATTTCAATCAGAAGTTTTTGGCCCATCGGCTAACATATCGCGGACGAGATCTCGGACTCGAACTTCGCTGGGGATGCGAACTTGGTCATCTCTTTCAGGGTCTGTAACATAGAGAACTTTGGGACATCAGCGACATATTTGCCGCCAATGTCTAGAAGTTCAACTTCGTCCTTGGGGAAATTCATTCTTGAAGACTTCAAGAAAAGGTCCCCAATGATCGCTTGATCGCGCCAAGCCTTTTAAAAAAAATCGATTTTCTATTCATGAGGATTTAGGATGCAAATTAAACCATGAACCACGTGCGTGCGGGATATGTAATGAATAACCTACTTAAAAAGCTTAAATTCTCTCCTGTCGTGCTGATTCAGGGGCCCCGACAAACAGGCGCAAATCATTTTTAGTGAAGAATTTAATTCCTGAAAAAATCAACAGACTTTACAAAACATTGGATTTGGCTTCGGTGAAGAATTTCGCGGCTGAAAATCCGGATACTTTTGTTCGCGATGTTGAAAATGGTCAACTGCTAATTATTGATGAGGCCCAGAAGGTTCCGGCACTTTTCGATAGCGTCAAAGCTGTCGTGGATGAGCAAAGAAGGCCGGGTCAATTTATTTTGTTGGGATCCACCGAGTTTTCGAAATTGACCAATATCCGAGAATCGTTGACGGGCAAAGCTTCTCGCTTGCGTATTTTTCCTTACGTATGCACATGACGCCACCTACCTGTCTTGTTCGACTGGAGCGCATTCAAGTCGACAATATTCGACAAGGCCAATTTGCTGGCGTCATGTGCATAGGTAGGTATTTTTCCCTTAATGCTTTCAGAAGTTAGAAATTTGCCTCTCAACAGTCAAAAAAATATTCTGCATTCTAAACCTCCAGTCTCGCGAGGGGATTTTATGAAGTATTTAAAAAATGGCGGCATGCCCGGCATTTTCGGAATTAAGGACGAATCTGAAAAAAGGCAGGCACTTCAGGATTGGATTGAACTGACGGCTCAAAGAGACGCTACCCTCTTTAAGGGGATCAAAGTCGATTCTGAATTGTTGTTAAGAATTCTCAGTGCGATAGCAACTTTAGAGGATTCGTCAGCCGGAGGCATAGCAAAGTATCTTCGCATTGACTTGCGAAAGATTAATTCACATCTTGGCGTGCTGAAGACTCTTTTCGTTGTCAATCAGATCAGTCCCTATCAATCTGGGACAAGAAAAGATCAATTTTTTTTCTGTGATGTCGGATTTATAGAACTCTTCGGAGGCTCGTTTGGCAAAAAGCTAAAAACTTGGATCTTTCAGGAGCTTCCGGCCCTCACTTCTTATAGTGGTAACCACACCAGAAAAATCTACTATTTTCGATCTGCAAAAGGCCAAGTTATTGATTTCGGCATCTGTAAAAATGAAATTGTTGAGATGTGTATTAAAGTTTTTCCGGAAGAAAAAACAAGCTCGAAACAATTTGAACTTTTAAGAGTCTTTCAAAAAGCGCGAACGAAATATCTTTACCCAGATTTTAAAATGGTCGCACTGACCGGAACTCTTCAACCCTACAAAGACAAAACAATCCTGATTTTTCCATGGGAAGCCATCGCATAAAACGTTTTTCAGAAGGACTTAGAGCACTTGAATTAGTCCCTTGAATTAGTTCCTTAAAAAAATGAGCTTGATTTGCTGACACAACCATTCTGGGTTTGAAAACGGCAAGTCGTGGCCACCCGTTGGATGTTCAATGTGAGGAACCTTCCAGCCCATCGCTAGGCGGGCCGTGCAACTGGGGTCGACCATTTTATCCTTGTGGCTTGAAAGCAAAGTGACCGGCACCAGCGGCTTGTTTGTAGGAAAGGCAAAACGGGCCGCAGACACGAGCTGCCTAAAAATATTTTCCTTGGAAGTGAAAGGCGCCTTGGCAAAATCCCTTGCCCAGCGGCCCAAATCGGGACCATCGGGCGCCACGATTTCCAAAATCAAGCGTTCTTTTTCCACGGGCGATAAAGGGTAAAATAAAATCTTTAAAAATTGGGGCATCGAAGAAAGTTGCAATCGCTCGTAAAAATGCCCGCGTTTGCGGTCAGAGGTATTTATTAAAAACAGATTTTCAATATCTTTTGGATATTTTTCGGCCCAGGCCACTCCGACCATCGATCCCATAGAGATTGTTAAAAGAGAAACTTTTTGACCCTTCCTTAAAATCTGCGAACGGATGCGCAAGTCTTCCACCGAGTCCTCGATCTGCAAAAAACTTTTGCGCATGCTTTCAGTTCCGTTGCCGGCCAGGTCCAATAGTTCGACCTGGTCGTCGGGAAATTCATTCTTAAAGACTTCAAGAAAAGGTCCCCAATGAACACTTGATCGCGCCAAGCCTCGTAAAAAAATCCATTTTCTATTCATGAGGATTTTCCGTACCAGTGTTCCAGCGCGCGCATTTGAAACTTCGCCCGTTGTTCGGGGTTTTTTAAAATCCAAGCTTCCGGAGAAACCACCGAACGAATTAAAAAATCAAAAAGTGGGATATGTCTGCGCAAAATTCTTTTTTGGCGATGCGGTTTCAGAGGATTAAATGGCCCTAGCGTCGAAAATAGCTGCAATGGGTTTTTTTTCACCCACATCCACGAGCCCATCTCTAGACATAAGGGAAGGTAAACGCTGTCCTTGTTTTTGGGCCGCGCATAAAACTGATCGTACGCGTAATCCCAAAGATCGCCGTCGGTTGTATAGTTTTTAGCCTGAGGTTCAATCTTATAGATGTGGTTGGGGTAAGTGCGATCGAAGGATTCTTTAAAGGCGTAGGCTTCGGCCAAATGTGGAAAGGGCGCTGTTGATTTAGCGTAAGGCAGCCAAATTCGGTCCATAATTCCAAAGCCTGAATGAAAATCCATAGTCACGGCTGCACGGCTTTGAAAAAACATTTGTTCGCAGAAATCCAGCAGCGCCTGAGACTCGGATTCTAAAGAATTGTGAATGTTACCGCGAAACCAAGGCAGACGGTTCGAGATTTTTTGCCCACCCACCAAAAAAGTGGGTTTTTCTGAAGAATGGTTGGGGGCGTTTCTCATTAGATCCACGCCTTGTGGGTTGGCTCGCGATTGACGAAGCACCCCGATGGGATTCACCATCGGGAAAAAACAAATTCGAACTTGCGATAAAGCATGCTGAATCATTTTATCCCAAAGAATCAGTTCAGAAAAAGATTTTAGAAGCGCCAGAACTACTTGTGCTCCGATGCGTTCTAACCCGTGCACTCCGCCGAACAATCCCAGTGTGGGGGCTTGTGGATCTTTGCTTCCAAACGACAGTCCCATCAGCGGAAATTCATATTCAGAATCAAAGCTTGTCCCCAAATGGTGAATGGTGCCAAACGAGGCCAAATCATCACACAATTTCTCGAGTAAAATCCATTCGGGAAGTTTCTTTGTCAGAGTATTGAAATCAGGTTTGCGACCAGGCGCCCGAGAAGGAATTGGAGTGCTTGCTGGGGCACCGGTCTTTACGCTCTCATTTCCATATTCAGGCTGATTGGCGCCGTTTCGCCCGGAGTTTGATTCCATTGAGAGTATTTCCTCCACAGAGCCTTATTTAAGTGCTCCATCGAAAGGATCGTCAAGAAATCAATACATTTAAATTCCTGATCGTAGGCAGGTTCGCCACCCAAATTAGCACCTGCTTTTAGGTAAGCCGTGCACAGAGAGGGAATCAGGGCTTCGGCCTCGACATTTTCTTCAAGAGTCAACGGCCGAGACAAATTTTGAATCCATAGACTTAAGTTGGGCATAGAATATTTCAAGGTCGGAGGACAAAGCGTGTTTTCGTCGTAGCGACCCTGCTGGCGAAAATACTGATAAAGCAAAGCGGCCTGGCGGGGACTTTCGGTTTTGATTGAAGCGCAGCCGAACAAATATTGCGACTGGGTTTTCATCATGTATTCAGCAATTCCACGCCACAACAGACTGATGACAATCCCGCGACGATATTCAGTCTGGATACAAGCGCGACCCAGTTCTAATTTAGTGCCGGGCAGTTCCAAGATCTTTCGCAAGTTAAATTCTTGCGCTGAATAGTAGGCTTGAGAAAACAAACTGCAATTCAGCCGGTAGGTACCAACAATTTTATTGATTTTTTTGTCAATAATTACCAAGTGGTCGCACACAAAATCAAACTCATCGACGTCGATGCCTTGGGGTTTTTGCTTGCCAATCATTTCACGATGAAAAACCTGGTAGCGCAATTTCAGAGCTTCTATTAATTCTTCCGAATCAGAAACAGTCTTCAGAACGAAAGGTCCTTTTTCCGAATGGATTTCTACCTTAGGTTTGAACTTGTGAATTTTATTTTGTCTGAGTCGATAAAAATTAAACATATAAACCCCCCTGTAAGTTACCTGGTTCTGTTTTTATTTTAAAGACTTTTCTTTTTTCGTTACGTTAGACTTCTGTAAGGGTTTGATTCGGGATCGGTTGGCATGACCTCAACCCGTACGTTTCGGTAAATATTCCCGGAGATGGATGAAGTCGCCTAAAAGTTTGACACGCTATTTTGCCCCATCGCGATCGGGCTACGGCTGGCAAAAGATCCAGCAACTTCAATATTGTCAATAATCCAGATGTCGCGAACTTCAATTTGCAAACACTAGCAGATCAAAGTCTCTTCAGCCGTTTGCAGAAAAAGTGGGATTTCTTGAATCCTCTTAACTGGAAGGATGTATGAAAAGTGGGTTTGCTAGAGCTAAAATCACGTTCACATTTTTCTCCAACGGGCTGATAAAAGTTTTCTTCGTGCATGCAGGCGAACTTGTACAAAAAAAACAACAATAAAAATTTCATTTAGAGCGTGTTTAAGAAGTATCGCGCTACAGACTTAGGTCCTGCAGATCTAGCCTAACGTCGCAATAAAAATCAAAATTTAAGAATGAGAAAACGATATCCCACTGACCTTAAGGAAGAGGAATGGGAAATCAT
>JANYDD010000045.1 GCA_025359945.1 Bdellovibrio sp. | reverse complement strand
TGTAAATGCTCATGCCATTTCAATGGAAAATCTAAAATCCCATGACCCTCTGGACAAAATTCTGGAACCCAGAAAGTTTCTCGGTCGGGCTCTTGTTCAATGGCCCTACGTGGATTTGCAACGTGACCAATCCACGGACCAATTTTTTTCGCTTTTGTTTTTTTCAAAACTTTTTTGTTCGGCTTAGCCCACTTAGGCTTTTTTAAATGCTTGATTTCTTCTTTGAGGACTTCAGTCTCCTTCTTTAAAACCTCAGTCTCTTTTTTTAGGCCTTCGATTTCAATCGTAAGTTCTACCACGTGCCTTTTTAAAAGCTCATTTTCAGAAGCAAGTCCCCTAGATTTTGATTTTTCGTTTTTGTCATCCATGACTGAATAAAAGTCTAACTTATATTTTTATTTTGAAAAGCAAATTTCGTAAAAATCGAATTTTCGCGGAATTTAGGTGAGTAGTTACGATCATTTTATCAAAAGAAAAGCCTTAAGTACGCTGCTTAATGTATACTATCTAACGCACTTATTAATAGTAAGATGCTAGGAATAAGCGCCATAAATCGCACGATACTGTAAATTCACGGGGAACAAAAGCCAAGCGGCGACGTTTTGAAACGATTTTGTTTGTCGTCTAAAAGTTCACCGCTGAAGTGGTCAAAGGGAAATCAAGGGTGCAGTTTTTAGTTACTATCTTGAAAACCATTTTTCGATCCCAAAATATCATCGAGCGTGATGCCTTTTTAAATCAACTGGCCCCGGAAGGAATTCAAGCCGTTGGGAAAAACCGAGTTCTTGGTCGAAAAACTACTCACTCGACCGTCGATTTGGCTTATCAGGGGTACTCATCGATGATGGATGGGTTTGCTATTTCAGTTTTAGTGTCTCGGGCCGATGCCGCTCAAGCTGTCATTGAAAAATTCTTGGGCGAAATTCGACGATCCGAACCAAAGATATCCAGCACCACATTACGTTTCTTCTAGATTTCTGGATCCCTGCAATCGATAGGGCCATTGAGATAAATATATTCTCGATGCTTTGACTGACTTTGAAAAGACAAGGTTTTTCCGTCCCCACAGATTTGAGCGATCGTTACCGAACTGACTAGGGCTTTCATTTTGATGCCAGCTTGGTTGGCATAAATCGACGGTCGGCCTGGATCGCAGGGCTCCCTAGCCTGAACCCGAGAACAAAAAATTTCTGGGTTGGGATTGTACCAATCGGGTGTGCTATTCAAAACTGCTTTTGCCAGCCAATTCTGCTGAATCGAGCTCTCGCTTTGCCCAAAGAATCCAAAACTTAAAGCCCAAAGAAAACTGGCAACTAAGGTGACCCACGAAGCCCATTTAGAACTTATTTTTGTCAGCGCAAATGCTGCAATTAAAACGATGGGGACTGAAATCCAAGACGCATACCTCATGATGACCGAGCCTCCGGAATTCCAATTGAAAATTCCAGACACCATTACAACTGACCCCAACGTGGCCACCGTCCAAACCAAGAACCATCGAAACTGAGGATTTCTGAAAAGCCCACGCGGCCAAAAAAAGAAAATCGTTACCAACGGAGCCAATATCAATATGGCACCTTGGTTGAGGTCAAAATAAAGCGACCAAAGACGATCCCAGGTAAAAAACTTTAGGCCGTAAGAACCAACAAAGGCGATGGGACTTAAAACCCCCAGTTCGTATTCGTTAAACAAGAACGGAAAAATAAAAACAGCTCCAGAAAGAAAAAGTAGACCAAGATCCGTCCATAGCCAATTGCGATTCTTCCAAACTTGTTGGGCCCCAAAAAGCACCGGCACCAGAAGAAACGGCATTACGGCAGTGTTCTGCAAAGCTGCGACAGCAATAAATAGAATGGAAGTCGACCACTTGTTGGCCAAGAACTTCAGCACAGAAAAGGTCAAACAAAAGATCATTAAGACCTCTGGGCCAGTCCACCAAACATAATAGTTCAATCCAGTGAGAAGAAGTAAACACGAACTCACCCATCTCAATTGTTCATAAACCGATGAGGAAAAATTTACTTACGTATGCACATGACGCCACCTACCTGTCGTGTTCGACTGGAGCGCATTCAAGTCGACAATATTCGGCAAGGCGAATTTGCTGGCGTCATGTGCATAGGTGGGAAAATTTAGGTAGGCCATCAAAATAAGAATTAAAATTAAATTTAAAACGCTAAAAGTGGCTTCAACAGGCAGGTGTAATGACTCAAGAAGAGAATAAATGGGCCAACCCAAAAAGGAATAAAAAAAGAAATGCAACATTAGAATTTGTCCAAAACGAGTTCGAACCAAATGCAGATGTTTCCAATTCTCGCCTGGGTCTAAGTTTTTTTGAAGATCATCAAATCTAGAAACCAAAGTGGGGCTGTGTAAATCGTCTCTTTGTAAAAAAACTGAATGGTGATGAGCTAACGCCCGTGTATAGGACAGATATTCGTCGCCGTCTCCATCAACGCTAAATCCGTTAGTCAGCGCGTGAATTGAAATTCCAACCAACAAAAAGAATAAAAAATAAACTTTTTTAGAACACACCTGCAGACAAACTAGTCTAGTATCAGCGAATGTTCACCGCTCAAACGGGAGTCGGCTTAAAAGAAGTGCAGCCCTCAAAAATAAAGGTCATAATGCCCGGATCTGCGAATTTGATTGGCCCTGTGAACAAAGGCCTCGGCCAGGGCTTTTTCGCTCGACACAGCACTTCTTAAAAACGCTCTAAGTTGGGATTGATATTGTACTTGGGCGAATTGATCCATCCAAGAAGTCTTTCGATGTCCCGCGGCACAGCCCGCAGATGGCCACCGTTCGAAAGACTAAACCTGATGCTGGGACCGTTAACAGACGAACCCTTAAATTTTGAGGTCCAAAGAACTTAGCGTATTTTTTGTAGAGAATAAATTCCAAAGAAAAATCCGGCGCCGGTACCTAAGACTCGGCGGCAAGACCTATTTTCGGAATGGTCTTGTCTGGAAATTGGAATGGGAATTGCTTTGGTTGAGTTGGGGGCTTTGATCTTCCTCAGAAGCTGGATGGTTTGGCCGACAAGGCTTAAAGGTGTCTATGAATTGGTCAGCGTCGATTATTTTGACTGTTTTTGTTTTGTTGGTTTGTGCGGGCGGGGCATGGGCATCTGTTCTGTGTGATGATCAACCCGCGAAGGATCTGGCTTTGCAAAAGGGTGTGGTTTTGAGTGCTTTTGATTGGGCAAAGGTCAGAACTCCTATAGTGCTTTTGGGTGATTCTCATGGCGAAATTGATCTTGATGTTTTAACCACCTCGCTGGCTCAACTTCGCGGGCCGCGAAATGTCAAAAGCTGTCTCTACCTTGAATTTCCTAGATCCATTAACCGCCGCGACCTTGAAAAACTTCTTCATGCTGTTCCATCTGGTATGTCCGAGTACTTTCTGCGAATTTTGGCCCAGGCAGATGATTTGGATTTTAAAGTTAAGATGGTAAATCTTGCGGTTAAACCTGGGCAGCCCGAGCCCAGAGACTCGGCGCAAACCACCGCCATGGCTTCTCGAATCGTAAAGCTAATGAATGAGGGGGTTTGCAAAACTGGGGTATTGCTAGCCGGGGCAGCTCATATTGCCGCGGATTACACATGGAATTTTTCGCTTCGAAGCCTGTTGCGAAAATCAAATGTACAGCACTTAGCAATCTATTTTGTAAATTCCCGGATAAATATCGCCGCAGATGAAAGAAGTCGATCCTGGGCAGAAGAATGTTCGAATGCAAAAGAAAACTTCGCGTACAAATTGCCCCTGATTTTAAGTACCAAATCTATTTCCAATAAACTGCTGTGGCCCAATTACTCGGGCCTAGCGAAATTTGGCGATTTTGACTATTTGATTTTATTTGAAAAATAATCTTTGAATTTTTACTTTTTCGTTCAATGCACATTAGCTGGCAAAATTTTATTGATCGCGGGCGAGGTTTTTTCACCGGCAAAGTTTTTGAGCTCTTCCTGGCAACTACCTGCGCCACCCACCTTGGCTTTTACTTTTCTTAAAGCACTACGAAAACCTGTTGGGCTACAACACTCTAAAACGGCTTCTTTAAGTTCTTTAGAAAAAGTAGGGTCGATGGGCTTCAGTTTACGATCCGTTGGTTTTGTTTTTTGAGTACCAAAATCAGCCTCCGCCCACGTCTCGTTACCACTGCATCGCTGAGACAAGGAACCTGGGTTTGCGCCATCATTCGATGTAAAACTCAACATTTTGTCGATTCCTTCGGCCCGGCCCGTATCCAACACTTTGGATTGATCGCTGACCCAATAGAAGTCCCGTCTCGATTGATTTTTGCCATTCGTGTAAACGTAGCTGACTCTTAGAACGTCGCGGGCAGGGGACAGAAGTCCATAACAACTTTCCAAGACATTGGCTTCCTGGATTTCTTTGCAGGCCAGCTCTAAAGAGAGAACACCACCTTGTCTGGCATTATTGAACGAGAATTCTCCCGCGCGAACAATTCTTTCGGCATAGCCAAGATCAACGAGCTTCTTCCCCACGGTTGCAAGTGGAATTGTCAAGGCATCGTTATCCTCTGCAAAAACTTTCGATTGCATTAAAAAATCAAACAAGGTCACGGCTTTGAACTGAATCACTCGAGTTAAATATCGGATCTGGGATCGAATATCTTTTTTTGACACCGATTTAAAATTGACGTCATGGCCATTGACGACAATCAATCCTTTTTCAAGGTCTAGAATTTTTAATCGGACTTCTTGAGTGCGAGATTTTAAGATTAAATCATCATGATCTCTATTTAAAGTCGGAAGAAATTGAGTGGATTGGCTCATTATAACCTCATGCAAATATTGCCGATCTGAAAACGAAAGTTTTGAAAAGTAAGTATCGACAAGTTCTGCGGGCGTTTTGATTTTTGTATATGCAGTAACGACGCCATCAATATCGCGACTTAGATCTGCGAAAACCAAAAGAGATTTTGTTAAAATTAAAATAACCAAAATTTTCAGCACACAATTTCCATTCAATTTAAAAATGGGTACCTCAATAGGGAATCGTTCAAAGGAAAGAATCGGAAAATCCCAGCGCTTTCTAAAATTAAATTCGTCTAGTCTGGCTCAGGGTTGCTTACGTATGCACATGACGCCACCTACCTGTCGTGTTCGACTGGAGCGCATTCAAGTCGACAATATTCGACAAGGCGAATTTGCTGGCGTCATGTGCATAGGTAGGCAGGGTTGCGCCATAAACAAAGTGATTTGAATCCGAGTACGCCAAGACCTGATTAAAAAATGCTTTCCCGCTCTAAAGTCCAATCCTACCCAGGTCTGGTGGAGCAGGCTTTTCGGAGGCTTGACCAAATAAAATCTCTCGCCTTGAGCTTCGATAAAATAGCCCAGTTGCGGGTCATGATTCAGTTTTCCATCAATCATTCGGCTGTCGACTTGAACCTGCGCCCAAAATTTGCGCAGGTCATACTCGATCAGAAAATGCTCAAAATCACTGCCATAGATTTAATTCTTGAAGGCTATCAATAAACCTCCAGAGATCAAAACAAAAGTACCCGGAAAGAAAAGTCGTTGGGCCAAAGCCACAAAAAAGAACACCGACCAGAAAAAAAGGCTTCAAAAATTTCCTTTAAAAAAAGTTTTACAAAACAATTTTGACGACTAGAAAAATCTGCAACGATCGATTTTGGAAATCAACCTCTGAAACATAAGATTTTTTTTGACAGTTTAATTTTTAAAATAATATTTTTTGAATTTAGTTTTCTCTAAAAACTCGATGATAAAAATAAATGCGTACCCTACCAAAGATAGAATGATCAGGCATGAAAAGATCAGATCCGTTCTTTGCTGAGTTTTGGCTGAATCGATCAGCCCACCTAGGCCCCCGCCGGCTATAAATTCTCCGACGATAGCCCCAATCATTGCTAAGCCTATCCCAATTTTTAAGCCGGTCAAAAGTGCTGGCATGCCTGACGGAAAAACTACTTTTGACAGCACCTGCCATCGAGTGGCCTGGTAAATCTTCAAAAGTTCCAAATGTGCGGGAGAAACTGAATCAAAACCCAAGATAAAATTAGAAAGTAGCGGGAAAAAAGAAACAATTCCCGCCGACGCTCGTACGGTGGGATTGCCAAAGCCAAACCAGATCACCAGCAGTGGCGCAATCGCCACCAAGGGAATGGTTTGTAAGAATGAGGCCAATGGATAAAAAATTTCTTTTAAAAATCGATTCTGGGTCAGGACGATCGCCAATAAAAATGCCAGTAAAAAACTAACCCCCAGCCCTAAAAAAGCATTTGAAAATGTCGATCCCGATCCTTGTAAAAGTTCTGTTTGAAATTCTGAAAAACAATTCACGACTTGTCTTGGGGTTGGAATCAGCAGGGGACTGACGCTCGAGTATTTGGAAAAAGCCAACCAGACAGCTAAAATGAAACCCAACAGAATGGCCAGTGTAGTCGTTTTTCTCAAATCCTAATCCTTTCAAACTCGTCCGTCCAAATTTTGACCTGATGATTGAAGTCTTGAGAGTAGCGAAGCTGCAAAGACCTTGGCCCAGTCCAAAGGGTTTTTTCGTCTTTTAAGATTCGTCCTTGAGCTCCTAAAAGAAGGATTCGATCTGATAAATACAAGGCCTCGGAGATTGAGTGGGTCACAAACACAAATGATTTTCCGCCGCGCTCAAAAAGCAGTCGAAGATCGTTTTGCATCTTCGAGCGAGTGACTTCATCCAAAGCCGAAAAAGGTTCATCAAACAAAATCAGTTCTGGGCTTGAAATCAGTGCCCGGGCCAAAGACACCCGCATTTTCATTCCGCCCGAAAGCTGGTGAGGATATAAATTTTCGACTCCCTGCAGTTGCACCTGCGACAGGATTTCTGAAAAATTCTGCAATTGAGTTTTCAACAGTTCAGAAACTAATTTCAAATTTTCGCGAACATTTCGCCAGGGTAGAAGATTTGAATCTTGAAAAACAAAACTCAAAGGGTTTCGTCCAGACCGATCAAACAAAATTTCACCTGCACTCGGGGCTAGCAAACCCGCAATAATTTTCAGAAGCGTCGACTTTCCACACCCCGAAGGCCCCAAAATCGCCACAAATTCGCAGTCTTTCAGGGCGAAGTTCAATGAATTTAAAACCGTTTTTGCAGCGGGACCAGGATAAGAAAATCGCAAATCGCGGACCTCTAAAAAATTCAAGATTTGGTTCCCCAATGGTAGTTAAAACTAATACTCAGCCGTTCGCTTGGAACGGGCTGAGGTGGGACTTCGTGCTTCAGCCAACTTTCAAATAAAATTAGATCACCGGATTTAGGCTGAACCACCAAAAATGCAGAACCTTTTTTTAGGGGTGGTGCCGCCATCATTTTAGAATGCCTAGGATCCTCAAACTTCAGGCCGCTCGAGCCTTTGGGCAGATCCACGTAGAAAGTGCCACTGACCACAGACAGTGGATGGAAGTGCAGCGAGTGCGTGCACTGGGGGCCCATTCGATTTAACCAAAATGCCGAGACTTCAATATCCCTAGGTCCAATAGCCCATTTCAGTTCGCGGACAAAAGCATCAACCTGTTTTTTAACTTTTTTCTCTAGCTGCCCAAAATACGGAGAGAAAAGATCCAAGCGTGAAAGCGATCCATAAGTGGTAAATCCGCCAGGATAATTTTTGTGAGACCAAGCCTTTCCCGCCGGATCGTTTTTTTCTATCAGTGGGAATTCGCGCTTTAAATTTTTTAGCAATGCTGATTCCGGTAAAACAAGCCCCTGGTGAAAAATGGTGGTGGCAAAGGTCCTGAGATATCTCATTTCAAAAAACCAAATTGACATTTTGTTTTCAAAAACCAGTCTAGGTTTTTGTCAGCATCAGGATCTGAACTAAAAATCGGTTTAAAGTTTCGCCCTTCAAAAAGATCGACGACCTTTACTTTTTCACAAGGCGGAAATCCAGTGCGAAAAACAATCACTTTACTTGCAAGATCAGTGGGTGCCGACTGACGAGTGACTTGTTGCAGCTGAATTGCAAGCCCTGATCCCTTGTAAGCAATACTAGGTGGCGCAAGCTTTGTTGTGATGTTGATCTCGCCCTCTGAAAGAACGCCGTCTTTGAGTTTAAGTGTTTGAGTTGCAAATTGAACTTTCTCGCCATTGGAAAGCAAGATGGCCAGATTATCGCCAATCAGTTGCGGATCAGAAATTGCACGCGGCTCAGATCTCGGAAAAAAGAAAAATTCGGTCAATGAGCTAAATTGGTCTTTTTCAGATGCCGTAATCTTGGATTGGTTTTGCACAGTGTCCTGCACGACCAACCTTGCATTGGCTAAATCCTGTGGCCGAGATTCAAAGTAAAATCGACGGCGTCCAAAACTAAATCGAAAATGGCAATCCTGTTCTTTTTTTTCAAGACACGCTTTCATTTCGGGAGGAAATCTTTCTTGGTAAATCTCTAAGCCTAGCCGATTATTAAAATTTTCTTTCGTACATTCCGCATCTATTTTTTCGACCGATTTTCTGCATTCTTCGGTGATTTTAAGATACGTATCATTGGGGCCAGCGATCTGTTTTCGTAAATCCTTTGCGCCTTGCTCGGCCGCATCCAATTTGGATTCACTTTGCTTGATCTGAGATTTCAAATCAGTGCAATCCATGTTTAAGCTTTGTGCTTCGTCTCCGACGCAATTTTTTTTGTACTTACCGAAAAGTAAAAGGTATGCCTCACGAAGTGTTCGTAAAGAACGTACCAGTTTCTCATACAACGCTTTCAGTTTCGCAATCTCGTCGTAACATTCCGAAATACGTTTATCGTATTTTTTGTTGCACTCCGTGTTCAAGGGGAAACAGTAATTTACATTTTGAAGTGATCCCTTCATCTCTAGAGCACAAACCGTTCTTATCGGACCCAAGGGACGCTCTACGGACGAAGAGATCGCCGCCGCCGTTGAGCCAACCTTTGCGGTTTCCGAACGTTCTGCCCCGCAGTCCGAGCTCAAAACACTCAAGACCAAAATTAAGTGACTTTTAAAAAATAAAGAACGGCTAAGATTTCTGAAATTTAGAATTAAGAACATTTCTTATTATATTACCGGTATCCGAAGGACTCAAGTGCAGCAAAAAAAAGCAAAGTAGCTGCGGATCTAAAAAATCACGGTTAGCTCAAGGTCGAGATTACAGTTCCTGTTTTAAGTCTTTAGTTTAAAGTTCCAATGACCATTTCACTCCTGAAAGTGTCACTCCCGAAAGTGACCTAAAAACGCTCTAACTACATGTAATATATTGTGAAAATATAATTGCATTAAGCCACTGTCTAAGTCTTTTGCAGTAGGCATCGGTCAGTCTCAAATAGAACCGACTTAAAACACTCCAGGCCGGGCCCCAGAATTGAACTACTTGTGTTGTAAGGAGTGAATTTAAAATGAAGTCTCTTATCTTATTTTTAAGTCTATTGCTTTCGTTCTCGAGCTGGGCCGGACCCACCGACGAAGTCGACCTGAATCCGATGCTTCAGCAAAGCGAGCGGCAATCCGCACAACTTCAATCTAAAGTTCTACGCCATCTCAAGGCCTCAGCGAAAGCTAACGTCCAAGCCGAAAGCCTTTTCAAACGAACTTCGGCACCACAAACCATTGAATCGCCATCGCCCATTTTAGAACAGCACATAGTACCTCAGCGAGAATCTCTGGATCTAGAGAAAAAAAATATAGATCGATTTTCCTCAGAACTTAGTCAGTAAGTTTAAACACGAACTGCCTTTGAGTCTGATACAAGATTCAACTAGCTTTCTATTTATGCTGTTTCATATCGTCAAATGGCCAGCTTGGGCGCAAAACATATTTGCGTACTAGATTTTATGATCACAATAAATTTTTTGATTTCAAAAGCACCAAAATAACACGGTTGGCTGCAGTGAAAACAATCTAGGCATCGAGGGAAAGCCAAAATAGCCGCTCGAGAAAAACAAAACGCTACTATAAAGAAATAAATCAAACTGGTTTACATTTTATCTTTGCCCCATTCAATTTTTATCGGAGATACCTATGCCCAGGGGGATCGTGGAGGATGGGTCGAGCTTCTCAGCAAAAAATCAGGTGGATGGTTTATCTTGCAATGTTCTTATTTGCAGGAAGCTCGGCGCACGGATACCAACAAAAAAATTCACGTCGGATTCAAATTTTTTCTGAATTCTCGCAGCAACAGTTAGTCACTTCGATTCGTGTTTCAAGTCCATCCAACGAAACTTATTTGCGAGTGAGTTTTGATGTCTCTCAGGCCCCAAGTCTGCAGGACGTGGATTCAAGCCGAATTTTGCAAAAACTTTTTTGGGACTTTTATGATATTTCGAATTTTGATTTTCGGATCACGCAACTTCCGTCGCTAGATCTTGGGACTTTAAGGATTATCGAGGTCAGTCGGGAAGAAATGGCCAGGCATCAGGACCCTTTAAAAGTTTCTATCCCTTTTGGAAACTATGTACGTTTAGAAAAAACTCTTTATTTATTGGGGAAAGGTCTTTATCCCTTTGGAACGGGCATCACGAATGACAACAGAAACCGGGCCATTTTAGGTCACGAGCTCTTCCATTTTTTGCAGGATCAAATTTGGGTCGAAACTATGGACTGTCAGACGTGGGAAAAACGTGAGCAAGAAGCCGTCCAAGCCCAGTACGAGTGGCTTTTAGCCAATTCAAATCTGGATTCCTCTTTCTTTGGCGTAAGATTTCCTAGCGGCGGCTGCCGAACTGAACAAGCTCAAAAAGGTTCATACACTTGGTAATTTCTTTTGGCCTTAGCTGGTGTCTGCCTTGATCGCTAAGCCCTTCGAACGGGAATTTTTGAAAGTTTTATTTCGCCCCAGCACCAACAATTGGTCGAAGATTTCTGCAGCCGGCTTTTCACGTTCGGGTAACTGAGAAATTCAATCACCCGCTTTTGACCTGGCTTAACTCTGCATTCTTGGAGACTTTCGAACCCATTTCAATCATCGGTGACTCCAGAAAGCGATGGGCAAGATGCGCCAACAGAAAAAGGCTAAGAAGAAAAGCCGCAAACGCCACTGGCGACCATACCATTAGATCGAGGTGCCATTTTTTCATCAAGGCCGATCGCAAGTATGCTTCCCTCCACGCCCACTCATAAGGAATATGAATCAAGTAAAGTGCAAAGGAACGCTCCCCAATCCAAACTAATATGTCTCGAAAGGGCATTGACCCAAAACTGAGTAGATTTAAATTGAATGAGGCCAGTGCGACAACCATTGCGCCAGCGAGGGCTACGAAAAACACACCCCACACCAACATCCTTGAAGTACCTTCACCAAAAATCCAAGGTGCTGCAGCTATAAATGTCACCAGTAAGTATCCAAAAACAGAAGCTGAAAATTTTGATCGATTGGATTTTTGAATCCCAGTGCCGAGAGAATTCCATCGAACACTAAATCGTG
The DNA here is from genome assembly GCA_025359945.1 of Bdellovibrio sp. Taxonomy (GTDB): domain Bacteria; phylum Bdellovibrionota; class Bdellovibrionia; order Bdellovibrionales; family Bdellovibrionaceae; genus JANYDD01. Next base: position 9,624 of record JANYDD010000045.1, on the reverse strand, counting down.
AGGTCAACTCAAAGACAAGAACCCCTAGGGCTATCGCATCCAACCTAAACTGCGTACTCAAACGTAAAAAATCAGTGGATTCATTCTTATTCAAGGGTCTCAAAACGAATGCCACCACAAGTACGACCAAGATCCAAAAGTAGATTCGAGTTTTTTGAGTTTTTAGAATTTTTACGATTAAAGGGTAGAGAACGTAAAATTGCTCTTCAACGCTTAATGTCCAATAAAAGGCTAAGCTCAAATAAGTTCCGAAAAGATAAGCGTAGTTCGAGTAGAAAAACACTGCCGCAAGACTTTGATTGAGGAGGCTTGAGTTCGTCAAAGTTGGGGATCCGAAATAACCGCCTTGGTTAAAATATTTAACGGCTAGTATCCAAAGCACTAAGCAAACAAGGGCTAACGGCAATATACGAAAAGCTCTTTTAATGTAAAAACGCTTTACGGCCGATCTCCCTCGATAAAAAGACCCGGCAACAACAAATCCAGAAATAACAAAAAATAAATCGACTCCTGTCCACGCGTAAAGCAGAAAAGGTGGGCAAAACCATCTTAGGGCGCTGAGATGAACACTCATGACCATGAGTACGGCGAAACCTCTCAAAATTTGAATATCCGCTATTTTGGATGGCATGGAAAACCTACGTCGTTCTAAATGTGAAAGATGAGATGAAGTGGATATAAAATTAATTCGAATATGTCGCAAACTTTCTTTTAAATTAAAATCAGAAAAAAAAAGAAACTAGCCTGGGAGCAGATTTTCCTTTGAGTCGGTAGTGGTGTTTCCAGTCATTCGGCTTTTTTCTTAAGCTATTCCTAACTATTATTATCAAAGGCTTTTGGTGTTGCCGATCAAACCCAATAGATCCGCTTCATAAGTCATTCAAAATCAATTTGCGAAGCTCTTGTTGAGAATAGACGTAATCCGCATAAACCATCGTGTTGGTAATATTTCGATGGCCCAAGGCCACTTGAACCAATCGCAGATCTTTTGTTTTTTGGTACAGCTCAATGGCGAAGGTGTGCCTTAAAGAATGAAATTTCTTTGGGACAGGTCTGTACAGCTGCCAGATTTGAAATAGTCTTTGGTATGAAATTGGAAAAATTAAATGTTGTAGTTCGAATTTTAAGACATAGGCCTGAAGTCTTGCAAAAAATTTGGCTTCCAACGGAATTTCTCGATCGTTGCTGCCTTTAAGCCCACGAATAAAAACAGATTTATCATAAGAGTTCAGATCGGAAACTTGAAGATTTAAAATCTCCTGAGCTCGACCGCCTGTGCGAAGCGCTAGACTAATCACAAAAGAATTTCGAGCGTCTTTTTCTTCGAAATCCCCAAGAATACGACGAAGTCGATCGACCTCTGGCGGCAATAGGTACTTATTTTTATTCAGTGAATAACGTCGTTTGAGGGGCTGCTGAATCATAGGTGTTGGTCCAATAACTCTATCCTACCGGTTATGCTTTGAAAAAAACAAACTCTCTTCTCCCGTAATCGGTAGGCACTTCAGAAAATAGATATTTTGTGAACGATCGAGCGGATGGCTAAACAGACAAAAGAACAAAGTTAAAATTTGAAACAAGTATCTTTCAACAAGGCCGAAGCATTAAAATTTCCTTATGCTAGAGCGTGGTACAAAACTCTGCACTTTTTTCGCCTCTATATTAGGAAAGGCTCCGCTCTTACGCATTTAAAATCATTTGGATTTTAAATGCGTCGGTTCTGTATAGAAAATCAAAAAAACTTTTGCATCATGTCAATCGCGCGAGCGTTGCCGAATTTATGAAGAAAACCTGATTTCTAGAAAAAAAATTAAAAAATAGAACGCGAATACACCGAAAGAAAAAATAGATAAATTATTTATGCTAATTTAAACAAGCATTTAGCACTTAATATTATAACTATATCCTCTAGGTGATTCCAAAAAACAGGGTCCAATAGGTCTCGTAAACTAAATTGTATTTAAATTCAGGTAGTTAACTTTTATAATCAAAATAAAATTAAAAATTAATTTTAACGCACATCTATTTGTATTGTGGCGCACATCATTGGTGTTGCGCCAATATAATTTTAAAATAATAAATTAAATTATTTTTGCAAATACGGATTATTTAGCAAACAATTATCTTAAGGATCCTACCAACATTCAACTAAGGATAGACATCTATGGATAACGGACCAATTTCACTGGATCTCGGATTAACAAAAAAAGAAAGACAGGCTTTCTCGTTTGAAGATGCCAAAAGTTCGGACGAAATATTTCCAAATAAGCAGACCCTTGAGCCCCCGGATAAAAAGACTTCCAACAAGCTTTACTATGAAGCCCAGGTCCAGGTGATTCGCGGTCAGATTGGGGAACTTGAAAATGTTCGCACCACTTTAGGTTTAAGTGCCCGAAAAATCTGCCAGCTTTTAATGGTAGATCCCTCAGCGTGGAATCGCTGGACCAAAAGGGGAGACACTGCCCCTCCGCACATCTATCGAACCCTGCAGTTTTATATGATTATTCAGGATAAAATCCCTGGGCTAACACCCTATTATTTCCTAGGCCGTGAATCCGCGAATCGCATCGTTGACGATCGCATAAGCTCTGAAAGATATGAAAACATTCAAAGGCAGGTTCAAACACTTAAAAAATATCTAAAAATTCTATCTGGTGTTTTTATAGGATTTATCTTTCTAGCGGCGATTACACTCTATTTTTTTATTGCCGCCAAATATTACTTCAGACAGTAGTACGTGCAAGATCTGGGCGTGTTTACTTCAGAGATAGTGGTCACACAATTGGTGACGATCAGAACACCCGCACATCCTTGTCCTTGAGAGATCATCTGAGCGTAATCATTGTCGGTTAAGGTTCTGGTCCAAACCAACGAAGTTTCTGTTGCCGTGTTTGTTTTGCTTAGACTGCAGACTCCATTTTTCACTGTGCCGCGCAAAGCACTGCAAACATCCAACAATGTTAATGGGGGTCGAGGAGGAATCGGAGCTGGATTGCAAATGGGTTTATCTGGATTTGTCGTATTCAAAACCCCGCCCAGTTGTGTGCACATATCTTTTACGTTCAAAGTAATTTGTTGATTGATCTGCTGTTGGATCTTTGCCACGTCAAAAGTTTCAGTACCGACAGTACAGGAGCCTGCCCCCACGTCGGGCTTATCAATACTAATCGACAGACTTTTATTGACGGTACGCGAACCAATAAAACTGGCACCCTTATCAATGGTAATCGCTAAGTTTCCTTGAAATCTGGTGCCGATACCGCTTGGACCTAAGTTTATATCTTTGGCAATAGTGACCACATCTTTAAGTTCGATGCTTTGAACCAAAACACGTTGAAAATTAGGGTTGATCGGTTTTCCCTTTTCAATCAACTTTATATTTTTATCCAAATCTTTAAAAATCAAACCGATATCTTTGCCGTCAGACGCAAGAAGTCCTTGTTCAATTGAAGTTTTCCCTGAATCCAAAAAATTTTTAAAATTGACCGTGCAGATACTAGGAATCCCCAACGAGTTTCGAAGATCACTTGAAAGGTCATTCATCGCGCTCATGGTATCCGTATTGAATTGGCTGCGATAAGTAAATTCCAAAACCGAAGCCATCGCTAGCGACAAGATACCAACGATCACCGTCACCACCAGAATTTCAATCAGTGTAAATCCCGCGGGATTAAAAAATCTTTGGTAGTTTTGAGCGTTTCTGGACATCCCTTATTATCCTCTGATCAGATCATAATTTCAATTTTTCCAAATTCAAAAAAATCGGGGATGGCGCCGTCAAAACCTAATAAAATGGAAAAGTGTCATAATATTAGGTGGTTACCTCAATGGCAAATTCACGTAATCTTAAGAGAAATGTCTCAGAACAGTACATATGACTAGCCCAAGTTTCGCACTCCAGAATTGTTAAAAAAAAATTAGAATCAGTTCCAAAGCCAAACCGCTAGGGGGAACTAAGACGGCATTACGATTCTAGATTCGCGGGGGGACTTCAAGGAGGTCAACATGGAGAGTAAAACAAGGTCACTTATCGCTGATAAGCTGTATTATGTTGCGTTATGGATGGCGTTAGTTGGGAGGTGATGACTCTGAATCCCGCCGCTCATTTCGGGGAGTTTTGAAAAAATTTGCCTAGTGTTTCCTGTGCGCTTTGAACTTTTTCTACGTTTTCGCTCGATTTTGATAGGTCGAAAGCATTTTTTGTTGCAGAACTTGCCGGATCGTTTTTCCTAAGTTAATAACACAACGCATTTAATGCTTAACGTTAAACTCTTGGAGGAAAAGTTATGAGAGTTTTTATTTCAGCGGTCCTAGTAGCCTTTAGTCTTTTGCAAGTCTCAATCTCACAAGCGCAAAATGCTAATGCCGCAAATCCACCGACTTCATCATCTGCGAAGAGAAAGCCGATGACTGAGTTCCTTATTCGAAATTTCAACGTTGGGCGAGAGAATGTAGTTAAAGAACTTAAAAAAGACGTCTTTAAGAAAGGCAAAATCGCCATTTGTTCAGTACAATTCACCCCTGGGAAAGAAATCACAAAAAAGAACTGGATTTTTCGAAATGAGACGATTTGGGTACCTGGAACTTATCATATTACAAAAAATAATTCTAAATTACCCAAAGCATATAAAGGCCCAGAACTTGGAGACCTTCAGGTTGATCTCTTTGGAAAGATCAATAATCTACAAGAGTGCCAGTTGCCTTTCTACTTACCTGTTTGCCGAGTCGATACAAATAAAGACGGACAAATTCACATTTTGCGGAACGAGGTACCATTCTCTGATGATTTTGACCCGGAACTAGAAACTGCATTGTTGGCTGCGAACGATAGCTTCGTAGACATGGGGATTTGTGAAGATTCCGGTTTGAAAAAGTTGACTGATTATTTCGCAACACTTGAGGGTCAAAAAGTCAAACAAGGTGCCCAAGGGGAAAACGGCATAACAACCGAAGAAGTTGAAACACCTGAAGAATTTTTAAAATAATAGTAATTTCTAAAATTATAAAAAAACCACCCTTATCCGGTGGTTTTTTTAAGAGCGGAAACTATCCGCGTTTGTCTCAAAAAAATATTAAAAAGAATCTACGTTTCAATTAAAAGTCCATTCCGAAAAACCTGCTTTTATTGCTGCAGCTAGGTCGGATTGGTTGATCTCGTAGGTATTGGCGTCGCCGATATTTTGGCCGCAGACTGAGGTTCGCATAAGTCCGTCATTTCTTTTGTTCATTGAAAAGACTTTGATTTCTTTTAAGTCTTTTTTCATTTCCTCAAGCGAGATTTTTTTGCCGGCGGTGCAGAATTTACTTCCATCGGATTTGTAGACGCGGACTCGGTCTTTGGCTGAGCCTAGAACTTCCCCACTAATTTCGGCACTTGGGTTTTTTGGTGCTTCTTCTATTCGGTTTTGGCGGCAGTTGCCCGAAGTGCACCCCACGAAAAATAGAAACAACCAAAGGCCCAGGCTTCTTGGTGCTAAAAACGTGTTTGTAGATTTAAAAATGAAGGCTAGCTTTTTTAACAAAGAAACCATTGGTTTTCTCCCTCTAAATTGTCTCGATAGAACTTACTGTCTTACAAGAAATGGAAATGGCGGCGAGTAAGTCCAGTTATAATAAACTGAATAAAGATGACCCTCGCCAGAAGTGAAATACACCAAAGAATTTTTCGCACTTTCCAATGGCTGTGTTAGCACCCCACGACCCGGATAAAAATCGCCAACTTTACGACCCGTTAAGGCGTCTAAAAAAACTAGTGACCCTTGGGCTTCCCCGAAAATCAGTAAACCTTTTCCTTGAGTGGGTGACGTCATCAATCCATTTTTGCCGTTGTAAGACCAAACTTTTCTGCCGGTTTCTTTGTCTAAACAAACCATTTCAGATTGGCTGGTGGGAAAATAAATTTTATCTTGGGTCACTAAAGGAAGCCCAAAGCCGCCCTGATCGTATTTCCAGATGATTTCACCATTAACACTGTTGACCGCGTAAAAATGGTCGTCGTAACCCATCATATAGATATATTCGCCGTCGATGACCGGATCTGAATCTAAATCTCTCCACTTTTTATTTGCGTTTAAGCGCTTTTCCCATTTCATAGCACCCGTCGAAGCTTGCACTGCGACCAAATAACCATCGCTAAATCCAACATACAATACCCCATCTTTAAGCAAAGGTTTCGATCCACCTCGAATCGAAATTCCCGTGGGATCAGGTCTTGAATAGACCCAAGATTGCTGCCCGCCTTGGGCATCCAAGGCATACAAGGTGTTTGCGCCGTTCAGAAAAAACACATTCTGTTCTGTAACTAAGGGCGCGGAAAGATTCTCGAAAGGCGTGTGAAACTTCCAAAGAATATCTCCGGTTTCTGCGGACAAAGAATAAATATCCCCGTTCAATGAAGCCACGAAAAGCTTTTTTCCAAACAAGCTTGCACTGGCCTCGACCCCTTCGCTGATCGATTGCTTCCAAATCAGTCTGCCTGAGCTTTGCGCGAACGCTTGGATCCCGTCAGTGGACTGCGCTTGTATAACATAGTCGCCTTTAAGACCTGAATAGATCAGAGGGCTCATTCGGTTGATCTTTCGGTAACGACTTTGGTCAGTATCGGTGGTTTGAATAGCCCAAGTTTTGCGGACTTCGAAATATTTTTTTTCTTGAGCGTGCCCAGCCAGATTTTGAAAAGACTGACATCCCGACAATCCAAGAAGGTTTGCAAAAAATATCGAAACACCAAGGGCAAGTTTTTTGGTCATCTATTTGACCAGTCTTAAAAACTTTTGCGCTTCTTTGGAAAAACTGGTGTTGGCGAATTCTTTAATCACCCTTTGGTAAAGTTCTTGCGCAGTTTGAGTTTTTTGCAAATTCTCGTAGCAAAGCGCTGATTTTAACAAAGACTCGGGCTTCAAAAATTCTTGGTCTTTTCGTTCGGCCAAACCTTTGAATAAATCCACCGCTTGGTCACAATGACCCAAATCGGACAATAAAACTGCTTTTCGAAATTGTGCTAGCGACGATAAAAAATCACTTTTAAATTTTAACTTTTGAAAAGTGTCCAAAGCCATCTGGGGCTTTTCATATTTTCCGAAAATTTCTGAAACCAAAAGCGCACTCATCATAGCCGCTTGCGAATCAGGGTTTTGTTGAATCAAGTCCTTCAACGACTGAACGATAGATCCGTAGTCCTTGTCCACATCGCCAGTGGATTTTTCGCCTTCCACTTTAACTTCCACAGGAGTAACTTCAGCCGCACCTTTTTTAGCCACGGTTTTGGGAGCTGGAGATTTTTTCTGGGCTTCAGCCTGCTTAGAACTGGTCTCGAACTTTTCAAAAGATTCTTTCTTTTTCAGGTAAGTCTTTTCGATTTTATAATAAGCCAGCTGCCATTTCTTTTCTTGGGATTCTTGCCAAGATTGAAATCCAACCCAGCCGCCGCCCAAAGCCAAGACAATCGAAACGATCGCCAGAATTGTTTTTGCGTGTTCGATAAAAAATTTAAAACCTATATCTAGAATTTTTTTTATCGGATCCGGAGATTTCACATCAACTAATTTATTCAAAATAGACCTCGTACTATCGGTTGTTGACTTCTTTTAACGTGGTAAATGATCTGGTCGACATTCCTGGATGGCGCTGGCGCAATGTTCCGATGGTTTTAATCCGTTCTTCGGCGACCTGGTCGGCCGCTAAATGGGTGCCGATGCCCTCGCGCTTGGCAATGCTAAACACTTTCATGCAGTTATCATAAACTTTTCTAGTTTTATCAAAAGCCCTGTCCGGAGAATAACCCTCAAGCTCGACAAACACATTCATTAAACCTCCGGCATTAATCACATAGTCTGGAACATACAAAATTCCAAGCTCACGAAGCTGATCGCCGTGGCGATTTTCGGCCAACTGATTGTTGGCACCTCCCGCGACCACTTTGCACTTTAATTTTCCAATAGTTTGATCGTTGATGACTGCACCCAGTGCACACGGCGCTAGCACATCACAATCTGCAAATAAAATTTGTTCGGGTGAAAAAGCCTCGACTTTGTGCTCGGAAACATGGGCCTTTACTTTTTCGGGATCGATATCTGAAACCAAAACTTTTGCGCCCTCTTTCACCAAATAGTTCACCAAGTTCCGGCCGACATTGCCTAAACCTTGTACTGCAACGCGAACGCCACTAAGATTGTCAGTGCCAAATTTTTCTTTACAACCCGCTTTGATCCCCATCAACACGCCATGGGCGGTATAGGGCGAAGGATCCCCAGAGCCCCCGAAATCCTTTGGAATTCCAGTGACCCAGCGAGTTTCCATAAAGATATGTTCCATGTCTGTTTCGCAAGTCCCAACGTCTTCGGCGGTGATGTATTTGCCGTTGAGAGAGTTAATAAACTGACCAAAAGCGCGAAACAAACCTTCGGACTTGTGGATTTTGGGATCGCCGATGATGACTGCTTTTCCACCACCCAAATTTAAACCTGCTGCAGAGGCTTTGTAAGTCATCCCTTTTGATAATCGAAGCACGTCAATCAAAGCTTCTTCTTCAGATTTGTAGGGCCACATCCGCGTGCCGCCCAAGGCTGGGCCCAAGGCGGTGTTATGAATGGCGATGATCGCGCGCAGACCTACATTTTTGTCGTTACAAAAAATGATTTCTTCGTGCTCTCCGTGCTTGGCGATCAGTTCAAAAGGTCCCATGGTACCTAGCCTTTCTGAAAAAGAATTTTGATTGGGATGAGAATATGAACTAAAATTTTTAAGGTCAATGAAGTTCATTTTCAGGTTTTTTTTGAAGAGCGTCATGAGTCTTCTGATAAGTACGGCAATCAGTGGCGTGCTCCTATTTTTAGCGTCTCGTTATTTTCTTCCAGGATACTTAAAAAATTACGTCCAGTCCAAGGGCAGCGAGCTGACTCAGAGCGAGCTAACAGTTCAATCCGTCGAGATTCAATTCTTTCCAAAACTGCTGCTACGTATGAATCAGACCCGGATGTTGAGGAAAACTAATCTGCAAATCGAAGTGGATCGAACCGAAGTGTCCTTTCCGTTAAACTTGCAGATTCTGGACCCTAACGCCACTCTAGGTCCTTTACAGATTTCTTTGCTAAAGCCGAAGGTGAAGCTCGAACTTTTAAGCGCGGCGGTGCCCAGTGAAAAAGCCGGGGATCCCGCAATGAAGGCGATTCCGTTTTATAATTTTCAGTCGCCGCGCGACCTGTCCGCTAAGTTCAATATACGGGAGGGGCATTTTACTTTAGTTCAGCCCGACGGCAATTTGGAATTGGGCCCGATTAATTTAGAATTTGAAGTGCCTTCGTTAAAAAAAGACTGGCCGCTGAAAGTGGATTCAGAACTTTCGTTGAAAATGCCTGTTGCATTAGCCAGTTTCCTCTCACCGGCTGAATCTTTGAAAATTCCTTGGCATTTCGAGACAGAAATTCAGTACCGCGATTCTTATTTAGCTTTAGAAAAATTGAAATTTCAAACTTTGGGACTTAGTTTATCTGGCCAGTATAAGTTTAATTTTACGACTCAAATTGGCCGGGGAAAAATTGAGACCGAACTTCCCAAGATCGAAGAATTGCTAAAAATTTATCCTTCTAAATTAGTTTGGCTTCAGGATGGTGGCTGGAAGGGCAA
>JANYDD010000105.1 GCA_025359945.1 Bdellovibrio sp. | reverse complement strand
CGCGCCTTCGAAAAACCAATCCACCCGCGGCTGGTTTTTGATTCAGGGCCAGACTTGAACCTCGAAAAGTTCGCGCGGCCGGATCAAGTTTGTAATGGCAGGAAGCGCATTGGGGATCTTCACCATGGAGTTTTTCGGAGCTCGTCTTTTCTGGCTGCTTTTCCTCTTTTTCATATCCGTTGAGCGCCAATTTCATCAAAGCCAAATCTTCGGCGGCATTGGGCAGAATTACCGGCTTAAGTTCGTCACAAAGAAAGGTTCTAAAAACGGCTGCGGCTCTTCTTCGATTTTTATTCACCTTTGTTGTTTGATTTCTTGAAAAAAATCGCGAGGTCGTGATCGCTCCGGCGAGAACTGACTGTTGCGATGCCGATTTTCCGGTCATTTCGACATAGTCGATAGACTCCGCATTCACCCCGGCCAATTCGTCCTCGAAAGCAAATTTGTAAAACTCAATGTCCGTTAAAAAAAATGCATTTTTTGGGTCGGGTTTGAAGCGAACTGTTTTGCTGACTAAAAGTTCATCCCAACTTAAGTTTTTCTCTAAAATCGAGAAAAAAAGCTGATCCATTGCATTTGAATTTCCTTGAAAGAAATTGGGATTGGAGTAGTCTTCGCGTTTATTTAAAATTTCTCGACCCGGCACTTCTCTGTGATAAAAAGCCTCTTGCTTAAGTCGAAAAAGTTCTTGCATTCGAGTCCGCATGCGAAGTTGAAATGCTGGCTTTGCAAGATACAAATCGACTAGATTGTCGATCGCCTTCCTGCGATCTTTTGCTCTTAAGATTTGCGCATATTCCTCACTCGAGGGAAGCTGCCCTCGCAAAAGCAAGCTTGCTCTTCGCAATTCAGCCGAAGGCGAAATTTCTTGCCCATAACTAAAACTTGTTGCGAAAAAAACTAAAAAGGCAGACGCAATAAAACGCTTCATTGAATCTCCTTTTCTGAAAAACTCAAATTAAGAGTTTCGACCCCGTCTCTTTCCGAAATTCCACTCGCGAAAAAGAGCTTAATTTGCATTAGAAATTGAAGCTCGGGCCAGTCTGCTGAATTCTTTAAAATCGCTGAACCGATTTCCATGGTTCTTCGTTTTTTTATTTTGGTCCAAAAGGGGTCGTTGTGAAATACGCTCTCCGACACGTCGTTTTTATCTATCGGGCCTGCGGTAGCCAATGATAGATTAGCCTTGAACGAAACATCGCAACTTTCAGACTTTTTTGTCTCCACAGTCCAACCGATTTCATTGCCCTCAAGCAGCGAGAAATTTTCGTTAGTGCCGAAGGTCTTAACCCACTTTTTTGGCAATCCAATAAAGTAGGAGTCTTCGGATTTCTTTGACAGTTCAATTCCCCATGCCACTGAGGTTGTTCGGTTTTCATTCACCCGAGTCTCTAAATTTTCGATCATCAGCTCTGACGTCCATTCTAAGACAGCGATCCTATCTTCTCTGGGTTCCAGCCAGCTCCAATTTGGGCAATTTAAATCTGGTTTTTGCAATTCCTGCAATAGCGCTGGAAAACTTAGTTTATCCACAAAAGCAAAAGAATTAAATTCGTTAAAAACAGGGTTTCCATTCCGTATCAGTGCTTTGCCAACTTTTGTCGGATCCGAGTTTTTCTTCCAAATCAATTGAATGGTGTACGACCAAAAGGGGTAGTTCAAAATACATCTTGCCGGATAGTTTTTTCCACAAGAGCTTTCAACAACGTCGATCGGAACCGAATAGACTTGGGGCACAGTCTTTTTCAAAACCAGCGTAGCTACGCGACCATCACTAAAGACCACGTCAGGAAGCTGGCCTGGGAAAACATCGACCAATTTGACGGCCGGGGGAAGGTCGTTTTTCCAAACAATTTGGGCATTTGGATCCCCAGCCAAAGCCCCCAACGCGAAAATTAGAACTAAAATGCTAATGGCGTAGTTCATACGGTAACCTCGAAGCAAGTGTTGTACCACTTCATGGATCAACTTACTTGCAGCCGCAAGAAGATTATTCATTAAAATTTTTTTTTCAATCCGAATGAGGCCGGCACTGTCGAACTTTTATTCAGTTCTAGTTTAAACCAACAGATTAATTCCGGACTAACACTTAAAGAACTTTGGGGCATCATCGACATATTGCCCAAAAAGGTACCGCATCCCTTTTTGGGCCTACTGACCTAAAATATACGCAAACATTAAGGGGGCTACGATCGAAGCATCGGATTCGATAATGTATTTTGGTCCGTGAGGCTCGAGCTTTCCCCAGGTGATTTTTTCATTGGGGACTGCGCCGGAGTAGGATCCGTAACTGGTGGTTGAATCGCTGATTTGGCAGAAATACTTCCA
>JANYDD010000066.1 GCA_025359945.1 Bdellovibrio sp. | reverse complement strand
TGGTCCGTGGATTGGTCACGTTGCAAATCCACGTAGGGCCATTGAACAAGAGCCCGACCGAGAAACTTTCTGGGTTCCAGAATTTTGTCCAGAGGGTCATGGGATTTTAGATTTTCCATTGAAATGGCATGAGCATTTACACATTGATATTCCCTTGGCGCTCGCAGCATGAATTTTGTGTCCGTTTTTTTGGGGGAAGATCAGTTACCACTCAATCAAAAACAAGCTGTGGGCTTAAGGGTTTTTGATGAGGCAACATTCGAGGAGATTGCCGTAAAACTTTCAACATCAGAGGATAATGCTCGCAAACTTGTTAGCCGGGGCCTTAGCAAGCTTCGCGAAATATGGAAGAAGGAGTAAAAATGGTTTCTGATAAAAACTCCTGGATTAATGATTATAACGAATTTTTAGAAGGTGATGCAAGCCACCTTCAAGCTCCATCATCTCTTTACGAGAAAATACGTGCGCGAATTTTTCCAAATCCTTGGTTTGTCTTTTCGAAAGTTTTAGGAATTCATGTTGTCGTGGGATTCTTGTCGCTTGCAATTTGTAATCAATTTGGTCTTAATCCCTTTAATACTGAGCAGTCGTTAACAGATTGGTTTATGAAAATAGGCTGACACAATTTTTGTATGCTTGCTTGTGGCGTATTTTTTATGGCGACGACTTATTCTCTCTAATTTTGCTCTCAACCTTGAAGAGCTTGAATCGGTTAAAAGATATGAGTGGTTGCAAACTAGCATCTTGGCTTTAATTTCCTTGTCCTCCTTTTATTTTTTTGGAGGAGAAATTGTTAGTGTATTTGCTTTTCTTTGGATTATCGGAGCTACGTTGGGTTCCCTTCTTTCAATTGAAGGAAGCTATCGTCTCCGAAGAAGTTGGGCATAAACATTATTCCTGAAGTTCTCCGCCGATTCGCCTACAGGTGGCGCGTAGTACGTCTCGGACGTTTCCGTATCCATACAAAACATTCTCATTTTCTTGCTTGGCATTGAAACGACAACCTGGCTTTAAACCAGATGCGCAATGTTCACTTGTCAGCTTTCCGTTCCCTGACCCGAGCGCGCAGTATTCGATTTTCTGATTTTGATCGGTATAAATTGAACCAATAAACTCAGTGCAGTAATTGTTATCTGGATCATCACAACTTCCATAAAAATTAGCATGAGCCCCAAGACTAAATAGTCGGCCCGGAAAAAACCCGATTTTTAAAAACCAAACCTAAAATTGGGCATCAGCCTAGACTTTATAGTTTGCAACGTAGCGGTTATTAAAGTCAAAGTTGGCGCTAAAAACTCGAGACAGAAAGATCCTTGGATCTTTCTCAGGTTAAAACTGTTCCGCTTTTTTGTTTCAATTGGGCTTCGTGAAACTCTCATGCGGCAAATCCAAAGATGTAAGTTGAATAAGGTTTGTCTTCACGCCAGTGATGGTGCGAAAGGCCTTCTTTATCCTTTTGCACATCGATTAAATTTCCGCTCGCCGTCGTCTTGAAATTCAATGGTACAATCAGAGTTAGATCCAATTTACTTTTAGGACTGGGTTCCTCATTGCAAATCATCCAGTCACAAGTAAAATAGGCCGAGTAAACAAATTTGTTTCCCCAATTGAGCCCCTTTGCGGGCTTGCCATCATATCGAATGGTGAGCTTTTTCGGAGCGTCAGAAAAACGAATCTCAAGCCTGCTGCCAGATTGTTTCCAATCAAGATTTCCTATTTCAGATTTCGCCTCATCAACTACAAGATCGTTGACGTTAAAAAATGACTCTTTTGCACCAGATTCAAAGTTCAACGAAAGCTCAGTTAGGCCTTCGATGGATTGATTCAAAAAATTTGGTTTAAGTTGAACTTTATATTCTACGACGGAAAAATTAGGAATTTTATTTTCAATGCGCGCAACTCGTTGGGAAGCGCATGCACTTAGACTGAAAAACGAAACGAATAATGCCATCAGTAAAAAGATGTTTTTCATTGTTTATTTCCTCTTAAAAACTGAGAAAGGCAGAAGAAAACATGCCATGATGTTCCATATGGTTTGCATTCTCATGAATCCATCCCATTTCGAAGTTCTGATTCCTCACCATTAAAAGGAAGATATAACCCCTGGTCATTCGGCTCACGATTCCAATCTATCATCCAAAGCATGTCGCGGTTGATCCGATTGGCATCAAACGACTTTGGATCGAAATAGCCGCCCACCCATTGAAGCATTTCTTGATGATCGAAACTTTTTTTGTCGGCGAGGGTTTTCTTAAGTTCGTCAAAGCCCGGAGCTCCGCCACAGTCTTCCGGTGGACAAGCATTTTCGCCGCCGATGCAAATTGGATAGTTGAAGGCCTCGTCTCGAGCTTGAATTTCTTCGACCGTAATCTTATGGCGCCAACTATCGCCAAAGTCATAGTTGTAAAAAAATGTCTTTTGTTCTTTAACCGCAGCGGTTAGGCTTGCCGCTAATGATTTAACTTTCGTCTCGTCAAAATCATCCGGTGCGGCATATCGCTCTTTATTTATTTCGAAATCGTAGCGGTGGGACATCTGCCATCCCATAACCATTTGAAGGACCGAATGGAGTTTGTCTAAAGTAAATAGGCCAGGAACCATAAGCCGCCGCCAAACACTAGGGCTTACATCTTCCAATGAAATATGAAGCGTGAAGATCTGATCTTGTGGTCGTTTTTTAAAATCAGTTTTTTTAGCCATGAGTTTCTCCTCTTTTTTAATTTATCGTATAGCTTCCGCCACCAAATGACTGCGCCATTCGGGAGCTGGGTAAGTGTCCGCGAAATATTCTTTCAAAGATGCAATTTTACCGTCCGTGACTTCAAAAAATAAAATCGCATATAACTTCATTTCTTTTCCGTCTGGCATTTTGGAATGAATATAAACTCCGGTTGTTACTTTCTGAAGGTGCTCCCACTGGTCGTAGGAGTGATGGGAATCAATAATTTCGACGACATTTGTTACCGGATAAATACGATTCACCTCAATGAAGTTTTGAGGACCTGAAAATGTCTCGTTAGATTGCGGCCAGTAAGCCCTGAAATCTTCGGATAGAAGATTTTGAGCTAGGTCCCATTCCTTTGCTTTGAAATGCCGCCACATTTGCATCGGCAACTCTTGATCAGAATCATATTTCATCGGGCCTCCAGCTGGGTAATCATCGCGGTCATTTTCTGAATAGCGGCCTCAGAAGTTTTCCACTTCACCTTCTGCTGAGCTGCAAGGAGGCGTCGCTGTTCTGTTTGAATTTTTATAAGCGTTCGAAAAGCACCTGCAATTGAAGTTCGATTCGGGACCGCAAAGATAGTATTCATTTGGGAAATAAAATCAGGAGACCAACGTGACTCGGTCTTTCGAGAATGAAAAGCTGTAGCCCCACTCAATTTGGCATGCCAGGTTTCAACAATTTTTCTCAAATCTTTCATGAAAAAAGCCGCAGCGTAATATTCGCCTCGAAGGGCATGGCTGCAGCTAAAATGAATCCATGCCCAGAAGCGCTCGTCATCGTTTACGACCGTATTCCAATCTACCGATAGCGGTGGTGCACCATTAACTTGAACAGGCCACTTTTCAAATTCCACATCGTCACCCCATGCTTTCACATATGGTGCTCCCGCAAAAGAAGGCAAATCTGATTCAATATAGAAATTAAGATCAACATGAATGCTGGGCTCGAAAAAATAGATAACGAAGTAGGGCTTTACATGATCGGCATCAAATCGGTGAAACCAAGCCGCAATATCCCAGTTCCATCGGTTTTTCCAAAGTTGATCGCGAGCTGCCTTGTCCGAAACCAAGAAGCCGATGTCCAGGTCACTGAATTCATCCATTCCGCCAGAGGCCGTACTACCACTGACGAAGGCACCTTTGATTTCGGGGAGTTGGTCGAAAAAATAAAAAATCTGTTTAAGTAGATAATGATGTTGAGGCAAATGAGCTGAGGCCATCAAAGATTTAGAATTAAATTTGCCGTTCATCGATGGGCTCCTTTCACTTGTTGCTTAACTTAAAATCAGGGCAAAGTGTCCGATACGAGTGTATTCAATCGACTTTGGCGGTCGAGAATTTCTCTCGATTTAAATTCGTCACATGAACCTCTCGATCTGTCTAAAATGGGAAATCATGTGATCAGCCCCGGCTGTAATAAGTCTTTCAGCGTGGCCGGGATAAATGTGAGCTCCGCCCGTAAACCCACAAACAGTCAGGCCAGCCGCTTTTCCAGCTTCGACTCCAGCGACACTGTCTTCGATGACCAAGCAGCTTGCAGCGCGCCAGCCCATCTTCTCGAGAGCCAACAAAAAAAGATCCGGCGCAGGTTTGCTATTTTTGACCATACGTCCGCTAAAAACGGCATCTGGAAAATGACGAGCCAGTTTTGTATGTTCAAGTTTGAATGCGAGCCATTCAGGTTCGCTACTCGAAGCGACACATTTAGGAAGAGACAACTGTTCTAGAATTTCAACAACACCATCGATAGCTTTTAGCTCGTTGATGTAAGCGACTTTCACTCGATCATCCACAATTTGCCAGTAGTCAGCCGGCAATCTTCGCAATTCCGCCTGCATGACGGGATGACTCATCCCAAGACCCACGAACTTTTTAAGTTGTTCTTCAAGCGTGATCGAAAAACCCAGTTCAGTCTTTACTTCAACTTCGATACGATTTGCGATGATTTCGCTATCTATCAAAACGCCATCGCAATCAAAAATAATTGATTTAATTTTCATACAGGAATTTCCTCCGTGATCTTTTTCGGCCAGTTGCCGGTGACCAGACCCAATAAAATTAAAGCACCACCTACAAGCATAAGTGGCCTAAGATTCTCGTGAAAAATGAAGTATCCAAACAATGTCGCTGATAGCGCATGGAAGGCATCGAACAAAGCAAGTCTATGACCGTCCATGTGCTTAAGAAGCCAATACAATACGGCATAACATAGCACACACGCCACAACAGATACAAAAATAGCAGCCCATACACCCTTGAAACTTAAATCTTGGAGTTGATGGACCTGATGAAACGAAGTCAATTGCAGCAGCCAAGTAATAGAAGCTGCGGAAATCTGTGCCACCGCGAGATACTGTGCGGCACTTACTCGAGCTTTAAATTTTTTCGAAAACACAAAAACGAACGCTTCAAGAATGTACCCAAAAACAATGAAGGCCGCGCTTAGGCCTGCGACATCAAAAGACGAAACCTGATATTTCCCAAAAACCAAAAGCAAAAGACCTAAAATGCTGATGGGTAAAGCGAATAAAAAAATTCGCTCGGGGCGTTCTTTCAAAATCCAGATAGCAATCACTGAGGTGATTGCAGGCCCCAGCGCACTTAAAAGAGCAAAATTTGTAACACCACCTGTTTTCAATCCATAAAGAGTTCCGACAGAGGCCAGTCCGTATCCGCAAATACCAAGAAACGAAACAACGGCAAAATCTTTTAAAGACATTCGCCGCCAACTTTTTGTAATAAAAAGATAAAGAGCGAATATCGCGCCTGAAATACTCCAACGAACGGCGATGTAAAGTTCCACAGGGATTTCATCAATCACCATTTTTGATGCACTGGGAACAAAACGCCATACGATTTGCAGTATGGCTGCAATGACCAGCAGATAATGTGGATTCGCTTGAAGCCGCTTCATTCGCCACCAGACTTAAGAACATCACGCATCAGATTCGCTACGCTTTGTTGTGCTTCATTCATTTTAGAAAGATTCTCGATGACGTTATTTCGATCTTTGGAGTTTTGCTTCTGGCTCAATTTAAATTTCGCTTGGATGTCTTTCACTTTGATTTGAAAAGCGACAATTTGTCGAAGAAGCTGGCTCAGTTCTTCGTTAGGTACGTCTGGCAAAGTCCAACCAGTAGCATATTCATTTTCAAACTGCTGGACAGTCTTCTGAAGCACTTCAAACACTTCTTCAGTAGCAGAGCCAATCGAAGCAACCCCCTGGATGTGAACGGTCGCGTAATTCCATGTCGGAACACTATCGGATTTTGGTTCATAACACGCGGGAGAAATATAAGAATGCGGCCCGTGAAATATGGAGGTCAGTTTCTGACCATCGGCAAACTGTTTCCACTGGGGATTTGCTTTAGCACAGTGACCGATTAAGACCGGCCCACTTTCCGTAACTTCAAGTAAAAGTGGAAGATGACTTACTAAAGGACTATCTGGCGATTGGGTTATAATTGTCGCAAAACTGTAATCCCTAATGATTTGATAGATCAGCTCGCTTCGGTTTTCTTTATAATGCTCGGGAGAAGTAAGTCATTTGAGCATTCCGATTTTTCTGTTCATAGAGTATTACCTCATCCGTCGGAATGTCCTTCAACCACTGCAAGCGCGATTTCCAATCGCCACAATGAATTTCACGTGGATTGCCGCTCGGATCTAGAAAGTAGAGCGATTCACCTGGGCTTGAGTTTTCTTGCCAGACGTCAGCCCCTGATTTTCTTATTTTTTCTGACATTTTTAAAAGATCACCTTCGGCTACTGAAAATGCTAAGTGAGCGTATGACTTAGGGGATGTTAGCCCCTCTACATTTTCATCTTGGACCAAAACAATCCAATCCGACCATGATAAAAGATAAGCCGACTGCTTTCGGCGTTTTGCCAAAGCTTTGAAACCCAGGATTTCATGGTAGAAGGCAAAGCATTGATCCAAATTGGAAACGGCTATTGTGACGTGATTTATTCCGCTAATCATTTGCACGCTTCTTCGTCTTGAGAGAAACAATGCTCATAGGTTGAGATCCATTCGGAAGAAGGCTCGATCCACAATTGAGCCTCAATGTGAAGTGGTTCAACTTTTGGAAAGTCAGAGTGCGAGAACAGAAATTTGAGATCATCCCTCGGATCAGGTAAAATTGAAAAATAATGGATGAATGATTTTTGAACTCGTTGGTCGATCATATTTCTACCTCCGTGTAGAGGTACAAATCGTATCATACAATTAGATCAACGTGTCTCGCTGCAGCAAGCCCCGCACTCCCATCGATGCAAGTGCGTGCGCCCTGCTCGAACCCGCGCTTGAACGGCGCAAGTATTTGTTATGATTTGAATTTGCCATTTCAAGGAGTCGCTGATCTCAAATTAAATGAGGGGTCGGAAAATTGGTGCACCCGCCAGGACTTGAACCTGGAACCCTTTGATCCGAAGTCAAATACTCTATCCAATTGAGCTACGGGTGCGCGGTAAAAGACGTTTGTATTTTTTATTGCGTGTTAAGTAAAGATCTTTTTAAATCGATAGATGAAGTCGGATCACTTTGACGGCAAGAAATTTTTTAATCCGGGTTTGCCTTTTAAAAAGA
Organism: Bdellovibrio sp.; assembly: GCA_025359945.1. Classification (GTDB taxonomy): domain Bacteria; phylum Bdellovibrionota; class Bdellovibrionia; order Bdellovibrionales; family Bdellovibrionaceae; genus JANYDD01. Next base: position 33,326 of record JANYDD010000066.1, on the reverse strand, counting down.
CATTTCTGGATTTGCTAAGGTGGCAGGCTCAGTCCAGATTGTTTCACCGAAAAAGTTGGGACACCCACCACTCGAATTGTTTTAAAGCTCAGCCGCTATCTCAAACACAGATAAACGAATTAGGCGTCACATTTATCAATCACGCAACACTACTGATTCAAATGGATGGAAAAAATATTTTAACCGATCCGGTTTTTTCACATCGCCTTGGCCCTGTTTCTTTTGTTGGGCCTCACCGCTATCGGCCCGCAGGAATGAAGTTAGAAGAACTTCCGCAGATCGACCTAGTGCTTGTTTCTCACAATCACTTTGACCATATGGATTCACGGTCCTTGGCATTTTTGCACCGTCGTTGGAATCCTGATTTTTTATGCGCGCTGGGAGATCAGAAACATCTGCAAAAATTTGGAATTCCGCGGGCCAAGATCCATCCCATGGATTGGTGGGAAGCTTTTTCAATTCAGAATTTAAAGCTTTCTTTTTTGCCGGCTCAGCATTGGTCGGGGCGGGGTCTGCACGATCGGATGACCACTGTATGGGGAGGCTTTTGGCTGCACGGTTCGACTCATCAAGTCTTATTCGCTGGGGATTCGGGATATGGTCCTCATTTTGGCGAAATTTACAAGCGTCTGGGGACGCCAGATTTAAGTCTTTTGCCCATAGGAGCTTACGAGCCCCGCTGGTTTATGAAAGATCAACACATGAACCCAGCAGAAGCGGTTCAGGCTCATGTTGATCTGCGATCCAAAAAATCTATGGGCATTCATTTTGGCACTTGGCAGTTAACTGACGAGAGCGAGGATCAACCCGCGATCGATCTGAAAATGGCCCTGCAATTGAAAGAAATTTCCGAGCAAAATTTTCTGATTCCTCAAAACGGCCAAAGTTTTATTTTTTAAAATTATGCTCTATTGTGTCTTCGACTCTTTTCGGATATAACAATTTTTCACGTCAAATTCTGGGAGGAAAATTCAGTGATACCATCAACGCCTGCTAGCGCAACCACATCAAATATCAACGTCACGCCCGCCGATCTTAAAGAAAAAATCAAAACTAAAGGCGCAGCTGCAGAGTTGGACACCGAAGATGGTGAGATTTTTGACCAAGAAGCTCAAGACGCCGAAGACGCCGCTGCTCAAGAAAGAAATGCAGATTTGGCCCAACTTGAAAGTTTGGCTGCCGCCGGCATGCTTGAGGATTTTGAGGAAGATTTTAATTTCGACGCTATCGATAATATTTTAGAACTTCCGGAAGATCAGTTTCCTAAATTTACATTAGCCAAAAACAAGGCTCGATTCTTGCGTATGGTGAACTGGTATCGCCAAAAAGAAGAATGGATCGAAGTGGCTCCGGTCAGCGGAGTTTTGAAACTATTCAAACAGCAAAGTAAAGAACTAGAAGGCATCCGCGCCCACAAGTTAGATTACGAGATGGAGCTTGAAACCGGCACCCTGACACCTAGCCAAAGATCCTACCGCAAAGACGAGCTTAAAATGTGCAAAGTGCAAGAAAAGATGGCCGTGCATTTGATTGCTAAACTTCAATTGAAGATTAAATCTGGACGAAGATAGAGATTTTTAGGCCCGGCCTTAATTCTCAAGATGAACCGCCGATAGATTCAGTGACTGAATATTAACGGGAGGATTCATGAATCATTCGACAGCCTTTTTTGTCTCTGACGATCCAAACTTAGTCGAAAAGTTTAAAAGTTTTTGTGAGCTCAATAATGTCACACCACATTCCTACACTAGTGAAAACTGGAAAACGGGTTTAACTCGTTCAGGATTTATTAATAATCTTTATTTAGGTGCGCCCAGCCTTAGTTCAGGCAATAGCCCTCTGGAAGTGAAGTCTAACGTTATAAACTTTCCAACGGCTCAACCGCAGGCGGCCAGCCCTCTAAAAGTGTCTACTATGAACGAAATGGAATCTCAGGCGATCACCAATGCCATTGGCCAGTATCGGGGCAACCTGACCGAAGCCGCGAGGGCTTTGGGAATCGGCCGAGCCACTCTTTACCGCAAAGTAAAGCAGTACAATATTAATCCCAACGAAGTTCGTCGTAAAAAAGCCGCTTAATTTAAACGCTTTTTGTCTTCTGGACTTTTGAACGTCATCCCGTTTTGAGACAATTAAAACAGATGATCTTTTATTCCATACACCAAACCTTAGACAGAAAATGGGACTTAAACCAAATTGAATTCAATTTGGCGTGGCCTGGATTTCGCATCAACTTAAGATGCGGGGTCGTTTGAAATGATGGGGTGATCATGTCAGAGCCAAGTGTAATATCTCGTTCCAAGTTGCGACAAAAATTAGAACGTTCCGAAATGCAGAAAATTCGTTTTGCGGCCACATTTTTTTTAAGTCTACTCAGCCTAAGCTTTGTTTTATCGCTTCAACAAAATAGCCTTGTGAATTTTTCACTTGCGCCTCACCCATCGGTGGGAAGAACTCCGGCCAGTTTGGTAGTGGATGAAAAAAGTGCGTGGCGAAAAGACCAACAGGTTTTACAAGAGCTTTCAAAAACATCGCGTCGACATCCGGCCAGTTTAAAATCTTCAGTTCAGCCCTTAGACCGATTGCGCTTTGAGGATCTTCGCGGAAACTATTCCATAGGGTGGGATTCTCCATCCCAGATTACTTCGTTAAAAAGTTCTGACGTCGCCACTTCGGGATTGCTGACCTACCAGGATTTTCAAAACTTATTAAATAAATACCCTTTGTTTTTTCGGTCTGGGGATTCAGATGATTCGGAAATTCATTGGTTGGCTCCGCAAAAAGCCGAACTTTCTCTGCTAAAGTCGGGGCGTAAACAAAAAACTTACGAACTAGAAATGAACGATCAACTTGAAATATTAAGCCTAAAACTGGTCTCGCAATAAACTAATAAATCCTTATCTTATCGCCGTTTTTAGCCGATCCATAGCTATGGTGTGGAATGGTTTGGCCTGATTTTCAAGTGCAGTCCGCGGAGGGTAAGCTCTCGATCCCGCCGGTGTCGGACCGAGTTCTAGCTTTTCTTTTTGACGTGATTTTATTTTCTCCATTGTTTTCGATATTGCTGACCCCGGTGATTCGAGAAACCAGCTTGCGATACTATTTAGATTCTCAGTCTTCCGAGTTTTACTTTTTAGTGGTGCTTTGTATCTTGGGATATTTTTCGTTGGCGACCGTGTTTTTTACTATCGCGTATTTTTATTTTCAGACAACTCCGGGAAAATTTTTTTTCAAAATTAAAATTATTTCAAGCTCAGGTAGCAAAATCACCGGCATGCAGGCGTTTGAACGATCGTTTTTTCAGTGCCTCTCTTTTTTAACTGGTGGCCTGGTGCTGATTCCAAGCCTTGGGCATCCTTTGCGAAAAACTCTGCACGATCGAATCAGTGAAACCAATGTGGTCAGTCTCAAAGTCACCTCGACGGGTCAGCCCTTAAAAGGCCCACCTCCGCTAGAAACAAAATTAGTCCTTCGGGCCACACAAATGTTTTTAGGTGTGCTTTCGTTGTGGGTATTTTCAATGGCGGGCCAAGTTTTTAAATCTGTGCAACGGGGCGAATTCAAAAAAGAAGAACTGCTGCAGGATCGCTATTTGTGCCCGGATCTGAACCTTGATGAAAATGAAAAAAATATTTCTTCGGCAGCAAGAGTCGATCTAGGTTTGGCGCTTTTCTTAGCTAGCGAGATCGATGAATCCTGTTTAATGAGCGAAGCTGATTTTGCGTTGTGGGGAACCGATACCGATCAACGGTCTTGGGGCTATTTGGCCAAAAGTTTTTACTATAAATTTGATGCCGAAAAATCGAACCAATATCTCAAGCAAGTGTGTTCAGAAAATTTGTCTTCTGAATCTTGCAAACTGTCAGAGAAAATTTTGCAGCAAGAAAAAGGCGCGTCCTTGGCTGGTCTGAAAAGTATGACTGCAAAAATTCTTCGCGCTTCGCAAATGCTCGGCGAGATGGATTTAAAAAATTTGGCATCCGAAATGATGGCTTTGAGCAAGTTGCAACACTTTCAAAGTTTCGCTCAACGGATTTTAGTCAAATCTTTCTGGATGGACAATCAAACAGACAAATCCTGGGGAGCTTACCAAGCCTCGATGCCCTATATGTTGACCAACCACCGGTTAGAAATCTCGCGCTGGATGTGTCACGAAAGCCTGGACCAGGGCTGTTCGGTTAAAAAATATTCCGCGTGCGAGGACTTGCGTGAACAAATGAAAAACACCAATCAGGATAATCCAGAAGATATCTACGCCGTCATCCGAGAAAGTCATTGCAAGAAAACCGAAAGCGAAACTTTACCCATTATCTATCAAGGATTATCCAAGGATCGATTTTTAACTGATTTGTTTAATCCGTTGATTGACTCGAATCGAAGCCAAAAACTGAATTTGTTGGCTGGCCATCTTTTTTTTGGATCCAAAAGTTGGTCGAATCTCGAGCGCCGTTATTTATTGGAATACACCCAATTAGTTCAATCTGAAAAAGAACTGCGCCCTGTTTTAGATTGGTTGCAATCGGAAGGACCCCGCGACTGGATGTGGGTCAAAATCTTTAAGTCGGCTTTTTCCAAGGAAAAAATTCTGCTGCCAAAGACTAAAAGTAATTTAGATGTGTTGCTTGGAGATCTTTCCAGCGAACTTCGCTCAAGTCTTGTGGGATCTCAGCGACGCTTGCCCGCAATGGAAAATTTATGATCGTCCCGTGGTTAAGAGGTTTTTCGTCTTTTTCACAAGCACCATTGGCGTGGACGCTGGTGGCGACAAATATCTTTTTTTATTTTTTAACTTTAGACCCCTCTGCAGTTGAGCGAAATCTGAAGGGTGAGTTTTTAAAAGAGACCGGTTTTTTTTATCAACAGTATTTATCCCAAAAACTGAAAGCTTCCGACACTCAGACCACGCAGATGTCTAAATTTGAAAAGTCTCCCCAAGAACTGATCATGCAAGGTGGGCTAGCGCTCAAGGATCCTCAGTTTATCGCCACCGCACAAAGTCTGTCACTATTTGGCGACCAACTGGCGATCAAAGAATGGAAAATTAAAATTCAAGAATTGCAGGCTCTGCGCCACCAGCGGCCTGTTGAAAAATTTGGTTTTAGAGATCAAGAAAATTCAAGGCTTAGTTGGCTGACGTATCAGTTTATGCACGCCAACTTTTATCATTTGTTGGGAAATTTATTTTTATTGTTGTTGGTCGCTGGGGTGCTGGAACAAAAAGTGGGAAGCTTGCTTTTGATTTTCATTTACCTATCTACCGGTTTAGGAGGCGCCTTATTCTACAAATGGTTTGGGCACTCGGGACTGATTCCAATGGTGGGTGCCAGCGGATCTATTAGCGGCTTAATCGCATTTTATAGTTTGCTTGAAAGTAAAAAACGCGTCAGTTTTTTTTATTTTCTTTCGCCAGTGCAAGGTTATTACGGCTGGATTTATTTACCGACACTTCTGATTTTACCATTTTCGTTTTTGCCGGATTTGGCGTCGTTCTTGGTTCAAGATCCAAGGCTTGGATCGACACTAGCGCATTCGGCACATTTAGGAGGAGCCCTTTTCGGAGCCCTCCTAGCGCTGGCATTTAAATTTCTTCGAGGGGAGCAAAACCTCGTCGTACCATATTTTCTGTCACACACCGAGGATCCATAAAAAGTTTTAAGTAGTCGGGACCACCGGCCTTGCTGCCCAAACCCGACATTTTAAAACCACCAAACGGATGCCTTTCAACCAAAGCGCCGGTGATGCCGCGATTGATGTATAGATTTCCGCACTCAAATTCTTCGGAAACTTTTTTAATATTTGCAGGCGATCTTGAATACAAGCCACCGGTTAAGGCGTAGGCCGTGGAATTAGCAATGTTCAAAGCATGGGCCATGTCTGAGGCTTCGATCAAGCACAAGACCGGGCCAAATATTTCGTCCTGGGCCAAAGCCGATTCTGGGTTCACCCGCGAAAATAAAGTGGGTGGAATAAAATATCCGTCCTGATTTTCGGTGGGTGTGTCCGGAAAAAGACGTTGAGCTTGCACGGATCCTTCTTCGATGGTTCGAAGAATTCGCAAGAAGGCCTCTTCATCGACGACAGGCCCGTAATATGAACTGGGGTCGCTGCTAGCGGCAATATGAAGACTGCGCACGGCTTCAAGCAAACGGTCTTGAAACTTTTCATAGACGTCTTTCAAAACAATCACTCGAGAACAGGCCGAACATTTTTGCCCGGCAAAACCAAACGCCGACGACAGCACGCCCTTGACCGCTTCGTCCAAGTCAGCGTCTTGATCAACGATGATTGCGTTTTTTCCGCCCATTTCAATCACGCAGCGTTTAGTTTGCACTTGCCCTGGTTTAACGTTTGAGGATTTTTTTAATATTTCAAGTCCCACTTTTTTCGAGCCCGTGAATGCAATGGTTTGTACCAATGGATGATCGACTAAGTATTCACCGATGTCTTCACCCAGGCCTGGTAGAAACGAAACCACGTCCCTTGGTGCGCCGGCTTCCAACAAAAGCTCCATCAGTTTCATCGCTGTCAATGAACTTTGTTCGGCAGGTTTGATCAATACAGTGTTGCCAGTGCCAAGGGCCGCGACCGTCATTCCAGTGATTATCGCTAACGGGAAATTCCAGGGCGCGATGATCAATGCAATGCCTCGAGGTTGATAACTTAGCAACGAGGACTCGCCAGGTGCATGACCCATTTTCTGTGGATTTAAAATTCGGCGGATCTCTAGAGCGTAGTAGTTGCAAAAATCGATGGCCTCGGCGACATCGGCGTCGGCCTCGGTCCAGGTTTTCCCCACTTCAAAAATCTGTATGGCGTTCAGCTCGAAGCGTTTTTGCTTCATCAGTTGCGCCACTTTTTCTAAAAGTTGCGCACGACTTTCAGGGGTAGTGTTTTTCCATTTTTTAAATGCACCTTGCGCCGCTTGCACAGCGGTTTGGGCCAAGTCTCGGGATGCTAAATGAATGTCGGCCACTTTTTGATTTTTCTTCGAGGGATTCATTCGATCTAGTTTTTGCGGGCTAGTGGACCATTGACCCTGAATACAAGGCTTAACCGACACGGGAAACTGCGCTTCTAATTTTTGCAAGGCTAGGCTTTGTGCTTTTCGGTTTTCTGAAATTGCAAAATCCTTAAAGGGCTCGTTTTGAAAGAGCGGCGTTTTTTCTTTGGTTTCTTTCGATGGAGTAGCGGCGGTGCTGTTGGGATCGCGCAAAAGTTGTTCGGAAGATTTATTGTCAGCGAATTTTCCCCGCAACCAACTTTCGTTAGAAGTATTCTCAAGTAGTCGCCTGACCAAATAAGCCATCCCCGGCAGCAATTCTCCGACAGGAGCGTACTCTCGTACGCGATAGCCCATTTCGACTAAAGATTTTTTGATCGGGTCAGCCATTCCGTAAAGCATTTGGATTTCAAAACTTTGCTTTGGCACTTTCAAGGCTTCGGCCTGAACCAGGGCATTGGCGATCGACCGGACGTTATGAGACGCGAAAGCAACTTTGATCAATGGGTCATTTTTTAATAGCAATTCGGAAGCTTTCTCGTAATTTAAATCGGTTTCGTTTTTATTGGAAAAGACCGGAACTTCCCAACCTTTTTGCTGAGCCTCGATGGTCTCGAAATCCCAGTAAGCACCTTTGACCAACCGAACTGTAAACGGGGTTTTTCGAAGCTTCGCAAAATCGATCAGGCGAGCAATATCTTTCAGCGAATCTTTTAAGTAAGCTTGGATCACGCAACCAAAAAAAAGATATTTTTTTAGATCATCTTCCATTAAGAGTTCTTCAAAAACCTCAAGCGTCAGATCCTTAACTGCGTACTGCTCCATATCTAAATTCAAGAACACATTATTTTTTATCGCCAACTGCATTAGCGGGCGCACGCGGTCTTTCAGCATTTTTTTTGTCTGGTCCCAAGCTCGGTCGTTCATCTGAGAATACAGCGCCGTCAATTTGACGCTGACGTTGACCGCCGGAAGGGCGCCTAACTCATCGGAATCAATCAGTGGCACTGGCGTCCAGTTTTTAGCGTCTTTCGAAAGCCATTCAATCAATTCACGATATTTTGTTTGATACTCCAGAGCTTCTTTTTCGCTTAAGGTAGCTTCTCCAAGTAGGTCCACGGTAAATGCAATTTGATTTTTGCGCGCTTTTTTTAAAACGGCCAGAGCCTCTTCGGGGTTTTCACCGGTGATAAACATTTTCGCCATCGACGTAACATTTTTTTTAATGGCACCGGCCATCAGCCCCGGTGCTAGACTGCCGATCCCCAGACCAACGTTAAAAACCGAAGGCAAACTTTCTCCGCCCTCAGAAAAATATTCTTTTAAGTGCTTTGCGACATCAGACCCTGAATTTAGCGACGGTAGCACGTCCACAAATCGAAACATCTGAGTTTTAAAACTTTCATTTTTCATCGACCAATCCATGATTGATCCATACCAAAAATCTTTGCTAAACAAAGAAATCTTGCTCTGCGATTCCATCCGCTTAAGAATTTCTTCCCCGCGAGTTTTAATTTGATTTTGAATATCCATCCGTAAATCCCCCTGTACTTCTTTGAACTTTATTTCACCGTCCACTGATGAGTCAGTTGCCCCGAAATTTCTGCGCGAATCACGTCGCCACGTTCGATAGGTCCCACACCCTTTGGTGTCCCGGTCAAAATCAAGTCCCCTGGACAAACTGGAAAATGTAATTTGATATATTCAACCAAGTCTTCCAGTGGAAAAATCATTTGCGATGTATTTCCCTGCTGGCGGACTTCGTCGTTGACGGAAAGTTTAAGTTCCAAATTTTTTAGATCGTCCAAGTGCTTGACGCTAAAAAAGGAAGAAACCGCGCACGCATTAGTGAACGACTTTGCAAGTGTCCAAGGCAGCCCTTGGTCTTTAGCGATGGTCTGTTGCTTTCGTTCGGTTAAATCCAAAGCTACTGCACCTTCGATAATATGATAAAAAGCCGAAAACTTGAGCGCTAGTTCGACCTCGTGATGGACCTCATCGACCCAATGAGGAAGAATGATTTCGGTCGAGTTCACGCTGGCGCAACTGCCGGCTTTTAGAAAAACCAAAGGCCGCACCGGTATTTCGCTATTCAGTTCTTGAATATGTTCCGAGTAATTGCGACCCACAGCCCAAATATTTCGGATCAGCATTACAGAACTCCTCGGGAAATAAGATGAATTTGGGATTCAGAAATCTCGAGCCCCAAGTACTGGCCTGGCGCCCAAGCCGCAGAGGCAAAACCCAGATGATGATTGTCTTCGAAATAATGAAGCGCTTCCTCGATCCAATCTAAGTGTGTGACTAAAAAATAGGTCGAAAGCGACGTCGTCAGATGATCCAAATAATGATGAATTCTAAGGGCGAATTGGTTTTTGGATTCTAAATTTTGCTTTTCCGAAAGATCAGATGTTTTTTGCAAAGGAAGCGTCATGGCGCCCGACAATGGCTGAAAAGTCATCAAAGCTCGCTGAAGCGGCGACGAAAATATTTTATCTGGCGTGGGCAAAGTTTTTTTTTGGACCAATGAAACTAGATGCTGTGACTGCATCGTTCCCCGTAAACTCAGAGGAGGATCGTTAAAGATTTGCGCGTCTCGTTCTGCATGTCGAAAAATCCAAATTTGCATCGTGATTGAAAGCCTACCTTTTTGCTTGAGACCGACTCAATAGGATGTTAATTTCGACGCATTTATGAAACGTGTTCATCGCTTTGTGACAAATGATTTTACCGTTCGAGTCTCGGTGGTTAATGCAACGACTGTCGTACAAGAAATGCAAATTATCCAAAATAGCTATCCCTTGGCCACCGTCGGCATTGGTCGGGCGATGGTGGGTGCCTTGTTGATGTCTAGCCATTTAAAAAGTGGGCAAGAGGTTGGTTTGCTGTTCAAAGGCAACGGCCCGATCTCTAGCATTTACGCCGAGGCCTCGTATGAAGGCCACGTCCGCGGCTACTGCCCGCAACCGGATTACGAGGCTCCGCCGGATGAAGATCCATTGAATTTGGGTCGGGCTTTGGGGAACGGGACTTTAAGTGTGACAAGACATCAGCCGTTTCAAAGACAACCCTTTCACGGCACCGTCGAGATGACTTCGGGGGAAGTCGGTGAAGATTTAGCCCATTATCTGCACCAGTCGCAGCAGATTCGCTCGATTATTAATCTGGGGGTTTATTTGGATTCGTATGGCAAAGTTAAAGCTGCCGGCGGGCTTTTGATCGAGGTCATGCCTGGTGTAGAGGACACGATCGTTGACCGCTTAGAGAAAAACCGGCAGGCCGAGAAAGCAAATATCTCTGAAAAATTACTGAAAGGAATTTCTGAAACCGATTTGATAGCTCCGTATTTACTAGGGCTTCCGTACACCGAAATTCCGCACGAGCATGAAATAAAATATTTTTGTCCGTGCACCGTCGATCGAGTTAAGCGAGCGTTAAGTTTGCTAGGCACCGGGGGGCTTCAAGAGATCATCGAAGAAGACGGAAAAGCTCAGATCACCTGTCAGATCTGCGGCCGGCACTATGTTCTGAACGTGCAAGAGCTTGAGGATTTAAAAAACGAAGTCCGAAGGCAATCCCTTCACTGAAGTCCTTATTGGTATATTTCCCTTGAAAGTTTCATAAGTCTTAATCAAAATAAGGATGAGAGAAAAATCAATCGCAGGCCTGCGGATCATTTTTGGCATCTAAAATTTTCGGCTGAATTAAATATTTTGAAGAAGTGCCAATAAAAATCGCAGTCATTTTCAATTCGGAAATTGCACATTAGGTCATTGAATCGGCTATTTAACAATTGAGGTTGCTATGAGAGTTCTAGTTCTTGAAGATGAAGAAGAAATTCGCGAGTTTTTAGTCACTCAGTTAAATGACCACGAAATGGAAACTAGGGGTTTACCGTCTTCGGAAGGTTTGCAAAAAGAGTTAGCAGAGTTTAATCCCGAATTAATCGTGTTGGATCAAATGATGCCAGGTAAATCTGGCAAAGAAGTCGTTAAAGAACTTCGCAAGGATGAAAAGTTCTTTAAAATTCCCATAGTGATGGTGACCGGGTTGAATAGTGAAGACGACAAAGTTGCGGCATTAGAAATTGGTGCTGACGATTACGTTACCAAACCTTTTTCAATCAAAGAACTGGTTGCAAGGATTCATGCGCTTTACCGCCGGGCTCAGGCCTCTACCACCAGTCCTCAAAGCCATCTCAAACATTTAGATATGAATATTGATTTAAAGGCTCACCGTATTTTTTTAGCTGAAAAAGAGATCCAGCTGACACTGACCGAGTTTCGTATTTTAAGTGAACTTGTGCGTACGCCCGGACAAGTTCTCAGCCGCGATATACTGCGCGAAAAGGCGTTGGGAAATTTGAACGTCACCGACCGCACGATTGATGTGCATTTGGCGTCTTTGAGAAAAAAACTTGAGCACCGGGGTGACACTATCGAAACCGTTCGTGGGGTCGGCTACCGAATGGGCTTAGGCTAGATTCAAGAGCCAGTCTGGCTCTAGTTGTTTAAAAAATCTTTTTTGGCATCAGAGACAATTCGATACCAAGCACTTAACTCCCTAAATTTATAAGAGAAAATTAAAGAAATATGGATGGCAAGCGTCTTGCTTTATAGACCTTGTAAGAACGATGACCTGCCGGACTCTACCGCCGATCGCGGATTCCAGAGAGTCCCCAAAGTCCATACCAGCCTACCAGATCGGGAACGGGGAGCACAAAATCGCTCCTCTGCCTCTCTTTGAGCCACTGTTGGTGTAATTTCTTTTTACACCCAAGTTTGCGCATAATTTCAGTTAGTTAGGCCCAGCAGGACGGTGTCTCATCTTAAGACATGGAAACCATCGACACCTAAATCAGCTATAATAATATGTTATAAGTAAACAATATCAAATACTTAGCTATAGCCACTGAACGGCGCGGAATTTGGATAACTTGCTTGTGAGGAACAGGTGACTTATGCGGGTTTCGGTTGTTGGTTCGTTATCCATTCTAATCGTGTTGTTTATGTTGCAGGCGTGCGCCCCCAAGCCCCAAAAGGATTGCGGCTTTGTGATGTCGGCGTCCCAGCAAAGGGTTTCGCTGAAAGGTAGGACCGGTTTTCCGTTGCGGATATCGGATACCGTTCCCCGAGAATTTGTTCCTGCCATTCAAAAAGAAGTTGAAGAGTGGAAAAACGAAACCGGACGAGCGTTCTTTAGCGTCGTCGATACCAATTACCATGATGCAGGGGAACCCAAGCAAGACGGAGTCAGTGTCGTTTACTGGATGACAAAATGGGATAGTTCTCGGACTGACGAGCAGGCCCGAACCGTGATCGTCTGGGATCAAAGCAGCAGCCAAATTGTTGAGGCCGATATTAAATTCAACGCGCGGGACTTTAAATTCTATATCGATAAGCCAACTGGCGTCCGGGACGTGCATTTTCCAAGTGTCGCAGGCCATGAATTGGGGCACGTGATTGGCCTTAAGCACCGAGATGATGCCCCTAGCCTGATGTCCACGGAACTGGCGTCGAACACGGTTCGCGATGCCCCCAGGCCTGCGGATTTAGAGTCCATCAAATGTGAATACAAGTAAGACAGGATTTGGGAATTTTTTTATTTAAGATGATTTAAGTTGTGGCGAAATTGAGCCCCACCTAGACTTTGAATGGGGACTTAAATATTGGACGAAAGAGGTTCAGCGCATGGAAAAATTTGAGAACAGCTCTGACGCTAAGGTTTTGCTTGGGGGAACGCTGCGCCAGTTTGTTGGAGTCAGCGAAGTAGAAAGCCACCCTCAAGAATCTTCGCGTTTAGTGTCCACTTATCATGAACTTGAATCGCGCCATCTTTGTACCGAAGATCTTTTGGTTTCTTTTCGAGCTCAGGTCAGCCGCCTTCAAGAGGCCTCGGACCGACTTCAGTTTTTAGCCAAAGAGATTAAATATATTTTAAAAGCATAAACCGCTTAGCTTTTAATGAAAGCCATCTTGGGGACTTTAAAATAAACATAGTTCCCACTTCGCTCTTCCAACACGCCTTTCTTGGCGACTGGGTCGGTGATTTTAAATTCTTCTTTAAAAGTTTGAAATGTTTGCGACGCTAGTTTTTTTTCTTCGCCTTCGACTTGGTCCTTGTGAAGACGAGTCCCTGATAAAACTAACTTGTCATCGTGGATCTGAAGCCTGATGCTTTTTTTCTCGTGCGAGGGGATAAAGGCGCGAAGAATATAGTGAGATGAATTTTCTAACATTCGGCTTTGTCGGTCGACGATAGAGTAAAAAGGGTCATCCGCTTTTTCATCATACCCTGCGATTTTTTGCAGGTGCTCCATTTTTTTCTCGGCCAAGTCGCGGGTATAAAGGTTCTTTTGAATATTCACCGAGCGTTCGTGATCCTGATCTAAGTGAGATTTTCTCTTCTCAAAAATTTCTCCCTGACGATCCAGATTTTTTTTGTAAATTTCAGAATTTTTTTCGAACATCTTTTGATAGTTTTCTTGCATGCCTATTTTCTGAGATTCATATTGTTTTTTAGTTTTTAGATTCTCTTGGGCAAGCTCAGCCTCGGTCCTCTTAACTTCGCGTTCCCCTTTGGTCGTTAGCTCTTTAAGTCGGTGGTCACCTAATTTTTCGGTGTTGTCGATGGCCTCTTGATATCCCTTTTGGGTGGACTTAAAAGTTTTTTCGCCTTTTTCTTTTTCGATAGCGATTTTGGCTTCTTGATTGTTTTTCAGTTGATCCAATTGATACTGATTTTTACCTTTTGTTTTTTCGACGTCATCTTTGAACTTCTGCTGGACGAATTGAATGTTTTTTTCACCTTGTTTTTTTTGCATCCCCAGATTTTTTTCGAAATGTCTTTGGACTTCTTTCTGGTTTTGCTGAGCCTGGCTTTTTTGATTTTCTAAAGCGCTTTGAGCTTTTATCTTTTCCTTGGCCTCGAGCTCTTGATACTGGTCGCGGATTTTAGAGATCTCTTGTTTTTCTTTTTGAACTATTTGGGTCTGCTTTTGATCACCCTTTTTAACCACCTCTTGGATTTTGGTTTGAAATTTTTTATCGGTCTCTTTGATCGTTTCAGTCTGATTATTTTGAAATTTTTTAGACGTTTCCAAAATGGCGCGGCGCTGGTCTTCTTCTTTACGTTGGATTTCTTTGACCCTGGTTTCGGCCTGGTCGCTTTCGCTTTTGAGTCGGTCGTCCCATTGCTCTTGAGTCTTCTTGAGATCTTTCTTTAGATTTTCAGTCTCGCGCTGCTTCTGGGTTTGAAAATTTTCACGACGTTCTTCGAATCCTGTTTTCAAACTTTCCATCTGATTGGTTTGATCTTTGCGAATGTGATTGATCGCGGCTTCGCCTTCGACCCTAGTTTGTGAAGCCCGCTGGGAGTACTTGTCTTTCATGTCGGTGATTTCTTTTTCTTTGCTGTCGACGATTTCTTTACGTTTTTGCTGATAAGAGTTCGTAAGCTCGCTGAGCTCTTGATTGTAGTTTCGTTGTTTCGCCGTCACTTCCGTGGCCACGTAAGATGTTCTCCCTAGGTCTTTATTTTATTCGTAGAATCAAAAAAAAGCCTGAGAAAGGCCGTCTAGATTTTAAGAACTAGCCCTTCGAGGGGGGTAAAGGTAAAGGGGGTTGCGCGCCTGTTGCTGGCGCTTCTTTTGGTTGTAAATCTGGCGGCGGTTGCTGTTCAGAAGGGGACGGGCAAAAGCTTGTAAAATCAGAAGTGTTACCTCGGCACATCCAGGTTTCGGTGTAACTGATTTTCTCAGAGGCACGAAGGGGAAAATATCCAGGGTATTGATGGGGATCTAAATTGTAAACCAAGCTTCGTGCGACTAGAGTTTCGGTGTTGACGATTTCCAATCGAAACACTCGGTATTCCGAAAAACTGGGTCTGATGAATAAGAGCATCCACAACATCATAGAGTTCTTATCGGCCGAGATCGAAAAAAAAAGATCTGCATTGAAGCCCTAGATTTAGGTCCGGGCAGTGTGGGGCTTTTTAGAAATTAGTGGCGGTGATCAGGTTTTGAACGAATGGTGTTTTCTACGATATGAAAATAAGTCCTGACCAGCATATTGAATTTTTCGATTTCTAGATCATTAAGAAATGCGACTTTTTCTAGATAAGTTTTTTTAGCTATCAGGTGGGTCATTAAATCCTGCACGACCTTCATTTTCGCAAAATCAAAGAAGTCTTTGTTGTCTTTGACTTCTGCTAAAGCGCCGGCAATTTCGGAATTTTTGAAAAGAATATGAATCCCCTGAGCCGATTGCTGAAGAAGGGCTTCCATTCGCTGTAAACTTTTTTCTTGCAGCGAGGGTTCATCACCAGAGTCTTGAAAGGGGGATTCTGACATCAACGCCTCCTTGCGTATTTCTTGAGCGCATTTCTTGAGCGTATACTTTGCGCGTATATTCAATTTTGGGTTTGTCTTTACTATTCGTCCATGAACAGACAAATGCCCTGCATTTAGGATTAGAAAAAACGGAAAATTTGTCACCTTTTAAAAACATTCATGACTAGGCTCATCAATTCCGTTTATTTCCTATTGAAGTTTTTCGAAACATTGGAAAATAAAATTTGGAGGTTTCTATCGCGCCCAGCAAAGTTCCGTCTCGAAAACCGAAAGCCCTGAAGAAAAAAAATCTTCGACTTCGCGCTAAAAAACACCATTCAGAAACGATCATGATCGACCAAAAAGAAGGTCTAGTTTTTTCTTCTGAAAAAGAACTATTTGAGCACTTCCAAATACAAATTGATTTTTTAGAGGCCGAACACGATGCGCTAGCCAAAAAATATTTGTCCACGGATCCAAAAATAAATCAGGCCGAAGCTGAACGCGAAGCCAAGATCGATATTGAAGATCAATTGGATTTCACGTTAGATTTACCTACAGAAATTTGGCACGACTCAAAAACATTCCCCAAGTTTTCAATATTTCACTTCATTCGTGGCTTGGACGAGGTCGATCTTTTTCACGTGGCCGTAGCTTATGTCTCGCACGAGGACGAACCCACTTTCGTATTCCTGCATTTCATAACTGGCCGGGTTGAAATGGTGGAAAACTATCGTCGGGGAGATTTAGTTTACGATCATAATTTTGAAGAGGTAGGTTTTGCCATGCTTGAAGGCGATGCGCTGAGCGAGGGTGACCCGTTGGGAATGGGTTTATTTATTGCGATGTTAAAAATTCGCGGAGAAAAGGATATTCCTTATTCGGATTTTCAAAACTTAGGGGAAGAGCTTCGCGAAAGCACCATCGAAACCGCAGATGAAATTTGGCGATCTGTCGATTCTAGTGGAAACCGGATCGTGACTTTTATTAAAGAATTTTCAGACCATGAAAAATTTAAAGATTTATATTATTTGGCGGTCACACAAGAAGATGCGGCAACCAAGGTTCACACTTTGCTGTTTTCCTTTCCTACGGATGATGACACTTTAGTGGATCGCTATCGGCATGGTGAAAATTTGCAAGCCGACGAAGTGATTCAAGAATCTTCTCACTAGAAACAAAACTCGTTAGCCTTCTGAACATATTCGGCCGTAGTGCCGAAGCTTTGGCCTTTCAGCGGGTGCAGACTATACAAAGTATTTGAACTCACTTTCTTGTATTCCTCTGGATTGGCTAAAAATCTTGGGATCAATGCTTTGATCTCTCGTGTAGGGGCTGCGTTTAAATTTTCGAAAATAAAAGCCCGTAAAAGTTTTGTGCTTGAAGAGGTGTCGGCGATATCCACGATCAGATTAAATTTTGCAAAGAACTGCGCCACAGTGGTGATGACGGCTCCGCCGAAAGTGGCGTTGTAAATACTTTTCATGTCGGACCATTTTAGGCCCTGGTATCCGTTGGAATTAAGATACTTTCCAGTGCTTGAGTCCATCAAATAAAATGTCGTCCGTGTGTTTGCTATTGAAACGTTTGACGAACTAAATTTCTCGGCAAAAAATTGCAATTCGTTCGTTGCTGTTGCTGTGAAAGTTTCAGGGACATTCAGCATTCTGACCCCGACCAGGTCGTTACGCAAACCAGAAGCTTGTGTCACCAACTTAAGATTCATCACTGCAGAATTTCCCGAGCCCTGACTGCAAAGAAGCACGTTTGAATCCGAAGGCGAAGTTGAAGTTGAAGATAGTGAATCTTCCGTCGGCCCAATGGTCTGAGGTCCGCAGCCGATAAAAATCAGCGAGCTTGCCAGCACAATGAAGGCCAATACACTGGGTTGTACTTGCGATCTTTTAAATGCTTTCATCGTTCCCCCCGAAAAAACAAACTTGGATGTTAATTAGAAGTGTTGCAATCAAAGGGCCATAAGGGCTTGTCTGTTTCAGATTTGAACGGGGTATAGACATGAGTGAATTCAAAGAACTACGAGGGCGAAAGTGGGGATGAAGTGCTTGTCTTGAAATGATTCGTCAAAGTTTAGACATTTAATCAGTCACAATTAGACACGTTTCAAACTAAGACGGTCAAACTAAGACTGAACGCGACCTTTAGCCCAGCTCGACCCAGGTGATTCCGTCGCCGCCTTGTTGAGGTGTCCCTGCGGTCCATTTTTTAACGTGCACACTTCGCGACAGATGCGCCCGGATTGATTTTTTTAGGGCTTCCGTACCGTGGCCGTGAATGATTTTAATTCGATGGTCGCCAGCAAGGCCGCCGCGATCCAGCGCCATTTCTAAATCCACCAATGCATCGTCAACGGTTTTTCCCCTGAAATCCAAAACGCGATCCTCGCTATGAAGCGAGACACTATGTAGCCCCATATTTGGCGTGCTGGATTTTCGCACTAGATCTGCAGTTGGGTTTTGGCCTTTTTGTGCGGGCTTTAATTCTTTCCAGAACACATTTAATCGCAGCGAATTGGCTAAAACTAAAACATCGCCTTTGCCGTTGGGAGCACTTTGCACAAGCCCATCTTGGTTTAGGCTGGGGATAAAGACGCGACTGCCGGCGGGAAATCTTTGGGCAAATTCTTCTGGGGTATTGATAGCATTTTGTGATCCCTGACCGTCTGTGGCTTGAAGCGATGGGTTGGCTGCCTTGATCATCTGGGGCATTTGCGCTTTGATTTCCTGAAAGGTCAGATGCTTTTTAAAAGTTTGATCGGCTTTAGCTTGGGCAATCATTTCGTCTAAAAGTTTTTGATTTTCTTTGATAAATTTTTCTAGTGCTTGGGCTTTTTCGCGCTCAAGTTGGTTTTTCAGTTCCTGGTACTTTAGTTTTTCTTGCGTGCATTTCTTTTTTTCGGATTCAAGATGTTCTCGGTAAACCACCAAATCTTTTTTTAAATTTTCAATTTCGTCCAAGGCCTGAAATCTTTTTTTCTGTTCGGGCGAAACCAATTCTAAAGCTCGATCAATGATGGCAAATGATACGCCCACTCGCTGAGCCGTTTTAATGGCCAAAGAATCTCCGGGAATTCCCGCTAAAAACTGATAGGTGGGTTTATTCGTGCGTAGGTCATATTCTAAGCTTCCGCTTTGAACGGGGTCGGTTTCTTTCCAACCTCTTTTCAAGGGGCTTAAATGGGATGTGACCACCGCAAAAATATGATGGGTGCAAAAATGCTCGATAAAACTTCTAGCCAGGCTTGAGCCTTCTTCGGGATCGGTGGAACCACAAATTTCGTCGACTAAAATTAAATTTTCAGGGCCCTTCAGTAAGGATGCTTTTTGAAGATTTAAAAGGTGGCCAGCGAAAGTCGAAAGATGCTCGTCCACATTTTGTGTGTCGCCGATCACGCACAAAATATTTTTAAAAAATGGAATCTGCGAATCGGCGCCCGCACAAGGGGGAATTCCACAGCGGGCCATTTGGCAGGCCAAGCCCACGGATTTCAACAGAACAGTTTTTCCGCCAGCATTGGGCCCCGACAACAGCAAAATATTTTTCTTTTGATCCAAGCGCAAAGAATTTGAAACAGGCTTTTGTTTTTCCAGCTGCAGCAGCGGATGCCGGATTTGAGTTAAATCCATAGTGTCGGTAGAAAAAGTAAACTTTTCGGCGTCGATGGCTAAAGCAAATTGAGCCTTTGCGAATGTAAAATCTGCTTCTTGTAAAACTTTTTGAAGTTGTGCAAACCCAATGACCTGGCTGGATAAAAACTGTGAAAGCGAAACCAGAATTCTTTCGATCTCGTCTTCAATTTCGACCTCTATCAAGCGCAGGCGATTATTCATGGGTAAGATGGTTTCGGGCTCGATGTAAACGGTTTGCTTAGTTTGCGATGATCCGTGAATCATTCCGGGCAGCTGATGTTGGTATCCCGATTTAATGGGCAAGACCCATCGGCCTTCGCGGGTGGTGACGTATTTGTCTTGAAGGTAATTTTCCATTTCGTGGGCTTTGACCAGTTTATCAAGTTGCGACTGAACTTGTCGGGCCAAGGATTCTTTCTCGCGGATCAGACGAAAAAGGGTTTCGCTAGCGTCGTCGCGCATTTCACCTCGCGGAGTGATGGTTTGATCCAGGGCGGACAAAGGGCGCTCAAGATCCATCATTGATTTCAAATTTTCTGCGGCCCATGAAAGTTCTGGCGAGGCTTTCTTAAAAACCTCGGCAAGAGCGGCGCCCTCTAGGCAGAAAAGGCGAACATCGCGCAATTCTAAAGTTTTCAGCACCGCTTGCTTTTTCAATCGGGAAAACCAAGTGTCGTACAGATCTAAGCTTTCCATAAAGGGCCGGGCACTGAGATTCAAAAGGCCTACCGCTTGAAAAACTTTTTCGCATTCGGCTTGCGCAATTTGCAGGGATGGCAAAGGCGGAAGTTCAGCAATCTGTGAACGGGTAGATTCGCTGGTCGCCAACTCTTGGATTTTTTCTAGGACCTGGACCCAATCTAAGGCTGCAAATTGATCAGCGGGTGGCGTTGTTTTTTCCAAAATAGAGAGCTCCAAAAAGTAGAAAGACTAAAAACACGGGAAGAAATTTTCCAAAGCGTGTGTACAAAGTGGGCTTAGGATTTTCGCTGATCCGCACTTCAAACAGGCCAAACCATTCTTGACCCAAATTGGATTGGGTCAACATGGTCCCGTCGGCCTGAATAGCGGACGTCACGCCTGTGTTTGTGGATCTGACGACGGGCAGTCGGGTTTCCAGGGCCCGCGCCAAGGTCATGTACAGATTTTGCCAGGGCTCGAACGAATGACCAAACCACGAGTCGTTGGTCAAATTCACGATCATTTGTGCTCCCAGCAGACTTAGTTTTGCCGAAAACTCGGGGTATAAGCCCTCGTAACAAATTTGCGGGCCGATGCGAACCGTTGTTGAATTTATCAAAGTTGGTCCGGGCCCTCGACCAAAGCCTGTGCCGGCGGGCGAAAGTTTGGCAAGGCCTGGAAATCGATCGGCAAAGGGTGTGTATTCTCCAAACGCTAAAAGATAAGTTTTTTTGTACGAGGGGCCTTCGGTTTCGCCTTTGTCGTTGAAAAAATATAAAGCGTTGTATTCCTGGCGGCGGGTTGTTCCGCTTGGGTCGATATCGAAAGCCCCAGTGAGAATGGGTTTTTTAATATCGCGAACAAAGTTTCTAAAATTAGTTGGCAATGTCCTTAGCGCTTGCTCTGAGCCCAAAAAATCTGGGAATGCGGCTTCGGGCCAAATCACCATATCGGCCTGTGCATTTTGTGCTAATCCCAATCGCGTTAGCTGAAAATATTTTTCAGAAATTTCTTTATCAAAGCGGTCGGACTTTTCGGCCTCAAGGCGTTCGAGGTTTCCGATATTTCCCTGCACCTGAAGGATTTTGAGATTGCGACCCCCTAAGTCTGCCACTTGAGCTTTGCGCAGCCATCCCAAAAAATTTAAGGCCAAGAAGAAAAAAATTACATAAGCAGCGGGTTTCAGCAGGATTCCCGAGCGAGTCTCTAAACCGGGCTTTGTAGAATATTTTAACCCCACGTTCGCCAAAAAGGCGTTCGCCAGGTAGGTCAGAAAACTTAAACCCAAAAATCCAAAAACATCGGCCAGCTGAACGATCGGCAAATTCCATGGCAAATACGAGTAACCTAAATTCCAAGGGAACAAACTGGGCCACAGCGATTCACCCAAAGAAAACAAAACCGCCATGCTAAGAAAAAAAGCCCAGGGTTTTAGCCGCCAGCGCCTTTGCAGCGTCCACGCAGCAAGGACCGCCGTCGGAATGTACAAATGAATAAATGCGGCAAATAAAAGTAAAATCAAAACGGCCACTGGCCATGGAAAAAACCCGAACTCGTGAGCCACAAAGGCGATCCAATGAAACCCAATCAACGTCAGCGTGACTTGCGCAAGCCATGCTTTTAGGAAAACCTTCTTCCAAGATTTTTCGTGAAGCACCGAAATCCACAAAGGGGCGTAGCAAAACAGGAGTGCCCAAGGTGGCAGCGGGATGTAGGAAGATCCCATCAAAATTCCAGAAAGAACGGCCGGGAAAAATTCACCTAAAAGCTTTAAGAGTTTTGTCTTGAAAAAAGAATTTTCACCAGTCATCATGATGACAGAGTATGGCATCGCCGATCGCTGAAAAGCAAAATTATTCCATTCGTTGTCCCCAGTGTTTCAAGCTGTACAGTGTTGTGCAGAAAAACTCGAAGTCGCATTTTTTGTGTCAGGTTTGCCAAGCGCAATTTCAAATTAATTTTAATTCTCCAGAAAACGGCGTCTTAAAAACACAAGGTTTAGCTCTGCCCCAAATTTCTAAAGTCTCGGGTGCGGCAGAAGGTTTTAAAAAATGTTCGGAATGTCAGGCGCAAAATCCTAGGTCGTCGACGGAGTGTTATAAGTGCCATCGTGTTTTTGATCGGGTAGAAGGTTTGACTGCCGAACTTAAGCAGCTAGGGGCGCTGCCCAGTCTGATGAAGGCGTGGCAGGATCTGATGAACAATTACGATCAGGTTCAAAAGCATTTATCTTTTGTTGATCAGTGTGAGGACTTGCACGCCTTGCCGTTTGCGCTTCGCAAATACCAAGAACTAAAACAGGCGCAGCCGCACGACCCCACTGCAAAGACGATGTGGCAAAATGTTTTTTTTCGGACGCTGAAGAAAAAAGCAAAGTCATTGAACTGGAAACGGGGATTGAAATTAGCTCCGCTGATTTTAGGTTGTAGTTTTATTTTTATAGGCTTCGTCAATCCGGCTCAACGAAATATGATTGGCTTTGGCCTGTCGATTTTGCTCTTCACGCTGGGATTCTACTACCTGACCCGCGGTCGCATCCACCTAGGCGATTTCCTGGACTGAGCCTAAAATCTCCGCCGCGAAGCCCTTTCGGAAATCTGGGCGGTGGTCGGCAGCTAGCCCTGCGTTCTACACGGTGATGAACTTGGGATTTGAAAAGTGAATGCAAAGTGAATAGGCGACATTCAACATAGTAATGTTAGCTAGGGAAGGTCGCTCTTTACCAACCAAGTCCTAGTTTTCTAGACCAGCTTTTCGTGGAAGTTTTGGCCCCATATGATTTTTCAAGGCTTCGCCTAAGTTTTCGCTCAGGTGAAACAGCGAGACTTGCGGATCGCTGGCTGTTCCGGCCACCGAAGTTTGTTCAGCTGAAAAGTCTTCGCTAGAATAACGAATATTTTTTTCTGGATTCATCGCTAGTCCCGACGCGGTCACATCTGAATCCACTACGGTCAAAACTTTATACAAATTCAATTGTCTTGAGGTTCTTGTTTTGCCATTCAGTGACGCCACTAAGTCGCCGGTGTTAATGATGTGTTTTTTAATATCTTGTGCCGTGATGCTTGGGCGAAGCGCTTTCAACAAAACTGCAGCGCCGGTTACAAAGGGTGTGGCCTGCGAAGTGCCGGTCAAAAATCCATAGGTATTGTTCGGAAGAGTTGAAATAATATTATGGCCCGGAGCCGCCAAGTCCACGGTCTCAATCCCGTAGTTGCTAGAAGGTAAAACTTCGGTTTCTTTATCAATCGCTGTGACAGAAATAATATTATCTAAGCCATAGTCAGCGGGGTAGTAGTGGTATTTATCGGAATTCGATCTTTCATTTCCCGCAGCAGCGACAAATAAAATTCCCGCTTTACGAGCCCGCTCGATCGCAGCTTTTTCTAGTTCGCTAAATTCAGTTCCGCCACCCGAGTAATTGATAATGTCGACTTTTTTATCGATCGCGTAGCTGATCGCAGCGATCGTGTTTTTTAAATTGTCGGTGCGCGGAACTAAGGGATCAAAATATTTTAAACACATGATGCTGACGTTCGGAGCTACTCCGGCGACGCCTTTTTTATTTCCAGCGACGGCGCCGATAATACCAGCGACGTGCGTGCCATGACCATGATTGTCGGTAACGTCAGAGTTATTGGATACAAAATTCCAACCGGGTACGATATTTCCTTTAAGATCCTCGTGATTGACGTCGCAACCGGTGTCGATCACTGCCACGGTGATCTTGCGGTTACCTAATGAAACAGTCCATGCTAGTTCCGCGCTTGATTTTTTTAGACCCCAAGCTTGCACTAATGCTGGATCATTCAGTGCAATTTTAAATTCCGTTTTTGGGTCTTTGACGATTTGAGTTTGTCCCAGTTCTAGGGGACGTTTGTTCTTAAGCTTCGACGATAATTCGATTTGTTCGTACTGATGAAAATGAAAGCTGACCAACACGACACCAAATATCGACATCAAACTTACTATCAACCATAGACCAAACTGGTGTTTCAAAATGGGCCTCCCCAAAAATACGATTCACTAGATTAATGAGCAAAGCGTGGGCCATAAAGGCCGATGAGACACCGGGGCGATACTTGTCCCTAAACCTTTGAAAGCTTTCAGGCTTTAATCGCTTGGCGACTGTCGCTTAATGAGACGTTAGCTGTGCACTTGTCGAGTTTTTGAATGACTGTAAGTTTTCTAGACACCATTCGGGAAAAGGTATCGAAACTTCTGGAGTTTTTAGTCTTGAGTAGAAAATAAAATTTCTTAAAACCAATTTCATATAAGCCCTTGTCTCAGAATAAGGCACGTCTTCGATAAACTCTAAAACGTCGCCATCAAAGCGAGATCGCACCCAGCCCCTGATGGCTTTGTCATTGGCGTTGTAACTGGCTGCTGTCAATAAAAACTGACCTTGGTATTTTTTAAACAACTTTGAAATTAACAAAGTTCCAAGCGTAATGTTGGTTTGTGGTTCAAACAGATCAGTGTAATCGCGAATCTGAATTTGAGTTTCTTTTAAAAGTTCACGGTCCAAATCTGGCATCAACTGCATCAATCCCAGCGCATCAACACTGCTTCGAGAATAGGGATCAAACGCGGACTCTTGCCGAATGATGGCCAAAACAAATTCTGGGGAAACTTGAAATTTTTGGGCTTGGGCTTCGATCAATGAATAGTAATCCCTTGGGAAAATCAGTTCCGGATCATCCAATAAAATTTTCTTGCGAACATCAGGTGTTAGTTTTGGAATTTCAGCAAACAGCCGCAAATACAATCCAGACTTTGCGTAGGCTTTTAGAAAATACAGCCAACTGTCGGGGTCAGTGTCGCTGTTGGATTTGTGCGAATTCAGATAAACATAGCGCTCCAATATATCGCGCTCGCCAACGACCGACAAGGCTTCGATATATTTTTGAACATAGGAATCGATTTTTGTCGGTGCCTTTAAACTTTTACCTTGGTGAATTGGCAAAGGTGCAAAATCGATTTTCAATTCCCGGTGCGCTAATATTCCGTAGTATCCCAAAATATCTTCGTCAGCGATTTTTCGAAAAAGATCTTCTGCGCCCGGCAATCCGGCTTGTTTAATTGATTGAGCTTGCCAAAATAAAAAACGATTTTTGTCGTTTATGGTCTTTTCTGCTAGCTGTACAAAAACCGGAATCGCCTGCTTGAATTTCTTGAGTTTTCTAAAGCTCCAGGCTTTGTAATACAGAAGTTGTTCTAGCTGATCGGGCGGTGGGTTTTCCAATAAGCCTTGATCGTAATAGGAGACTGCTTGTGAGTAATTTTTTTTCTCTTCCTGCATGCGGCCTAAAATCCAAAACGCGGGGCTTAAAGAAAAAATTGTTTTTGATTTTATTTTTACACTTCGACGAAGTTGTTTTTCGGCTTCCGGGACTTTCCCTTGCGTCCACAGGGCCCTGGCATAAAAGACGCGTGCTTCAAATAATTTTTTTGGATCTTTTTTCTTTTCCAAAAACAAGACCAATTTTCCAGCTTGTTCTAAGTGTTTGACCAGGTCTTGTTCTACTTTGTAGCTGTCGCGCAATTCGACGCGCGCTCGATACTGGTCTTCAAAGGAAAAGCTGGGGTCTTTTAAAATTTGCAAAAAATATTTTCTGGCTTTATTGAACAGACGAAACGCTACAGCGGATTTTCCAGCGCGCAACCAATCGCTCTTCAACGGTTGAGCGATTAAATGCGGCGCTATTTCATCCAAAGCTCTTTGAACCTCGTCATTTTTTTGCGTTTCAGAAAGTTCGTTATAAATTTGCTGAGATCGCTGATACAATTCTACTTTTTCGCTCACGCGCGCCGACGCCCTGGCTTGTTCGTAAAAAACCCATGCTTTTAATTTTTTATCAGAAGCAACTTCTGCGTTTTTCAGGCTGACTTTCAAATACAGATCTTTAAGCCAAGGCTTGGTTTTTGGTTCTTCTGTTGATTGCACAATCAAGTTTAGATAGTTTTCAGAGGTTGCTGGGCACACAAGTAAGGCCCTTAATCTGGCGACGTCTTTTAAGATAAATTCATTCTGACTTAAAAGATAGAAATCCTGGCAGGATTCTAAAACAGAATTTTCTTTTTTTCCCAAGAGAGAGCTTTTTAAATCTGCATTTTTATCCGTAGAACTTTTCTGAAGTGCTTTTTGATAAGTGAAGAGCATCGAGTAATCTTTTTTCACTAAACTGTCGTTCACAGAGGTGGTTGAGCAATTCAAAGTCAGCAAAAAGGTTAGTGAAACGAAGCAAATCCAAAAAAGTCTCATTGTAAAAGGGTATCATATCAAAAAAAACCAGCTCTATTTTTTTTGAGAGTTCTGATTTTTTTACAGCGCGGCTATCAGTTTCTAGACGTCTTGGCTTACCTTAAAATTACCGCTTTTTCTAAGCGCTCGATGCGGGCCTCTAGACTGGGATGAGTTGAAAACAAGGCCATCATTCCAGTCGATCTGTTTGAAATTTTCAAAGTAGCCACTGAAGCTTGTGTGCCGTTATCTGGAGCCAACGATTCAAAAGTGGATTGCAAGCGGCGCAAGCCAGCCAGCATTTTGTCTCGGCCGGCATATTGGGCTCCGCCCGCATCAGCCCTAAATTCTCGACGTCTAGAGAAATAATTGACTGCAATCGAGCCCAAAATCGCGAAAACAATATCAAACAAAATAACCAGCACCAGATGCACCACTCCACGCATTTTTTCTTCGACTTGAGACGCTAAAATATTGGCTAAGATCCTTGCAAAGAACATCACAAAGGCATTCACCACACCTTGGATCAAAGTCATTGTCACCATATCACCGTTAGCAATATGCGCGACCTCGTGACCAACCACACCTTCGACTTCATTCTTACTCATTCTGGCTAACAAGCCCGTACTGACAGCGACCATAGAATTATTTCTAGAAGGGCCTGTCGCGAATGCATTGATATCAGGGGATTCGTAAATTCCAACTTCGGGCATTTTGGGCAATTGTGCCTGCTGCGCCATTCTTTGAACCATCAAAAAAAGATCGCGCTCGCGAGTGTCCAAAGTTTGCGGATCGACAATCTGAACGCCCATCAAACGCTTGGCCATCCACTTCGAAATCAACAATGAAACAAACGCACCGCCCATACCCCAAACTGCGCAAAACACTAGCATATAGGTCATGTAACCAGAGCTTCGGTCCAGTCCAAAGAAACCAGAAATCAAACTAAAGGCAATACTGACGGTCAGCAAAACCAATACGTTTGTCAGTACAAAAAGCGAAATTCGTTTAAGCCACTTCATATAAATTTTCTCCTCTAAGCATCGAGTGAGTTCATTTTACACAATGCGAATGTTCGATCAATCGTTATTGTTCGTTTATTTTAAGTCTAAGTATGTGGCGCAAAATTTTTTTGTCAATGTCGGGGTCTTTCGCGGCTGACAAATTAAACTGTTTGCGGTGTTTTGTGCGATTCGAAATCAAATTTCAAAGTTCGCGAAGACAACTCATTTTGGGTCGACGATTTAGCTGTCCCTGAGTCCGTTAATATTTCTTTCGCAGCATGTGTCACCGGCAGGGGATTTAGTTCAACTTGAACTTTGCCGCCCTCGCTAAGTCGCCCGAAGAGAAGCTCGTCGACCAAGGGGCGTTTGAGATGCTCGTCAATAAACCGCGCCAGTGGACGGGCTCCGTAAACTTTGTCATATGCTTTTTTAAATATCCAAGCGGGAACTTCGCGAGAAATCTGCAGATCCACTCGCTTTTTCTGCAGCTGGATTTTAAGTTCATCGATAAATTTACAAATAATTTTCAAAACGATCTCTTCATTCAAATCTTTAAACGGTACAATCGCATCTAGGCGATTGATAAATTCTGGCGCAAAAACTTTTTTGATCGCATCCATCGATTGATGTCGCGAGCCTTGGTCCACCAATCCGATCGCGCCGCGAGCGACCTCGATGGCACCGGCGTTGCTGGTCATTACCAAAATTACATTTCTAAAATCGGTGGTTCTACCGTTGGCATCGGTCAGTCGTCCGGCGTCCATCACTTGCAATAAAACATTGTAAATATCTGGGTGAGCTTTCTCGATTTCATCCAACAGCAAAACACAGTGCGGAGTTTTTAAAATGGTTTCGGTCAATTGACCACCTTGTTCAAATCCGACGTATCCCGGGGGCGCGCCAATCAATCGCGCGACGGTGTGTTTTTCCATATATTCGCTCATATCAAATCGTTGCAATGGAACGCCCAGAATCTCGGCCAACTGTTTAGTGATTTCGGTTTTTCCAACGCCCGTGGGTCCGGTGAATAAATAACTTCCGATGGGTTTATTTTCGCGCGCCAATCCCGATCGCGATAATTTAATCGAAGCCACAAGGCGATCAATCGATTCGTCCTGACCGTAAATGACTGCTTTTAATTTTTTGTCCAAGTCCCTGAGCATTGATCGATCGTTTGAAGAAACTTGCTGCGTTGGAATTTGTGCAATTTTCGAAATGACTTTTTCGATTTCGGACACGTCGACTTCGGTTAAGGCGGGGACAGAAAGTTTGGCCATACTTCCGGCTTCATCGATCACGTCGATAGCTTTATCCGGAAGCAATTTTCCGTGCAGATACTTGCTTGATAATTCGACTGCGGATTTAAGAGCGGCATCGGTCAATCTGATCCCGTGAAAGCTTTCGAATTTTTTTTGCAATCCACGGATAATTTCCAAAGCTTCTTCTTGAGTAGGTTCTTTGATGTCAATTTTTTGAAAACGACGATTCAGTGCGCGATCTTTTTCAAAGTGTTGGCGATATTCTTCAAAAGTCGTCGATCCAATACAAGAAATTTCGCCCGAAGCAAGAGCAGGCTTCAGTAAGTTTGATGCATCCATGGTTCCACCGCTAGTGCTGCCGGCGCCGACCAAGGTGTGAATCTCGTCAATAAAAAGCAGCGAGTTTTTTCGTTTACGAATTTCTTTAACAATCGATTTTAATCGGCCCTCGAAGTCGCCGCGAAATTTTGTTCCCGCTAGCAGAGATCCAAGATCCAAGGAATATATAACTTTTCCACGCAAAGGCTCAGGAACTTTTCCTTCTTCGATTCTTTGTGCCAGCCCCTCGACGATCGCGGTTTTTCCAACGCCGGGTTCGCCAATCAGCAGCGGATTGTTTTTGGTGCGGCGACAAAGTATTTGCATCATTCGATCCAAAACATCTGCGCGACCAATTAAGGGGTCGACTTTTCCGGATTTGGCTTTCTCATTTAAGTTGGTGCAAAAACTTTCTAAGGGCGAAGTTTTGCTTTCATCGGGCGGCAAGCCGTCCATCTCGGTCGACGGGGCTGGAATCTGTGGCAGTGCGCCTTCTCGGGCTTCGCGCTCTTTTTCTACGCCGTGAGATACAAAATTAATCAGATCAAACTGTGTCACCCCTTGCTGGGTTAAAGAAAACACTGCAAAAGAATCAGGTTCAAAAAACAAAGAAATTAAAAGATGCCCTTCAGTGATTTTGTCTTTGCCCGCACTTCGAATTTGCAAGGCCGCGCGCTGAAAAAGTCGATGGCATGCCAGGGTAAATTCCGGAGTCCAAGATTCTTGGCCGCCATACGCACGGATTTGATCGGGCGAAATAATTTGCGCGTGTTGAGTGATCAAAGACTGCAGGTCTTTTTTAAGCTTTTGAACATCGCCGCCAGCACCTTCGATAATTTCGACGGACAGCGGAGACACCGTTAGCGCCAAAAGAATATGTTCTAATGTCACGAATTCGTGATTGCTTTTTTTGGCCATTTCTACGGCTTCGGCGATACGGCGTTCAAGATCTCGGGTCATCATCAACGGGGCTCCAATCTATTCGGCTTCTAAGGTGCATTTCAGCGGGTACTGATTCATTCGCGCAAATTGATTCACCTGCATCACTTTCATCTCACCAATTTCTAAAGTAAATACGCCGGCAACGCCTGACCCCTTTTGGTGGACATCTAACATCACCAAAGTGGCGCCCTCTTCGGTATTGGCAAAAAACCGTCGCAAAACCAAAACCACAAAATCCATCGGAGTAAAATCATCGTTCAAAAGAATGACCTTGTACAATTTCGGATGGTCCACTTTTTGAAGCGTATCAACGGACCCTTCGGCCCCAGTCTCAGATCCCGATCCGTCGTGATTAGGTTTGCCGCCGTCACCATTTTGTCCGGAAGACTTGGTTGGCAAATAGTTTTTCTGCGCCCAATCTTCGGCTCGAAGTTTTTCAGCTCGCTCAATGAGTAATTGGATCAAATTCATTAAAGCTCCACAGATCTTTTTTAAAAAAAATAATCAAATTCCCCGAAAAAAAGTAGCGTTGGGGATAATCCCAGCGTAGCACCCCTTCGATGAAAGTTTGAGTATTAACCGATGCCGTCGAAGAACCGGTCAAAAGGCAATCTGGGCAGGATTCAAGCCTTGTCAAAGCCCCGATCAAATCGTTTTGTTGGTCAAGGGTCCAGGTGAACGGCTTGAAACATAAGAGTTGTGAAATTGGGGATCCGGGAACTTTAGATTTTGTTCGTGAATATTTTTGGCAAGTTCCGGAGTGTAGGTCGTGCGTCGGCCTTGCGGCCTTTTGCCTGACAATTGATCGGTACTGTATTCGTCATAGCCTTTACTTTGGCGATCCGGATGTTGTGTCTAGGGCGCCTAGGTAAGGGGTGAAGTAGCCGCCACGATAAGTGACAAAAGCTCCGCCCACATAAACAGTTGTGCCACTGACAGCAAAAGCATTGACGGTCGAATCCATTCCGCCGCTTGCGCTTGTTTGGGTGAATGTTTGGTCTAAATTTCCAGAACTTAAATCAACTTTGGCCAGATAGTTAGCACTGTTAGCGCCGTAAGTTCCTGATCGATACTGAGTAAAGTTTCCGCCCACAAAAAGAAAGCTGCCCGAAGCCGCCAGCGCATTGACGGTTGAATTCAGTCCACCGTTGGCGCCAGAATTTGTAAATACTTGGTCTAAATTCCCGCTGGTCAAATCGACTTTGGCTAAAAAATTGGCGCTGTTGGCCCCGTAAGTTCCCGATCGATAGGCGTTAAATCCGCCGCCGGCATATAACGAAGTACCGCTTACGGCCAGCGCGTTGACGGTTGAATTGAAACCACCGTTCGCCCCAGAATTTGTGAAAACCTGGTCCAAGTTTCCAGAAGTTAAATCGACTTTTGCCAAATAGTTCGAGCTATTGGCCCCGTATGTTCCTGATCGATATTGGGTGAAGGCTCCTCCAGCATAAAGCGAAGTTCCGCTGGTGGTTACTGCAGAAACCGTATTGTTAAATCCTCCGTTGGCACCCGAATTGGTGAAAACTTGGTCTAGATTTCCAGAAGTTAAATCAATTTTTGCTAAGCGATTGGCGCTGTTGGCACCATAGGTTCCGCTTCGATATTGCGTGAAGTCGCCGCCGACATACAGTGATGTCCCCGCTGACGACAAGGCCATTCACATTGTTATTAAATCCTCCGTTGGCACCCGAACTGGTGAAAACTTGGTCAAGATTTCCCGACGTCATGTCCAGCTTTGCTAAGTAATTTGCGCTGGTGGCGCCATAAGTTGCGAATCGATATTGGGTGAATGATCCGCCAACAAACAGCGAAGTCCCATCTGTAGCAAGGGCTTTAACTGCGCCGTTAAAGCCACCATTTGTACCAGATTGTGTGAACGTGCGATCAAGAGCACCGGTAGTTAAATTTACTTTTGCTAAGTAATTTGCGCTGCTGACTGCATATGTGCCCGAACGGTATTGGGTAAATCCACCTCCGGCATAGATCGTTGAACTGTCCGATGCCAAAGCCGCGATGTAATTATTAAATCCTGCATTGCTGCCAGCTTGCGTGAATGTTTGGTCCAACGCCCCGGAAGTTAAATTTAATTTTGCTAAGTAATTTGCGCTGAAACTTCCGTACGTGCCCGACCGATACTGCGTAAATGCGCCACCAGCGTAAATGGAATTTCCTAAAATAGTTAATCCTAAAACAGAAGAGTCAAATCCGCCGTTAGCTCCGGACTGTGTGAAAGTCTGATCTAGAACGCCGGTCGTTAAATTTATTTTTGCTAAATTGTTGGCACTATTCGCACCGTTGGTTCCAGACCTGTAAGCGGTAAATCCGCCACCGACGTACAGGGAGGTCCCGCTAACGGCCAATGCAGTGACAAAGGTGCTGCAACCACCGTTGACTCCGGACTGAGTAAAGGTTTGATCCAAAGCTCCGGATGTTTGATCAAGCTTTGCTAAAAATCTAGAGCTGTTGGCGCCGTAATTACCCGAACGGTACTGAGTAAATGCTCCGCCGACGTAAATTGAATTTCCAGAAACCGCCAGCGCACTAACCGAACTATCAAAACCGCCGTTGCTTCCAGATTGTGTGAATGTTTGATCTAAATCACAATTTGCATCCAATTTGGCCAAGTAGTAAGCATCCAAATTTTTGTATTTTGTAAACGCGCCTCCTACAAAAATAGCTGTATCGGCTTTAAGAACAACGTTGACAGCGCCGTTAAAGTTTTCTTGAAGGCTGCATCCCAAGGCGGTGATATTTCCCGTGCTTGAATCAAGAGCCGCAAATCGCGGAGTGGGAGCCCTTCCGAAGCTCGTGAAGGTTCCGCCTAAGTAAATATCATTGCCCACAATCAAAGCGGCGTTGACTGTTCCGTCTGCCCAAACTGGGATTTGGTAAATAGAGGCCTGGGCGGTAGAAGTTCTTTGACTGTCGGTCACTTGAACGAGCTGAATTCCGCGAGCACTTGAAGGAGAATAAATTCCACTGCTAGAGTCAATCGCGGCGGTCCCCGAAGAAATACTGTATGTATAGCTCTGGCTGGTGCCACCACTTGCTGTAATGGTTAGTTTCTGAAAGGAATCTGCCGTAGCCGTTTGCGATTTTGAAATTCCCAAAGCGGGGTAGGTGATGGTTGAGTTTTCACCTCGCGGGCTTTCCTGGTTAAATAAATCCGTAGTAATATTTCCTTTTACCCAAACACATCCAGAAAAAAATTCACCCAAAAATAAAAATAAAACTAAAACTTGAAGTGTAGGCCTACCGGAGCAATTTTCCGGCCCTCTCAAATATGAAATTGGATTCCATTCGGGCATACCCACTTATCGGCAAGAGAAAATCAGGACTTTATTCCGATCAGGGCCATAATGTACAAAGGGCTTTCAGCGAACCTTAAGTCTTGATTCGAGAACTAGTGTTTCAATTTGGGCCAAATCTAAACCTTTTTTTGAGAGCGAATTGGCAACGTCTGCTGGTTGAGTTTTCGGGGCAGGCATCGCAAGTCGTGAACGTGGATAGATCTATAACTTGGCAATCGCTAGTGGGACCGCTTCCTAGGAATATTCTAATTTCCAATGCAATAGCTATTTCTTCGGCGCCTTCGATAATTGTTGGTCAAAATTCTTCCGGCGTAGAAGTTCCGACTTTGCGATCGGTCGAAATTAGATTCTGGGTAAAGGGTCCAAGTTTCCGGTCGTCGAAAGTAAACCCCGGGTATTGATTTTTAATGGGTCTCCAGAAATTTAATTGCGCAACGAATGACCACCTCGGTATGTAACTACTCACCTAAATTCCGCGAAAATTCGATTTTTACGAAATTTGCTTTTCAAAATAAAAATATAAGTTAGACTTTTATTCAGTCATGGATGACAAAAACGAAAAATCAAAATCTAGGGGACTTGCTTCTGAAAATG
>JANYDD010000065.1 GCA_025359945.1 Bdellovibrio sp. | reverse complement strand
CATTTTCAGAAGCAAGTCCCCTAGATTTTGATTTTTCGTTTTTGTCATCCATGACTGAATAAAAGTCTAACTTATATTTTTATTTTGAAAAGCAAATTTCGTAAAAATCGAATTTTCGCGGAATTTAGGTGAGTAGTTACTAAGGGCCTCTGTGCCGCAATGAAAGTAGTGCTAATCCCGTTTGGACTGCCGAACTCAAAAAACCTCGCGCCACTCATGCGAAGGTCCGAGGCCAGACAGTCCCAAACTAGGCGTAGTTACTGACCGACTGATAAATCGTATGAGGACAAGCTGGACGGACATATAGATCATGATTTTTGGATTGCGCAGACTTCGCGATGGAGACAGGAACAGTCGGAGGTAGAAGGGTCTTTGGCCGCTCTTAGAGCCACGAACTCGAACTACATGGTTCATGGAATGAGATTGATGGAGCTTGCGAACAAAGCCGCATCGCTCTTCAAAAACATGACGACCGACGAAAAGAAAGAAATGATGAATTTGGTACTATCGAACCCGAGATTGTTGAACGGAACTATCGAATATGACTTGAAGAAACCGTTTTCAATGTTTGCAAATGTGACTGATTTAGAAAAATGGCGGGGCGGACGGGACTCGAACCCGCGACCTCTCGCGTGACAGGCGAGCGTTCTAGCCAGCTGAACTACCACCCCGACTTAGAAACTTTAAGGAACTTCGATTTATAACGGGTTAAGAATTCCTGATCAACCGTTAAAGTCAGGAACGAATAAAGTAACTCGCTGCCGATATTTCTTTGAGCGCCGGAAAAAGTTAGAAAGATTTTTCGTTACTGAGGCCACATTTCTTGCGAAACTTATGATCAGGAAAAACAAACTACTTTATCTCAAAGGAGAACCTCAGAAAATGAACAAAGTTCGAACTTACAAAACCCCGAAAATTCTGTCACACCTACTGGCGCTTCTGTTTACCCGAAAAAAGACTTCATTGCTTACCATTTTATTCGCATGCTCTTTCGCATTTCAGTCAAAAGCCGCGCAAGAGACTAAAGTCTTCCGCGTGGACAAGATGCACTGCGGGGCTTGCGAAAGCACTATCGAAAAAGCAGTTTGCAAAGGAAAAGTTGAAGGTATCGAAAGCTGCCAGGCCAAAGTTGTCGACGACAAGCAGGAATATGGCACTTTAACTTTAACAACCAAAGAGGGTGTGCCATTTACCCCAGAAATGCAGAAAAAAGTCACTGATTTGCTAAAACCCACAGGATATGTTTTTGCGGGCGACTACAAACCTACAACCAGCGCTGGCGCTAAAAAATAATTTTAAAAACTAAAATCCCATAGATTTTGATCCAGCAGCTGCGAGGGCTTTACATTCCCTTGCGCTGCCAACAACGAATTCTGAATGATGGGGTTGCCCTGCTTAAGGTCTTGAATCAGGCGTTTAATTTTTTTGCGATTGAGGTTTTCTTGGGAACCACACAAATTGCAGGGCAAGATGGGGACGGCTAGAATCTGCGCCAGTTTGGCCAAATCTTCTTCGGCGACGTAAGCCAGGGGTCGAATAATCGTGTTTCGTTGATCGTCAGATTTCAATTTCACCGGCATCGATGAAATTTTTCCGGTGTAGAACAAATTCAAAAGCAAAGTCTCATTCAAATCTTCACGGTGGTGACCCAAGGCCATTTTTGAAAACTTATTGTCAGCTGCGTAGTCGTATAAAATCCCTCGGCGCAAACGAGAACACAGTGCGCAGTAAATACCATCGGTCACTTTCTCTTTCACTATCGAATAGGTATCACGCGAAATTACCTTCAGCGGAATTCCTAAACCCTGGACCCAATTCACAAAAGGCTTTGGCAAAAAACCCGGCTGCCCTTGATCAAGCATTACGGCTTCGATGTGAAACGTGTAAGGAGATTTTTTTTGAATGGCCTGCAGCATCCAAAGCAGAACGCTTGAATCTTTTCCGCCGGAGACACAAACCATGATCCGATCGCCCTCGTGAATTAATTGAAATTCAGAACAGGCCCTGACGATTTGCTTTCGAACTTTATCAAAAAGGTCCGGGGTAAAAGTTTGACCTGCAGCGATCGGATTCACGGCAACTCCTGGCCCAAATATGCGACCACTTTAAACTCAACAGCTATCGGGGTGGGAAGCGCGCCCACCTGAATCGTGGTCCTTGTTGCTTGAATCCCTTTAAAATATTCAGCATAGATCGCATTGAACTGCGCAAAGTCTTTTTTCATATCCGTCAGATAAACTTGCACATCGACGATATCGGAAAACTTTGCGCCGGCGGCCTGCAAAATCATTTTAATATTGGCAATCACGGACCGAGTTTGCGCTTCGATATCGTAAGATAAAATTTTATTACGAACATTTTTATGAACCCCAGGAATTTCTGACGAGCCCCGGTTTCGAGGTCCAACTCCGGAAAGAAAAAGAAAATCCCCCATTCTGCGCGCATGAGGATAGGCGCCGACGGGTTCTGGAGCTGCCGATACGTTAAAAATTTGATTTGATAAATCGGTCGATTTTATGTCCACAATTTGAATTGGTTTGGCATTATTTTTCAACTTCTCAGGCTGGCTTTTCTTTGGTTTTTCAATCTTATTTTTCGCCGTTTGGGGCACCAGTCCGATCGCTATTTTAACTTTCGACCGTTTGGCTTGCTTTGTTTTGGTTTGCGCCGTTTTGGTATCTGACTTTTTAGATTTAAACTTTTCTTTTTTCAAAATTTCTCCTAATGACTTTCAGCATCGGTGCCCCCTGAAAAGTATTTTATCGATGCCGAAACAAATTAAAACCAATTACCCTAAAAGAGTGATGCGATTAATTGGGGAAACTAGTTTATTAATGCAGCCGAGTAAACCTTCAATTTGGGTCATTCGCGCGCCAAGGTCGCTGCCCCAATAAACGAAACGGAGCAGTCCAATGAGAAAAAAACGAGTGGCTTTAATTTTTGGCGGCAAATCTGGCGAACACGAAGTCAGTTTAAGTTCGGCGCAATCGATTTTCAAAGCCTTGGACAAATCCAAATACGAAATTCTTTTGATCGGCATTGACCCTTCTGGAAGATGGCTGCTGCCCAACCCGGATCTTTTTTTAGTTCACCCGAACCCTCGAGATATCAGCTTGGCTGATTTCCCGCAAAGTGTTGCATTGGTCCCCTATAAATCCGAGGGCTCGCTAACGATGGTTGGTAGCACCTCTAACCCAAGCTTTGCCGAAAATTTAAATCGCAACACCATCGACGTCATCTTTCCGGTTTTGCACGGCACTTTTGGCGAGGACGGAACCATTCAGGGCCTTTTAGAAATGGCGCAAATTCCGTTTGTGGGCTCCGGAGTTTTGGGATCTGCGCTGGGAATGGACAAAGAAATTTCGCGCAAGCTATTTCGCGCCGAAGGAATTCCAGTTGTTCCCACGTTGACCTTTTCAAAATACGAATTTCAAAAAAATAAAAAAGCGGCCATCGACGCCACCCTTCGAACATTGGGATTGCCCTTTTTTGTTAAACCCGCCAACGCCGGATCTTCGGTGGGCGTCAGCAAAGTAAAAACCGAAAGTGAAGCCCTTGAGAAATTCGATTTAGCCTTTCAATTCGACGTCAAAGTATTGGCTGAAAAAGCCATCCCCGCCCGCGAGCTTGAAGTTTCCGTTTTAGGAAATCACGATCCAAAAGTAAGCGTGGTCGGAGAGGTCATCCCCCAGCATGAATTCTACAGCTACGAAGCCAAATACATCGACGCCCAAGGAGCCCTGTTTAAAATCCCCGCCGACTATTTAAAATCTGACGACGTAAAAAAAATCCAAGGTTACGCCGTTCGAGCTTTTAAATGTTTAGAGTGCGCCGGAATGTCCAGGGTTGATTTCTTTCAAGACAAAAACACGGGCGAGATTTTTTTAAACGAGATCAATACCATCCCAGGTTTTACCTCGATCAGCCAATACCCCAAACTGTGGGAAGCCTCCGGGTTGAAATACCCAGACCTGTTAGACCAACTGATTCAATTGGCCGAAGAAAGATTTCACGAACGATCGCAAATCAAATCTTCGTACCAAGATTAAAATTCAAAAAGCTTTGCTTACGTCTTAGTCCAAATACCATCGGTCGTGGTCGGGGTCCCAATCATCCCAAGTTTTAATTTGTTCTAACTGCGATAAATATTTTGGCGGGACAATTCCTGGAACTAAAAAAGCTTTTTGGCGCTTCAATGGATAAGGATTGCGAAGTTCAATTCCTAAAACCCCCAGAATTCCCCTTGCCAAATACCACGTCGCCTGCGGGTTCCAACCGTGTGCGATCTTAATGACTACACCCAAACCCTTTGGAAAATCCGGGTGCTGAATGGCCATGCCTAACAATCCGTCGGCGCCTTCTTTGGCGATCACTTTTCCCTGCGCCGTTTTCATCACTGTTGTGTCCAACCGATTAAAGCCGCCGACCAAATCGGGATGCCTAACCATGGATTCCCAAATCCAATCTTCCTTTTTATTTTGCGCCAAGCCGGCATAACAAAGGGCCAATTCTTTGACCGTCATCGAAACCGTGGGAAGTCCATCGCCATCGCGGGCCACGCGCAAGGGTTTCCAATCCGCGCCCAAATACTTCCGAACCACTTGCAAGTAATTTTGAAAAACTTCGTGAGTGGGTAATGTATAGCCAGCCCGATTCCAACCTTTTAACCTGCAGCCCTTCAAGATCGCAGCGTGGTGGCCGGAAGAATTATTGTACCAGCGCCTGGGCCGACGCACTTGCCGACCAAATTGGACCAAGGGCAAATCCAGCGGGGTTTGCATTAATCCCCATTCGGATTCTGAAAGTAAACTTTGAGAGGCCTCGATGTGCTCGGCGCCGCCGTTATGCGATGAAACGCTGATAGCTTTTTGTTTCCAGTCGGTCGTAGCACCTAATTCTTGGGCGAAAACTTTGATGTAGAAAAGTTTCATCATAGATCGGCCGAAACACAAAACGTTGCCGCCGAAGGAATGGAATACTTCTTGCCCATGGCACCAGGCGATAGCGCCGTGAATTGTGGTTTCGCTGATGCCATTCCGACGGTAATCAACCAAAGGTTCCCACTCGACGTCTCGGCCTGTGGGAATCCCGGGAATATTTTCACCAAAAGGACTGGTAGGATAATTTTTGGTAGACTGAAAAGACATAGCGAATTCTCCACAAAAAAAACAGAAACGTCAGACCGCGAACGGAAATTCAAAACGATCGATCTACAAAAAAAATATAAATTTGTTTTGATTTCGCAACCTCATTTCTACTACATCTTCAATCTATGGAAATAAAGAATTTTATCAACAATCAATGGGTCGGCGAACACGCCAACGGCAAAGCTTTGGAAAAAATCGCGAATATTGGCCCGGCCACGGGGGAAGTGATTGGCTCGCTTCCTCGATCTGGTGCTGATGAAATCAATCAAGCGGTGCAGGCTGCAAAAAAAGCATTTCCGGATTGGTCGCAAACCACAGCAGAAATTCGCGCGGATTTTTTAAATCGTTTGGCTGACCAGGTTGATGCCAACGCCGAAGCCTTGGCGA
This sequence comes from Bdellovibrio sp., assembly GCA_025359945.1. Taxonomy (GTDB): domain Bacteria; phylum Bdellovibrionota; class Bdellovibrionia; order Bdellovibrionales; family Bdellovibrionaceae; genus JANYDD01. The sequence goes on along the minus strand of JANYDD010000065.1, from coordinate 10,085 downwards.
ACGCCGAGAGTTTGGATCAGGGAAAGCCCGTCCACTTGGCGCGCCAAATGGATATCGCCCGAGTCGCAAAAAATTTCAGGTTTTTCGCCAGCGCGATTTTACAAGAGACCTCCATGGCTACTCATCCCCAGAAGGGATTGCTAAATTACGTTCTTAAAAAACCAGTGGGGGTCGCTGGATTGATTTCGCCTTGGAACCTTCCGCTGTATTTGCTGTCTTGGAAGATCGCGCCGGCGTTGGCGTGCGGAAATACCGTGGTGGCCAAACCTTCAGAATTAACTTCGATGACAGCGCATTTGTTTTCTCAGTTGGCAGTTAAGGTTGGCCTGCCGGCAGGAGTTCTGAATATTGTTTATGGATATGGCAACGAGGCTGGCCAGGCTTTAGTTTCTCACCCCGAAGTTCCAATTATTTCTTTCACCGGCGGGACCCAAACCGGCCAAACAGTCATTCAAAGTTCTGCGCCATATTTTAAAAAACTGTCTCTCGAGTTAGGCGGAAAAAACGCGAATTTAATTTTTGCCGATTGTGATTTTGAAGCGATGATGGAATCCACACTTCGATCAAGCTTTTTAAATCAGGGCGAGATTTGTCTTTGCAACTCTAGACTGTACATCGAAGAGAGTTTGTACCCCCGCTTTGTGGAAGAATTTGTTCAACGGACCATAAAACTTAAAGTAGGACCGCCCGCAGAAGCGTCATCGTTTATGGGAGCGCTGGTCAGCCGTGCTCACTTGGAAAAAGTGATGGGCTTTATCCAAACTGCCAAAGACCAAGGCGGAAAAATTTTATGTGGCGGAAAAAAGTCGGACTTACCCAAACCCTTTTCCGATGGATTTTTTCTCGAGCCCACTGTGATTGCTGATCTTCCAGAAAACTCTGCTTGCATCCAAGAAGAAATTTTTGGACCGGTAGTCACGCTTTCAAAATTCTCGCAATTCCGTGAATCAATAGAAAAAGCAAATCAGGTGAAGTATGGATTATCCGCGACAGTTTGGACCCAAGATCTGACCAAGGCCCTTGCAGCAGCAGAACAACTGAGCGTGGGAACAGTTTGGGTCAACACTTGGATGCAGCGAGATTTAAGAGTCCCCTTTGGCGGGCAAAAGGCATCCGGGGTTGGCCGCGAAGGTGGCCATCATTCTATTGAATTTTTCACCGAGTCCACTACAGTCAATATTAAATACTAAAAGAGGTTCATCAATGACTTCAAGTTCATCAGGACAAATCGTAGCAGGGTGCTTGGCTCCTCACCCACCGCATTTGATTTACGCCGAAAATCCCCCACAAAATAAACCTAGAAGCGAGGGCGGTTGGGAAACTCTTCGCTGGGGTTATGAAGTCATGCAGAAAAATCTGGACGCTTTGAACTATGATGTGTTGGTGGTGATGACTCCGCATTGGAGAACTTACGTGGGCACCCACCTTTTGGGTTTGCCGCATTTTAAAGGAATTTCGATCGATCCGGTTTTTCCGCATCTGTTTCAGTACAATTACGATTTAAAAGTCGACGTAGAACTTTCAACAGCGATCAGCGATCAGATCGGGCAGGCTGGACTGCCCACCAAGTTAATGAAAAATCCAGATTTCCGAGTGGACTATGGCACTATTATTTCTTGCCACTTGGTGAACCCGCTTTGGAACAAACCTATCGTTGCGATTTCCACTCACGCATCAGCCGCGTATTTCAGCCCCGATGTCATGCAAGAAGAAGCTTTGAAGCTTGGTATGGCTACACGAAAGGCAATTCTTGGAAGTGGCAAACGCGCGGTTCTACTGGCTAGTAATTCTTTATCGCATCGCCATTTCACTCATGAACCGCCACTTCCTGAAGACATGAGCTTTGAACATATCACCAACCACAGCCAATATTTGTGGGATATGAAAATGATCGGTTTGATGAAGGACGGAAAGTCCAAAGAAATGGTGTCGTTGATTCCGGATTTTACTGAGCAAGCGATCAGCGAAACTGATTCGGGCGCTTTAACTTGGCTAATGTCTGCCATGGATTTTCCAAAAATTCCTGCCAAAGTTCACGCCTATGGAACAGTTATTGGAACTGGTAACGCCGTAGTTGAATGGAGTGGAATATGATTCTGAAAGGTTATGTACTTCCGGGTTTGCCGCAACCTTTGTTGACACCAAAAGCTTCGCCTCATTATCAAAATTTGCGAAATGCTTTTGATCAAGTGAAATCAGAAATCAATTCACTAAAGCCAGATGTGATTTTAGTTTATTCCACGATGTGGCCTTCGATTTTAGGTCATCAGATTCAAAGTCGTCCTATTTGTCGGTTGATTCATGTCGACGAGGAATTTCATGATTTAGGATCCATCCCCTACGAATTTTATATGGACAGCGAACTTGCCAAAACCTGCGCCGCCAAAGCCCAAGTGCGGGGACTGCATGCACGCACCGCCGATTACGAGGGGTTTCCGATTGATACCGGAAGCGTTGTCGCTCTGAAACTTTTAGACGTTCAAACTTCGAAAATACCAGCGGTTATTTTTTCTTCTAATATTTACGCCGATCGCACTGAAACCGTGGTTCTTGGAAAAGCCTGCTTGGACGCTTTGAAAGAGCAAAATAAAACTGCCGTTGCCGTTGTTGTGACGACTCTTTCGAACCGACTTCATCAGTCTTTCATTGATCCGGCTGAAGACAAAATTCATTCTTTGAAGGACCAAGAATGGAACCTAAAAATTTTAGAATTTTTTGAAAAAGGGCGCTTGGAAGATTTGGCGCAATTGTCGCGACAAATTCAGCGCGAAGCCCGGGTGAAGAAAGTAAATAACTTTAAGCCGCTTTGGTGGCTAAGTTCTGTGATGGGCGCCAATAACAAATACACTGGAAAGGTTTTGGCCTATGAATCCGTTTACGGAACTGGAAGCGCCGTTGTTAGTTTAACGCCAGCTGCGGAAAGCGCCCGAGATCTAGAATTTGACGAAGATAGTCCCGAGGTTTTTGCAGGCGAACGAAATGTTCTAAGCGGCGAAGGAAGCGAAAATCAAAACGCCATGCGAAGCATTGAAGACAATCAAGACTAAGATTGCGTTTTTTAAATATTTTTATTTTTTACCAACGACTTTCTTGAGCCTAAGAACCCAGAACATTATCTTCGGGAAAGTTCGACCAGACGTTTAGGTAAGTCTTGGCTTAATACCGCCAAATTTTCTTTTCGTTTTAGCTTGTGGTAAATCAGCCGAAGAGAAGATTTTAACAGCTTGCCACTGACAGGCTTTAACTGAGTGAAGGTTTCGGCAACGCTACTGGGTAGAATCGCGCAGGCGTCCGCGGATTCTAAAACCACCCCGGCAATAGTTTCGTAATCCCGAATCGCGATCATTTTGGCGTGACTCCACCTTTTTAAAACTTGATTGATCTGAATCATTTCCGGATTGAAATAGACTACCTTGTATATTGGCTGAACTTTGCTAGCCCAGGCGGCGACAAATTCATCGCGCACTTGAAAAGCAATCAGGTCAGAATTTTTAATGGGGTTAATCACTAGACCAAAATCAATTTGCAAGCGACTAACTTGTTGAGTGATTTCATAAGAAGTACCAAAAACAATTTCAATCGGCAGGGCGAACTCTTTTTCGATCGTGGGTAAAATCTTGGGCAGCAGGCTGCGACCGATCGTGGGATGACATCCTAACTTAACCACGCCGGGCAAAATTAAACCAGACGACCCTTGTTCCCAAGCCGATTCGCACGCCAAAATTCTAGCGTACAGGTTTTTTCCGGCCGTCGTTAGCTGATGGCCGCCCTTCATCCTGTAGATAAGAATTTCTCCCAACTGATCTTCCAATTTTTTGACCGATTTTGACAAAGCAGCTTGTTGCATTCCCAACTTTTCAGCGGCCCGAGAAAAATTCAAAGTTTCACAAATGGATTTAAAGTAAATAAAATCTGGCTTTAATGGGCTCATCGAACAAAATATTATTCTAAAGAAAAGGATATTCCAACCAGGAATAGTTAAAATTCCCAAGACATCCTTGTAAAGTGTGCGCCTTATTCCTTAGGCTGATCTGAGAGGATTTAATAACCCAACAACAAAAGGAGACTTCAATGAGATCTGTTCTATTTTCAACCCTGCTTGTACTGGCGGCACAAAATATCTGGGCCCATGCGCCCGAGCGTTTAGTCCCGCTAACTGAAAAAACTTTGACGGATGGCCGCGATGTTTTGACGTCGATGTCAGGACAGGTCGTGTACGTTTTTGATGTGGATCAAATCAATGTCTCGAATTGCCATGATCAGTGCGCGGTGACCTGGCCCCCTGTTATCATTCCGGCAACTACCGCAGTCGCGGATCCAATGGGATCGATCACTCGACCCGAAGGCACACTTCAGCTAACGTTTGAAGGGCACCCGCTATACTTTTTTGCGGGCGATAAAAATCCTGGCGACGCTCACGGCGACGGTCTAGGAAAAGTATGGCACGTCGTCGAAGACTAAGCCCTTTTGCTTTCGGGGTCGCCGTTGTCCACGTGGTCGCGGCGATCCTTATTTTTGGAAGCTTGGGATGCAAGGCTACTCATTCTGGCGGTACGGCCCCGGCTGTAAAAACCCCGGGTGATTCTTCCCAAGCGCCGAAAAATCCAAACGATGAAAATCCGAATCTAGGTCCAGCCACATATTCAAATGTTCGAGACCGAGTTCTAGTTCCCCGCTGTTTAGAATGCCATAAATACGTTCAGCGTTTCGATTCCACCCAAAAAAGATTAGGGCGTATCGAAAGCGAGATAAAAACGCAGCGGATGCCAAAAGGGTCAAGGCTACCAAAACTGGAAGAAGACCTTCTTCTGACTTGGATCGCGGCAGGTGGGCCAGAGTAAAGAATTCTTAGATTCTAGGTAAAGCCAACTAAAAATTCACAATGGGGTGAACGTTCAATCGATCAGCAATTTCCAGTGCATCTTGTTCGCTGCCTTGAAAGACGTAGAATTCCCATTCCTGAGAACCCAATGGAGGGCATCGCGTTTTAAAACTGATCCACTGCCCACCCTGCTGAATTTGTGCAGCGACGTGACTTTTAGAGTTATTTTTTATCACATAAAAATCACGACCCAATCCGATCAAGCCATTACTCAAAGGCAAATAAATTTCTTTAAATTTAATCTCAGAGTTGGTGAAGCGAACGATTCGGTCTTCCAAAAGCGCTGGCGAGTACGCAACGACGTCATCAAATCGATGAAACGATAAAGCCAATGTATTCAAAAATGGAAGCGGCAGCACGAACGACTTTAAACTTAGGTTCAATTTCCAAAGTCCGTGAGACACTTTTCGCCAGATGATTCTATTGTACGCGACTCCGTGAAAATCGATTTCGATGGGACCTTTGGAAATTCGTTCGCCCATTGGGAAAAAAGGCTCTTCGGTATCCACACTTCGAACAACGCCGGTATGAGTATCAATCCACAAAACTGGGCCTTTAGTTTGGTCTTTAATTCGTTGCAGAAGTTTTTGCGATTTTGATATGACCTCGCGACTTTGGCGCAAACTTGTTTTCACTTCTATCGGAAATGGAAATCCCAAACCCGAAGCATCAGACACCTCTGCCATCAATTGAGTTCGCCACAAATCCTCGATCGGGTTTGAGGAATCTGATAAGTCTAAATTTAAATTATTTTTCTGGGCCCAATTCAACGCGGTTTCTGCGGCCAAAAGCCAGGACCTGGATCTGGAATTTTCGCTTCTCACCAATACGTCGTTTTCCGCAAACGGATTTCGATTGTCACCCAACCATAGCCAAACATTGTTGGTGTTAGTCCCCCGCATTTTGTCTAAAATTGGACCTGCAGGAATCGGGTCAATCGAGGCCAACTGCATGGCTTGAATATATTCAGTAATCGTGACGGATCGGATTTGAGATTTATTCAGGTCTTCCATTTCATGAATCATTTTTCGAATTTTTTTCTGGCTGGTCTTAAATAGAAAATCCAAATTAACTGACGCAAAATAAGGATTATTAAACCTGCCGGTGATGGCCAACTCGGCATCCCCGGTAAAAGCCCAATTGGGCCGATCGCCACCATCGGGGCCCATAGCTAAAATCAGCTTAAGCCCTGCGTAAACATAATAGGGGGCCCCGACAGGGATTTTAAACTGATCCCATCCGCCAAAAACAACGGCGATATCCTTGCCATCTTTAAGCATCACATCGGCGATGCCGTCTCCGATGGAATCCTCTTGCAGAAAAACGACGGGTGAAACCGCAAGCCTATATTTTTTAAATACTTCAGCGTTGATTTTCATCGAAACTTCTTGATCTCGGCGCGGGTAAGCCAACACAATTTGATCCGAGTAATGACAGCTGACCAATTCGATCTGTCCATTGTCCACTAGCACTTTTAATTTTTTCAATACTTCGGGATGCCGATCAGCCAAAACTTCCACCATATAGCCTTGCATTTCAAAATCTGATTTCCAATCCGGATGAGCCAAAAACAAATCAAGCAGCGGATCAAAGGACTGCACCACAATGGCGTCCTCTGTCCGTCGGCTGCCGGAAACGTATTGAATATTCCAATGATATAGCGAGATCGCAAACTGCGACGCCTTCACTGTTCCACCGCCAACGATGGGCGGTTGGGTCGCAGTCAAGCGCACTATTTCGGCTTGTACTGGACTTTGAGCGTTTTCAAAATGCACCTGTCGTCCAAATCCATCCCTCAGCGGTGCAGCAGACACACCCAATGAGCAATAAAGCCCAAACGCCAAAAATAAGGAACCAAAGATTTTAAAGTAATTTTTATTTCTGAAGACGCTCATAGTATCGGACCCCCCCCCACCAAGTAGCACTCAGTAGCGTTCTCAATTTTTCAGTAACCGCTAAGATCTTGCCACGCAATCGTTTCAAAAATTTTATTCTGCTCGTCATGGACGGACTTGACGGCGCCTTGGTTTGATAAAAGATTAAAGCTCGATGCGATGGCGCCCTTTAATCTTTTTTCTATCTACACTTGGAACATTTGCAGGCTGTGGTAAAAAAATTTATTTCGAAAATGAACACACTGGGGAATTTCGCGTCGACGCCACCAGATACGGCGACGGACAATCCGAAAAAGCATTAATCATTGTGCCCCCAACCGGAGGCACGAACATAATTGATCGCTGGTACGCAAAGCGTTTCAACTGGGCAGGCTTTGATGTTTACATTTTGGATAGCTGGACGGCGCAAAATGAAATCTCGTCTGACCTTGAAATTCATCAACGTTTCTACACCGGGGCACAACAAGCCATCAAATTGACTTTAGCTGGGATCCCATCCCACTTCGTAGGCCTATTGGGCACTAGCGTGGGCGCACTTCACGCCAGTATCGCAGCGAATACAATCGCAAGAATCGATGCCGTTTTTCTGATCGTTGGCGGCACCCCCATCGCCGATGTCATTGTAGGATCCGATCAAAAAGCGATGTTAGAGCTAAGGCAAGCGCGAAAGGCACGATTCAATTTTTCCCGCGATCAAGAACAGATCGAAGCCATTGGCCACGTCTTTACACTAGAACCGATGGATCAGGGCGAGTTATTTAAAACCAAGGACATAGGCATGGCGATCGCCGACGAAGACACGACAGTGCCAGTAGAAAAGCAAAAAACCCTAAAAGCATTTTTCCGACCAAATACGGTTTTTCATCTTCCCAACAATCATTTTTGGGGCATCGTAAATACCTGCTTGTTCCACACCGAAGAACTGGTCCAGTTTTTCGAAAACAGTTTCAAGAACCGAAAATCCAAGTTGAAATAGTCACCATCAACTTAAGCCATCAAAATTAATGATTCGATATCCAAAAATTAGATAAGGTCCAGTGGGGCTATTTGGAGCCTGAAAGTTTCGAGAAGTATTCTGCCAGCACAGGGATGTCGGCGTCGTTGATCATGCTGGCTATGGGTGACATCAATTGATTTTTTCGATCGCCTTTTTTGAAGGCCGCGATTTGGCTTTCCAAATAATCTTTTTTTTGCCCAGCTAAATTAGGCCATGTCGGATTGTTGCTAATTCCGTTGGCTCCATGGCAAGCGCTACACACCAAGGCCGCCTGCGGGGGTGCGGCCGAAGCAGTGTTTGCCGGGGCCAATGAAATTTCCGCCGAGGCAAGTTCAAAGGTCAACACGATCAATCCAATAATCGACGAACCGATCGATCCACTAATCGATCCACTAATCGATGCATTAATCAGGCCTTTCAGAAATTTCAGCGTCCAAAGTTTTGACAGTTTCGGTTTTAATCCAGGCGATCCTTTCAAAGCCAATGTTGTAGTTTTTAATAGATCGCTTGCCGAGTTCAAAATCTGTTGTCTTTTCATCATACGAATTGCCTGTTGCGGAGTTGTCGTTTACTTTCGCGCGACTTTACACGGAAAGGTTTAATGAAACATCTGTTTTTTTTATTTTTGCTTTTTGTAGTTTTTTATTTCTCCCAAAATATTCTGCTAGCCCGACCCGAGTACGCCGCCAAAGTTGGCACTGTTAACTGTTCGGCCTGTCACTACAGCCCTTTCGGAGGCGGACCTAGGCAAATGAACGGAAAATACTTTGGAGCCCGACAGAACCCCTTTGGCAAAAACTCGATGTTAGAAAATTTCTCGTTCGACCTGAAGATCAACATTCTTTACCCGCGCGATGCCGAAAAAAATGCTAATGGCGTGGCCATAATGAATGCCATCGGTGCCGTCCACCCTCACCTGAATGATGTCCCAGGGCTTGAAGGCGGAATGAATTCTCAACTGGTCGCAGATTATAATTTTGGCGTTTTGGGGGCTGGAACACTTCGAAATGCCTATGTGCTTTTTCCCTTGAAAGAGGAAAACGAGTCAAGTTTTTTCTCGTCGTTTATGTTTGGAAAATTTAATATTCCCTTTGGCCTAATGACCGACGAACATCGCCACTATTTGCGCATGCAATCCAAAACTACCTATAATGAATTCGACACAGGCGTGGCACTTTCGGGCGATCCTTCGCGCCGATTTCACTATGACTTGATTTTGACCTCTGCAAACACTTTGGGTGGCGGCAGCGGTGGTTTTACATCTGCGGATGCGACGAACCCTGAATCCAGATACGGTTATGGCCTGAACTTAAGACACGATATTCAACCCATGCCTTGGCAAATTGGTGCCAGTTGGTTTGCGCAAAAATCTTTAGTTTTCGACACGCCAACATCGTATTCGATTTACGCAATCTATTCGGGTTATCGCCGAAATACTCCAAGGCCATTTTCTTTGCTGTTTGAAGTTGTTCGATCCAAGGGATGGAATAATTCTTCTGGCAATGGCACCACCCCCAACAATCCTGCACTGGCTACTTTTTTCTTGCCTAGTTCGCTGTCTACCTATGCCGACGCGGTCAAGGAAGCGACCTCTTTAGGGATCAGTTCCGAACTGCAGTGGGACGTCACTTCCAAATACATGGCTTTGTACAGATACGAGCAATTGCAACTGGATCAAAAATTTCCGGGCGAGCGTTTCGAGCGACACAGCATTGGGTTGAAAAATTATTTTATGGCCAACGCCAGTATCCAGTTTCGAGTGGACCAAGCTCGCAGCCGGGTACAGGGCATCGAAGTTGGTCAAGCGCCAGCTACACGAGATTACTATTACGCGATCTTCAATTACTGGCTCTAACGATCCGAAGGAGAACTTGAAATGCGAAAATCCATGAGATTGTTTCTAGAGTGCGCTTTAATTCTAGGCCTGGCCTCGTGCGGAGAAGAAAGACGACCTGCAGGGGAGTTATCAGGTGCTAGCGATGAAAGCTCTGGTGCTGGCGGTGGAAGTTCAAACAAACCTGGAAACAAAAGCGGAAATAGTTCTACCGCAGGATTGTCATTCAAAGACGTAAAGCCCATTTTTGCAGAGGTGTGTGTGGGATGCCATCTGGCGGAAAAGCCACCAAAACCCGACTGGACAATTTATGAAAATGCTTTGGGGAAAAAAGACCTAATTAAGCAATATTTGAAAAGCGGAAATATGCCCAGGCCGCCTGTAAAAATTCTTGCAAATCAGAAAGCCACAATCATCGCTTGGATCGATCAAGGTGCGCCGAAGGAGGCTACCGAAAAACCAAATGACGGCGGTAGT
>JANYDD010000027.1 GCA_025359945.1 Bdellovibrio sp. | reverse complement strand
GGCTGGATTTGTAAATATAGAAGACTTAGCAAAGACTACGAACACTTCACCGATTCAAGTGAATCGATGATTTATATCGCCATGATACAGCTCATGCTGCACAGACTTGCTCGACACAACACTTCTTAAACACGCTCTTATATTTTTATTTTGAAAAGCAAATTTCGTAAAAATCGAATTTTCGCGGAATTTAGGTGAGTAGTTACTATTCGACAAGGCGAATTTGCTGGCGTCATGTGCATAGGTGGGGCAACCAACGTCATCGAACTGACTGTTAAGGACTCGAGGGGCATTATGATTTTAGGTGCTGGTCAAAAAGACACTATGCGTTCGATGATTGCAAACAATTTTGAAGATCGTCCTCTGCTGCTACGACTGGACAATCGCGGAGGAATTTGTGCGTTGATCTATTCGAATGTGAAGGGGCAAATGCTGGCTTCTGTTTGGCTTGCCAATAAAACGCCAGAAGTTAAGGGAGCTTTGTCCGACTGTGAATACATTCAATTTATCGTGGAACATCTCAGTAATTTCGCTGGGTCCGAAAGTTCGGCAAAGTTCATCGTTGATCAATCTGAAAGCTCCAGAGACTTGGTCACGACTTTGAGAGTACCGGCACTGCTTAAATTAAGCATTAATTTGTCCAGCCAACATATCGAAATTGACGTCGTGGAAAGCACTTCACGAAAAACCTCGCCTTTTGAAGATCCGGGTTTTCGACCGGCTAATTTTAAACCAGGTTTTGCTCCTAGAAGATAATGTGTACCAGCGACTGTTTCGATGGCTTGACAAGAACGACTAAATTTCATTTTATCTTTCTTTTGAGAAATAAAAAGGAACAGTCGAAAAATGAAAAACAAAATCGCCAGCGGGCCCATCAGTCAGTTTATCGACCACCACTATCGCCATTTTAATTCGGCAAGCCTTCGCGACGCTGCTATTGGGTATCAAACCCATATCCAGGCGGGGGGCAAGATGATGGTGACACTGGCTGGGGCGATGAGCTCTGCCGAGCTTGGGCTTAGCCTGGCCGAGATGATCCGCCAAGATAAAGTGCACGCTATCAGTTGCACGGGCGCCAATTTGGAAGAAGATGTTTATAACTTAGTCGCTCATGACCACTATGTGCGCATCCCCAACTACCGAGATTTAACCCCCGACGACGAGGCCAAACTTTTGGCCAAGCACCTGAATCGCGTGACCGACACCTGCATTCCCGAGGAAGAAGCGATCCGAAGGATTGAAAAATCAATTCTAAAAGTTTGGGTGGAAGCCGACAAAAGTGGAAAACCTTTATTCCCGCACGAATATTTTTACAAAATTCTTTTAAATGGGGACCTAGAAAAGTATTATCAAATTGACCCCAAAGATTCTTGGCTATTGGCAGCCGCGCAGAAAAATTTGCCGATGGTTGTTCCTGGCTGGGAAGATTCTACGACCGGAAATATCTTCGCCGGTCACGTGGTCAGCGGCGATATTAAAAGCCCGCACACAGTAAAAACCGGAATTCAATATATGATCAGCTTGGCTGAATGGTATTCTTCCGCATCTAAAAAAGCCGACATTGGATTTTTTCAAATCGGCGGCGGCATCGCCGGTGATTTTCCTATTTGTGTAGTGCCGATGCTTCATCAGGATCTAGGTCAAACCGACATCAAAGTATGGAAGTATTTCTGCCAAATCAGCGATTCAACCACAAGCTACGGATCTTACTCTGGCGCCGTCCCCAACGAGAAAATCACTTGGGGAAAGCTCGAACCACACGGACCAAAATACATTATTGAATCCGATGCTTCGATCGTAGCACCCTTGATGTTCGCGTATATTTTGGGTCAGTAACTGGGAATCAATGAGAATTACATTTAATTCTTACTTAAGTTCCGTGGCGATGCAGATCGATCGTTTTCTTACGTATGCACATGACGCCACCTACCTGTCTTGTTCGACTGGAGCGCATTCAAGTCGACAATATTCGACAAGGCCAATTTGCTGGCGTCATGTGCATAGGTAGGATCGTTTTTGTTTGCCGTTCATAAGTCAAAGTGGTTCTTCCGCAGGTTGTCGAATAGGTCAGAGTTGTTGAATTGCCAAAAGAACAAGCCAGAAGAACAAGTTCCCGACCAACTTTCGGAAGTTGGACAATTGTACTTCGCCGATCCCCATTGAATCAAAGACGGTGAGACACTGCAGGCAGCGCTGGTCTGGTTATTCACCATCTGCAAAGCTCCACCAATTAAAGTGCGATTGCTTACGTATGCACATGGCCCCAGCAAATTCGCCTTGTCGAATATTGTCGACTTGAATGCGCTCCAGTCGAACACGACAGGTAGGTGGCGCCATGTGCATAGGTAGGTTCGATTGAGTCCAGAATTGCCGGTGACTGTGATCGCCGACGTTGTCGATGTTGTGATATCAAAAAGGGTCGATCCACCGCTAAAAATAGACTGCCGAATCCCATCAGAATCAGTTTGTCTTGGGAAGCTGAAATCCTTGTAGAGCACGAGAAAGGTGTGTTCAAAGAATCGAAAATTGGGCGCAAATTTTCGTGGGACAAAGCAACTGGAGAAATGACTTCTGCAAGCTCAAGCACTCCATGACTTTAATCATGGTCGAGACTTTCTTCCTAGCAATGCGCCTTATAAACATAAAGTTAGAATGATAACGAATCGCAGGCACAAAAAAAGAACTTTCGGCGACACTACATTTTGAGGTTTTCGAAAAAGGCACCACACAAATCAAATTCAACGACACTACATGCATTGTGCAAGATGGCGAAACGTCGAAGTCAGGACAATAACCCCGGCTGCGGCGGAGGCACGACCGACAAAAAACGACAGAATCAATTTGCAGAAAATAATTTTGTTAAAAAAACCGACGCCATCCCTTTTGGGAAACCATTGGCAACAATCTGATCGACCTCGAGTCAATTTCAATCTGGACAAAAGTTGACAATATTAATAAGTGCGTTAGATAGTATACATAAACATTGATTTAATTTTCAGATATGTTTTAATTGGTTATGAAAAAAACTGACGGCAGAAAATTAGACCATCAAACCCTAGAAGATATGAGAGTACGCGCTGTAAAAGCGGT
>JANYDD010000026.1 GCA_025359945.1 Bdellovibrio sp. | reverse complement strand
CTAATTAAGCAATATTTGAAAAGCGGAAATATGCCCAGGCCGCCTGTAAAAATTCTTGCAAATCAGAAAGCCACAATCATCGCTTGGATCGATCAAGGTGCGCCGAAGGAGGCTACCGAAAAACCAAATGACGGCGGTAGTGGTGGTGGTGACGGTGGTGGATCAAATCCTCAGGCTACGCCTCCGCCCGTAGTGCCACCTCAAGGTCCCGCAGCAGCTACTCCGGAGGTCGATACACCTTCAGCAATTCCCATCCCCGAGGATTCAGAGATCCCCTCAGGGCTGCCAAATACTTTCGAAGACAAGTACCGTCCCTATATTTTCGAAAAACGCTGTAAGATGTGCCATAACGCCGAATCTGATATTTGTGCGACAGAAGGTGCCACGTGCATGCCTAACTGGCTTTTATTTTCAAACGTGGTGGCAAAAAAAGAAAGTATGCTGGATCGAATTTCCCGAAAGCCGGGGACTGAGGGTGCGATGCCAATGACCGGTCCACTTCCAAGAAACGAGCAGCGAATGCTAGAGAACTGGCTGAAAGGTGAACTTCGCGAAAAAGCTGATATTACAAAATATCCAGAAGACTTACCGTTGTGATTTTTTAATCTCAAAGGCTAGCCAGCACAAGGCTAGCCCCCCGCCCCAGTCCATCCAAACCGAATTCGAAAAGTAGGGATAAATCATCAAGGCTAAAGCAATCACCATCAGATAAAGATTTGAAAACCGTTTGGCCTCGCGAAATAGCCAAAGGCCAACTCCGCCAAAGATTAAACCCGATAAAATATTTGAAAGGGTAAAATCCATCATCAATTGGGATGATTAAGTTCGTGAATTTGACGCAAAACTTGTTGCCCAGAATCAGCACTTACAAAGTTCCCGGGGTTGCGTTTGGGATCATCCCATTCGCCGGGTGGAAATTCTGCGACCAAAAAAGATCGTCTTGCGTTTTGACGTGTAAGACGATTCAGACTGGATTCATCAATAAATAATGGTGTCACCCAAAAACCCAATTTGAAGTGCAAGTACGTTGAAAGTTTTTTTGAGCTTTCGCGATCAGTAAGATTGATCACCCGAATTTTTCTAACCAAACTGGTAAATGATGGAAGAGCGTGCACAGCTTGTCGAGTGGTTCTGAGCTCTTCGACCCAGTCAGAAATAATCTCGAAGAATTTTTGAAACTCTAACCCACTACCCAAACGCTGTACAAAGACAATTGAGCCTTTGGTTTCACTAATAATTTTCGGAGTAACGCCAATGAACTCTAAATAACTTCGATACGCTAAAATTTGAGATCGATTGGGCTTTTGATCCGTGCCTTCATTAGAGCGGCTAGAGAACGAAACAAATTTTTGCTGTCGGTAATTTTCACCGTCGTGCAGATAATCTTGACCGTTATAGAAAAACCACGAGGATTCTTGCCCCAAATAAATCAATAAATCTTGGGGATCAGTATAATCTCGGATGGCTGAACTCGCACAGCGAAGCTGCTGCAATTCGTGCTTCGTCAATAAATCATATCTCACCACAGTTGCACCAGGCGAAGACCAACCCTTCGATCGGCACTCACCAGCCCCTGCATTCACAACTGGCGCGCAGAAAAGGCCCGCTACCAGATATTTAAATACCGAATATTTTAGGTTCAACTGAAATGGAAATAAATCAAAACATTTTACAATCACGACCACCCCCTTTCTGAAAATAACAAGCTTAAACTCTTCGAAACAGGTTGGTTCGTCAACAGTTAGTGCACTAGAAGCTTTCGCCTAGCGAACATCTCGAAGTTTTGTTTCGTGGTTAGGATCAGCCCCCGCTCTTTGTTCGCGCCTACAAAAATGGCGCGATTTTGTTTTCGAAACAAATCATGCTTTTTCGAATTTCTTCGTTGTCGTGTAAATTAAAGTCAAACCACAACATCAACTGATCATCGCGGTGATATTTTAGTTTCAATAATTCTAAAACTTGCGCAGGATTTCCAGCAACAGTGTTACTGACTGCTTTTTTGACCTTCTCGGGATCTAAAGTTTTTTCCATTGCGGTCCAATAATTTTCCCAAGCTCGCTGAGCTTTTTGTTGGGCGCGACTAGAATTTTCGGCATCCGAAACTGCCGTGTCATCGTTTAAATAAAGCATCACCGTTCGCGGCATGTATTCCCGTTTCCAGGCGCCTCCGTGCGGATGAAATTTCTGGCGCATCCTAATATGGGTTTCATCAATCACGGACTCGGGCGTGATCGACAGATTAAAAACTCCGACCGGCAAAAAGCGATTGGCCTCGTTCTGAATCAGTGGGTCGTGGGATCCGATGGTCAGTTTCAAGTTTTTTAGTGAAACATCCTGAGGAATCAATCCCACTTTTTCAAAGCTCCAATGGGGATTTAATAAAATATATTCCTCACGCGGAAATCCGATCGAAGTTTGCGGTGAAGACTGGTCCAGAAAATGATTAAATTGCGGTTGGCTTGCACCGGATTCGTGGGTCAAGTCACACAAGCTCAAGGCTTTTTGAAAATCTTCAGGGTCACGAAAATCAGTCCTTCGCAAAAAAGTGGGGGACAGATCCTGACTAGATAATTTTTCTCCAGTTAAAAATCGTAAAAAAATCTCAGAACCCTGAGAAAAATATTTATTTTTAATGGGCTCCCAAAACTTTTTTTCTAACGCCGTTTTTGGATAAAATCCAAACGCGGTATTCGAGAACGGAAATCGTCCTGCCGCATAACCCACATTTAAAATCCGGTCAGGTTGCGCAGAATAAGTCTGCAAAAACAAAAACGTTCGGATCATTTCGGCATGGGCGATGGGCCCGCCATTGCAAATAATATTTCGAATCGCCGACCCGACATTAATTTTCTTTGTTTTTGAAAAAATCAGACTAGCCAATTGCAAGATATCGGTGTTCAGACCAATTTCGCCCTTAAAATTGGGGATCACTGCATTGCGATTTTCTTTTTGAATCTGGCATGACAAATGAGTTTCTGCCACCCACGCCGTGCCGTAGGAAAGTTGATCGGCAAGTTCCACCTGATTGAAAAAATTCTGAAACATTTTCGCCTCGGAAGGCAGGTACCCGTCAACTTCGGTCTGGCAAATCGAAAGAAAAAG
Source organism: Bdellovibrio sp. (assembly GCA_025359945.1). GTDB lineage: Bacteria > Bdellovibrionota > Bdellovibrionia > Bdellovibrionales > Bdellovibrionaceae > JANYDD01. The sequence goes on along the minus strand of JANYDD010000026.1, from coordinate 31,697 downwards.
ATCAAATTTCATAAAGTAGGTGTCCGGCCGCCGTCGACTGGCAGATTGATTCCCGAGATATACGAGGCCTGGTCTGAAACCAAAAAATAAACAGCGTTAGCGATCTCTTCAGCCCGTGCAAATCTTCGTAGCGGAATTTGCTTTTTCCAAGACTCTTCCACTTCGGGCTCGGAGGTCCTGGTTGATACCGCGGAATTTTTTCTAAGGTTCTCCATTCTGGGCGTGATCGTATAGCCGGGCAGCACATTGTTCACGGTGATCCCGAAAGGGCCAAGCTCGTTAGCCATGGATTTTGACCACGATGCCATCGCCCCGCGAATGGTATTGGAAACTCCCAAATTGACGATCGGGGTTTTGACAGATGTCGAAATAATATTGACCACGCGACCGTAGCCACTTTGTTTCATCGCTGGAGCCAGCAGCTGAAGCAAGCAATGACTGGCTAACACATGGGAAGAAAAACCCGTTGCAAAGCCTTGGACTTGCGATTCCAAAAGGGACCCTGCCGCCGGCCCACCTGCATTGTTGATTAAAATTTCAACCGGTGCGGATTGAATTTCTGAAAGTAAATTTCTAAGGATCGCCAGTCGCAATTGGGAATCTTTTGGTGAATTGCCCGTTAGTTCAGTTGTCTTTACAGCAGCTAAATCTTCTGCCAAAAACTGCAGATCCATCGGAAACAGCAAGTGGCCATGGCCCGGCAATGATTTCAGCGCCTCGGCCAACTTATCCGCCGTTCGAGCTAACAGTAAAACTTGCGACCCTTCGCTGGCCAAACGTTTAGCAATGGCCAAACCTATTCCTTGAGAAGCGCCGCAAACTAAGGCCCGTTTTCCAGAAAGATTTGTTGTTGTCATCGCAGTTTATTAAACAAATTAAATCTGGGCCGTCAAAAAAATAAAGTCCATTGTTGAATTGGATCTCTTTGCTTTTCAATTTTAAGGATGTTCTGTATGAATCTTTAGGCGAAGGAGGCCCCCGCATGACTCAGGATAAAAAAGCACTTCCGACTCGCAAATTGTTTTGGATCGATATGGAAATGACCGGCTTGGATGTCGAAAAAGAAGTCATCATCGAAGTGGCCGCGATCATCACCGATCTAGAATTCAATCCCATGGATCAGTTCGAGGCCGTCGTGAAGCAGCCCCAAGAATATCTAGACCGAATGGATGAATGGAATACAAAGCACCACAACGATTCGGGATTGGTTAAAAAAATTCCCTACGGAAAAGATCTGCAGTCCGTCGAACAAAGTCTAATTCAAATGATTAAAAAAAATTACTCTGACACCGAAGACCGCCCGGTGTTGGCCGGAAATTCGATCTCACAAGATCGGCTGTTTATCGATAAATATATGAAACAACTTTCGCCGCTGCTGCATTATCGAGTGCTGGATGTATCGTCGTGGAAGGTTCTGTTCAACCACAAGTACCAACGCAAGTACGAGAAAAAAAACGCCCACCGTGCTTTGGAAGATATTCTCGAGAGCCTTGACGAACTGAAATTTTATACTCAGTTTATCAAAATTAGCTGACGACTCTTCGACCGCGGAGGATTTTATGATGCAAATAAGACGATCTCAAGAGCGGGGCCACGCCAATCACGGCTGGTTGGACTCGTACCACACGTTTTCATTTGCGGATTACTACGACCCCAAGCATATGGGCTTTCGTGATCTTCGGGTCATCAACGAAGACTTTATCGACCAAGGCATGGGCTTTGGGACCCACGGCCATCGGGATATGGAAATTATCTCAGTCGTCGTCGACGGCAAGCTGGAACACAAGGACACGATGGGAAATAAAAAGCTGATTCTGCCTGGTGAGGTCCAAACCATGAGCGCCGGAACGGGCGTTCAGCATTCCGAGTACAATCCTTCTAACGATCAAAAAACTCATTTGTTGCAGATTTGGATCATGCCAACAAAAAATAGTGTCACACCATCTTATGGGCAGAAGTCATTTGCCGACGATCTAGTGCAAAAAAAGTTTGTATTAGCTGTATCAAACGATGGCCGATTGGGTTCGCTGAAAATAAACCAGGATGCCCAGCTCTATTTGGGAAAATTCGCCGCTGGCGATAGTTGGCAGCAAAGTTTAGGGCCTGAAAGACACTCGTGGATCCATGTGATCCGCGGAGAAATGCACGTTGATCAATTCAAGCTTCAATCAGGCGACGCACTAGCCGTTTCGCAAGCGGAATCAGTTAAAATGACTTTCGCAGAAAAGACCGAAATCTTGTTTTTCGATTTGAATTAGTCAGCATCCACCAATTGATATTCAAACTAACACAGAATCCGCGGTCCAACTTTTCATTTGGAAAAATTGACCGCAGCTTTGGCGGGGGCATGCTTTCCCTCAAACAAAAAGGGCCTCAAAATAATTGAAGCCCCGATTTCTAGTTATTAATATCGATAGTGTTCAGGCTTGAAGGGGCCTTGGGGTGACATATTTAGATATTTGGATTGTTTGCTGCTGAGTTTTGTTAAGTGAACTCCCAGTTTTTCCAAATGAAGTGCCGCCACTTTTTCGTCCAAGTGTTTTGGTAGTCGGTAGATTTGGATTTCTTGGTACTTGTCACGGTTGGTGAACAGTTCAATTTGAGCCAAAACCTGGTTGGTGAATGAGTTACTCATCACAAAACTGGGATGACCAGTTCCACAACCCAAATTGACCAATCGGCCTTTGGCTAGGACGATAATGCTTCGACCACTTGGGAATGTGTGCATATCAACCTGAGGTTTAATCTCGCGCATTTTTGAATTTTTATTTAACCATGCCATATCGATTTCGATATCGAAATGTCCGATGTTGCAAACGATCGCGTTGTCTTTCATTTTTAAGAAATGTTCTTTAGTGATGATGTCACAACATCCAGTTGCAGTGACAAAAATATCAGCGATTGAAGCCGCTTCATCCATAGTCACAACTTCAAAACCTTCCATCGAAGCTTGTAGCGCGCAAATGGGATCAACCTCTGTCACCAAAACCCGCGAACCATAGGCGCGAACCGAGTTAGCACTGCCCTTTCCAACGTCGCCAAATCCGGCAACCACAACAATTTTCCCTGCCAACATCACATCAGTGGCGCGCTTAATTCCATCGGCCAAAGATTCTTTGCAGCCGTACAAATTATCAAATTTTGATTTTGTTACCGAGTCATTAACGTTGATCGCAGGAACCTTCAGTTTTCCTTCTTCTAACATGCGGGTCAAATTGTGGACTCCGGTTGTGGTTTCTTCTGACAGACCAACAATTTTTTTCAACTGAGCCGCGTATTTTGGAGTGTGCATCATGTTGGTCAGATCACCACCGTCGTCCAAAATTAAATTATATCCTTCCGAGCCCCACCCGCGGATGGATTCTTCGATGCACCAGTTGAATTCTTCTTCGGTTTCACCCTTCCATGCAAACACCGGAATTCCGGCAGCAGCAATCGCAACAGCCGCATGGTCTTGAGTTGAAAAAATATTACAAGACGACCATCGGACTTCGGCGCCCAGGGCAGTTAAGGTTTCAATCAAAACCGCAGTTTGAATAGTCATATGTAAACAACCGGTGATGCGAGCACCTTTGAACGGTTGTTGTTTTCCGAATTCTTTTCGAAGCGCCATGAGGCCTGGCATTTCTTTTTCGGCGATTTTAATTTCTTCGCGACCCCAGCGTGCCAACTCGGCAAATACTTTTGGGTCATTCATCGCTTCTTTGCAGACTTTGTAATCTTTAGTCGCGCCAGTGGTTTTCTTAGCCATTGCTTGTCCTTCTTTGAGTTCTTTGGGTTGAGCTTTTCCGTTTGATTTTAAATTTTGCTTCGCCAAAACACCCGCGTTGGTGTTGCTTTTGGTTTGAGGAGGATTGGTCGGATTGGATTGCGGAGATGAAGCCATATTTTTCCTTTTTCATTTTTTGGGTTGGAATTCAGGATAAAGTAATTTTTCTGAGAGAAAGAAGCAATTAAATAAAAAATTCTAATTTTTTGCGCTTTTGCACTTTGACTCAAAGTCGGGCGGACTTAAGAAAAGACTACGGAATCAATTCGACGCTCACACACGAGTCAAAATTTCGAAGCCCTTATCCGTCACTAAAATCGTGTGTTCGAATTGCGCCGAAAGCTTTCGGTCTTTGGTGCGATAGTATCTGATTGTCGACCCTGAGATAGGGAACTCGTCGACTTCTTCGACGCCTTCATTCACCATGGGTTCCACGGTAATGCAGTGCCAGGGCTTTAGAACGTCGCCCTTTCCTTTTTTTCCGAAGGACGGCACGAAAGGGTCATCGTGGAACTTGCGACCAATGCCATGGCCGCCGATCTCTTTTACTGTGGAATATCCAGATCGCGTGACCAACCTATCTATAGCAAAACCAATATCGCCGGTGGTATTAAATGGCGCCACTTGCTCGATCCCTTTGAACATAGCTGCTTCTGCGGCTTCAACTAGTTTTTTGGCGTTTTCCGAAACATTTCCAACCATAAAAGTTTTGGAAGTGTCGCCAAAAAATCCGTCTTTTACGCAAGTGACATCGACATTGATAATATCCCCGTCTTTTAAAATCGTCTCATCGGGCAAGCCGTGGCAGACAATATCGTTGATCGAAGTGCACACCGACTTAGGGTAGCCGTGATAGCCCAAGGGTGCGGCCTGCGCTCCGTTATCAATCGTGTACTGATAGACCAATCGATCCAGTTCGTTGGTTGAAATTCCCGCCTGAACGTAAGGGGCAATAAACAATAAAGTTTGACCAGCCAATCGCCCAACGTTTTGCATTTTTTTGACTTCTTCAAGGCTTAGGGGTTGGGATTTGGATTTAAGCATTTCTCATGTTAACTGAAAAAGCATTTTTTTGGTAGAATGAAGTTCAGGATAGCGATTCAGGTCCATATTCAGATCCACGGATCATCAAGTCATTATTGTATCCCTACCTAGGAATAAAAAAACCCCCGGACTTTTGGGCCGGGGGTTTAAAAACTAATTAATAATTTTAAAAACTGACAGGACTATTTCAAATGTTTGCTAACCAATTTGGTCATTTCAAACATTGAAACAGTGGCTTTTCCAAAGATTGGTTTCAATTTGTCATCAGCATTGATGTTTCTTCGGTTTGCAGCATCTTGAAGTTTGTTCTTCTTGATATAATCCCAAAGTTTTTTAACAACCTGAGTTCTTGGCAATGCTGCAGCACCCACGATGGCAGCTAATGTCGAACTAGGAGTTAAAGGTCTCATGAAAGCCGGATTCGGTTTTCGTTTTGCGCCAGTAGCTTTCTTTACAGAAGCCTTTTTTGGAGCCGCTTTTTTTGCAGAAGTTTTTTTGCTTGCTGCTTTCTTTGTCGCTTTTTTCGCCATTTCTTTCCTCCGAATGGTGTTGGTTTGTTGTCTCTCTACGTGATTAGTGTAAACACTTCTAGCCGTTTGTCCAAAAAAAAATTGCAAAGAGCTCGGTTTTTTCGTAAAAAAGCCCCTTTTCCCTCTGAAAAACGGTCTTAAAAGGCATTTTCTCCTCTGAAAGTAGGTGGGTAAAGACTAGTTTTTGGTGATTTCCCCTCGAGAAACTTAAGTTCACGACCGATCTGAAGGTATGAAATTCGCAGATATTCTGGCCGAAAAGTTATCCGAACAGCAGGTCTTGAGTGCCATCCCGAGCGACAGTTTCTTTACCAATTCAGCTGCAGAAAATTTATTTTTTGGCTTCGACTTTGAACTTCTAAAAGCCAATACGAAAAAGAAAACTCAAGATGCTTACCCCCGTCCGCAAAAAAAGAACCAAAGCAATGCGTTTTCGGGATTTGAAGGAAAACCTCAAAACCCCAAATCGATCGAAGGCGAAAATACCTTCGGCAGATCAATGGAGTTTGATGATAAAGCCTGTGTTCCCCATAAACTTCAGGTTGAGCAGTTGAAAGCTTCAGAGTATTTTTCAGAGCAAGGACTTTCGCTGACCCCAGCTTTCACTCTGGAAGAGCTGCGACGAAAATTTAGAAAACTTTGTTTTCAGAAGCATCCAGACTACGGCGGAACTTCCGAAGCCTTCCAGACCTTACGGAAAAACTATTCCATTTTAAAAAAGTTTTTAAATTCAATTTCGAAATAGTACCTAAAAAAAATACCTAAAAAATAGAGCCTCGTGACCAGCTACCTTGAGGTTCACAAACCCATCGCCGCCAAAAGGCGCGCTTGGCGGCCTACTGGATATTTCGAAATCGAATGCGTTTGGGGCGAAGGGCGTCCTCGCCCAGGCGTTTTTTGCGATCTTCTTCGTAGTCGCTGAAGTTTCCGTTAAAAAACTCAACCTTACTGTCGCCTTCAAAAATCAACAGATGCGTGCAGATGCGATCCAAAAACCAACGATCATGAGAAATCACCACGGCACTGCCTCCAAATTCCAACAATGCGTCTTCAAGCGCCCTCATGGTATTGACGTCTAGATCATTGGTGGGCTCATCCAAAAGCAGTAAGTTTGCGCCGGTCTTTAAGACCTTTGCTAAATTAACCCGATTGCGTTCTCCGCCCGACAATGACCCCACCTTTTTTTGCTGGTCAGTTCCGCTAAAATTAAACCATGAAACGTAGGCTCTAGAATTGACTTCGCGTAAACCCAGCTGAATCAAATCGTGGCCACCCGAGATTTCTTCCCAAACGGTTTTGTCGGGGTTTAAACTTTCGCGATTTTGGTCGACGTAGGCCAACTTTAGGGTTTCGCCAAGGCGAATAGTGCCTGAATCCGGTTTTTCTAAACCGGCAATCATTTTAAACAAAGTGGTTTTTCCTACGCCATTGGGTCCGACCACGCCCACAATAGCTCCCCGGGGCAGCGAGAACGACAAATTATCAAATAATAATTTGTGTTCAAAGCCTTTGGTGACCCCTTCGAAATCGACCACCACCTGACCAAGCCTTGGCCCCGGTGGAATATAAAGACTCAGTTCCTGCATTTTTTCTGCAGTAGGTTCTTTGATCAAGTTTTCGTAGTTAGAAATCCGCGCTTTGGATTTAGCGTGCCGGGCCCTTGGAGCCATGCGAATCCACTCAAGCTCTTTTTGCAGAGTTTTTTGGCGGCGATCCATACTTTGCTGTTCGACTTGTGAACGTTTTTCTTTTTGTTCCAACCAAGAAGAATAGTTGCCCTTGAACGGAATGCCCTCGCCGCGATCAAGCTCTAATATCCAACCGGCGACGTTGTCTAAAAAATAACGATCATGGGTTACCGCGATCACGGTGCCTGGAAATTTAGCTAAAAACTGCTCAAGCCACGAAACACTCTCGGCGTCCAAGTGATTCGTGGGCTCGTCCAACAATAAAATATCTGGCTGCGAAAGCAAAAGCCTGCACAAAGCCACACGTCTTTTTTCACCACCCGATAAATGAGACACCTTTGAATCGCCTTCGGGACATCGAAGCGCGTCCATGGCCACCTCAAGTTTTTGATCGACACTCCAACCGTCTAGGGCTTCGATTTTTTCTTGCAGCTGGCCCTGCTTTTCAATCAGCTTTTCCATAAGATCTGGGTCTAAATCAGGGTCGTTGAATTGATCTGATACTTTTTGAAATTCCTTCATCAGAGCGGGGAGTTCACCCATGCCGGCGAAAATATTTTCTTTTACGGTAAGCTCTGGATCCAGCTGAGGTTCTTGCGGTAAAAAACCAATTCGAATTTTTTTTGACGGCAGAGCTTCTCCAAGAAAATCTTGATCGATACCCGCCATGATTTTAAGCAGCGTCGATTTTCCCGATCCGTTCAGACCCAAAATTCCAATTTTTGCTCCGTAAAAGTAAGATAAATAGATGTTCTTCAAAACATATTTTTGCGGAGGATAAACTTTCGAAACACCCTTCATGGTATAAATTATTTCTTGCGACAACTGAAACCTCCCAGCGAGTTTGAACTCTGAAGTTTGTACTTAAGTTTTGATAAACACACAAGCGATGAGATTATCTAGAAGTCTTTTTATTTTTTGTTGATTCCAAAACGAAGGCGTTGAAAACTGATAGAACCGCCATGGAAGAAGATAAAAAAAACATTACGCCAATTCAACCTAACTCACTTTCAGCGTTTGAACAGCGCACCACAAATCCCACCACAAAGCCGATTGCAAAAACGACCTGGATTAACGCCGCGACTGAATTGGAAAAAGCAATGAAGCTTTGGGAATCCCCTAGCGCTGAAGCAATTGCCCCCAACAAAGCAACTGTTTCAACAAGGTCTTCCCGAGTGCATCCTCCCAGCGCAGAACATCAGGAATTACTGAAGGAAGTACAGCGCAAACTGCGCGATCTTTCGGGCTGATTTTTAAACCTGATTTACGTTTTTGTTTTCGATGTGCTACACGCTGGTGATTGCAAATTTGCAGGGTCTTTAGACCATTCTTCTGGAGTCAACGTTCGAAGCGTGACCGCGTGCAGTCCGCTGGCGAGCTGGTCAGCTAGCAGCGCCTGCACTTGGCGATGGCGTTCAACCAGTTTTTTATTTTCAAAATCGGGGCTAACGACAAGCAAATTAAAGTGAGATTCACCTTTTGGGTTTCTGGAATGCATGTGGCTTTCATTCACCAGCAGAAGCTCGGTCACGTTTAAGCCTTGGCGGATGTTATTTTGAATGGCGATTTCCAGTGGACCTTTTACTTTTTCCATTTTTTTTCAAAATTCTTATAGGTTTCTTGCGCTTTAAATGCGTAGGTTAAGACTTGAGTTAATACTTTTTCTGTCGTCGGCGACTCTAGGAGTTTTTTCTCGATTCCTTTTGCTGTCAATAAACCCGATTGCACTTTTTCTCTTATCTGTGAATTGCGAATGGGTAAATTCGAAAAATCACGTTCATCCAACCAATCATTGTAAATAGTTTCAGCCAGATCAAAAAGCAGTGGCTGCAAAGTGCGAATGCTTTCGCTGCCAGGAAAAGTCACTTTTCTTCGGTCAGGGTTTTGGGCAGTGAATGGTTCGTGGGCCTTGCTAGCGCTGGGTGCTGTGGACGTCACTTTTTCTTTTTCTACGTCCATAACTTTGATTTTTGATTCGGCCTGAGTTTCAGATTCTTCTAGGGGATCACGACCTGGCCTTCGTTTCTTTTCAGCCTTGAGCGGCTGTGAATGGACAGGGGCGGTTTTGGTTTTTTTGTTTTTCTCGAAATCTTTTACTGAAGGCACGGGATCTCCTGTTTTCGTTTAAGCTGGGGTGGGGCCGGCCATTCGGTCGGTCCAACCCAAAATTTCGCAAGTCAAAGCATCATAGTCTTCTTTTGCGGATGAAGCATGAGAAAAAATACTTTTTGTCGACGCAATTGTGTTTTTGACATCGGCAGAGTGCCGAATATAGGAATTCAGCAACTGATCGCCAAAAATATCAATGCATTGACTTAAGATTTCGCGACTGGCGTTTTCTCGGCCATCGTATTTTGAAAACAAAATTTTCGTTTCAAAATCCCGCGCGAATTCTTTTCTGATTTCTTGTAATTCATCCAGGTTTTTTCGCGCGCCCGAAAGTGAGAATTTATCCGGATTGATCGGCAAAATAACCAAGTCCGAAGCATAACTGACCGCGGAATTCACAGCTGACAAGTGCGGGGCCGTGTCCATAATAACTAAATCGTAGCGCGCCTGAATGGGGGCCAAAGAAATTTCGATCGATTTAATCCAGTGTCTTTGAGAATTCAACATCGCACGATCCAGCACCGAATTATTCAAACTGGACGGGATCAGATCAATCTGGTCACTGAGTTTCAAAATCGCTTGTTCGACGGCGATTTTTTTTTCAAAAACATCGACCCACACCGGATTGTTTTCATCTTCAACACCCAAGGCAAAACTTAAATTGGCCTGCTGGTCTAAATCGATAAACAAGACTTTGGCGCCGTACATGGCGGCCCGCAAACCCAAGTTCAATGCCGAGGTCGTTTTGGCAACTCCGCCTTTAAGCATCTGAAAAGAAATATTTTTCTTTGGAAATTGAAATCCCATTTGCGCTAAAAACTTCCGCGCTTGCGCAGGCCCAAGCCCAGTGGGCCTCTTTTGATCGGAATTTGCAAACGGCGCCAAATCAGCTGACTTTAGGTGCTCTGCAAAGATGGACCTTGTTTTTTTTTGCAGTTTTTTTTCTACTTCATTTTTTTCTGGCTCGATCCCACTTTTTTCCATAAAACCCTCTCCATGGTTCAAACAAAAACAAACTTCCTCAAGCATTTAATTCTAGGTCAGCATTGACCACAACAAACCATCTTTTAGACCTACTCCTGGAATATAGATCTTATCGATCGAAGCTATCGACATAATCATATAAATTAACCGGGCGGCGGGAACAATCACGTCGGCCCGATCGGTTCGAAGCTTTAACTTTTCAACACGATCTTTGTAAGTCATTCGCGTCAATCGCGCGACGATTTCCGAGGTCTCGGCAAGAGTCAGCAAATTTCTAGACGCTTTTCGCAAAAGCACGGGCTTTAGCTTACCCAAGGTCTCTAAGTTTCCTCCGGTGCCCACCGCAAAATCAATTTTTCCGTCGGTGGGAATAGATTTTAGAAAATGACTGATGGGCTCCATAAATTCATCCAACACAAGGGCCATTTGGGATTCGGCCAAATCGCGTTTGCGCAGACGCTCTAAAATTCTAACCGTGCCCATGGGAAAACTTTGCGTTCCGATCATTTGCCCTTTTTGACTGAGGGTCAGTTCAACGCTTCCACCGCCAACATCAATCAAAAGACAAATATGATTTTCAAGATATATTTCCTTCTTCACTGCCAAATGAATCAGCCGGGCCTCTTCGACCCCGTCGATCACTTCGATATTGATTTGGCTTTTTCTTCGAATCAGTTCGACAAATGAACTTTGATTTTTGGCTTCTCGAAGCGCGCTGGTCCCCACAGCACGCAGTCCTGTGACCTTGAATTCGCTAGTCAACTCCTTGAACTTGCGGAAAGTTCGTGCTGATTCTTTCATGTTCTTTCCGGAAATTTTTCCTTTTTCAAAAACATCGCCGCCCAAGCGGATGGGAAAGCGAAATTTTTTTAAAAAACGAAAACCTTTGGGTGTGTAGTCCGAAATCACCATGCGAATGGCGTTACTACCGATATCAATTGCTGCTAGTCGTTTTTGAATTTGCATTTACACCCGCTGACTTCAGGATGAAGGACAGATTCAGGTTGAGCAAGCGCACTTCCATCCAGGCCAGGATGCAGATCGTCGAGCCCCGGTTGAAAGGTTAAAAAAGTTTGTAGGCAGTTCGACAATCCCCGGGTACACTTAGCTATGAGTTTGGAGCGCGTTTTTGATTCTGATTTAGACCACCTTAAAAAAACTTTGATGATGATGGGCGGGTTAGTCGAGCACGCCTTACAAGTTTCGACCGAAGCTTTTTCACTAAATTCGCCGCAGAAATTTTCTGAAGTTCATCAAGTCGAAGAAAAAATCAATCAGGGACACAAAGAAATCGATCAGATTTGCCTGAATATTTTAGCTAAACAGGGACCTGTGGCCAAAGATCTTCGATGGGTGGTTTCTTGCATCAAGATCAATGCGGATCTTGAACGCATGGGCGATCAATGCGTCAACATGGCATATACCGGCAAAGATTATTTCAATCGAAAGACAATTTCGCTGCCAAAAGAAATTCCAGAAATGTCACAGATCGTTCGTAAGATGGTTAAAGACTCTTTGGATTCCTTTATTCGCGAAGACATGAAGTTAGCTCGTGAAATATTGCTGATGGATGATCAGGTGGATCACCGGAAAGATTCGGTTTTTCAAAATCTTTCGAATTACATCGAGAAAAACCCCACGGCCGCGTTGGCCGCACTAGATTTAATTTTGGTGGCGCGTAACCTTGAACGTATTGGCGATCATTCGACAAATATTGCCGAAGACGTGATCTTTGTTTCCACAGGCAAAGACATCCGCCACGGCGGAGAAGCAAAAGACACCTCGACTTTCTAATTTTTTTTTAGGAGGGTAGCTCTATGGAAATTCACACCACCGAAAAAAAAACGAATTTCCAATTGGAGAAACCTATGGATAACTTAAGCAATTCCTTGCAGTCGGCGCAGATTTTAGTGGTCGAAGATGAAGCTGAAATCCGAGAATTGATTTCGCTTTTGTTATTGCGCTTGGGACATCGGGTGCAGTTGGCGGCCAGTGTACCTGAAGCTCAGCTGCAACTTTCGAAAAGCCTTTTTGACTTGATTGTTTTGGATTGGATGCTTCCGCAGATCAGCGGCATCGAATTTTTAAAAACTCTTAACGCTGATAAGTCCCCGGTTTTGATGGTCACCGCCAAAGCCGAACCTCAAGATATTATTTTGGGGCTCGAGGCCGGTGCGGATGATTACATCACAAAGCCTTTCGAGCCCGCGATTTTTACTGCCAGGGTCAAGGCCTTAATTCGTCGTGGCCAAGCTCAGAAGTTGTCTGCAAGCTCTATCGTACCGGCAAGCACTCCAAAAATAGAAACTTTAGAGGTCGGTGGTCTAAAAATAAATTTAGCTAGTTACGAAGTCACTTGCCTGAACGAGGCACTGCACTTGACCCCGTCAGAATTTAAAATCTTAAGCCAAATGGCCTCCCAACAAGGGCGCGTACTGACCCGGGATTATTTGATTTCTGTTGTTCAGGGGGATGGAATTTCGGTCACGGGTCGAACCATTGACACTCATGTGTTTGGCTTGCGCAAAAAACTAGGCGCTTGCAGCGAGTGGATCGAAACAATTCGGGGTGTTGGTTACCGAATTCGCGGGTCATGAATTCGTTTTTCCCGTGGAAACTTTTTAAAAATTTCTTTTTTCGGATTTGGCTGGGTCAATTAGTCACCTGGGCTTTGGTGTTTGGACTTTCATTTTTATGGAAGGGTACTTTTGAAGGGCTTTTTGTAGCGGCTTTTTTTTTAATTTTGCTTTCATCTTGGTATTTATCTTATCGATTTTCAGTGCCGCTAAAACGGGTGATTTTAAAAACACTTCGCATGACACGAAAGAAAGAATTAAAATTAGCGCCCGACGAAGGCGAGGATTTATTCAAAACCGAATACGGCGAGTACTCGGAATTAGAACATGCCCTGGATCAAATTCAAAAAAAGTTAAAAAAACGCCGCATTCAACTGGCCATCGAGCGGCAAGAATCGCAAGCTTTGATGTCAGCTTTAGAGGACGCGGTACTTACTTTGACCGTCGACGGCAAGGCCGTTCATTTCAATTCTTCCTTCGTCAGTCATTTTTTACCTCGGGAACAGTTGAAGATTTTTAACGACGAGGGTTCATTGCTTTTCTCGCAAGTGTTTCGAGATCCCGCCAGCAACGAGTTGCTGCAGGCCTGCATCAGTTCAACAACCACGCAAAGAAAAGACCTTCGGCTAAAAACTTTTATGCACGATGAAGAACGATTTTTTGCTGTTACGCTATCGCCGATTCGCCACGAAAAAACCCGCGAAATGACCGGAATCTTGGGACTATTTCATGACGTCACCGAGAAAAAAACAATTGAAAGAATGCGCAATGAATTTGTGGAAAACGCGTCCCATGAATTAAGGACCCCATTGACCGCCGTTAAAGGTTTTGTTGAAACAATTCGCATAGATTTCGACGAGCAAAAATATGAAATGATCCCGCATTTTTTAAAAACCGTTTCAAAAAATGTTGATCGCCTGACCGAGATTGTTAATGACCTTTTGACCCTGTCTAACTTGGAACATTCCCCGCAGCTCACCTGGGGAGATTTCGATCCCGCCGCCCACACGCAAGAAGTGATTGAAAGGCTTTCGTCTTTGGCCACCGAAAGGCGCATCGTGCTGCGATCCTTTGTGGGATGCCCGCCGTTCGCTGCAGATATCGCCAAGATCGATCAAGTGTTGGTCAATTTAATTGGCAACGGAATTAAATATATTCCCGAAGGCGGCCAAATCGAAATCCGCTGGATCTTTTTGCCTGAATCCCAAAAAGTGCAACTGCAAGTGATCGATAACGGCCCTGGAATTGATCGCGAACATTTAGTGCGCTTGTTCGAACGCTTTTATCGGATCGACAAAGGCCGCTCGCGAGATGCCGGAGGTTCAGGTTTAGGACTGGCGATCGTAAAGCACATCGTACAAACCCATGGTGGGACCGTTGAAGCCAAATCTGAAGTGGGCCGTGGCACTCAGTTAATTTGTGAATTTCCTTTTCGAAAGGGCCCGCCCTAATGAAAATCGAAGCTTATTTTTTAAAGCCTACTGCCAGGCCTTCTGCCAAAACATTCCCCGAAACCGTCCTTGGTAAAATTAAAAATCCGTACTTTAGTAAAGATTGGAATTGGGAGAAACGATCCGTGCAGATTAGAAACACTTCCGGAGAATTGATTTTTTCAGCCGACAACGTTGAAGTGCCGTCGTTCTGGTCTCAAAACGCCACGACCATTTTTGCTTCACAATACTTGCGGATCAAAAATCAAAAAACGCATCAGCTGGAATCAAGCCTTAAGCAAGTTTTGGATCGTGTTGTCGATACCATCAAAGATTTTGGGAAAAAAAATAAATACTTTGATCGAAAAATCGATGCAGAAATATTCTCGGCAGAATTAAAATATATTCTACTGCAGCAAAAGGCTTTTTTTAATTCTCCTGTTTGGTACAACTGCGGACTTTTTCATAAGTATGGGATCGCAGGGGATACCCCCCTGTGGTTTTGGGACAAAAAAGAAAATAAAACTAAGCTATCGGATAATTCCTACCAACACCCGCAAGTGTCTGCCTGCTTTATTCAGTCTGTTGAAGACTCGCTAGAATCTATTTACCAGCTGTTAGGTAACGAAGCCAAAATTTTTAAATTTGGTTCTGGAAGTGGAACTAATTTTTCTAGGCTTAGAAGCCGCTTTGACCGACTGAAATCGGGCGGCCGAAGCTCGGGGCTGATTTCATTCTTGCGCGTTTTTGATCAATCCGCCAGCGCCGTCAAATCTGGGGGCACTACAAGACGGGCCGCTAAAATGGTTTGCGTCGACGCCGATCACCCCGAAGTTTTAGATTTAATTCGATGGAAATCAGAACAAGAAGAATTGGGATTTCAGTTGCGGGATTTGGAATTTTTTAAAAACAAAACGGGATCGCTCGAAAGTTTTCTTGAGGGTCAAAACGCCAACAATTCAATCCGTATTTCTGCCGTAATGATGCAGAAACTATCAAAGTCTTTAGTCAACGGGACCGAGGCCGAAATTTGGCGCAAGCTTTGCCAAGCCGCCTGGAAATGTGCTGACCCTGGCGTGCAATTTTCAACCACGATCAACGCCTGGAACACCTGCGCGGCCGATGCCGAAATTCGCGCCAGCAATCCGTGCAGCGAGTTTTTCTTTTTAGACGACACTGCCTGCAATTTGGCTTCGTTAAATCTTTTGGCGTTTTGGCGCAATGATGTTTTTCAAGTTCAGGATTTCTTGCATACCGCTAAAATTATTTTTTTGGCGCAAGAAATCTTAGTTGATTTGGCCGGATACCCGACGGAAAAAATTGCGGCCAACAGCAACCAGTATCGGCCATTGGGTTTGGGATTTTGCGGACTGGGCGCGCTGCTGATGCGGATGCAGCTTGCGTACAGCAGCGACGAAGGTCGAAAGACGGCCCAGGGTTTAAGTTTTTTACTCTTCTACGGGGGGCTACAAACAAGCCACGAAATTGCAAAATCTCACGGACCTTACGCGGCTTTTAAAAAAAATAAAAAATCGCATCTGGGGGTGATTCAAAAACACAATCTTTTGGCACACGATCTTTTTAAAAATAAAATTCTCTCGCGGTTTGGCGCTGATGCCGACAGCATTCCCTCAGACTGGAATCGCTTGATTTCTAGCATTTCAAAATATGGCCTTAGAAATTCCCAGATAACCGCGATGGCTCCGACGGGAACGATTGGCCTAGTTATGGACAGCGAAACCACCGGGGTAGAACCTGAATTTTCGCTGCTAAGAACTAAAAATTTAAGTGGCGGTGGCCAGATGACTTTTGTTTCCGAGTCTTTGATACAGCTTTTGAAAAAGTGGAATCTTTCTCAAGAGGCCATCAAAAACTTGATCGAGAATTTGCGTTGGACCGGAAAAATCGAATTTGGCCAAGCAGACCTTAAGCGAATTTCTAATACTAGCCCACACAAAAATTTATGGAAAAATCGGCTAAAGATACTGCAGACCGCTCATGACCTTAGCCCGATGGATCATCTGAAAATGGTGGCTGAAATCCAAAAATTTGTCAGTGGCGGCATTTCAAAAACGATCAACCTGCCCGCTGACGCCACTGTCGAAGATATTTCAACGATCTATTTTCAAGCTTGGAAAATGGGGTTGAAGTCCGTTTCTATCTACAGGGATGCCTCTAAATTGTCCCAGCCGCTCAGATCGCCCGCGAATGCCGTGGCCAGCCCTTTGAGTTCTCCGCACCGGTGCCCCGAGTGTGGATCATGGTGCGAACTTCAGGCCAACTGCTGGCGCTGTATTAATTGTGGTCATGTTTCATCGTGCGCCTAAAAGCAGCGCCTGTTCACAAATTCGACAACCCGGAAACCTTCGCTATGGCTAAAAAATTTTCTGTCTTTGGCACCCATTTCGCAACGTATATTAGATCTGATACTTGATCTGACCAAGTTTAAATCGTAGATCCAGGCATCTTAAATTAACTGGATTTAAAGCACTGGTCTCGCGGGAGTTATGAAGTGGCCCTTAGTTTATTAAGAAATTTTTTATCAGCAGCCGTGATTTTTTCTTTAGCTCCGGTCTTGGTTTTGGCGAAAGAACTCGGGAAAGCAAAACCTTGTAAAGGCAGAAGCACTGTAGGTTCAGACGCCCTAGACTCAAGCGCGGGGGATAAACTTTCAGGCAAAGATCGTGATGCAGAACTTGAATTCGGAGCTACCAAAGCTTGGACCATGGGCATCGATGGAAATTTGATCAAAGCAAGAATATTAAAAAATTTTAAGAGTCAGTTCCCAGACTTGAATCAGTCCGCGCTTGAATCGTTTATAAGAAAAAATTCCACTCAGGACATTTTGGTTTTTTTGGAAAATTTGTCTCTAAGATTTGAAAATCAGCGATCCAGAGAGGAGCGGGACTTCTTGACCGATATCATGTCCTTTGTCTCTCTCTATGGATCTGTCGGGGGTCGTAGACCTCTGTCCGTGGACGCCCTTTTGCTGCTTAAGACCGCTATGCTGACCCGCGATCCAAAAAAATATAAAGAGCTAGGTCTCCTTTTTGATCAAACTTACAGGCTGTATCAGAACCTTGAACCAGGGGAAGCACTCGGAAAACAAATGAATACATCGGCCGTAAATGAAGTTCTTTATATAACCCGCAAGAATAGCGAGTCAAATTTAGAAGATTCGCATAAAAAAAGTCGTGAGCAATTGGCGCGAGCTATTGCCGCGGCAAACCCATACGCTGCGGCCTCATCCTTTACCCGTAGATTAGTGAGTGCTACAAAAGCCGGTAAATTAGATTTTATCATGGGACTACTTTACTCCAGAATCGAAAAGTCTGAAGGCTTACCATCTGATTTTTCTGCACTTGTAGCTATCAATTTTATCGCAAAAATGAATGAGTCGACGACTTCCGTCGACCCTTACTTTAGATATCGTGCAGAATTTCCATCTCAACTTGTTCGCGACACCCTAAGCCGCATGGCTATTTCAAGCGATTTCGCTTTTTTGAACTCTCAGGAGGGACTTTTAATTGCAGCCATCGAACTTAGGGAAAAAGCGGATTCAGAAGGAAAAAAGCTAACCATGAGTGATGCCCTTTATCAGGCTTCCTTGCGTAAAACCACAAGGTAAAAATCTTATCTGTGAACTAGATAATAAAACATCTATTGAAAAATTTTTTATAGACCTTCACGACCTTAGAATTAATCCCGAACCACCAACCCATTAGGAATCTCATTTTTATCATGAGCTTCTGCTGGAAAATATTGCGCCAGGATTTGGCCACATTTCTCGATGGCATTCACGTAGCCTAGCGCCAGTTTTTTTTGTTTGAGTTGAGTTGTCAGCAATTGCACGACTTCTTTCCAGGTCTCGGGCGGAAGCTTTGATGAAATTCCTTTATCCGCTAGCACGACAACTTTTCGCTCCATTAAACTAACAAATAAAAGAATCGCTGTGTGCTTTGAGGTTTCAGTGAAGCGGCCACGGTAAAATTCAAGCTCGGCCTTTTCCCAGACTTCGACTTCTTGATCGGTCTTTGACGTCAACCAGCGCTGAACGCACAAAAATTTTGCAATGGGAATAGCCAGCAAAAAACTTAAAATAAAAAAGCCTGGGATCAGCCAAAAATATCTTTGATCCGCTGAATGAAAAATCCATTCCAAGTCTAGCAGTAAAAAAAACACAAAACCTATCAAAGCCAGGACCACAGGTAAATGCCCAACCGGAGTGGATCTTTGAACTAGCATTGGAACAATTTCGCCGGTGGTTTTGCTTTCTGCGATTTTTACCGCCATTTGAATGCGCTCCAAATCGCCGCTTTTCAAACATCGCTTCAGCCATAAATTTTTTTTACCAACTGCCACTAGAGCCTCCGCCGCTAAATCCGCCGCCACCGCCTGACCAGCCGCCGCCACTGCCTCCGCCAAAGCCGCCACCGCCCCAGCCTGCACGACCAAGACCAGTACCAAGTCCTACTCCAGCAGCAAAAGCGCCGGCTCTGGAAGAAAATCGAAGCAATGGAATCACGATAAAAATCAAAACCAACAACAACATCAATGACTGCAAAGGGCTTAACTTTTTTTTGCCTTCAACAGCGCCAGCAAAATTTTGATGCTTTTCAAAAAAAGTAGGGTCTAGTTTTTGAATGATGCTTGCCACACCAAAATAAATTCCTTGATCGAACTGGCCGGCTTTAAAATAAGGTCGCACAACATTGAAAATAATTTGCTGGGCCTCAATATCGGTCAGATCGCCTTCAAGCCCCTGACCCACCTCTAGCCGCATTTTTTTATCTTGCACGCTGACCAGAAAAAGTAGGCCGTTATCTTTTTTGGCGTCACCCAGCTTCCATTGTTCGACAATTTTAATAGACGCTTGCTCGATCGGCAGATCATCCAGATTTGGTACAATTAAAACTTGAATTTGAGCTCGCTGCGACTGACTAAAGGCCGCCAAAAGTTGCGCGATTTCTGCTTGAGCCTGAGGGCTGATGATTCCAGCTTGGTCGATCACCGGGCCGTTCAGGCGTGGAACAACAAAATTCGCGCGGGCTAGAAATCCCCACAAGATTCCACAAAAAATGAATTTAAATCTTAAATTCATTACTAGAATTTAACTTCAGGTGGTTTTGATACTTTTTCTTTTTCAGACGGGTCAACATCCCACTGAGGCATTTTCTCATGATGGTAAATCAATCCGTTGGTCCAACTAGTGGGCGGCACTGTCACCAGATCATTGAAACCCTTGATTGACTCGATATATCGCTGACGAGCAATGGTGATACGGTTTTCTGTGCCCTCTAACTGAGTTTGCAATCCCATAAACTGACTATCGGCCTTTAGCTGGGGATAGTTTTCTGAAACCATCAAAAGCTTTCCCAAAGCTTGCGACAACTGGCCTTGAGCTTTTTGAAACTCGGCCAATTGTTGAGCCGACACTTTCGAAGGGTCAATGGTGACAGCGGTAGCACGGGCGCGGGCCTCGGTGACCGCGGTTAGAGTTTCTTTTTCATGGGTCGCGTAGCCCTTTACGACTTGGACCAAGTTAGGGATCAAGTCGGCGCGCCGTTTGTATTGATTCATCATCTCGGCCAGCGAAGCCTCGACCTGATTTTTTGATTGGGGAATCGACTGGATTCCACATCCTGACAAAAAACCCGTCGACACTGCGATCGCGCTGGCGACAAGGCCAACTTTCAAGCTGCTTTTTAAGCTGTGTTTTAAGTTGTGTTTTAATTTTGAAGACCAATTTAAAGTCATATGACATTCCTTTTTGAGTTTGTTAGTCAACTGAAGATGAAATTTTCATTCTTCCAACTAGAATCTGATGATGATTTGGTTTTTGTCAATAAACCCCGGGGACTGGATTCTAGCAAAGACTCCCCGTCCGATTCAATTCAGCAACTGCTAGAGCAACAGATCGGACGCCCCGTCCAGACTTTGCATCGTTTGGATCGCGACACCACCGGAGCAATGATTTTTTCGATGTCCCTTGAAACTACGCAAAAACTCTCGGCAGATTTTAAAGACCAAAATGTGAAAAAAACCTATCAGATGATAACAAGCGCGCAGACCGACACCAAACTTCAAGAATTATGTTCCGCATCTGAAGTTCGCATTGATCGTATTTCAGATAACGAGCTGATCGTGGAAGCTTCTTTGCCCGCAACACTGCTGCCCGAACAAAAAGAAAGTTTTTATTGTCAACGTCGCCACGATCCCGAAGCTTTGATGAGAATTATACTTTTTGAAAAGAAAAAAGAAATGGTCAGCGCCAAGACTCATTTTAAAAGGCTGAAAGGAAATGCTTTCTACAATCTATGGCAGGCTACCCCATCAACTGAACGGCCCAATCAGATTCGCCTTCACGCCAGTATGGTCGGGATGCCGATCTTGGGCGATCGGATGTACGGTGGGATTCGTTTTCCGCATCGCTGTCTGCATTCTCAGATGATTGAGGTTGGTGGACAGAAGTTTTCATCCGAACCTCCCGCTTTTTTTGGAAGAATGGGATTGATCCGAGATCAAAGGCTTTGCGAAATTCTTTCGGCTTTAGATTTTAGACAAAGGCTTTACGATTTTTTAAAACACAAAGATCAGTCGTTGCGGCTGATGCATTTAGAAAATCCCAGTTTTAAAATCGATTTATTGGGGCGGCATTTGTGGGTTTATTGGTACGCAGATAACGACCCCATGGAAGATGATTTTTCAAGATTTTATTTTTTGTCGGATTTTTTGCAGGCGCCAGTTTTTGTGCGACAAATGAAAAATCGTGGGAAAACTCCGACAACCAGCCAACTATGGGCGCGAACTGCCGAACTTCAAGATCAACCCTATGAATGGATCACCCAAGAAAATCAGTTTTTATTTTACCTGCGAAACGATCTGGGCTTGTCTCCCGGACTTTTTTTAGATCAACGCGAAAACAGGCATTGGGTTTTTAAAAACTCTTCGAAAAAAAAAGTATTAAATTTATTTGCATATACATGTGGATTTAGTGTTGCCGCCGCTGATGGGGGCGCAGCGCAAGTGGTTTCGGTCGACACCAGCAAAAAATATTTAGAGCACGGAAAAAGAAATTTTCAGCTCAATCAATTGGGGATCGACGGGCATCTGTTTTTCGCGCGCGATTCTTTTGAATATTTGCAGATGGCCGCAAAGAAAAATTTGAAATTTGATTTGATTATTTGCGATCCACCCTCATTTTCAAGATCTGATCGCGGTGCTTTTTCGATCGAAAAAGATTTTCAAAGACTGATTCAAAGCGCACTGGATATTTTGACAGAAGATGGCGCATTGCTCTTTAGCACGAATTTAGAAAAATGGACCTCGGCCGAATGGGAGAATGAACTTCGTAAAAATTTTGGCCAGAGCTCAGTTGGCCCTGTTGTTCCCAAGCAAATGCTGGATTTTGAAAAGCCTGATGAAAATCTTCTATTAAAAACTTTTTTGATTCGGAAAAAAATGTAGTTGGCGATCAGGTTGACAGGTGCCGATGGCAAGGCTCAAGATATGATCGGTATTTCAGAAGTGCGCAACGAAAGCAATCAAGTTTGGAAGACGAAGTTTTGAAAATGAAATTTAAACTTAGAATTTAAACATACAATTGAAACATTGAATTTAAAAGTGAGTCGCCGCATAACGGCGCTTTCAGAAGGAGAAATATTTTGAGAAACTATTTAAAATGGGTTCAGGAATGGCCATTTGATCCACAACCCGCGGCGCATTTTAGCTTCTACCTTGCTCATGTTTTTATATTGATCGCAGCGCACACTTTATCGGGGTGTGTGACTGAAAAAGTGAACCTCACCGAAAATTTCAAAGGCCGCACTGCGACCGTGAAAATGCAAGCCAAGTCTAAATCAACTGTTAGCGGAACCGTCGTGATCAAAGAAGAACCGGGACGAGCAAGCTTTTTGGTGCAAATCAAAGGATTGTCGAAAAATGGTCTTCACGGATTTCACATTCATGAAAAAGGTGATTGCTCGGCCCCAGATGCGGCCTCGGCAGGGGGACATTTTAATCCATTGGGGCATTTACACGGGGCGACCACCGGTCCAGATCGACATGCCGGTGATTTAGGAAATTTGTCGACGAATGCCAATGGCGATGCTCTTCGCGAATATGTCATTGATGGATTAGAATTTAGCGGAAAAAATTCGATCGTTGGTAAGTCACTAGTGATCCATGGAATGCCGGATGATTTTAAAACCCAACCCAGCGGCAACTCGGGCACGCGCATTGCGTGCGGAGTGATTGAATTAGATAAAAATTAAAAAGCTGATCGGCCCATAATTTTTTGGATCACTTTTTGTTTGGATAAAAATGTGATCCCGGTCCGGTGGCCATCACACCAAATAACCTCGCCGCTCACTTTGTGTTTTTTGCTGACTTCTGGAAGCTCGACAATCATTCTTACCAGATCGCCTTTTTTTAATGGAACTCGCGACGGCGAACATTCTAGGCACGCACCTGACTTCGAGACATTTCGCATATGAAGGAGCACTTCTCCGGACTTGCCGTAAATCTGCAATTGAACTGTTTCTTTGGTTTCAAAACGAGTCGCCGACAAAGTCCCTCCCTTGTTGCTTGACCTAAAGCTTACAATTTCGTGTGCAACATTCCCAGCGAAACGCGGAAGGCTTGTCTCATGTTGAGACAACTTGGGAAAATCTTGGCGAAGTGTTTGTGCAAAATAAGGGTTTGGAAACACAGGGGAGCTGATTATTCCTAGAGACAATAGGTTCGAATGGTTCGAATGGTTCGAATGGTTCGAATGGTTCGAATGGTTCGAATGGTTCGGATGCTTGGATCTGTGAATTACAAAATTTACTGTTCTATATTCTTTCGAATTTTTTTCATCATAAAGTCGACATCGGTGGATTTTAAATTCAGATTCCATTCGGCTTGGGGATAAAAAACAGAAGCTATGCCGTGTTCGCATTGACCCAAACACCCTGCGCTGTTAACCCGAATTTCGCCTGCGAAGGATTCGGTTTTGCATAACGCTTTTAGCTTCTGGCGCAGTTCCTCAGAATTTTTTCCACCACATTTCTCGGCCCGATCCGGACCATTGCTACAAATAAACAAATGCGTTTTCAATTTTGTCATAGGCCTAACTTTGCGTTTTGAATGAACAAAATTCAAGAGACATTTCCATCTCAAAAGGTACCGCATCCCTTTTTACGTAACGGGTTGCCAAACGCCCCGTCACGTAAAAAGGGATGCGGTACCCTTGAGCGGTTATTCGGCAGGCTGAGCGAGTCTGGGTTTTTTTCCCTGATTCTTTTGCGGCAGGCCTTGTCCATCCAGCCAAAGCAAAAAAGTGTACGTTAGTGCTGCATCTTTCAGGGCTTCGTATCTGCCCGAGGACCCACCGTGGCCGGCATCCAAAGTAGTATGAAATAGCAATGGGTTTTGATCGGTTTTCATTTCACGCAGTCTTGCGACCCATTTCATGGGCTCCCAATATTGCACTTGTGAATCGTGAAATCCGGTGGTGATCAGCATCGCGGGGTAGGGTTTGCGTTCGATATTATCGTACACGGAATAGGATTTTATATAGCGATAAAATTTTTCTTCGTTGGGATTTCCCCATTCGTTGTATTCACCGGTGGTCAGCGGAATTGTATCGTCAAGCATCGTTGTTAAGTTATCGACGAAGGGAACTTGCGCGACCATTCCTTTGTACGACTGGCCCGACATATTGGCGACCACGCCCATCAACAGGCCCCCGGCGCTGCCTCCCATAGCGTAGACGCGATTGGGATCGCCTTGATTGTCCTCAACTAAACGTTGAGTGACATCGATAAAATCATAAAAAGTATTTTTCTTGTTTAATAATTTTCCGCCGTCGTACCAAGCACGACCCAGCTCTTGGCCGCCGCGGATGTGAGCGATAGCAAAAACAAAACCCCGATCGACTAAGCTCCAGATTTTTGATCCAAAATCGGGATCCATCGACAACCCGTAAGACCCGTAGCCATAAACAAGCAGCGCTGGCATTTTGTCAGGTTTTTCTTTTTGGCTGATGAGAGTCACCGGCACCATTGTGCCATCCCGTGCGGGGTAGAATTTTCGAAGTACCTGATATTTTTCACTTTTATAATTGGGTATTTTCTTTTCTTTTATTAAAATTGGTTTTCCGTCGGCTAAGACAAAATCAAATGCGCTGGGTGGCCGAATCGGCGATTCGTATTGGTAGCGAAATCGATCCGTTTCAAATTCTCGATTGGCGCCTAAACTCATCGAGTACGCTTGATCTTGGGCAGGAATAGATTGGCCTTGGTCAATCTGTTGCCCTTGAGAATCTAATTTGTAAACGACCAAACTTAAAAGTCCAAGCTCGCGTTTTTCAATAACCAAAGCTGGTCGAATCACTAGAAAATTTTCTAACAAAACTTTTTCTGACGCTGCTAAAATCTGGCGCCAATTTTTTCTTGGAAAATTATTTTCCGTCGCCACCATCATCCGATAGTTGGGCGCGTTCCAATTGGTACGAATATAAAACTGGCCGTGCGCGTGCTCTAAATTGTAGTCGTGACCCTTTTCCCTGGGTTCAAACATGATTGGTGATTCTGTCGGGCGATCTGCGGGAATTAAAGAATACTCTTGGGTTAGCGTGGCCTCGCTGGACAAGAAAATATATTTTCCAGAAATGGATTTACCAATGCCAATTTGAAATTCTGGATCTTTTTCGATCGTCACTAAACGTGATATTTTTTCATTCAGCGTTCGACGAAACACATGATCAGCACGCAATGTTTGAGTGTCTTTGCCAACGTAAAATAAAGTCGCATTGTCATTGGCCCAAACCACTTGCCCAGAAATATTTTTCAGTCCTAAATCTTTGGTTTTTCCAGTGCTTAAATCTTTTACCGCCAACGAAAAAAGACGGCGGCCTTGAGTATCGTACGTGTAAGCTAGTTTTTGACCATCGGGTGAAACTTCTGCCGCCCCCAACTGAAAAAATTTTTTCCCCTTGGCCAACACATTTTCATCCAATAGAACTTCTTCTTTTTTTGCGCTCAGCGAAGTCTTCCTGATTAAAATCGGATGTTCTTTTCCAGCTTTATACTTCCACGAGTAAAAATATTTTCCCTGCCTGACCGGCGAAGAAGCATCATCGGGCGCTATGCGGGATTTAAGCTCTTGAAAAATTTTTTTCTGTAGATGGTCTTGGTCTGCCAACACGGTCTTGGTGTATGCGTTTTCGGCCTTCAGGTGTTTTAGCACCAGCGGATTTTCACGATCGCGCATCCAAAAATAAGGGTCCTCGCGGCGATCTTCAAACTTGGTGTGCGCATAAGGTTTTTGAGTTGCCTGCGGAGGCTTGAGTTCACCCGTTGGGATTTTTTTCTCAGCAAGATTTTTGGTTTTCATCAATCCTTCCTGTTTTGACACAATTCCATAAGTGTCCTGGGTTTTGTCCACGGCCTTAACTAAGGAATAAAAGGAACTCACACAGAAAAACGACAGGCACACCGTTGAGCGAAAAAATATTCTCATTCTCTAAGGGTATCATCGGCTTGACGAATGCAAAGGCCTAATGCACTTTGGTCTAGGTTATGCGAGTGCTTCATTTTCTAACGCAAACCGAGCTGACAGGCAGCGAAGTGTTTGCGTTTCATCTTATTCAGCAACAGCTAGCCGCGGGCGACCACGTCACAGTGGTGTCGGACCAATTTCATCTGCCTTTTGCGTGCGATAAAGTGCAATGGCCGTTGTCGCCAGCTGGCCTAAGGTCTAAATTCAGAAGTTATTTTTTTTTGAAAAAACTAATTCAAGATTTACGGCCCGATATTCTTCATTGCCATTCCCGAGGCGCCAGCCGGCATGCGTCCGCAGCCAGAATCGGATTGCGCGTGCCGATGGTAACGACTCTTCACGGGCGCCAGCATTATTCTTATTCAAAGCGTTTTATTAAAAAAAGTTTTGGCGATCATATCACCTGTGTTTGTGAGAATATTTTTCTGGATTTACAGAATAAATTTGGCTTTTCGCCAAAGGTTTTAAGTTTAGTTCGAAATCCTGTGCCGCAGCCCAAATCAAAATCGATTCCTGAAAGAACTTTAAATTTGGGCTGGGTTGGGCGTGCTTCTGGTCCCAAAGGGCAACGATTGCTAGCTCTGGTGACCCAGGTTTTTCCGTCGCTGTTGGCGGAATTTCCGGACTTGAAAATTGAAATAATTTGTTCGGGATTGTGGGCGGGTTCAATTTCTGGGTCGGCAAACTTAGAAATTGAAAATCTAAAAAGCCAAATTTCAAAACTTCATGCGAAGTTCCCGAAGCGATTTGTCCACCAGGATTCTTCGGCTGATTTGCAGAGTTGGTTTCAACAGATGTCTTTTGTGATCGGCGGTGGCCGCGTGGCGATCGAAGCCGCGCTGGGCGGAGCACACGTTTTTGTTCTGGGAGAGAACACATGGCACGGGCCAATGTGGGAAAATTGGCAAGCTTGCTTGGCCAGTAACTTCGGCGATGTCGGATTGGGTGTTCGCGAGGAAGTTGTCGATTGGAAAAAGGCAATTCAACAAATCTCGAATTCTATAAAAATTAAAATCACTGATCGAACCGGAAGTTCTAATTCTGGCATCGAAAGAAGCGGCCTGCCCCAAACCGGCACCACCGGCGGTATTGGACCAGATGCGCACACGCCAACCAAAGAAGGGCTACACCTACTACTTGCGGAAGATTTTGAACCGGCAAAAATATTTTTTCAGTTTCAGCAAATTTATCGCCGAGTGCGGTTTGAATTTTTTGCACCGAACTGGATCCCTGTCTTGATGTATCACAAAATTCCAATCCAAGAGTTAGAAAGCCAGCACAAAATCTGGGTGACAAAATCGCGTTTCGAAAGTCATTTGCGCTTTTTTAAGCGGCGGGGATTGACCAGCTTGCACTGGAGTCAGCTGGCCGATTTTTGGTTGGTTAAAAAGTCTTTTAATGAATTCCCTAAGAAGCCCTTCGTACTTACTTTTGATGACGGCTATTTGGACAACTTAACGCATGCGCAACCACTGCTGGAAAAATTTGGATTCAAGGCCAGTCTTTTTTTACTTTCAGATTCAAAAATTCAAAAAAATTTTTGGGACCTGGGCGAGGATCCCGAAGCTTCGCAACTTCTTGGCGCCGAAGATCGAAAAAAATTAAATCTTGAAATATTTGAAATCGGCAGCCATGGTAGCACTCACCGATCGTTGCTTCAGCTGCCGGATGAAGAAATTTCTCAAGAGCTTTTTAATTCCAAAAAAGATTTGGAAAAAGAATTCCAGACTTCTGTGGTGGCATTCGCCTACCCCTTCGGACATCGAGAAGCTCGCTTAGAAGAATTCGTCGCGAAAGCCGGGTACGTCTTCGCTGTCAACACAGACCAAGGCGGCTCAACATTGCCCGAAAACCCTTTCAGCATTTTCCGCGTAAATATTTTTCCAAAAGACGGATGGTTCGCGCTTTGGAAAAAAACTTCGCCCTGGTACAGAAACTATTTCTTCCGTAAAAAAACTACCGGAGATTGTCCATTTTCGCCAAACCGTCGGCGTCGCTGAAAACGATGTTCCTAGAAAAGGGATCGCTTATTTGCCGCGATCCCGTCCCTAACTATAAGTTCAGTTGCTTTACAAGTTGAGCCTTGATCTCCAAGTCTAACTTAGAGGAACAGAGATTGATGTAGGATCCCGCCAAAGCCGCTGACAAAGCTTCGATCCGAACTGGTTTTGCATCGTCGTCCCGTTGACAACCAGGCCCAACACTATCCGTTTCTGATGATCCTATTAAAATTCCAACGAAACTGATTTTTCTTTCTATACGAAATGATTCCTGACCCAACAGATGTCTGGCGTAGGCCCGAGGGGCTGATTCTACGCTTGGAACTGCTCCATCCATACGGACTCCGTAGCCACTTTGAAAAAGTAAGCTTGCCAGCACGTCGATAGGATCAACTTGGCTTTGGTCTTCAGCATTGGTGAACAAAACGAAAATGGTCATTTCATCGGGCGAAGCGGACAGCTGAATTGAGCCATCTTTCAAATGCTCGTAGAGTGAATCCGTTGGCCGCTCTATAGTCGACCCGCCCAGGGCCGACGCATTTAAAATGCTGAACTAAATAGCATATCTCGCAAAAAATCGTCGCGGATCGAACATCTGAGCATCAAAAGATTCGTGCGTTTGTTCATCGGGTTATTTTTTTTCATAACACTGATAGCGAGTCTTCTCAGTAACGCTAGATTGGCGTCAGCGTATCCAGTCCTAGTTCGACAATGGTCTTCCATAAAGTGAACGTCTAAAATCCAATGTAGTTTATTTTCAATAGCCCAGTGTGAACGAACCGCGTTTCCGATTTCACGGATGTCTTTTTTAACACTTCCAAAATAGTAATGGACTTTTTCGGTACTCGGATTGCCTCCGACTTTTCGTTTTCTGGTGACTTTAACTAACGTTTCAATACCAGGCCATTTTTCAAGTTGTGTTTTTAATGTCTTCGCAAATCCAAGAGATACGCCATCGTGAATCGATAGCTGCTGATACGTTCTGTTATCATGACGGCCATGGGATTTTTCATCTGTACTGAAGGACTCCGCGTGATTCCCATGCTCTAAAAAATGATTTTCACAAAGATTTAAAAAGCTTTTCTGATTTGCCTTTAATGCAATTAAATAATTCCCATTTTGTTTTACGATTTTTTTAACGATCTCAGGACTCGCGCCAGCAGCATCAATTGTCACGATGGTCTTTCTTAAGTTAAGTCCGTCAATGAGCTTTTCCATCGACTTTTTTTCGCCATGATCTTTTTCCAAGCGAGTCATCACTGAGGCCAAACAAATTCCAGTTTCAGAGGCAAATGCTGACACCATTCCAAGCGTTGACCTTGAATTATTATTTTTTTTATTTGATCCGTTTATAAACTTTCCATCGATGTGAACGAGCTGATCCTTATCTCCATTTGCTTTCGGAAAATGACTTAACCATTCGGAGAGAATTCTGCTTATCTCACCAAAATTTAGCAGCTGAAAAACTCGGTTCAAAGTATCGTGCGAAGGAATTCCATTTGGTAATTCTAAAATACTTCTAAAAAAGTCTTCCCGAACCGAAGCAAAGTCCACTATCTCATACCAACTTCGATACCCACAAAATACGCCGCAAAATGTGATCACAAGAACATCGACCAATTTGTGCGCGCGTCTTCTTTCAATTCTGGGGTCTTCAATTTTTTCGAAAAGATCGACTAACATTTGTGCTTGATTCACCATCTTGACCTCCTTGTCAAAGCTGAATCAAAATAGTTTCACAAAATTAAAGGCTTGTAATCATTCGACTTTTAAATGCGTCAACCCTGTGCCAGGCCGTGTTTCTTGGTGCAAGGAATCGTTTTATCTGCAATTTGATTTTCTGGAGATTCAATTTTTTCCAAATTGGTTGGGCGTGAAGCCTGCGGAAACAGGGCCTGGCACTCTGCCCTTAATTAAAACTAGGACTTTAAAAACAAGGATTCATCCGCCACCGATTCCACTTTGCAAGGACCATAGATACATTGAAACCTATGACCGGCACCAAGACTATAAAAGGCGTATCTATACGCCGATAACGTCTTACATGGTGGTACCAACCCAGAAAGAAACAGTTTTGTTGCTGACTTTGAACTGGTCGTTTTAGCACCCCACTTTGCAAGGGTGTGTAAAAAATGAAAACATTTTTTTTAAGCGGCGTTGTTACGTTAATCGGCCCGTGGGCTTGGGCACAAGAAGACGTTCATTTTGATTTTTGCGATTCAACGCCAGAATTGATTCGTACTTATGAATTTCTGAAAGAACAAAAAGAAGTTCCAACAACAGAAGAGCAGAATTTGCGAGTGGCCGAAATTGTCTCGGAAGGGTGCAACGGAGCTGCTGAGCGTTTTATCGAAGTGATCTTGCTTTTAAAAAAAGCGGGCTTAAGTTCTGCGGGAAGCCTTCGCTTTTGTCTTGAGTTTTCAAAACTACCCAAGGACGTGCAAAAGAATTTTGTCGAAATCTTTCAAGACATTTATTCGCCTGAAATGTACAATCAAGACTATAAATTTGCGGTAGAAATGGCCTTGAAGCTATCCAAAGAGTTCAAAGGATCGACGCGCACAGTTCGAAAAGATTAAAAAAATGTTTTGGATTTTTGTTTAGGCGCCAAAAAAGATCAGCTTCCGCTGAATCTTTGTTTCAAGGTTTCTTTAGAAGCAATTCAGTACAATATTTATTTTGAAGCAGGAGTTTATGCATCCTTCAGGGAGCTTTATGAAAAACTTCGTAACGACAACGAATATTTTTTATCCATCTGGGACGCCCTGCACATTTCTCTTAGGGTTATTCAGTTTGGTCCACGAGAGGCGCAAAATTTTTTAACTGCTTACCAATTTGCTATGAGCGAAAAGGGTTTAAAGCTGGGTCGTCCCCAGGCTTTCGAAGTGGCATTGAAAATGGCTTCCAATTCTGTGAAGCCACTGTCGACTCTTGAGATCAAGACGTGGCCATGATGTTCTTACTTTTTATTTTTAATTTTTTTGCATCCGCACAGATGACTTCAAAAATCGAGATGGAATGGGATGCGGTACCCATGAGTTCTGGTTACGAAGTCGAATTGAAAGACGAGTCCGGAAAGATTCTGAATTTTAAAAAAACCGAACCCTACTTATCCGAGGATGTGCCGATTGGTATGTACAAAGTTCGCATCAGATCGATTAGAAAAGATCAGAAAGTAGGAAAGTGGAGTGCACCAATGGCCCTTGAGGCCATGCCCATGGACCTTGTCATCGAAGAGCCCGCGAATGAAGCAAGACTGATCGCTGCCACCGAGCGTGGCCGTATCGTTAAGTTTCGCTGGAAGGCGCGTGCAGGATTAAAAAAATTCTACTTTCGATTGTGGACTGCCGACGGCGAAGTCAAAACGGCACTTTTGGATAAAAAGGAAATCGATATAGAATTGAAGTCGGGGATTACCTATTACTGGATCGTTACCGCGCGAAGTGATTCGGGCGTTGTGTACGACAATAGTGACCAAGCTTTTAGTTTTATGATTATTGGTGATCGATTGCCTCCTCCATTTGAAATCGAATTGCAGGATTCGAACTTTTCTTGGACTGCAGTTGAAAAGGCAGGCAGTTACAAAATTCAGATTGATTATCGTTATCTGGATGAAAGCGATTGGACGATCTTTTATCAAGGCCGGCAAAAAGCGACCAAGATCCCTTTTGATTTTCTTCCCACGCGTGAATATCGAATTCGGGTGATATCGGAATCGCCTACGCGATTGCCCAGCTTGCCCGCCGACAGGCAATTTTTCGTAAAATCTAAAAAGGATTTTTTTCATGACTAGGAGGTTCATAAATCGCTCGATTCCTCTTTGGCTCTGCATTCGCAGGAGAAAAATGAACCTCAGAGGTTTTCTGCGATTTATGGGCCTACTATTAATAAGTGCGTTAGATAGTATACATAAACATTGATTTAATTTTCAGATATGTTTTAATTGGTTATGAAAAAAACTGACGGCAGAAAATTAGACCATCAAACCCTAGAAGATATGAGAGTACGCGCTGTAAAAGCGGT
>JANYDD010000076.1 GCA_025359945.1 Bdellovibrio sp. | reverse complement strand
GAAGTAAGCCCCGTATTGCTGGGGATCAGGATTGGTTGAAAATTCGTCAAGAGGCCGGTTGCAAGTCAGCAGTGCTTTTTGCTCGGGAATCTCAAATCCAAATGGGCCATTCTCTGGGAGCGAAAGACGAAACGGGGTTTTAGCTTTCAGGATAACCTCAAAAATTCTGAGGCCTCGTTCAAATGTCACTTTTGCATTTTTCAGAATGGGAGACTTTTTCTCAAATGACCTGTTTGGACTGTTGTCCTGGAGCGAAATAATCAGGGTGACAGCCTGCTCAGGCGTTACTGTAACATGTGTAAAGCTACCTACACGCTCAAGCTTCCAAACGGATTGGCTTTCCACACCAAAACTAAGTTTTCCAGTGAATTTGATTGGTGTTTTAGACATTCTGACTGATGTTAAATCCACTTGGCCGGCTTCAACTACATCTGCTTGGTCCTTTGAAATATAGGTTTGGGCCCGACAGTCATATCCTTGAGAGACGTCCAATCCCTGAAAGTGTAAGCGCACCGCCTTGTTAAAAATAAGTGTTTCCCTCTGCTCAGTTTGAGCAAACACAGCGTTTGAAATCACCGTAAGACCTAAAAACAAAAATGCTTTCATAGCCACTCCTTATAATTTTTGGATACTGCCCGAAAGTTTGTGGGAAACCATTATTGACCGATTTCATCGATTGGAGCCAGTCAATTTCATGAAACGGATCCACCCGATTTCATCAATCGGAGCCACCTAATTTCATCAAACGGATCCACTTGTGGTGGATCTGGGAGATTTGATCTAAAGCGTCAGCGACACAGTAAAAACAATTTGCTGCCGTTATTTCCGGAGGTGGAAATGGCGGCGATAAAGGTGTCGATTCCGATGCAGAAACAAATTTTAGAATTACATGCCCGAGGTTTTACGGCGCGCAAGATTGCCAAAACTTTGAAGGTCGGTAGAAACACGATCAGACGAGTTCTTGGTCGCGGAGAGATTATAAAACCAGGAGCAGTTATTCCCGAGTGGGCAAAGTCTGTTGATTGGGAAAAAGTGCGATTGGAAGACAGTCGTGGTGTGCAGATGAATATTCTTGCACGCGAATTTGCCGGGGACAAAATTAGTTACGTTCAGTTTTGGCGTGAGTACCACAAGAAATATCCGAACCTACCAACGGTAACCATGCGTCTGACACATAAGCCAGGAGAGAAATGTTTTTTTGATTACGCAGAGGGAATCGACATCATTGATGCAACAACTGGGGAGATAAAAAAGACTTCATTTTTTTGTGGCGTGATGGCGATGAGCTCTTATACGTACGGTGAATTTACGTTTACGCAAAAGCGCGAAGAGTTAATACGCTCGATGGAAAATGCCTTTCGATATTTTGGTGGTGTCACGCCGTATGTGACCGTGGATAATCAGAGGGCTGCAGTTGATCAAGCGCACTGGTACGATCCTGACGTGAATCCAACGTTTGTGGATTTTGCAAATCATTGGGGCTTTGCAGTGATCCCAGCGAGACCCTACAAACCAAGAGATAAGGGCGGCAATGAATCCGGTATTGGCGTTATACAGAGACAATTTTTTCAAGAAGTGAGAAATAGAAATTTTTATTCACTTGATGAACTCAACAAATGCTTCCGCGAGTATTTAGAAAAACTGAATCTAGCAGAGATGAAAGACTGGGGCGTATCGAGGTCAGAGAGATTTATTGGCGAGAAGGATTTACTTATGCCTTGTGCCTCTCAAAATTGGGAAACGAGTGAGTGGCGAGTTGCGAAGGTTCACGCAGATTGCCATGTGCAAGTTTTAAAGAAATTTTACTCAGTCCCGTACAAGTTCGTGGGTCGAGAAGTTCGAGTGCGAATCACTGCGAAGCTGATTGAAGTCTTTGATCAGGCATTAAATCCAATTGCGGCGCATGCCAGACTTCATGGAAAAGAAATTTATTCGACGGACTCTAAACATTATCCAGAGGAAAAATTAGCTCTGACACAATTTTCGGTGCAAGTGGCTTTGCGCGAAGCAAACCGCATTGGACCGGAGACTGAGAAACTTGTGGGTGAACTTTTGGGCGGTTCTTATCCGCTACGGTATTTGCGACGTGTGCAGGGAATTTTGCGTCTTAGACAATCAGGTCGCGTGACAGTGGCGGGTTTAGAGCATGCATGCAAACTTGGAATGATGTTTGGAAAAACGCAGTTTGGATATATCCAGGCAACGGCTGAATATTTTGATAAATTTGGAGCAAGGCCCTCGGCTGTGAAATCGGCTCCGGTGCGAGAGGCAGGATCCATGTATTTACACAACTCTTTTGAAAGGGAGGAAAAAAATGACAACTGATCAAATGCGAAATTTATCGCACAGTTTACGACTCTTCGGAGTGCACGCAAACTTTGAAAAGCGCGCAGC
Source organism: Bdellovibrio sp. (assembly GCA_025359945.1). Classification (GTDB taxonomy): domain Bacteria; phylum Bdellovibrionota; class Bdellovibrionia; order Bdellovibrionales; family Bdellovibrionaceae; genus JANYDD01. The sequence continues at coordinate 20,333 of JANYDD010000076.1, read as the reverse complement.
GCAAGCGGCGGGGCAAGGATTAAATCACTTAGAGTTTTTGCGATTAATTTTGGAGGACGAGGTTCTCTTCAGAAAAGAGCGCACGTCGAAGATGTTAATGACTCGAGCGAAGTTTAGATCTATTGCGGATCTTGAGGACTGGGATCAGAGTTTTGATCGTGGACTTACAAAAGCAAAGCTTCGCGAATTTGCGGGACTGAGTTTTATCGAGTCGAATGAAAACTTATTACTTCTCGGAAAAACTGGTGAAGGGAAAACACATCTTGCTGTGGCCATCGGTCGCAGGCTTTGTGCGGAAAATATCTCAACATTATTTTTGCCCGTAAATTTTTTATTTGAAGAAGTCCAAGCTGTGAAATCTTCGGGAAAATATCTTGCTTACATCAAACGACTGACTGCATGTCGTGCAATTATCCTGGATGACTTTGGGCTTCGCAATTACACGCACGAGGAGGCCAATGTGTTGGTCGATCTTTTAGAAGACCGTCATCGTAAAGGATCAGTGATCGTGACTTCGCAGGTGGACCCAAGGGGCTGGCAAAAGCTTTTTGAAGATCCAGTAATCGCTGAAGCCATCGTGAGCCGCCTTGAACACCCAAGTCAGCGACTGAACTTGAAAGGCGGAAACTACCGGGAAAAATTGCAAACGTGCTTGCCTGCAAGAAAAAAACTTGAATAAGAGAAAATGCTCAATTAACAATCACGTCGCTGACGCTCCGGTGGCTCCGATTGGAGAAATTGGCCGGCTCCACATCATGAAATCGGGCAATTTTGTCAGCAGATTTCTGATTTGCTCAATTTCATCATCGTTTATTTTAAACAGCAAATTCGCGGTTTCTTTGCCATCGGACCTAGTTTTTAAGGATCGAAGTTTGTTGTAAACTTCGATGGGAAGATCTGTGCCCGCGTCGCGAAAAAGATCAAGAAGGGCGTGAACAATAACAACCTTGCGTGCTTGGTTGATAAATTCAGATCGAATATTTACGTTGGTATAGAGGGGAACTTTTTCATCCATTAGTGTTTTGAATATTTCAATCGATTCATCGTGAAAGTGATCGAGACTGAAATTAGCAGCAAATAAAATATTGGTATCGATCAAGCAGCCCAACTTTCTTGCGGGCGCTTCTTTTAAAAATGATCGCAGATCCTTTGCTTTGATGATGGGCATTAGGCTTCCAAGTCGTCTGAACTCGTCGGTTGAGCAATCTTCTTTTTTTGATTTTCAGAAGGCTTGCGCTCTTTTTTGCCTTCTTCTTTCAAAAAATCAGAAATGCGCTTGCTCACGGGTTGACGATACAGTTTTTCAAATCTTTTTGCCGCATTTTCGACGGCGCTTTTCTTTCCCATTTTCGGTTCTGCCATAAATGATCCTTTCACTAGCGAAACAATGATAAACACAAGATAACATGGAAAAAATATTTTGCAACTTATTGAAACTACAGAGGTTATCCGCATTTCGGACGTGGGATCTTTATTGAGAGCCTCGGAAGTGGCTATGACTTGAAACTAAAGGGAGCAGGATTGGGTTGCGGTGCGGTTCAAAAGTCTTCGGATCATTTCAGGCTGCCAGCCGTTGCCCTGATTTTTAGTGGGGACACTTACGCTCGTCAAAAAGTCAGAAATCCTTCGGTAGGAAAGCCCCTCCTTCGACACCTTTCGTACCGACTGAATGAAACGCTGTTCTCCAAGGTGGGGCACCAACAAACCGTCCGAACTTCTGTAGCCGTAGGGAACTTGTGCGGGTCTTCAGTCCGGGCTTTCCCTGCTGCTTCAGCGGGATGCCAAACTCGATCATGTTTAGCTTTTTTGAAATATCAAACCACCCTAGCCGACAGCTCACTATTTTTTTTCGACGAAAGATTTCAGATTTTCCAATGTTTGATCCCATTGCGAAGAGATGATTTCTAAATACTCCTGCAAGGATTTTAGCGGTTTGGGATTAAGCGCGTACAGGCTTTCGCGGCCGTCTTTTACTTTTGAAACCAGCTTCGCGCTTTCAAGCACCGTTAAATGCTTTGTAACTGCTTGCCGAGTGATTTCACTTCCGGACGATAGCGCAGAAATTGAATAAGTTTTTCCATCGATTAATTTTCGAATTAATCTAAGGCGAGTGGGATCCCCAAGCGCCGCAAAAATATTTGCGTGGTGATGCGTGGATTTACGGAAAGCACCGCTAAGGTTAGTCAAGAAACTTCTCGATGTTTTTTAGCTGTGACTCCCATCCACCGGTGTGCATTTTGAAAGCTTCGGCACGACGGCTCGCGGTGATTTTATTAAATCCCGATTCTTTTACTTTGAGAAGGGTGCCACTGCGGGCTTCCTCTAAAAAAAATTCGACCAATGTCGGTTGTTCGCTGCTGTAGTCAAATTTGTCATCCATTGGAAACGGAATCCAGGCATAGGAAAAATAGCTTTGTGGTCGAATTTCTTTAATGTGAAATTCCATTTTCATCTCGAAACCTTTCGAAGTATTTTGACCTTTGGTGGTTTTTCCGGCGACGAAATCGGAGTGCAAGTCCACCTTAAACCATTGGCCAAACTGCTTGGCATCTGTCAGCGCCTTCCACACCTTTGGGAGCGGGGCCCTAATCACAATCTGCTTCTCTATCGAGTTTTCTGAATTTTCCATGCGTAACCTCCAAGTTGCATAATATCAGGCCGCGTGAACATATGCAACCATTTTGTTGCATATGTTCGTGGTGCTGGCGGGCGATAGTTGGCTTTCATTTTCTCTTTGAGAATGTTTTCAATAAAATCGGCCTTGCCGCCCTGGCATTTGTTGGGATCGCCTTGAAAATTTAATTAGTCCCCCCATTCTACAAAGCCTTTTTTTATTTTTTTTCAAAATGCAAATTGGTTGGGTGTGGCGATTATTTTTTGTCGCTACAAATAGCCTTGATGGCCATAAACTCCTGTGGCCTGGGCGAATTTACTGGGTGGGCACTGCGATGGTCATTTTCGCGCTTTTTTTTTGATTGGGGCCCGGGGGCGGTTCCGTCATCAATTCACTGACCTCTTTACATAGCGCTTGCTGAGCGCGGGAAAGTGATTTTGTTTTTGAAATACAACGCTGCGCCGTCACCTCGACTGAGATTTTTTCTTGAATACTTTTCGCCCAATCCGAAAAGCTAAAATGTGCAGATTGAAAGCGGCACAGCTTTCCTTCGACCTGAAACAGAAAAAATTTTAGATAATCGCCTTCTGGATTTTTACCTTCAGCTAATTTGATTTTTGAATCCCGAATCTCGAAGGACGGAATCAAAGAATGGGCGCTAAGTTCTAATCGCCAAACAGCTTTCACTTGCGAGTCCGGGTTCAATGGGTTTCGTCCATAAAGGGTTTCATGATTCCTTGTTGTAAATTTAAAGTTTGGAATTCCGGACCTTTCGATTTTAAAAAAGCCGCCGGTAACAAAAGTGGGATTGGTGCGATGGATTTCGCCAAGGTCTCGAAGTCCCAAATAGGTTTTTGCAATCAAGTCGCACGGAGCGGCCGCGAATTCGGATTTTGCAAAGTTTGGTGTCCAAAATAAACTCGCAGACAATCCCACAGCGATTGACCTGAGATTTAATTTAAATTTCATATCGTAAACCTCTCTCAATCTATGAATCGGATTTTTTTAAAGATCACCTGAGTTGTTAGCCATCAAGTATCCAGCAGATTGCGCCCCTAGCGCTCCAATGGACGCTGGGCTGGCGAAATAGGGATCAAAATGGGACAATTTTTAAAGATTAAAGTGGTTAATCCTCTGTTGCCTTTTCTTTCAGAAAAACAGCGAAGTTAATTTCATTTCGGTGGACCAAAGTTTGGATTTCAGATAGATGTAATTTCTTTCAAACTTTGGAGGCCCCGGTGATTCGACTTATTATTATTTTGATTCTGCTCACTTCACAAGTTTGGGCAGCCCCATCGTCGGAACACCCAGATATCCACCTAGACATTCAATGCTACATAGGGCTGGATCCAATTTCGAAACTTGTTCAAACCGGACTGGTTACTTATTCATTTGATCATCAGGGAGTACGGCACGTGAGCGCCCAGTTTGATTTTAATTCAGAGCAGTCGTATTCCATTGAAGCCATCATCGAAGTCGCCTTCGGCCGAGGGACTTTAGTTGAAACCAACCAAAAAACCAAAAAAACTAGACAAGCCGAGCTGACTTTCAAAGAACGATTTTATGAAGATAAAAGCGAAGGACATTTTGTCTGGGCCGATTATTATATTTCCCACAATGGCTTCCCGGTCATTTTGTTTTCCTGCCAAATCCCTATCCAACAGCTGGACTAAGCGAATTGGGCCTAGCGACCGAAAAATGTTTTTAGTTCGGCGACGACTTTTTTGATTTGTTTGACTCGAACGGGGGCGACAAAGATGGTGTCGTCGCCGGCGATGGTTCCAAGTATCAGGCCTGGGGCAAAGTGGTCTAGGTGCCGCGCGATCAACGAAGCTGATCCGGGGCTAGTGTGTAGTACGATTAAAGAATCATTCTGAGTTATTTCTTTCACCAAATCTGCAATCGAGGCCTCGACGTTCGGAGGGGCAGCTTCGGTCGGAAGCTTGTAAACCGCGTCGCCTTGCGGACTAAAAGTTTTGACCGCGCCTAATTTTCGCAAACATCTAGAAATTGTGGATTGATTGACCTCAAGACCTGCCTTTTCAAGTTCGGTGCGAAGGTCTTCTTGTGTCCCTCCGACGTCGTTTTTTGATAAAATCTTTCGCAAAGATTCCAGGGGGCTTGAAGAATTTTTGGAATGCGATATTTTTTCCATTTCTTTATTAAAGCTCCAGACTAGTTTTCAGCGCCCAAGAGGGCCACCAACAAAGCTTTTTGAACGTGCAGACGGTTCTCGCTTTGCTGAAAAATCACTGAAGCCTTTTTATCGGGAAGGGTTTCTGAAATTTCTTTTCCGCGCACCATTGGCAAACAATGCATTACCACAGCGTTGGGCTTTGCTTTTTCCATTAGCTTTTCGTTGACCTGAAAACCTTCGAAGGCCTCGTCGCGTTCGCTTTTTTCGTTTTCAAATCCCATGCTGGTCCAAACATCGGTGTAAACGGCGTCACTTTTTTTCACAGCCAATGCGGGCGAGTCGAAAGAATTTATTTTTGCGGAGGTTCCCTCGAGACGGCGATATACGGCTTTCAACAATAAAGCGTTGGGCTGATACCCTGGTGGGCACGAGTAATTGACGTTCACCCCCACAGCTGGGGCCAAAAGCAAAAGACTAAGTAAAATATTATTTCCGTCACCGACGTAGCAAAGCGTAAGCCCACGCAAATCGCCAAAATTTTCTTTTAAAGTCATTAGGTCGGCAAAAATTTGGCAAGGATGATGCATTTCTGATAGGCCGTTGATCACCGGAATTTTAGAAGCACTGGCCATGCGTTCGATAAAACTATCTTCGTGTGTTCGCACCATTATGCCGTGAACATAGCCTGATAAGACGCGCGCCAAGTCTTCGGGTTCTTCATGCTTTCTCGATGGGCTTTGGCTTTCGATGCTAGTCCCGCCCAATTCGTTCATGGCCACGGTAAAGCTAAAGCGCGTGCGCAGGGATTGTTTATCAAACAAAAGGGCTAAGTGTTTTCCTTTTAAAAGTTCTGCATTCTTATTTTTCTTTCTGTCGTCTTTCAGTTGAATGGCAAAGTCAATCAGCGACAAAATTTCTGAAGGCGAAAGCTCCTCACCGGTTTTTAGATGGCGTGTTTGCAATCGTTTCATAAGGTTTGGCCCTCCAGAACTGCATGAGAATGGGACCTGGCGCGAAGGCTGCAAACCGTGCCAATCCCAGAATTTGTGAAAAGCTCTTCAATCAGCGAATGGGGCCGCTTCGAGTTGATGATATGAATATTTTGAACTTTATTTTTCAACGCATGCAAAATAGTTTTAGTTTTTGCAAGCATTCCGCCAGTGACGATTCCCTTTCTGATCAAGTCCTCAAGCTCTGCCGAATCCAATTCAGAAATTAATTTGCCGTTGGAATCTAGGATCCCGTCTTGATCTGTGAGATAAATAAGTTTGTTAATCCCCAATGCTTGAGTGATTCGGCTGGCGGCCCAATCGGCGTTAATATTTAATGCTTGGCCGTCTTCGTCAACGCCGACCGGAGCGATCACCGGGATGATTGTCTGTCGTTCGTCTTTTTTTAGGTACATTGAAAGAAATTCGGTATTCACCGATTGAATGACGCCCACGTTTTGAAGTTTAGGCTCATCACCTCGGCACAAAAGCATGTTGGCATCTGTACCCGAAAGTCCAACGGCCTTGATGCCGCAATTATTCAGCGTTCGAACAATGCGACGGTTTATTTTTCCGCACAAAACCATTTCGATCACATCAATCATTTCTGGAGTGGTGATTCGTTGGCCTTCGAAAAACTCAGACTTAATTCCGCGACGGGTTAACTCTTCACTAATGATGGGCCCACCGCCGTGAACCAAGACGATTGAAATTCCGATCGATCGAATCAAGGCCAAGTCTTCACACAATGTTTTAACTAGCTCGACGTCTTGGAGGGCTGATCCGCCCAGCTTGACCAAAATTGATTGGCCTGAAAATCGTCGCACGTATTTCAGTGTGTGGATCACATCGTTTATATTATCAATCATGTTAAATACTCGGCGTTAATTTCGACATATTTTTTAGACAAATCACAACCCCACGCGGTGGCCTGCTGATCACCTGATTTTAAATTAATCTTGATCACCACGGTGTCAGATTTAAGCTGCGCACGAATAACTTTTAAATCCGCGAGGATGGGCGCACCATTTTCGTAAACCAAAATATTCTGCAGCCACAGCGACATTTTTTCTAAACAAGCATGGGGCACTTGATCGGCGCCTAGTCTTGCTAAAATTCGGCCCCAATTGGGGTCTTCTCCGTGAATCGCCGTTTTTACCAGTGGGCTCATCACCAAACCTCGCGCGGCAAATCGCGCCAGTGCTAAATCGGGTGCCCCGGACAAGTTCACTTCAATTAATTTGGTTGCACCTTCGCCATCGCGAGCAATGCTTTTCGCTAGAAAAATGGCAACTTCTTCAATGGCCTGTTGAAAGGCTTTAAAATCTTGATCCGTTTTCAAAGATACTTCTGAAATTCCATTGGCCATCAAAAAAGCGCAGTCATTCGTCGAAGAATCACCATCAACGCTGATCATATTAAAACTGCGATCGGTGGCATACGTGAGAATTTGCGCCGCTTGATCTTTGGTTAGCTGGGCGTCGGTTAAAAAATAACCAAGCATAGTTCCCATATTGGGATGAATCATCCCTGAGCCTTTGCAGATCCCAGTGATTTGAACTTTTCCTTGGCTCAAAGTGACTTGGGTCGAAACTGTTTTGGGCACCAGATCGGTGGTTAAAATCGCCAATGCAAAAGGCTCGGCGGTAGTGCCTTGACGTTCGATCAATTCATTCAGGCTTTCGATTATTTTTTTGGTCTCAAGGTGAACGCCGATGGGGCCGGTCGAGGCCGTTAAAATTTGTTGCGATGAACACTTCAATCGTTCAGCGGTGGCCTGTGCCATGATTAAATTATTTTTTTCACCCAAAACGCCGGTGGCCGCATTCGCCTGACCACTGTTGGTTAGAATGGCTTTGATATTGTCTGCGGGTAAAAGTTTCTGGCAATAAAGAATGGGCGCCGCTTTACATTGATTTTGGGTGAAGACTGCGGCCACCACTGAAGGCACTTCGGATATAATTATCCCTAAATCTGGGCGATAGCGGCGCACGCCAGAGTTCACTCCGCTGCAGCTAAATCCATTGGGTAGATCGGTTCGTGAAACTCCTGGTCCCGGTGTCATAGATTACCTTCAAGGTTGTCTAATCCCGTGTTGTAAGGCCAATCATTCAGCAAATTCCAATTTTCGATGGCCTGACTGGCAGCCCCTTTCAAAAGATTATCGATGCAGCTGAAAACGTAAACCTTATCGCCCTTAACAGTGAAGCTAATATGAGTTCGCGCAGATCCCACCACCGATCTCAGCGATAAAAGCTGCGGCAGAACTTCAGCGTGGCCGTGGCGAACCAAAGAATTTTTTTCGTAGGATTCATCAAAGGATTTCTGAATGAGGTTTGAAAATTCACTGTCTGGCATATGGGCCAAGGTAGGGTTTCGTCGTAAATAGATTGATGAGATAATTCCTCGTCGCACCGGCAACAAATGAGTGTTCAATTGGATGTCCACCGCCGATCCCGAAAACATTTGAGCGTAGCGAGCGATTTCTGGAAGGTGCTGATGCTCGCCCATTTTGTAAGGGGGGCAGCCGCCGGCGACCTCTGAAAAAAGTAAATTTTCTTTGGCCTTGCGTCCTGCTCCGGTCGTGCCGGATTTGGCGTCAATCACGATTTGGGTGGGGTTTACCAATTGATTTTTTAGCAAGGGAATCAGGGCCATCAGACAGCTAGTGGCATAGCAGCCCGGATTAGAAATCAAAATAGGATCTGGCGAAGCCGAATCTGAGACTTTAGCTTTGATAGCGTTCCAAGGGGAAAGCCCGTAATGCGCCATTTTCTCGGGTGCCGATGACGAATGCGCGAATTTGTAATATTTTTCAAATTCATCGGCGGGCAGTCGAAAGGCTCCGCTAAGATCAATTACATGAGTCATTTCTTTAAGTCTGGGGGCTAGTTCTATCGAAAGCTCGGCCGGAGTGGCCAGAAATATTGCATTAAAATGCGGCGCTGAAGAAATCAGCTGCTCGACCGGCAGGCTTTTGACTTGGGTCGCGCCCGCATCCAACAAATCGTTAGAAAGCACCCATTTTGTATCTCGCACAAAGCAGGCTTTTAATTCTGCCGACGGATGTTTAAGCAGAATTCGGGCCAATTCAAGACCCGAATATCCATTGGCGCCAACAACTGCGACAGGCTTGGTTGATGAATTAAGTTTTGATTTTGTCATGATCATTTATTTTTTATAGATGCATAATTGTGCGCAGTAAAGCATAAAAATGCTTGTGAAAGAATTCATCTGCATTTAAATCACAAAGCATGTTAATTGGGCTTTAACTAGATGCCACTTTAGATGTCTTAGAAGTTAATCGAATGAATCGAATACTCACCTGAGATGTCTTGCCTGAAATTTCTTAGCAAGCGGGCAGTGCAGGTGGCAGCCGGCGGCAATTCAGAGGTCGTAGAAATTGATTGGGCACTTGATTTGGCAATTCAATATTGAAAGGAAAAAAATATGTCTGCATCAAAAAAACCGCATAAAATTCTTTTAGCATTTTCTGGGGGCTTAGATACCTCGGCGATTATTCCTTGGTTGAAGGAAAATTATCAGGCTGAAGTGATCGCCTACTGTTCGGATTTGGGAAATTCTCCCGATGGCGAAGCTCTTCGAAAATGGGCTTTGCAGCTAGGCGCTTCAGATTTTATTTTTGAAGATCTTAAAGAAGTCTTTGGCTCGCAGTTTGCTTTTGCGGCGGTGCGGGCTTCGGCCACGTATCAAGATGATTATTTGCTGGGGACGGCGCTGGGCCGGCCGCTGATTGCCGAACGCATGGCTTACTACGCAAAAAAAATGGGTGCCACCGCGATCTCGCACGGGTGCACGGGCAAAGGTAATGATCAGCTTAGATTCGAAAGATCGTGGGCGTATCTGGTGCCCGATTTATTGATTATAGCTCCGTGGCGAATTTGGGATTTTAAAGGTAGAAGCGACCTTTTGGCTTACTTAAAACAAAAGGGCTTTGATCTGCCCGCTAAAGAAAAAGTTTTTAGCGAAGACGTTAACTTATTTCACCGATCCTGCGAGGGTGGAATCTTGGAAAATCCAGCAGATGAATTCGAGCCCACCACTGTCTACAAATGGGTCCGACCTTTAAGCCAAGTGAAAGACGAAACCGTGACCGTGCAAATTACATTTCAAGACGGGCTGCCGACCGCCGTTAATCAGAAAAAACTTTCAGCCGCAAACCTTTTAACTTTACTAAATACCATCGCTGGCGATTCAGGGATTGGCGTTCAAGACATCGTCGAAGAGCGTGCTAACGGAATTAAAAGCCGCGGGATATACGAGACTCCGGGGGGAACTTTATTGCACGCAGCCGTTAAGGCGCTAAAGCATTTGTGTTGGGATAGGTCCCTGATGGCCACCGCACGAAGTTTGGGACAGCAGTACGGTGATTGTATTTACGATGGTTTTTGGCACACGGATTTACGAAATTCTTTGGAAGCTTTTTTCGCAAAAGCTTCCGAGACTTTGACGGGCTCTGTGACTTTCAAACTTGAAAAGGGGCAGATGCGATTTGTCAGCCGCGATTCAACTTCGTCATTGTATGATACTGATTCTGTCACCTTCGAGGCAGATAAAACCGGAATCCATAAATTGGCCGAAGGTTATTGTAAAATCATTGCCATTAAACAACGCCAAGCCGGGGTTCGCGATCATCGCACCGAACGTTTTGTGGAAATTAAAAAATGAGTCTGTTGGGCACGGTTAAAAACCCAGGACTTAAGAAAGAGCTTTTTCAGTTCACTCAAGGAATCGAAGTCGACGCCCAGCTTTGCAAACAAGAAATTCAGGTGCAAAAAGCTTGGCTGGAGTCCCTAGTTAAAATTTCTTTGGTCACAAAGGAAAATGCTTCGAAGTTATCTGCGGCTTTGGATGAAGCCTTGGCTTTGATGATTTCTGGCCAGTTTCCTTGGCGGGTCGAAGACGAAGATATTCATATGAACCTAGAGCGTTTTATCACCGAAAAGCTGGGCGAACTTGGCAAGCAATTGCACTTGGGGCGATCCAGAAATGATTTAATTGCAACGACCCTTCGACTTTTTGTGCGCGATAATTTGGATGTCATCGGGAAGGATTTGGTTTTTGTCATTGATGCCTTGTGCGATAAAGCGGAATCCACTGCCGAAATTATTGTTCCGGGTTCGACGCACTTGCAGCACGCACAGCCGGTGCGCTTTGGCCATATCTTAGCGGCGCACGGCTGGGGATTGTTGCGGGATCTTGGCAAAATTCAAGAAGCTTCTAAATTGGCAATGCTGGCGATGCCCTTGGGCTCGGCGGCGTTGGCCGGTACAACTTTGACCATTGATTTGTCAGAGCTGGCTGCTCGTTTGGGTTTTTCATCGCCGCCACAAAATTCCTATGATGCTGTTGGTGACCGAGACTTTATGATGCTGGCAATGGAAGCCTTTGCCAGCACGGCCATGCACTTAAGTCGCCTTTCCGAGGATTTTATTTTCTGGTCGTCAACACCTGTAGGTTTGCTGCGCTTACCAAAAAACTGGTCGACCGGAAGTTCGATCATGCCCAATAAAAGAAACCCCGATGTTCCCGAATTAATTCGCGGCAAAGCCTCGCACATCATGGGCGCAGTAGCGAATGGATATTTATTATTGAAGGGGCTTCCCACCAGTTATGACAGCGATTTACATGAGCTAAAATCGGTTTACTTAAGATCACAGGCCGAGCTTCAAAAATGTCTTCACGTTTTGGTTCCGTTTATCCAAGAAGTGGAAATCAACGCTGATCGCGCTGGTCAGTTATTGGCATCCGGTCATTTGCTGGCCACCGAAATAGCTAATCATCTAACGGCCCAGGGCGTGTCTTTCCGAGAAGCCTACGGCCAAACCGCAGCCCTAGTTGAGGCCGCAGAATCCGCGGGCGTTTCGGTAGAGAAACTAAGTGCGGAGAAATCAAAATCCATCGCGCCCAACTTGAATCCTACTTGGCTGGCGACATTAAACTTCAAAAATACTGTTGAATTTCGCCATCAGGCCGGGGGAACGTCGTTGGCCCGCACTCGCGAAGGCATCGCCAACCTTCGCGCAAAGGTTTTAGTTTTCGGGTGATTGGTTTTCAGTTTTTAGCAGACTAGCTGCTTGTCTCGGATTTGCCTTATTTTCTTTGTCTATCTTTAGCTGGTATTGTTGGCGCATTTAAAGCGCGCCGGCGTGAATATCGGCGAGCGGGATCCATCATTCAGATCGCGGATTGCAAGACCTTTGCGATGCTTACGTCAAAATCCTAAACGAGAATGGGTTCCACAAATCCTATTCAAGAAAAAGAAACCCTTGCGACAATGCCTGGACCGAATCGTTGAAAGATCTTGCAGTACGAAGAAATCCACATGCAAGAATACCAAATGTATCTCGATGTGGTCGAAAAACCGCCACAATTTATCGAGGCGGTTTACAACAAAAAACGACTGCAATCATCCATTGTGTACTTTTAGCTATTTGCCACTAGTAGAGTTTGAAAATATGGTTTTAAACGAAAATAACTTCAGCCAACCAACACTAAAACTCTAAGTGGTTGGACTCCAGTAAAACGCCCGCACTCTGCGTCGCCCCTTGAGGAATTGGAAGCTGTTTTAAATGACCTTCAAGAGTCTAGTCGCAAAAGTTAGCGATTTATTATTATTTTACACAAAGTAGTTTTCATGTATACTTTCAATATGGACCCTGCAAAGGCAATTGTTAAACTTAAGGGCAATACGTTCTCTCGAAAGCAGATTGTAGGTCTTGGCCTAACTGGAAACCACATCCAAGAACTGTTGAAGTCCGGGCATATTGTCAGAGTCAATCGAGGCGTTTATCAAATTGCAGGCGAAAACCTATCGGACGACGAAATATTTCATGCGGCCTCAATACGAATCAAAGGTAAGTCCGCAGTTTGCTTGCTATCTGCCCTTGCTTATTACAACTTGACCGATGCCATCCCTAAAAAAACCTGGCTTTTGGTTGATGAGCAGACACATTCCTCGCATAAAGATATCCGAGTTTGTAGGACGAGAAATCCAAACTGGAAAGTCGGCATAGTCGAAAACAAAAATTACTCAATAACTTCTGTTGAAAGAACGCTTGTTGACTGCCTCGTCTATAAAAAAATTTTTGGTCCAAATGTCGCAATTTCGGCAATCAAAAGTGCAATTCGCGAGAAAAAGACGACCCTTTCTAAGGTTGCTAAAATGTCGCAACTCTTAGGCGTTGAACATCGCATTTTTCTATACATCGAAAGCCTCTCGTGAGCCGCGAACAAAAGGCCGTCGAAATCAGAAAACAGCTTCTTAAGTTTTCTTTAAGTTTAGACTCGCTCACAATTAACGAGCTTCGAATTGTTCTTGCGATTGAGCGGGTCGTTGCAAGGCTTGAGAACTTTGCGGACCTTCGAGGCCATCTAGTTTTCAAAGGTGGATTTGTACTCCTAAAAGTTCTTGAAAGTGACCGCTTCACTCGGGACTTAGATGCTCTTTGCAAAGGTATTGATAAAAACGACGCGCAAGACCTTATAAGGGAAGCACTTCTAACCGATTTGGATGACGGTTTCTGGTTTGGAGAAATTCGCGTCCAAAATCTAGAAGAGCAAGGAAAGTATGGAGCTTTGCGCTTTGATTGCGCTTATTTCCTTGGCGATCCGCCTAAAGAAAAATTGAAACTTGCGAAACTCTCGCGGGTGCATTTTGACGTGGGATTTGGCGACAAGGTGATAGGAAAACATTCACCAATCAAATCTCCGGCATTGTTGCCAAAAGGAGAATCGCTTTCGTGGAAAGTCTATCCGCTTGAGTCGATTTATTCCGAAAAACTTGAGACGCTGGTACAACGTGGAGACGCAAACTCCCGAGCAAAAGATATTTACGACATGACGATGATTTTTGATGCCTGCAAAGACACCGAGAAACTATCAAAAGCAATCTTAGAGACCTTCAAAACTCGATCAACAGAAATACCAGAGTCATTCAGTGATTTCGCCGCAAATTTGAACTTACGCCAGCTTAAAAGTTCTTGGGGAAGCGTACAACTGTCTGTAGAAGACGCCACATTTGAATCATTCTGGGAACTACTTCTTACTCAACTTAGAAAGCTCGACCGAATTCTCGCATAGGAAATTTATTGAAACGCCGAATTGCTTCATACGGTGCTTTAAAGATTGTACTAGCCAGCAAGGCAGTTAAGTGGTTACGAGACGACTTCTTATGCGAAACATGACGACTTTGTTAAATCTGATATCTGCTTTGCCCAACCTGTTTTTGGGGGTGGGATCTATTGGGTCATTGGAATTATTCGCTCAATCATCAAGTTCGAACTATTCTTCACCTGCAGTGTCCAATCGATTTCGGGACGGGTCGACTAATGGTTCCCTAAGATTGTTACGCACTTCGTTTGATAGTCTCGATTACCACTTGAATAGCCAACGTGATTTTCAATATCTTTTGGTCGATATACGACCGAATAAAAAAGCAGATATGTCCTCGGGCGTGCGACTTGGTGCCGACTTATCGGGTTTAGTGACGCCCAACAACCAAGTGCTGAATTACTTGAATATTCGCGAACTTTTTTTGGAACACGAGCAGCTCTCGTTGGGTCGAAAAAAAATGTCTTATCCGTTAACTTTTTGGGGCAGCGGGTTTCATTCAATCGCCGCAATGGGGCGGCTACGGCATTAGCTGCCGTCGGTAGCGAGTTGGACAAGTTAGTGTTGCAAGACAAGGCTCTGCGCAGCTGGCTGAGCGCATGGCTCGACAACAAAGTTCTATTTGAGGATGCTGCAAAAGGCGATACTTCGACATTTATTTGCCGAAACATCCAAGGAAGCCAGCGTCTCTCAAATCACAGTTTTGGTTCGGCAATTGACCTTTACAATCCCCATATGAAGGAGCCTCAGTATTGGCTGTGGGAAGAGGCTGAACGTAGGGCTCGAAAGTCGCCGCAAAAGCAGACCTCTGCGGAAATTTTGAAGACTTTGAAGGAAAAGGGCATTCCAGATTATCGCCCTGAAGCCATGGCTGCGATACCGCAGTCATTGATCGACGCCTTCGAAAGGCACGGATTTATTTGGGGCGGTAAATGGAATCACTTTGATACTATGCACTTTGAGTATCGCCCTGAGTTCTTTGAGGATTTGAAATTTGACTGCTCGCTGGAGTAAGGGTGCCGGTTTTTTTTCCAACGCAAAAGTGTGGCCGATTTCATCGAAGTGCTCCACAAACGTCTGCTTAAAATGCCCGCCCACTCAAACTGATTCGGAAAATGTGACAGCGTTACGTAAAAAGGGATGCGGTACCGCGTAAAACGAGGGCTGACCATCCTTTGGCCATCCGGAAAAAGTGCAAAATTTAGATGCTTCAAAAGCAAACTTATTTTTATGGTTCTCTTTATTAGCTAGTCTTTCGTGTCATATGTGTCTGCCGTGTGTGAGTTATTCATTTGAGATCAAGTATGTGTATCACTTGCTCTCCAAAATGCTCATAGAATTTTGCCCTTGGCTGGGCGCAAACCAAGCTTTACGCCGCCGAGACCGCGTTGGCTTTCAGTTGGCTGGGGTCGGTGAAGTACGGGACTTCGACAAAGATTTGCGTGCCTTTTCCTTCTTGCGTGTCGATCCAGGCGATGCCGCCCAAATCGATCGCGGCGTCTAGCAAGGCGTTGAGGCCAACGCCTCGGCCGGAGAGTTCCGAGATTTCGTCTCGGGTGGTGACTTCGGAATCAAACACGTGTTGCAGCAATTCTTGTCGAGATAAATCTTCGACCTTGATACCTTTTGCCTTTAGGCGATTCTTTAGTTTTTCAAATGGGATGCCGTTGCCGTCGTCAGAAACTTGAATCAACAACAGCGACGAATAGCTTAATTTTTTCACCGTAAATTGAATTTCGATTTGCCCTTGCTCAGGCTTTCCTTTTCCTACACGTTCCTGCGGGCTTTCAATCCCGTGATCAACGGCGTTTCTGAAAGCATGAACAAAGCACGAAAAAATTTTCTCGTAGGGTTCAGGCGTGATGCGAAGGTCACCGCCAACGACTTTAACAGGTGCCGCCTTTTTCCCTAGCTTCTCGGCTAGGCTTGGGACCAGCTGCATATAGCTTTCGAAATAATTTCGAATGGGCTCGTTCAGAAATTCATGAATCATTTTCTCGCGGATTTTTTGCGGCGACGATGCTTTCAAAACTTCTTCGTTGGCAAATTGCAAAACTCTTTGCGTTGAAATCTCGACGTGTCTTTCTTGCAGCTTATTTTTATTTCCTAAAAGCTCTTCAAATTCTTTTAAAAAGCCGTCATAGCGATCGACCACTTCTTTCAAAGATTGCTGAAGTTGATTGCGTGCCTGATTGTCTTCTGGCGTTTTTTTCCACTGGGCCAACAAACCTTCAGAATGATGACAGGATTCCATCACATTAAGAATAGAAAAAGTTCCTGCGCCCCCCTTCAAAGTGTGAAGCACGCGAAAAAGTTCATCCGCGGAACTGACGCCCTCAAAAGATTCACGTCGAAGGAAGGCCACCATCAACTCGGATTCGCGAACAAAGCTTAAAACCGACCGGCGCGCCTGCACCAAAGACAAAATCATTTTCACGTGGGCTTTCTCGACTTCGGCCTCGCGCTGGGCTTTGACTAGGTCTGTAATATCTGTGGCCACAACAACCACTCCGTCGATGGTTCCCGCAGAACTTCTTAAGGGAAAGTACTGCAACTGAATTTTTAACTTTTCAGAATGATGAAAAAACCCAGGGCCCAAGGGGCCTAAGTCTTCAAACGGAAGCATCTCGGAAAAAAGCGTCATCATCCACTTTTTAAATCCGTCGACTTCGACTGCCGGTAAATTCAGTGCCTGCCAAATCATTTTGCCTTGTGGATTGGATTCGATCGTCCGCAGACAAGCCTTGGTCGAAATATCTAAACAAACACCGGTTTGATCAAAAATAAAAAATCCCTGGCCCAAGCTGTCTAGCAAAGCTTTCATCAAAGTGTTCAATCGACTTAGTTCCGTGGTTCGATCGGCGACCATTTTTTCTAAGTTTTTAGAATAATTCTGAAGCTCGGCTTGGGCTTTTTGAAGATCTTTAATCACGTCTTCTTTTTGTTCCAGTTCGGCGCGATACTTGCGTTGTAGTTTTTCTTCCAAAGTGACGTCGCGGAAAAACACTAGATAGACTCCGGAAAAATTCTGCAATGTGATCTGAATTTTTCCGGTCGTGCCCGATGGCGTACTAAAATTGAGTTCTTGATAGGCACTGGGCTCGGTCAATGTGGCCAATGAAGAAAGAGCTGTCACGGGTTCAGAAAAAATAAATAGATCTAGAAATTTCATTTTCTGGCGCAGGATTCTGCGTACGGTTTGATCCGCGATCAGCGCTGCGGGTTCGTTGCAGTAGATGACTACTCCTTGGGCGTCCAATAAAAAAGTAGGCTCTAGTAAAGTGTCAAAAATTTTGGCTTCAACTATGGCTTCAATCATGGAGTCACTCATGGATCGACGCCGTCTTTCGCTGACCTGTGACTAAATCAAATTGCCGAGTCTCGGACCATTGCGAAGAAAAAGTTTTGCTGTGCGCTCGAACTCGCCAAAAGTAAGTTCCTGGTGGCAACGACCCTGGCATCAAAAACTGATTCAATGTTGGCTGATGCCTGACGATCACTTTCTGAAACAAAGGATCCTTGGAAACTTCAAGTTGATATTGTTCAGCGTCGGCCGTTTTTTTCCACGCGAAGAAAAAAGGTGTCCACTTTTGCTTTTGAAAAAATAAAGTCATTTTTGTGTTTGGTTCTGTCAACATGGGTTTTGCCAACGGCGGTGTCAGCGAATAAACGATTTTTCCTGCATCAGAAAATTCGGACAGGGCCTCGCCCTTTGATCCCAGCACTCGCACGCGCCAAAAGTAATCGCTGGCTTTTGGAACTTGTAAATCGGCTTGGTCTTGGGTTGAGATGATGGCTTGAGGTTTTGAAAACTTTGGATCTGGCGACCACTGGACTTCGTAGGCTCTGGCCAACGGCGAACTTGACCAACTGAGCTCAAAATTTTTCGGTGAACCTTCATCGCTGGGCGACCTGGCCGAATCATATAAAGGTGCTATAGGATGCAGATTGGGCTTTCCCGCCAGCATTTTGACTTCGCCCAATTCGCTGGGTTGAGACATTGTCTTAGTGCGCCCCACTAGTCCATAAACGCGATAGAAAATTTGACGATCAGAAACACGTTCCATTTCAAACGAAGTTTTTTCGGTGGTGGCGGTTTTTTTTCCAATGAGCTGAGAATTAGTGGCCCAATCGATTTGATATTCTTTGGCATCGGCAACCGCACTCCAAGAAATTTTTAGGGGTCTAGGATTGGGAATTTCGTAAGTGATTTTTTTAACTTTCAGACTTGGCCCAGCGGATTTTTGCACAACAGGCTTTGAGACTTTGGCAGGCATCATGGGCTGCACAGGTTGTTGATTTGAAAAAAAATTGTCGGCAGATTTTGCCAAATTCGTTTCGGCAGCCTCCATCGATGGAATACGCAGAGGCTCAACTTCTTCAATCTTTGGAGGCTCGAACAAGGTTTCTTTTTTGGTCACAATTTTTAGTTTTGATGCACCTGATTTAGAGCGCGCACAAAGCACTTGCTCTTTCTCGGTAATTTCTATCGCTGGTCGATCACAAGGGTTTCCTTTGCGAGTCGTCATTACGGCCGTAGTGGATTTTACTTCGCTGATTTGTCCAAACTGTAAAGACATCTGAAGATCATTGCCGACCTTGCTAAAATAAATCATCGAGTTCTCGTCGATCAAAATTTCACTGCCGTCTTTCATTCGCACTTTTGCCGTAGATTGATCACCCGTGAAAAGGCCGTCGCCCATGTAAATTGCAGTTTTTCGGGCTAAATTATTCCACTTAAAATCTTTAGAATCTTTGAATCGAACATCGTTGTTTAAAAGAATGATTTCGCCAATTTCGGTTTTGTTGGATCCGATCAACTGAAGAAAAACTTGATCATCCCAAACCAAATAGCCAAAAACTATAAAGCACATACTTGCGCAAATAAAAATTAGGCGTTCCTGCCAGCTTGTCTTTTTAAGCATATGAAACTACTCGGAAAAACTTGAGAATTTCTATAGGGGTTCAAGCCTTAGGACGGGACTAAAAAATTTTATTCATTCCTTTTCCCAGGCCAAAGTCCGAACTCAAATCTTGTGGCATAGACGATTGTTTTAAAAGCAAGAGATACTAGCCATATGAAAAATAAAAAAGGCCTAAGCTTGCGCTCGAAATTGCTGATGGGCCTTTGCGGTTTACCGCTTCTTATTTTGGTGGCGTACGGAATTTTAGCTCTTAAAACCTTTCGCGAGGACAAGATCGCGTACGTGTTTGACAGTTCCAACGCGGTTTCTAGAAATTTAGCCAATCAAGTCGACACAGACTTAAAAAACCGAGTCACGGCACTGACCCCGCTTCTACAAGAATATCTGTTGCGCCATTCTTTTTCCGAAGTCAGTCGCGGAATTCTAAAAGCCGATCGTTCGATCAAGTGGGTTGCAGCCTATTCTGTCGCTAACGCACTGGCGCAGCCCATTTTCTTAGAGCGAAAATCCGGCGCTGCGGCGATCGAGATCGAACAAGTTCCCAAATACGCTGTGTCTCTGAAACAGGCCCTCGAAAGCGGGAGACTCTTTCAAGCGCCTTTTTCAGATGAGCGAGTTTACCTTTTCGAGCGGGTCGGTGAACCTTCTGACCCTCGAGCCCAAGTGTTTGTGGCGGCGATGTCGATTCCATCTCTTTCAATGGCATTTCAGCGACCCTCTAGTTCCCAGAATTTTTTGGTGAACGCGCGCGATGAAATTTTATTTGGCCCCACGGAATCTAATGAAAAAAATATTTTCAAGCTTCTGCCCAAAGATTACTTAGAGAAAATGAAAAAACAAAAACTCAGTTCGGCTTCGTCATTGGTGGCGAACAACGAATTGGGATCGCTGCTGGTTTCCTGGACCAAGAGCGGAGTCGGCGATCTGTCGGTATTTTCGATTGTGCCAGAAAAAGACGCTTTGGCCGCGGTTCAAAGCTTAGTTCGAAAATCCATCTACTTTATGATCACGCTGCTCAGTGGAACTCTAATTCTTAGTTTGTTGCTGTCGAAGAATCTAACGGCATCGCTGACATCCTTGTTTGAAGCCACGCAAAAAGTTTCCGAGGGTGATTTCAATATCGAAGTCCAAGTCAAATCCCGCGATGAAATCGGTGTCCTGGCCCAAAATTTTAATGTGATGGCCAAGGAAGTGGCCCGGTTAGTTTTAGAAACGGCAGAAAAATCCAGAATGGAGTCCGAACTAAAAACCGCACAAACCGTTCAAGAAACTTTATTTCCTCCGGTCAGTGCGCATCTAAGGGGTTTGGATATTCAAGGGTACTACGAACCTGCCAGCGAATGCAGCGGCGATTGGTGGAACTATTCTGAAATCGACGGAAAAGTTTTTCTTTGGATTGGCGATGCCACTGGGCACGGAGCCCCGGCCGCCCTGATCACTAGTGCGACAAAGTCTGCGGCCACGATCATTGAAAGTTTAAATTTAGATCCCGCTAGGACTTTGGATTTGATGAACAAGGCGATTTATGATGTGTC
>JANYDD010000056.1 GCA_025359945.1 Bdellovibrio sp. | reverse complement strand
AACACGACAGGTAGGTGGCGTCATGTGCATACGTAAGTCGAACACACATATGGGTTTCATGATTTTAGACTTTTGAACGCTCAGCGATTTGCGCACGATTCAGTCTGTTTGGTAACATGCGCTTTAAATTTTTGAAAGATTGAACTTGTTGACGACAGGTCAATCTGCAATCTTCTCAAATGGTGGAATTATAAATATGGACTTAGTTGTTATCTTGGGAAACCAACTTTTTGATCCGAAAGTATTTAAGAAAAAAAAATGGGATCCCAAAAAAACCTTTTTTTATTTGCGCGAAGATCCGGAATTGGCGTCTTATTTTAAATTCCACAAGCATAAAATAATATTCTTTTTTGCTGCCATGCGAGCCTACCGTGACGAACTGATTTCGCTTGGATTTAATGTTCACTACGAAGAGTTTAAAAAGGACTCTTCCGGATCGGACAGTCATGGTTATGAAACTGCTCTTTCGAAAATTATTTCCAAACACAAAATAAGGTCTGCGACCTGTTTTGAAATCGAAGACAAATTTTTCGAAACAAGGCTGGTTAATTTTTTTGCGAGTAAAAATTTGGATTTGACGATTTTAACTAGCCCCATGTTTTTAACAACACGAGACCAGTTCAAAGATTATTTAAAGACAACTCGACGGCCTTTTATGAAAACTTTTTACGAGGCCCAAAGAAAAAGACTCAACATCCTAGTCAAAGATAACAAACCAGTTGGCGGCACCTGGAGTTTCGATGCAGAAAATCGCCAGGCGTTACCTAAAGATCTGAAGACCCCGGAGTTGCCCAAATTTAAATTTGATCAAAACACTTTGGACGTGGCCAAAATTATCGATCAAGAGTTCCCCGATCACCCTGGGAAGTCGAAAGACTATTGGCTGCCTGTCAATCGAGATCAAGCTCGTGCGTGGCTGAAATCCTTTCTTAAAGATCGGCTTTATGATTTTGGTCCCTACGAAGACGCGATCGCCCAGCATTCGGATTTTGTTTTCCATTCGGTCCTTACGCCATTTTTAAATTGCGGCTTGCTGACCCCTGACGAGGTCGTTACCACAACACTGGCCTATTCAGAAAAAAATAAGATTCCGTTGGGATCGCTTGAGGGTTTTCTTCGGCAGATCATTGGTTGGCGCGAATTCGTGCGCGGGATTTATCAAAACTTTAGCGAGAAACAAGACAGTGAGAATTTTTGGAACCACAAAAATAAATTAAGCTCGCTTTGGTATTCTGGCGAATCGGGCGTGCCGCCCTTGGATGAAACTCTTCGCCGCGTGCAATTGCGCGGCTATGCCCACCATATCGAAAGACTAATGATTGTGGGCAGCCTGATGGTTTTGTTGGAAGTGCATCCGAAGGAAGCGCATCGCTGGTTTATGGAAATGTTTGTGGATTCATCGGACTGGGTGATGGGCCCGAACGTTTATGGAATGGCCCTGTTTTCTGACGGCGGAATTTTTGCCACCAAACCCTATATCTGCGGATCGAATTACCTTCGGAAAATGGGTGGATATGCAAATGCCGAATGGTGTGATGGCGTCGACGGACTGTACTGGCAATTTATCAAAAAAAATGAAAAGTTTTTTTTAAAAAACCCAAGGCTTTCGATGATGGCAAGATCTTGTCACAAAATCCCGGTCCAACGTTGGACACTCATTAACAAAGCGGCACAAACACTGAAAGACAAACTGATTTCAAAATAAGAATGGGCTGGTGGATATAAATTCGGCGGCGTTTATCTTGTTTTCTTCCGCTTGGATTAATCGAGCTTGCGAAATTCGATATTTCGCAATGTCAGGAACGATGAAAGGGCGCTTTGCAAGCAACAAAAATCAGCTTACGTATGCACATGACGCCACCTACCTGTCGTGTTCGACTGGAGCGCATTCAAGTCGACAATATTCGACAAGGCGAATTTGCTGGCGTCATGTGCATAGGTAGGAAAATCAGGAAGCTCAAACGGCGGCTGTTGCTAAAACAGGCTCGAAATCTACGTTGAAACTTGACCAAGGCAAACAATCATTGGCAGGTCGGGATTTCAAGGCCCTTCAGGTTCAAAAAAAAGATATCTCGCGAAAAATCCTTAAGCTTGATAGCAACCTCGCCCAGGAAAACGAAAGGCTTCGCCACCTAAATGATGACCTAACCAAAACGCAGGGCCCGGCTGTCGCTGAGCTAGGAAAAGCCTCAAAAGCACGAAGAATCTTTGATTCAACAAATGGAAATCTTAGAGAGTCTTGAAAAACAGTAGGGCATCGCATCTTTTTGATGCCGATATTTTGAGGGGTCCGCTTCAAAAAATGGGGCAGGCCCCAGCAGGCGCAGCGCTGTGGCCATCTGCAATATTGGTATCTGATTTTTGTTTTCTCGTTAAGAAGATCAATCCAACCTGCAACTAAAATGGGGGCTTTTGTGAGGCTAACATTGGCTTTAGGTTTTTATGTTCGGCCGCTTTTGCTGCGCCTGACGAAATGCGAATCGATGATTTTACTACGATTTGTGAAAGTCGTCTGAAAAATCTTGGTGCCCAGATTCAAATGAAGGTGCCCGCAACGGACGACCAGGATGAACATATTAGATCTCTTTCACATTACCTCTAGATTTTCGTAGTTATAGATCCCGCAGATTAGGTTAAATCGGAGAGCAAATCTTTTGCGTCGATTTCGATACTTGGTATTGAGTATTTTAAATTTTTTAAGATGCCCAATGAC
>JANYDD010000029.1 GCA_025359945.1 Bdellovibrio sp. | reverse complement strand
GCTGGATTTGTAAATATAGAAGACTTAGCAAAGACTACGAACACTTCACCGATTCAAGTGAATCGATGATTTATATCGCCATGATACAGCTCATGCTGCACAGACTTGCTCGACACAACACTTCTTAAACACGCTCTAAGGCTGTTTAAAAAAATAATTTTACATCGAAACATTAGTTTTATTTATTCGCGGGGGCCTAAGGCCCCTATTTTAGATCTGAAGCTCTTGCGCTACTTTTTTTGTTTTCTAAGTGTTTGCTGTTGAAAACGAATGGTTGATCAAACTGGACTTTCATCGAGAAGATTAAAAACAAGAAGTTCGAGAAAGATTTTCGAACTTCTTAAAAGAAACGCACGCATTTTTATTAAGGATGATGGGGGGGGAAAATGCAGGTTCAAGGGAAAAATATTTTTCATGTGGGAAAGGTGTCGCTGTCCAAATTATTTTTGGCAGCCTTGGTCACTAGCTGGTCTTACGCCAGTTCCTCGAATGTCTTAAACTCCCTCAGGTGGGGTCAAAACCAAAAAACGCTTTCAGAGCAAGTTCAAAAAGATCTGGATGAAAAACTTCGAATCGAAGCCGCTCGATTTGCTCACCAATACATTGTGACTTTCAAGAGCAACGTTGAAATGAACTCGGTTGCGCAGCTTTTCCAGGCTTTAGAGAAAATTCGGCCTTTGAAAAATGCTCGCGTTTTAAATGCCTTGGAGAGTTTTGATTCATTGTTGGTTGAAGATCCGCTTTCAGAAGCCTTAGCGTTTTTTCAAGAAGATCAACGGGTGCGTTGGGTTTATCATAATCGCTCGTTAGAGGCTCCACCAGCGCCCGAGGGTTTGAGAATTCAAGCTCCTTTACAAGCCGCCGCAGGTAACCCCGGATTTGTTATTCCCAAGGCTTTAACTTGGGGAGTTCGCTCGGTAAAGGCCGCAGAGGCTTGGCAAGACACGGCGATGGGCTTACGTTCAAAAATTTTAATCTTAGATTCAGGAGTTGACCCCGAACATCCTGCTTTGAAAGCCAATATCGCCGACGCCAAAGACTTTTTAAATGATCAACCCAATGCAATTTACCCCTATTTTGATTTAGTTGGGCACGGCAGTCATACGTTTGGAATTGCCGCGGGGATGCCTCAGCAAAACGGATTTTCCGGAGTAGCCCCTAAATCTTCGGTCTACGTGGCGCGAGTTTGTATGGAAGCTTGTCAAACCTTGGCAGTTGTTCAAGCTCTTCAATGGGGAATCACTAACAAAGTCCAAGTGGCCAATATGTCCTTCAGTGGATTGGGAATCGACGAACAAGAGAAATTTTTTCTACAGAAAGCTTACGACAAAGATATCGCTTTAGTGGCTGCTTCGGGTAACGAAGCCAAATCTGATCTGGGCTATCCCGCAAAACTTCCCTTTGTGATTTCAGTTGGGGCTTACGATCAGCAATTGAAAATCGCGGCCTTTTCAAACTGGAGCAAATCGCTGACTATATCGGCGCCAGGAGTGAATATTTTCTCGACCATTCCGGTGGATTCAGCGCGCGAAAGTCTTTTGACTTTGGAGCAGCCCGACCAAAGCATCAAAGAACCTAGTTTGTTTGTGCCTCAGTCAAATGACTTTCCTGAAAAAATTCAGGGCGACCTGACTTTTGTGACCGAGGATCAACTTTTCCAAGGGGCTAATTTTGCATCCCAAGAGATTCCCGTAGTTGAAATTAAAAACAAAGCGATTTCGGAAATTGTCTTTAAATCGTACTTGTCGGGGGCTCGGGGCGTTCTGTTTTACTTTTCAAAGGCACCGACCAAAGATCAAATCGATACTCTTCCTTTACCGATCGTTACTTTTTTGGTAAGTTCCAAACTTGGCGATAGGTTAAAGACCCTGAAGCTAAGAAACGAAGTTTTAAAAGCGCAAATGTTTGTGAGAAAATCCAGCTACACAACAATGGATGGAACTTCGATGGCAGCGCCCCATGTGACTGGCGCCGTGGCACTGCTGAAAAGCTTGTACCCTTTGATGACGCCTAGTGAACTAATGCAAGGCTTGATCAAAGGTGCTGTGCCTTCGACGGAAAAGAAATTAGGTTCGGGTTTGCTGGATATCACTCAGTTATTGTCCGTTCTTAAGATCCCTTAAAAACCTTCTTAAGAGATACGCGGGGATACGTGGCACAAAAAATTCTTAACGACCCTTGTCGAGCTGAAATTTTAAAGGGTCTCGAGAAATTTTATCAAGATCACCAGCTGGCGTTTGTAAAAGCAGAAGTGGATGATCAAATAAGTCAGCCCCCGCAAAGTGAATTTGGCGATCTGGCGTTTGGGTGTTTTCAATTCTCGAAATTACTAAAAAAATCTCCGGCAGTGATAGCCCAACAACTTCAAGATTATTTTAAAGATTCCACTTGTTTAAAAGCTCAACCCCTGGGGCCTTACCTGAACTTTAGTTTCTCGATTGAATTTTTGGGGCAGTCTTATTTGGCAAAAATTGTCGACGGATCGTTTTTAAAGCAGGATCTTTGTCTTCCGGGCCCCAAGGTGATGATCGAGTATTCGCAACCCAATACGCACAAAGAAATTCACGTGGGTCATTTGCGCAATGCCTGTCTGGGAAATGCCTTGGTTAATCTTTACAAGGCTTGTCAGTTTCCGGTGGTTTCGTCGACCTTTCCTGGCGATGTTGGAACTCACGTGGCTAAATGTCTTTGGTATTTAAAGAATCAAATCCACGAGGACCCACCCGCTGAAAAAAAAGGCGAATGGTTAGGCCAAATTTATTCTAAATCCAATCTTTTTCTCGAAGACTTGGCCCAAACTGATCCGCAAAAATTAACCTTAGTTCAGCAAGAAATGACGGCCATTTTAAAACAGCTCGAAGCGGGATCCGGGGAATATTTTGAACTTTGGCGTGAAACTCGCCAGTGGTCGATCCAGCTGATGGAGCAAGTTTATCTCTGGTGCGGAATTCAATTTGACGCCTGGATTTGGGAATCTGATGTCGATCGTCCCAGCATTCAGTGGATCCAGGATCTGTACCATCAGGGTTTGATTCAAAAATCCAAAGGTGCCTTGGGTGTGGATTTGGAAAGCCAGAATTTGGGTTTTTGCATGCTTTTGAAAAGTGACGGAACCGGCCTGTATGCGACCAAAGATTTAGAATTAGCTCGCAGAAAATTTAAAGATCACAAGATCGAAAAAAGTTTTTATGTGGTCGATATTCGCCAAGAACTTCACTTTAAACAAGTGTTCCGAGTGCTGGAAATGATTGGCTTTCCACAAGCCAAAGATTGCATTCACTTGGCCTACAATTTTGTCGAACTTCCCGACGGCGCGATGAGCTCTAGAAAAGGAAATATCGTACCGCTTTTGACTTTAGTGGATTCTATGCAAAAAAGAATTCGCCAGGATCATTTAGCCAAATACGAGGGCGAATGGAGCGAACAGGAATTGGCTTTAACCGCCCGACAAGTCGCGCAAGGTGCGATTAAATACGGAATGCTAAAAATTGATCCACTGAAAAAAATCGTCTTTAATCTGCAGGAATGGCTTAAAATCGAAGGCGATTCTGGGCCCTTTGTTCAGTACTCGTGTTCGCGAATTCAAAGTCTTCGAGATAAAAATGCCCTATTAGGAAAACCCGTGCGGTGGCAGCTTTTGTCTCACCCCGCCGAACGAAAGTTGATTCAGTTTTCGATCTTGTACCAAAGCACATTGTTGCAGGCTTGCGCTGTCAATAAGCCCTCAATATTAACTAGCTTTGTTTACGACCTGGCGCGGGCTTTTAATTATTTTTACCATGAATGTTCGGTTCAAAATGCTGGAAACGAAGATTTGGCTCAGGCAAGGCTTGCGTTGTCGATCGCAACTCACGAAATTCTTAAACAAGGCTTGCAGATTTTAGGAATTCCAGCGCCCTTACGGATGTAAAAAGGGCTTACGTATGCACATGACGCCACCTACCTGTCGTGTTCGACTGGAGCGCATTCAAGTCGACAATATTCGACAAGGCGAATTTGCTGGCGTCATGTGCATAGGTAGGAAAAAGGGCGCTGGAATTTTTTAAAGCATCAACTGATCGACTATTTCTGAAGCTGAAGCTGAAATATCGATCACCATTGTGCCTTCTTCAATTAAAATCATTCGAACTTTTGGTGATCCGTCAGCGACATTCCTAACCAGGACGATCCTTTTAATCAGAGGTTTTTTCTGAAACAAATCTTTCAAACTAATGATTTGATCGACCATCGAACGCATTTCTAAAAAAGTCTCAAGTTTGTTCTCGTCAACTGAATAGGGTTTTCCATTCAAGGCAGTCGAATCTGCGGTCAGTGGGATTACACTGATCTGCAGGTCGTTTGAAATCTGATTGATTCTTTTAATAAGGTCAAAGCCCATATCCAAATACTGGCGTGATAACCCTGCCTTTAAGGTCAGTTGAGGTGTGCTACTTAAAAGGTCAAAATCCGTCGAGCTTGAATCGATAACTTTTAAAACTGAAAGCCCAGAGTTTTTCATCTGTGACGCTAGATAATCTCGGATGCCGTTCAAATATGAATACGTGGGTCCGTATTTGGGATCTGTCAGGTTTACAATTGAACTTTCAAGCGCTAAAGAAATTTGACTGCTGAAAAACTGAAAGTGGGTTTTAAATTGTTCGGAAATCATCACTGGAAGCCGCGCCACTAGATCTGGATTGGCACTGCTGCCCAAGCTAAGTATTTTCGAAACACTTTTTCCGTTATCTGCGACATTGCCGACAGGCAGGAATAAGTCATATTTGAAATCATTTCCTAAAGAAACCTTTGTGATATGTCCATCTTCCTGCATCTGGTTGATCATCGGCAAAAGCGTTTTAAAATTGTCCACGACTTGTTGCAGTTGGACAACGGTCACGGTTTCTAGAGTTGATTCTAGGAATCCCACGGAAAATTTGCCCAGTAAATTCGGAAAATACATGATCTCTTTGCGTAATTTTAAAAACTGAACAATTTCTGCAGTTGTTGCGCTGACCGGAATCTCAATCACGCTGCCCTGATTGGGGGCTTTTCCTGCGACTGGGGACTCGATATTTTTAATATTGAGTCGAAAGTAATTCGGAGAAAATTTTATTTTCACTATCTGAAGCTCGCGCGGCAAATCTTTAAAGCTTGGAAAGGCATTTCCCAGTTGCTCTAGGATAAATAAAATTTGCGAATTCGAATAGCTAGATAGTACTGCGCTGGGATTTTGTGGATCCGCGGTGGGATCGGATTGCAGAGTAATCCCCTCGTCAGAAAAAGTCTTCACCACTGGCTGATTGTTGATATCAACCGCCGTGTCTTCGCTCTTTTCGTCTTTCTTTTTGGGAGCCGGAAGGTCGGAACTTTCAGATTCAGTCAAAGTCCCCGAGGGCCCTTTAGGTGGAGATTTTTTTTGACACCCAAGGCCCGAAAAAATGCCGACAATTAATACCGGGAATACGGCGGATAGAATTCGACCGATCAAAAACGTGAGAGAATTTTTCATTGAGACCCCTCCATACTAGGCTTGGGCGTAAACGCTTTTGCGACTTTTGTCATCAAGGATCATTAGAATATTCTTAAAATATTCTTGTTGATGGCGATCCTTTCAGCCATTCTAGGCTGATGGATCCAGTGACTGATTTTGAAAAAAAACACAAAGTTGAGTCTGAACCTTGGGGCTACAGCGAAAAAGGGGTAGAAACCCTTCGCCACAGCTGGGTTCGCCAACAAATTTCCAAGCGGGTTTTGGACGGCGGCCCGGTGCTGGATATTGGCTGTAGCAAAGGTCTTTTGACGGCGCATCTTCTATGTCTTAGAAATAAAATTTATGCGATCGACTTATCGCCCACCGCCGTTCGAATGACCTACCAAAATCTTTCTTCCCAATTTGCGGGCCTCAACCAGGATCAACTTAAATTGGGAAGTGCTTTGTCGATTCCATTTCCGGATCAATTTTTTTCAGCCCTAGTGATGGCAGACGGTCCTCAGGGCTGGGAGCTTACCCCGCTTCAAAAAGTTCAAGCCATGGAGGAAGCTTACCGAGTGCTTCGCCCAGGCGGCATCGTGGTGGTGACTGATTTTCTGCAAAGAAGAAATTTTGATGAGTATTCTTCTCTTTTGGCGAAAGGGCCTTTGAAGGTCGAAGTGAATTCCTACTTGCCGGATCGACTTTGGTTTCAGTTAGAAAGCAATTTTAAGGGCCTGAAGAAGTATTCATGGTTTCGGGCCTTTTTAAAATCAGAATCTTGGGCGCAAATCATCAGCAGCATTTCAGGATTGCAAGGTCGTCGAGGCGCAAAACACATAGCGATGATTCTTCGAAAACCTGAAACTACAAACCATTAAAAGTATTTTTTTGTTGTTGGCAAACCCCGGGGCTGTTGGAAATAGCAATTTGAATCCCACGTTCAAAGACCCTCTTGCACGAGGCCCCAAAGAGTTCCCTGGATAAATCATATTCAAATGAATCTTGTGATGCGATTTTTCCCATCCTGTGAATTCGCTGAATAATTTCGTCCGAGATAAACCTATTTGTAAGCTCGATGATTTTCAATTGTGGATCGTTAAGGCTTTCAACCCAGGTCAAATCGTCGTCGGACTGCGCCCGAAAAAGCAGCGTCATCTGGGTGTTCTGCCGCCGAAAAATCTGGTATTTCTGGCGATTGTTTTGCGTTTGAAAATAAATCCGATGCTGCATTTTATAGCGATTGACCAGTGCGATCGCTGGCGCAATTGCCGCATCGTCTTTAACCTCTGCGTTGAGAATAATATTTTTATCCAAAGCCCACGCTAAAACTTGTTCGAACGTGTCAGGGGGATCGAAGTTTTTATAGTGGCATTTTTGAATTTGCTGACACGAGACTTGCCTTAGATCGCCCTTGCACTTGGTTTGCGGTTGCAAATTTTGATCGTGAAAAACGAACGGAATCCCATCAGAGCTGGTGCGCAAATCCATTTCAATTATATCGATGCCGGCGCGGTAAGCGCGCTGAAACTGCCGGCGAGAGTTGGGTTGCGAAATTCCAAAAATGCCCCCTTGATGAGCACCAGAATAAAATCGATTTTCAAAATGAACTTGGGCTGCCGCGGAGTGGATAAAGAATAAAAATAAAATAGCGTCAGTGGCTAGCGATATTGCGTACATCTGTTTTCTAGTTTGAGGAAATTAGCTTCAAAGATCGTGTTTGATATTTGTTAGGCGCGCCGAACTAGATTTTCGTCGAGCTGCTCCAATGGATTCGGGTCTTGACTAAAATTTTGGGATTAGATTAATTAGAGCGCGCCAGGGTATTTAGATTTCTAACACATCTTTAAATTGCTCGTGCGAAGGCTTCGTCAGGCTTTTAGTGTTGGGTCAAAATTTAAGTTTAAAATTGTTTTTGGTGTTTTAAAAAATGCGGGAGGTTTGAGTTGAAAAGGGTTTTTTGTAGTTCTAATTTAAAAGTGGGATTTGCTGGGGCATTTTTTCTATCGATCGCTCTTTCTTTGATTTCTTGCACCTCTAAAAAAAATAATTTGGCCAATGAACTTCGGATAGCTTCGGCCAACCTCAAGGGCCTGGATCCGGTAGCTACAGGCGATGAAACTTCTTCGAACGTGATCGCGCTGCTTTACGATACTCTTTTTCAATATCAGTATTTGAAACGCCCCTTGACGATTGAGCCAAATTTAGCTGATGGCATGCCTCAGGTTTCAAAAGATGGCTTGGTCCATACGATTAAAATTAAAAAAGGAATTTTCTTTTCAGATGATGCCTCTTTTTCAGGGGGTAAGGGTCGCGAATTAGTGTCGCAAGATTTTGTCTATAGCTGGAAGAGATTGTGTGATCCACGATTGGCCAGCGAAGGTTTTTGGCTTTTTGACGGCAAGGTCGAGGGTCTTGATGACTGGAGAAAAGCGGTTCAAAAAGATGGCAAAAACTTTGATGCCCCTGTGCCCGGGTTTCAGACTCCGGACAGTTCAACAATCGTGATTAAATTAAGCCGTCCTTTTTATCAGCTTCATAATATTTTGGCTATGGTCTACACCGCGCCAGTTCCAAAAGAAGCTGTCGATAAATACGGAAAAGAAATGGTCAACCACGCCGTGGGGACGGGTCCGTTCCGTTTAGAATCTTGGACTAGAAATTCGCAGATATCTTTGGTGAAGAATCCACATTATCACGGTGTTTATCCCTCTGTTGGCGACACTGGCGATGCAGAAAAAGGTCGCCTGGCAATGGCTGGACAGAAAATTCCTTTTGTTGACCGTCTGATTTTTTATGAGATCGTTGAAGACCAACCTATTTGGCTGAAGTTTTTAAAAGGTGACACTGATATTACGGCAATCCCTAAAGACAATTTCGATGCGGCAATAAAAAATAAAGACGTGGCGCCGGATCTAGCTGCCAAAGGTGTAAAGCTTGATCGAGCCCCGGGATATGATCTGACCTACACTTCATTTAATATGTTGGATCCGCTTTTTAAAAATAATGTGAATTTGCGATATGCAGTGGCACAGGCGCAAGATACAAAAACTACGATCGAAAAGTTTCAAAATGGTCGGGGAATAGAGGCTCAGAGCATTATACCTCCAGAACTTGAAAGTTACGATCCCAATTTTAAAAATGCCCGGCTTGAATTTAAAGTCGAGAAAGCTAAAGAATACCTAGCTATAGCGGGATACCCCGGTGGCAAAGGCCTTCCAGAGCTTGAATACATGGTTACAAATTCTTCTACCGCTAGACAGGGCGCGGAGCTTTTCCAAACAGACTTGGGCCGTCTTGGGATCAAGGTAAAAATTTCTGCCGTTTCTTGGCCTCAGTTTTTAGAAAGACTTCGTGATCGAAAATTTCAGGTGACCGGTGCGGCGTGGGTAGCCGATTATCCCGACGCCGAGAATTTTCTTGCGCTTCTTTATAGTAAGAACGCTAGCCCTGGCCCCAACAACTCTAATTTTTCAAATCCTGAATTTGATAAACTTTTTGAGCAAGCCGCAAGAACGCCTCCAGGCCCAGCTCGAAATGCCTTGTATCAGAAAATGCGAGACATTTCTGCCGAGCAATTGCCCATTATACCCAGCACACATCGCGAGGGTTATTCTCTTTATCACGGTTGGGTGACGAATTATAAAGCGAACTCGGTGATTGTGGATCGATTTAAATATGTGCAAATTGATGTGCCAAAACGAACGCAGCTTAAAGAAAAACTCTAACCTGTAGAATTCATGCTTAAATATGTTTTGAAACGACTTCTATATATGATTCCCATTTTGTTGGGGGTTACCTTGATTACCTTTCTGCTGTTTAACGTGGTGGGTGGTGATCCCGCTTTGCAAGCTGCCGGCAGGTACGCAACCCCTGAACAAGTCCAATTGGTCAAGGCCGAGCTTGGTCTGGATCGGGGCCTCCCTGCGCAATACCTATTTTTTGTAAAACAAATTGTGAGTTTTGATTTTGGTCGAAGTTGGTCAACTAAACAAACGATTTCTAAAATGATTATGGACGGGGTCGGAGCCAGTTTAAGCCTAACTATCCCAGCTTTTTTTCTAACCGTTTTTTTAAGTATCTCGATCGCTCTGTTGATTGCGTATTTTCGTGGAACTTTTGTGGATCGGGCAATTTTTGTCATTTGTTTGGCGGCGATTAGTTTAAGCTCGTTAGTTTATATTTTGTATATGCAGTATTATTTTAGTTTTCAGCTGGGTTTATTTCCTATTTCAGGTTGGAGCCCCGATTGGCTTGAACGTTGGGAGTATCTGACATTGCCGATTTTTATTTTTGTCTCCATTTCATTGGGTGGAAGCGTGATTTTTTATCGAACAATTTTTATGGACGAGATATTTCAAGATTATGTCCGCACTGCCCGCGCCAAAGGCCTGTCGCACACGGCAGTTTTGTTTAAACATATTCTTCGCAATGCTTTAATTCCGATCATCACTATTGTGGTCATCGAGATGCCAGCCCTAATTTTGGGGTCTCTTTTGTTGGAGTCTTACTTTGGAATTCCCGGATTAGGCGGAATGATTTTTCAGGCTTTGCAAAGCGCGGATTTTCCGGTGATCAAGGCAATGACATTTATTTCAGCGTTTTTGTATATGATCTTTCAATTGATTTCGGATGTCCTATATGTGGTTGTGGATCCAAAAGTTCAGTTGAAATAGGCTGACTTGGATTTAGGATGGGTTGAAGTAGTTTAAGCTTAAAAAGCTGGAGTTGCGGTAATTCAGGCTTAAAAGCAGTTGTAATTTTAGAAGTTTTTTTAGAGTGGGGAGATTAAAAATTCTGTGAAGGGTGTAAAAAATAATTCAATTTGGTTGGATGCTTTCTTTAAACTGAAAAAAAATAAACTAGCGTTTACTTGTTTGATCATAATTATATTTTATTTTGCGGCAGGCTTGTTGTGTGCCTTGGGTGTTTTATTTCCGCATTATGCGCTGACCAACAATGATCGGTCCTATCTTCCCCCGTCGCCAGAAGATTGGTTCGGTACTGATATTTTTGGTCGAGACGTTTTAGCGCGTTCATTTCATGGGATCAAAATTTCTTTGACCGTGGGTTTGGCGGGCACGGGACTTTCAGTAGTCATTGGATCTATTTTTGGCGCGATCGCAGGCTATTTCGGAAAGGTCACTGATGATCTTATTGTTTGGCTGTACACGACTTTGGATACAATTCCATATATTTTATTGTTGGCCGGAATGTCTTTTGTTTTAGGCGGTGGCTTAGGCACCCTATGCTTTGCGATTGGAATTACTTCTTGGGTGAATTTGTGCCGACTGATTCGCGCCGAATTTATGAAACACCGGGAAAAGGAATATGTGCATGCCGCTACGGCGATTGGCAGCAGCCACTTTCGAAAAATATTTGTTCATATTTTTCCCAACGTCTTTCACATTATTATTATTAATTTCAGTTTAGGATTTATTGGCGCCATTAAATCCGAGGTTATCTTAAGTTATTTAGGTTTGGGCGTCGAACCTGGCACGCCGTCTTGGGGGCTGATGATCACGGATGCTCGACTTGAACTTTCTCGCGGCGTTTGGTGGGGCCTGGCCGCGGCATCCGCATTGATGTTTATTTTAGTTTTGGCCTTTAATCTTTTTACGGATGCCCTTCGCGAAGCCTTGGACCCTAAATTAAGGGGGAAACTGTGATCCAAATTAAAAATCTCTCGGTGGACTTTCAAACCGCAGAGGGACAGTTTCGGGCCGTAAATCAAATCTCGTTTGATATTCCCAAAGGAAAAACTGTTGGCCTGGTGGGTGAAAGCGGATCGGGAAAAAGTGTGACCTCTTTGGCGATGATGCGATTGATTCTTGAACCTAATGGAAAAATTAGCCAGGGCCAGATTTTGTACGAAGGCACCGACTTGTTAAAACTGTCCGAGCCTCAGATGCGAAAAATTCGCGGCAATAAAATCTCAATGATTTTTCAGGAACCAATGTCTAGTTTGAACCCCGTTTTTACGGTGGGCTACCAAATCATGGAGGCCCTTAGACTGCATCAAAATATGAATCGCAAGCAGGCGCTGGAACAAGCGATTGATCTGCTTCAACAGGTAGGAATTCCGTCGCCTGAAAAACGAGTTAAATCTTATCCCCACGAAATGAGTGGGGGACAAAGGCAAAGGGTAATGATTGCGATGGCCATTGCTTGTCGGCCGCAACTTTTGATTGCGGACGAACCCACAACCGCTTTGGATGTTACGATTCAAAAACAGATTCTAGATCTGTTGCGATCCTTGCAATCGAAGTATGGAATGAGTTTACTGTTTATTACTCATGACCTTGCAGTTATCGGCGAGATCGCTGACGAAGTCGTGGTGATGTACCGCGGGAATATCGTCGAGAAAAATAAAACTTCAGAAATTTTCCGATCGCCGCAACATCCTTACACAAAAGCTTTGCTGTCGTGCCGTCCGTCGATGATTGAAAATCCGCAGCGCCTTCCCGTGGTCGGCGATTTTATGGACGATCGAGGTCAAGAAATAAAAAAATCACTGCAAGCCCAGCCGATAAAAATGGCCAAAAAAATAACCACGGCTGATCCCATTTTGCTAGAGATCAAAGATTTGTCGAAAAGCTTTCCGGTCCGCAAAAGTATTTTTGGAAAAGTTCTTGAAGAAGCCAGGGCCGTGGATCACGTCAGTTTAAAAGTCCCCAAAGGTACGACCCTAGGCCTAGTAGGCGAAAGTGGTTGTGGTAAAACTACCTTGGGCCGATCGATTCTGCGCTTAATCGAACCCACGTCTGGAGAAATTTCGTATCAAGGCACCAATGTGATGGCGTTGGGAAGAAAAGAACTGCTGAAGTTCAGAAAAAAAATGCAGATTATTTTTCAAGATCCATATTCATCACTTAATCCCCGATTAACCGTACAAGAAGCATTGTTAGAACCTTTGGAAATTCATCACGTGGGAAATTCCAAAAGCGAGATGAAGGATCGCACCGAATTGCTAATGAAAAAAGTGGGTCTTGACCCCAAAATGCTGAGCCGCTATCCGCACGAATTTTCAGGCGGCCAACGCCAACGCGTGTGCATTGCCCGCGCCCTAGCTGTCGAGCCCGAATTTATTATCTGCGACGAATCAGTGTCGGCACTGGACGTTTCCATTCAATCTCAAATTCTAAACTTGCTAGTCGATCTGCAAGATCAAATGGGGTTAACGTATATTTTTATTTCGCACGATCTTTCGGTGGTAAAATTTATTTCGGACCAAATCGCAGTGATGAACAAGGGCAAGATCGTAGAAATGGCGTCGCCCGACGAAATCTACAAAAACCCACAAAACGACTACACAAAAAAACTACTTACATCGATCCCAAAAGGATTTGTGATTTAGGCCCCCCCACACACCGGTGAATTATTTGCAATAGCCAATCGTATGGAGAGGCTTCAGTGGAGTCCGTGCTCCCCCCCCCCTCAGAAGCAAAAGCATTTGTCGTCTGCAAGTGATATTAATGACGTTCGAGGTTCATAGCCTACTTGGGAAACCTTTGAAAATTTACATGGTCTCGCGTGACACCAAGAAAGTTCGCGGCCCTAGGAAGGGCACGACTTCTAGAATCTCAAAGTAATCGTCTTTGAATTTCATTTCTTTTTTGGATTTTGATTCGATGATTAGAACACTTTGCACCGATTGCCGATCCAGACGTCGATAGAACTGCGGGCCCTTGCAGTAGTCGAAGCGCAAGCGTAACATTTCGCCAACGACTGTTTCCGTATCAATACTTTTTGCTTTTTGAACGGAATCTAAAACTGTTTTTGTTCCATTGTAGCCGTAAGCGGAATAGCTAGTGGGTGATAAGCCCTGGCTCTTAAACCGATACTTTTCGTTAAAACGCTTTGCGGTGGGGTACAGCTCTTCCAACTTCCAGTAGTATGCTGATGTGCCAATCACTCCTTCGAAAATTTCTGCGCCCGCCAGGTATCTCTGAGTCACTGATAAATTGGGGCAGACGATTTTTATATTTTCTTTCAAACCCATTTCATGAGCTTGTTTGACTGATTGGAATTGGTCTTCACCGAAATTATTTAAAACCAAAACTTCCGGTCCAGCTTTTTTTATTTGTTCCAAGTAAGGTGAGTAGTCTTTTAAACCCACGGGATAGTCCAAGTTCAAAACTACCTCTAACCCAATTTGCTTTCCGATGTGAATGAGGGCCCGCTTTGAATGCTGGCCAAACTCGGAATCCGCATTTAAAAAGGCGACGCGATTTCCAAAGTGGCTGAAGGCGTAGCGGCCTACTGATCCTACGGTCATATGAGGATTCTGACCCTCGTGAAAAAGATAAGGACTACGATTTTCTTTGTACAAAATAGAATCCGACTGGCTGATCGCATTGTAGAGAATTTTGTGGCGGTGACAGACCTTACTGATTGCCAACATGTCCCCCGCGGATAATGCCCCCACGATAAAATGAACTTTATTTTTTAAAATAAGTTCTTCTGTCGCCGAAACCGCAAGCTCGACCTTCAGCTGGGTATCACGCACTAAAAGTTCTGCATGCCGTCCGTCCAGACCGCCACCTGAGTTAAATTCGTCGATCGCGACTTGCGCGCCCCAAAGTTGTTCTTGAGCTTCTGTGCCGTAGATCCCCGACAAAGGTATTGGAAAACCGATCAAGATGGACTCAAGCCGGTGTTCACCCTTTTTAATCAAACTCTTGGTATTTTCTTGATAACCTTTGGACATGGGTCTTCCTCAAGGTTCTATCGATCAAATTCAAAAAGAACTTAAGTCGCTGCAGTCAGAACTTCTAGAGACTCGCAAGAAAGAAAAAGTCGTCACGGCTGAACTTTCTAACATGATGAAGGCGCAAGGAAATCTGTACCGTTTTCAAGAAAAAATTGAACAGCAAAAAATTATTTATTCGCAGATCGCACAGGTGGGCCATCAGTTCAATGCCTCGCTGAATTTTAATGAAGTCATTCGCGGGGTGGATCGGTTTATTATTGATCTTCTTAATTTTGAGCGCTTTTTGTTATTGATGCCGCAGGGAAATTTTTGGAAAGTTCGTGCCCACGGTGGGTATCTTGATGCCAATGATGTTGATCAAATCCAGGGACTAAAAATTTCGATCGCGTCGGCGCAAGAGGGTTTTTTAAAACCCATCTACGGTGACGTTTATCGGATGATGGTTTCCCCCAAAGATTATGCAAATCCTGAAGCCTCGCAGTTTTTTTTGCTGGATAATTTTTTGGTTTACTCGATCGGAAAAAGTGAGGGGGGAATTAAGGCGCTTTTAGTTTTTGGAAACACCCGTGCGCACGCCAGTCTGCACCAAAATATAAATTTGGAGGACGAACTGGATTCTTTGTTCCTGAATTTTACAGCACTTATTTCAGGGGCAATGAACACGCTTCACTTTATGCAAGCAATCCAGCACGAGTCTGCGCAAGTGAAGCGGCTTTTGAATAATATGCGCCAGGCCGTTTTCTCGGTTAACCCAGAAGCGCTGGTCGTCGAGCCCGTTTCGAGATTTGCCGACGCGATCTTTGGGCAAAACCTAGTCGGAAAAAGTATGTTCGAAACACTTTTTAAAGATCTAAGCCGTGGCAGTGAAATCTTTAGTAAGCTAAAGACCGCATTTCTGACTGTGTTCGGAGAAGACGAACTGCAGTGGGAACTGATGGAAGAAGATTTCCCTAAGAAAGTTTCGTATATTCACCCCGGTCTCCCAGAGGTCAGCAATGAAAGGGCCTTGAAACTTTCCTTTCGCCCGATCTTCGATGATCATGGCGCGCTGGAAAAAATCATGCTGGTGGTCGAAGACGTCACTGAGCTAGAGAAATTGGAAAAAGAAGTCAGCCGCGAGCGCGACGAAATTCAGATGATTCAAGAGCTAGTTAAAAATTCACTGGATGATTTGAAAAGCGTTTTTTTAAGGTCTTCGGAAATTATTCAAGATTGTATTAACGACATAGAAAGAGCTTCCGGCGATCCCTCTTATCTGGGCCAACTGATGCGCAATCTTCATACCTTTAAGGGCAATGTTCGATTGTTTGGGTTTTCGTTCGCGTCTCAAGCGGTGCACAACTGTGAAAGTGAAGTGATTAAAATTAAAAATCTTTTTTATTCCCAAACTATTAAAAAAGAAGACTTACGCACCCATCTGTTGGGTGAAATATTTTCTGTGGCGGGAACGTTTCAGATTTATGCTCAGGTCGCTCAAAAAGTTTTACAGATAAAAAATCAGTTTGAAATTTCAATTCTAGAAAATTTAGAATCCCAATTCGATGGTTTAAAAAAGGGATCTTTGATCATGAGCGACGGCGACCTTAAAGTATTTGCAAGGAAATTAATTTCTGTGCAAGTCCCCGACCTGACCGTGATGAGCGAACGGCTTTTAAAGTTTTCGAAAGAAGGAAAATTATTCGCCGTGGGAGATCCCCTTTTTGAAGGGCTGAACAAAGTATTCAAAGATTATTTGGATCGATCTAGGCAAAACGTCACCCAGATGCTAAAAACTATGGAAGTTTCAGATATTAATTTGTCCAGATTGGAAAGCTCGATTTTAAAGCTAAACCCCAACCCAGATCCGCGTTTGGTCGAGCAAATAAAAAAAGATTTTCGACGACTTCACGAAAATCCCATTAAGCCCACACTTTTAAAATTTCAATCTATGATCGATGAGGTCTCGGGCAAGCTGGGGAAGAAAGTTTCGTACTTGGTTTCTGGGGACGAAATTTCCATGCTTCCCGAAAAACTGCAGGATCTGAAAGATGCTTTAGTTCACATGCTAAGAAATTCCATCGATCACGGTATCGAGTCCCCTGAAAAACGCTTAGCAATCGGAAAAAAGGAAGTTGGGCTGATCGAAATTCAGTGTTTAGAAAAATCCGATGAAACGCTGATCCTTCTGATAGACGACGGGCAGGGCATTGACCCACATCGGATTTCCGAGATCGCTTTAAAAAAAGGGGCGATCACCAAGGAACAATTAGATCGAATGACGGAACAAGAAAAAATTGATCTTATTTTCCTGCCCTCTTTTTCCACCAAAGAAGAAGCTAATGAGCTTTCTGGCCGTGGCGTAGGTATGGACATCGTCCGCGCAATGCTTAAAAAAATGAACGGTGAGCTTGAGATTTTGTCTCGGGTTGGAATCGGAACTGAGCTTACTATTCGAATTAAAAACACATTTTAAATTTGATTTAACGCTTTGAAATTGGCTTCACGAACTCTTTTGTTGAAATCGATCGATAATCACCACGCCAACGATCACCACACCCACCAGAATCTCTTGAAGGTATGTCGCAAGCCCAATCATATTGCAGCCGTTGCGAAGTAATGCCATGACCAAAGATCCTATGAGTGTGCCAGGTAAACTTCCCTGACCTCCGTTTAACGATGCTCCACCCAAAACTGCAGCTGCGATCATATCCAATTCCATGCCGTAACCTGCAGTGGGATCTCCGACAGTTAAATTGGAAAACTGCAAAGCT
The DNA here is from genome assembly GCA_025359945.1 of Bdellovibrio sp. GTDB lineage: Bacteria > Bdellovibrionota > Bdellovibrionia > Bdellovibrionales > Bdellovibrionaceae > JANYDD01. The sequence goes on along the minus strand of JANYDD010000029.1, from coordinate 28,834 downwards.
CCGCAAATGCCCATCATCAATCCACTGACAGCATAAAAGCTAACCTTTAATTTTTTCACCGGTAGACCGCATAACCACAACGCGGTTTCATTGGATCCCATCGCCAAAACCGTACGACCCCACGAGGTTTTCTTTAATATTAAATACAGCGCTATCGAAATGATCAGTAAAACCCAAACACCAGGAGCAAAAAATAAAAAGCTAGGTTCTGGGTCGACCAACATCGCTTGATTTAAAACGCTTGTCGGCGCTGCCACGGTGGCTTCGTGGGCGATACTTTTGGCAAGGCCGCGGTAAACCAGCATCATTCCCAAAGAAACTAAAAACGGTGTGACTTTAAATCGGCTGACCAAAAATCCAATCCACGCCGAAGCCAAAATTCCAGTAAATAAAGCGGCTAGGACAGCCAAAGCCACGGGCCCCCAGCCAACAGTTTCAGTCGAAAAACTGGAAAGAACTTTCGCCACAACCACTGTGATCAGCGCCACTTGGGCTCCCGTACTTAAATCAAGTCCACCGCTCATAATCAGCAGGGTCATCCCTAAAGCGCCCAAACTAATTAGCACCGACTGTGTCAGAATGGTTTTGTAATTGTAGATCGTATTGAAAGAATCCGGAGCCCACACAAAGATCAAAGTGAACACCACAATAAATCCCAGCATGGGCCGCAGATAATTCTTCCACTGGATTTTTGCGATTAAATTCATACAGACCCCACGGCAATGCCGGAAATTAAAAAATTCAAATCCACTTTGCTTTTCTCGAACGTCCCAATTGTTTGCCCCTTGAAAACCAAAGTGATCTGATCGCAAAGGTCAAAAATTTCTTGCTCATCGCAACTAGAAATCAAAAAGCTAGATCCCTTTTTGGCCTCGCTGCGAATCCACGAGTAAATTTCTTGGCGTGTCGAAATATCAACGCCCCGGGTAGGTTCGTCCAAAAGGAAAAGAGAAACTTGATCTAGCTGGGATCGCGACAGCGTCACTTTTTGTTTTTGCCCGCCCGAAAGGGTTGAAATTTCTTGGTACAGTTTTTCTTGGCTCAGGGCAAACGGTTGAATCGCCTGAAAAATTTTGCCTAAAAGTTTCTGATAAAAAAAGAAAGGGTTTCGCATTTGAGATTCTGCAACTGCAATATTTTCCAGGGCACTTAAGCCAAAGCTCAAGTGATCTTTTATTATTTCTTCGCTCAAATAATAAATCCCGTTTTTCACCGCCCAGGAAGGGTCATGTTTTGCAGGGCATTCTTTGGACTTAAAAAAAATTTTCCCTTGATAATTCTTCGCCCCAAAAATGGACTTTAATAAACTGGAGCGGCCCGCGCCAACCAGCCCGAGTATTCCATGAATTTCTCCAGGTTGAACTTCCAAAGACATTTTTCTAATTTCGGGAAGCGACTGCACATCCTGCACGGATAAAAGGGATTTTCCTTTTGTAAGAGGGGCTGGCTTTCTGAATTCGATACTTATGTCCAGTGACTTATTTTTTCCGAAGCTATGGGCTGGGAGTTGTTTGGGTAGATGCTTTGGGATTTTCTGCTCGGGCTTGTCTGCAAGCTTCTCCCCGGATAGGGCGTGCACCCAGGCGGGGATGATCGAACCAGAGCCCTCCACGTTGACCCGGCCCGAAAGCTCGACGTGACCTTCTTTAAGAAGCGTGTAGCTTTGCGAAATTCTCGAAGCGTCGTCCAGGAAATGAGTAATAAATAAAATCGCAACCCCTGATTTTGTAAGGTCGTCTAAAGCTTCCCATAACTTATTTTTTTCGGCCTGAGTTAATCGGGCTGTCGGTTCGTCCAAAATCAAAAGTTGAGGGCGGTAGGAAAGGGCTCGGAAAATTTCAAGCAGTTGCCTTTTGCCAGCAGAAAAAGCAGATAGTGATGCCGTGCTATTCCACATCCGATCAATTTCCCAAGCGTTAATCAGGTTTTGATTTTCAATTTTATAGTTGGGCAATAAGTAAAAATTTTCCTGAGCCGAAAGATCAAGGCACAGGGCCGGCTCTTGCGGAATCAGAAAAATCCCACTTTGCACGGCCACCCGAGGATCTTTGGGGTTCCATTTTTTCTTATTATAAAAAATTTCGCCCCGGTCCTGAACATGAACGCCCATCAGGATTTTCACCAGAGTGCTTTTGCCAGATCCATTAGGCCCAAGCAATGCGTGCACCTCGCCAGAAAATAAATTCAGATCAACGGATTCAAGAACGCGATTGGGACCAAAGCTTTTGCTTAAGCCTTTGATTTCCAGAAGAGGATTTTTTCCATTTGTTACTTCAGCCATTTTTCAAGGTCAGGATTGATAAAATCTTCTTGGATTTTGGGGTCGTCAAGATTTTCCTTAGTCACAACCAAAACTGGAATCTCGATTCGCTTTTCTACTTTTTCGCCGCGCAAGACTTTGGCTGCGGTTTTAAATCCGATATATCCTTGCTGAAATGGAGACTGAACTATCAGAGCCTGGACTTCTTGTTTACGAAGACTTTCCTTCATGGCGTCGCTAGCGTCAAAGCCCACGAATTTTACGGTTCCGACTTTTTTGATCGTTTGCAAAGCGCGTAAAATTCCTTGGCAAACAGTTTCAGCGGGACAGAAAAAACCGTTGATGTCGGGATTTCGATTGAGAATATTTTGCGCCGCTTGAAAGGCCTTTTCAACGCCAACGCCGGCGTAAATCACGGGGTCAATCAAAGTCATCCCAGGAGTCTTTTTAATTTGAGCGACAAATCCATTCTCGCGTTTGGTGGTAGAATCCGAACCTTCGAAATATCTTAGTACAGTGACTTTCCCTTTTCCGCCTAAAATGCGAGTGAGCTCTTGCGCGCCCATTTCACCCGCGTGAAAGTTATCGGTGGCCACAAAACTTTCATAGTCGTTGCCTTCCAGTCCCGAATTAACAATCACCACGGGAATTTTTCTCTTCTTAGCTTGTTGAACTGGGGCCTGTAGGGCGCGCGAATCTTGCGGTACAAGCACAATTGCCGATACTTGGCGGCTCATCATATTTTGCACCATTTGGATTTGTGCTTGGCGATCGTCATCTTTTTGGGGCGCATCCCAGATCAATTTAATTTTTTCTTCTGCGGCGGCTTTAGCTGCTCCAGCATGAATGGATTTCCAGAAATGCAAGACCGAGCCCTTCGGGATCACTGCAATCGAGGTCTCGGCAGCCCACACGGTCATCGAAAACCCAATCAACAGAAGTTGGAAAATAAAGATCAGAAAAAAATGTCTAATGTATTTCATAAGGATTCCTTCCTGGAAAATGCCGAATTCGTATTGAAATCGGGGCCATGTCGAAAATATGGTCACTGGCTATCAACTCACATTAATGGACGAACAGGTAGCTAGCAAGAAGCACTATCTGGACCCGGGCTTTGGGCCAGAGCTTGGGATTACGGTGATAAAAACACAAGCAATCACCAATAGATGAAATGAAAAACTGCGGGGTTTTAAAGCGATTGGGGCTCCTTTATGCGCATGGCTTGCGCAGCTAATTTAGAATTTGAATTCAGAATTTTTCAGGCGAAATTAGTCACTTTGTTGAATCTGTAGACAATCGCAGAATCGCAATCAGCGCGGCATCTGCGATCATCGAGTCGAAACTCTTGTCAACTTTTGAATTTCGTGCAAAAATTCCACACCCATAGAAATGATCGATCACAAAAAGTGGAAAGAACTTGGAATGAGGGACCCATTGCTGAATCAGACGCAAAATCTTAAGTCGGGCACTCGTGCATGCACCCAAAAAAGGGCGTTGATTTTCGTGTTATTTTTTAGCTTTGTGATTTTGTCGGGGGTTTCACAAGCGCAAGAAACCCGCGCTACTTTAGAGTCCGCAGAAGCCTCTCCAAATTGGGTTAGCCTTAATACTTCGCTGGTGAATTCAAGACCAAATAACGAAAATCAAAGGGACCTGACCCAGCTTGCAGTGGAAGTGGTTTCGAACAGAGCCTTCGCGGGTCTTCAACCCACAGCGGGTTTTAGTTATAACTACGTCTGGCCTGCTCGCGAAAGTTCAGCGGTGGATGAGACCACTCACTTTTTGGCTGACTTGCACGTGGGCGCTGGGACTTCGTTTGAGATCACCCCGACTGTGGGTTACGAATCTTCCGTCAGCGTAGGTTTGCCTACCAATTCGACGGATCGCAAGGCGGGATTCCGAGCCTCTTTAAGCTGGGAAAATAAAATCAGCTATGTCTACAGGACCTTAACTTTTTCGGCAGATTTAACGCCCACCGTTTTATCTTATGCTTACGAGACAAATAATGCGGCCGGCGAACAGTTTAATAAAAAAATGGAGATCGTTGGCGGTGGCGGCGTTTCATGGAAATTTGCGCCCCGTTTTGTCTGGTCCAATTCAGCGCATTTGATTCAGTTTCAAAACTACGCCAACAACTATTACCATCTCTACGGAGTTTCAACTTCGGTCGGATATTCCATCACAAAAAAAATGCGGGCGGCCTTTGCCGTTTCAACGAATGACCGATTGCAAACAGATCGAAACGTTTTTGAGCAAAATAATACAAGCACAAAAGTAATTTTAAGTTGGACGCTATAAAATAACGCACGAACATGAGGAGAACCAGGATGAACAAAACCAACGTCGCAGAAAAAAACAAAGCGACCTCGTTAGCGCTCTTCACGAAGGCTGCCCTTGGCGCAGCCCTGATCGTTTTAGTCAGCTGCACTACCAAAAAACGCGAAGAACAGTTCGTGCAAGGGCAGGGAAGCAACCTCAACGCGATTGGTGATTATCACGGAAAAGTTTTTGATATCCAGACTGGCGCACCCATTGGGCGAGCCAATGCGACTTTTTCGTCGGAAGTGACCTATTCGGGAAAGAAAGTGAAATTAGAATCTTTTCCATTGGTCAATTACACGACCAATGCAACACTCTTAAAAGATGCCCCGTTAAAGGGAATTCCCAATCACAAATACAAGGCGTTCTACAAAATCAATAATGACTTTAAACTGAGCGTGTATAAAATTGGTGACCCTGACGATATCGGTTTTGATGAAAGCACTTTCGCCGAAAAACTTCCGGAGTTTCCGGGTAAATTGGCGATCGAGATTCTCAACTACAGAGTCCAACTGATTAAAGTCGAAACTGTGAAGAATTCAGATAATGATGAAAAGCTAAACCTTAAAACTGAAATTGGTGTTTCAAGTTTGTCTGAAGCTCAATATTTTAAAATCGATTACCCCAGTCGGCAGCTCACGGAAGTGGTGGCAAAAGTGGATGTGTTTCCGGCAGATTATTTTGTTGGCGACTCGCTCTCCAATTCAAAGGGCGAGGGTATACCAACTTGGTACTATTCCGAAACCAAAGTATCTTCTACAGACGAGACAACTCGGCAAACTGGGGGTTCGTTCGCGATGGATATAGACGGAGAATCTGCTCAGATTGTCCAGTTTAGACCGGCTCCTCAGGGTCTTAGCATTGTTAACGTGAACTATGACGACAGATCAACCAGGCTGGAAGAAAGCCAAACGCCAGTGACCTTTGTTCAAGGAGAGTGGTTGGATTTTAAAAAGCCTTCTAGTGTTGCGGGTAACAACGAAGAAATCGACAAGAACTCGTATTGGAAAAAATTGAAATTTATAAAACTTGATTTTGCCTCAAGTTTTAACACGGTTTACACCAATCTAGTTGCTAGTGCCGACGGCGCGCGCGATCGATCTGGTCGGGTTCAGCCAGGCAGAAGCCAGTTAGCGACAACCGTTCAACTTAAGCGTCGGATTGTTGATGTTGTAATTTCGGATGATTGGTTTTCGGTGACTCTAGAGCTAGCCAACGGCGGAGAAAAAGTCAGATACGGGTTTTTAAGGGTTAAGCCTTCTGAATATAAAAGTAAGACTTATCGAATTGCAGATGCAAAAATTTTTGGATATTTCGCCAGCGCAAAAAATGTAAAAGTAGACAAAGACTTGCGCCGCGAGAGCGATATTGAAGATTTTCTTTTTGTTAACCGGTTTCAACCCGTCGTCAATCCAACGACCCAACAAAAAGAAATTATTTATTATCTCTCTCGAGAGTCGTCTCCCTCTTGGGTGACCGAAATCGCAGAGATTGCGGTGGCAGCTTGGGATGAAGCCTTCGCTAAAGCGGGGACGGGCATTCGCGTTGTTCTCAATAAAAATTTTCGGCCGGGCCTGGGCGATACCCGATATAATATTTTGCATTTTGTGGAATCTTTGCAGCCCGACGGTGGATGGGGATACGGACCAGGGATTAATAATCCATTAAGTGGCGAAATCATCTCGGCGACGACCAATATATTCTTATCCGGAGCCATGAAAGAAATTGATGCCCAACTGGATCTTTATGTTCGAAGTCAACTTAACGAGAGCCGAGGCCAGAGTCTGCCCAATGTGAATAAGATATTAGGATTCGACAGCGGGTCCGCAGCCTCATATTTGATCGAAGAAACACCTAAGGCTGATCTTGCGGCGCCGGCAAACAAAGCTTACGGAGTCCTTGCGCCAGTCTTTGCCGAATTTAACGGTGAAAAAGCTTGGAAGCAGTACTTGAGTCACTGGAAGGATTTCATTGCCAACGGCACTGATAAATCTATTTTTAAGACCGAGACTTATCGGGAAGAAATGTTTGCCCTCAGATATCGAAATCTGCCATCTAAGGTGGATGAACTTTGTCCGCAAATAAGTAGATATATCTCGCGTGTGATTGCAAGCCCAGCCTTACGTTCGGATACCAAAATACAGAATGAAGCTTATGGGCCATGTATCGTAGCCTTGTCTAAAAAGCCTCTTGTTTGGTTGACCACGCATGAGATGGGGCACAACTTTGGGCTTCGTCATAACTTCATGGCTTCGGCAGATCGAAATAATTTTCCAGATCCTCAAAAAGATGAAAACGGAAATTTGATCAGAATAGATCAAACGGCATCTGTGATGGACTATCTTAATTTGGACGATATGGTCGATGGTCGACCCGGTAAGTATGATGTTGCCGCGATCCGATTCGGGTATTCAAATCAAATTGAGCTTAAAGATGGCAGTTTTTTCACGCTTTCAAATCCCAATGCTACAATTGCTAATAATTTAGAACTTGCAGGCAAGAAAATCACAGACATGAAGTCCTATTTTTACTGCACTGATGAGGACGTTCAAGCTGGTTTGTACGCTTTGTGCAATAGATTTGACAAAGGGACCACTCGCCAGGAGTTAGTTGAAAATACGATTAGCGAGTACAACACTGATTACTTACGTCATCAGTTCAGGTATGATAGTCACAGTTTCTCAGATCTGAATCAATTGTTCGGCGAAAAAGCTGCGCATTTAAGAATGCTTTTCCGAGTGTACGAAGACTGGCGTTCATTAGTTGCCAAGTTTGTCGGAAAAGAAAGCCAAAGTCTTTCTGATATGACAATCCCAGTTTACGCTAACATTAAATCTGAGATCAAAAAGCATCCACAGTTTAAAGAAGAATTCGCAGATCTAGAGCCTGCAAAAAAGAAGATTTTCTCGTTTATTACGGGCCTGGCATTGGCGCCCGCGCAGACCTGTTTTCTTTGGATTGAACTTCCGGACGGCAATAGATCGATCTTGATTGAGGACTTACAGAAAATTCGTGAGTTTGGCATTCGTCGATTTAATGAGAATCCATCAACTTGTTTCGATAAAATTGTTCCACAGATTATTTACGCTCTTAACTCGCTAGGTGCGGACCAACACTTCAGGGCCGTCCAGTTGGCACAAGGTGGATATCAGCTAGGTTCGTTTAAAAAAGATTTTACTGAACAAGGTGTCAGTAAGCCTTTTGATGAGGTGGGAATTGAATTTGATAAAGAACTGGCTGCAACAGTATTGTTGACGCGAACGACATTTTCTAAAAGAAACTTTTTAAACAACAATAATTTTTCTTTTCTTGACGAGCCTGACCTACGTGATGATTGGCAAACGACAATTCTTGACCGATCCCTGAATGGAGTTCGCAAAGACTTTTACGGGGATAGCTTTACTTTTGCCGCAGAGTACGTCCGAAAGCCAAACGAAGTTCTGTCAGCTCAAGATCAGTTGGATGAGCTAAGGACGAGTTTGCTGGGTCCAAAAAATGGGGCGATGCCAAGTCACATCAAATCTTTTGAACACGAAGGCCTTTTTTTAAAGCGTTTGTTTTTTAATTCTTTTAGCGCCATGGTCGTGCCGGGTGACGTGCGTGCGACACTGGATCGTTTGCAAGTTTATAATTCGATGGTTGGTTTGCCAGGGCCTGCCGAGCGAGAGTTGTTTAAGATTCAAGTGCCTCTGACGCAAACTTTATTTTTCATGACCAATGCTGAAAGTTCGTCCGCCACGTCGTTGGCGCAGGCGATTTATAATTCGAATGAAAGACGAAAAATGGCTGAAATTGCAGAAGCGCTCGCCCCCATCGACAAAAAAGTGGTTATAGAATTTTTGACTGCTATGGCGAATTCAATGCCGAGTGAGAACGTGACTGAACTGAGTGTGCACGATGCACAGGAAGTTTTGAAAAAAGCAGATGAAGCTTTGAAAACCTGGGTTAATGGCTACGTAGAGAAAATTGTAAAAGCTGCGACTGAAGCCGGCGATCCCATCGAAAAAATCGAAGCTGATCTTGAAATGTTTAAACGAAGAGTCGGTTCCATTGTGGGTGTGCTCCCCATCAATGAGGTGAGGGCTATCAACGGAAAGCTTTCTAGTTTGATGGCAATTCCGCAGGGAATTAACGGGGATGCAGCAAAGGAATTTCAGAAAAAGCTGGAAGAGGCCGCCAAAAAAACCGACATTCTTGCAGAAATTAGGGCTGAAGATGCTAAGGCGATTAAAATGCGAGAAGAGGGTCCACTTCAGGCAGCAAGCACACGATTAAGTTGGATTTTCTTTAAAGAAAGATTCGTTGTTGAATCCAAAAGATCGTTCGAGTTTTTCGAGAGTGCACGAGAGCTAAACGAAAAAAACAAGTCCGAGGTTAGAGCTCAGGACGATTTGTTGTTCTCGCTGGCGCATATTTTTAGCTTAACCGGTGGCGGGTAGTCTGGGATTGATCCTGGTTTTTGTTCTATGAGTGGCCCAGTCGATAACTCGACCGAGGCCAAGTTAGCTACTACGTTTTGCTTTAAAATTAGAAGCGCCACTTTGGCTAAGATCTGTGGAATTAAATTGAAATTCCTACTAGCGCCCAGAATCCTCGAAACAAAGTATAACCAGGGTGAATTTTTCCGAAAAAAAGTCATAGGTTGTGCTTTTAACGAAAATCTTGGTCCAAGTGGGATGCTGTTCGTTGTGGTACCTAGATCGAAGCTCGGTTAAATATTCCATCGTGTGGACTTGTTCGTAGGTCGGTTCGATTTTTATCGATGGGTAAGTGTTGCTGGTGGTGGTGACTTCTTCCAATCCAAAGGCTTCGATTTTTTCGCTGCAATTGGATTCAGCAAATTCTAGAACCTTTGTTTGAAGTTCCGCGGGCAGGATTGAGTCGGTCTTGAAAACTGACTTGACCGTGTTTGCAGAGGCTAAGTTTCCAAACAGAAAAGCCATGAAAATGATTGTTCGCGTTTGACTGAGTGTTTTCATAAATTGTTTCTCCCTTTTTTAACTGGTCTAATGATCACGAAGTTAACATCCGCATTTTAAGCTGTAAAAACTCATCGATTTGTACCTAGATCTCACCAAAATGTCCAGGTGGTCGACTAAACCCTGGCATCCGAAGAATATTTTTTTGTAAAAAAGCGATTCAAACTCTAGAGACCGGATCTTTTTCATCCTCATCCCCGCAGGTTTTGTTTGTGGACTTAAATGAGACTCTATTGTACTTAAGCCGTTCATCTCACACCAACCATCTCGCGAAAGTTGTTGATAATTATGTCTGCTATGCCCTTCTTTTCGGATCTTAAACTTTTAGATACTCTTCAAAAAACCGTCGAAGCCTTGGGATACAAAAACCCAACGCCGATTCAAATACAGGCGATTCCGCATCTTCTGGAAGGCCGAGATTTATTGGGTTGTGCCCAGACCGGCACCGGCAAAACGGCGGCCTTTGCGCTTCCTATTCTGCAGAACCTGGCGAAAAACCCGGTCCGGTCTTACGATCGCGAGACCCGCGTTTTAATTCTGACACCTACCCGAGAACTGGCTGTTCAAATTTTTGAAAGCTTTAAGGACTACGGGAAAAACCTGAATTTAAATTTCGCGGTCATTTTTGGTGGCGTAGGGCAGGGACCCCAAGTGCGCAGCGTGGCCCGCGGAACGGACGTCGTAGTAGCAACCCCGGGTCGTCTTCTGGATCTTATTCAGCAAAAGGCACTTAGCCTAGAGGGCCTTGAGGTCTTTGTTTTGGACGAAGCCGATCGCATGTTGGATATGGGATTTATCCACGACATCCGCAAGGTGATTGCGATGTTGCCGTCCAAAAGACAAACTTTGTTTTTTTCAGCGACGATGCCGCCAGAAATTCAAAAATTGGCATCGACCTTGCTGGTCAACCCCGTTCGGGTCGAGGTCACTCCGATTTCTTCTACGGCCGAAAAAATAAGCCAATCCGTGATGTTCGTGGATCGCAACAAAAAGAAAGATCTCTTAAGGCACGTTCTTGGCGATAAGGATTTAACCAGGGTCATTGTTTTCACCAGAACTAAGCGAGGCGCCAATCAGGTCAGCGAAGTTTTGGAAAGAAACGGGATTTCAAGTTTGGCGATTCATGGAAACAAATCTCAAAACGCACGTCAAAAAGCGCTAGAGTCCTTTCGCAGTGGCAAAATTCGAGTTCTGGTGGCCACTGATCTTGCGGGACGTGGGATTGATATCGATGGTATCAGCCACGTGATTAATTTTGAACTTCCCAACGTTTCTGAAAGCTATGTTCACCGCATCGGCAGAACCGCCCGAGCCGGTGCGGAAGGGTCGGCGATCTCTTTTTGCGATCAAGATGAAAGATCTTTTTTGCGCGATATCGAAAAATTGACCGGTCAAAAAATTCCGGTGGTGGATCATCCATTTTTTTCAAACAACGCGGCAAGTGCCCCCTTGGTGTCCCGCGGAAAAGCTAAGGCGATGATTGAAAGACGTTACCGTTAGAACTTCCCAGCCAGCTATGACCTACACCGGCGGTCAAGACGTTCAATGGGTTGACGAATCCAACACGTGGGAAATAGCGATCACTTCAAATAATTTATTCCACTAGGGAGCTGTGAATCTATGTGAGCTCATCCTTTGATTGAGCTTTTCTACGATTTGCATTCGTTAAAACTTTTCGTTCTTTAAAGTTTTTTAGCTTTGAAGAATTTTCTTGGCAGTCGAAGAAAGCCTAAATACGCTTTTGATTACAAAAGGGGGGCGAATCGTGGGAAAAGTTTCTTTTCAAAATTCGAAATTGGTTTTTTTATTTGTTGTGACCTTGGGTTTTCTACCAAATCAAGTCTTGGCGGATGCAGTTGATCAGTGCGTGTCTTTGGCGACGACCATCGAAAGAAAGCTTTCGTGTTTGCCGGGAGTTTCGTGGAGTGAGGTCCAAAATCCCAAATTTCCGGGGCAGGTTCGGCAATTTGAATTGAAAATCGAGCAGCCGGTCGATCACCAGAATTTTTACAGCGGTCAATTTCTTCAGCGATTGGTTTTACTACATCGATCTGATACTGATCCCGTGGTGTTGCAAACCAATGGCTATCGGATTTTCGGCGTCAGGCTTTCTGAGTTAGCTCAACACTTTTCGACAAATCAGATTCAAGTTGAGCATCGTTTTTTTGCCGATTCAAGGCCGCTGAATCAAGAAATTCCATGGGATTATTTAAATATTTATCAGTCTGCACAGGATTTTCACGCGATCACAGTCTTGTTTAAAAAAATCTATTCTGGGAAGTGGGTGAATACAGGCGCCAGCAAAGGGGGAATGACTTCAATCTACCACCGTTATTTTTTTCCTGCAGATTTAGATGGCACGCTGGCGGATGTGGCACCCCATTCCTACAGCCCCGCCGACCAACGATATGTTGATTTCTTAAGAGAGGTTGGTGGAAGTCAGTACGCCCAATGCCGTGAAGATCTCAAAAAAATGCAGGTCGCTTTGCTGAACTCTCGTGATCAAGTCATCCCGAAGATTACTGGTAGCTTTAAAAATACAAGCGTTGAACGAGCCTTTGAAGACTCGGTTTTAGGAGCTTACTTTTCTTTTTGGCAGTACAGTGACCCTTTGGATTCCACTGAAGGTTGTGCCGCCATCCCAACGACCGGCACTGTGGAAGAAAAATTCGCCTTTTTGCAAACGATGAGTCCTATCAAAAATTACCAGGATTCTTTCGCGGCTGATTTTGCTCCCTATTTTTTTCAAGCTGCGACCGAATTAGGCAGCCCCATGAATTTGACCTCGCACCTTGAGAAATTTTTAAATTTTCCACTCGAGATTTATGACTTTAAACCCAAAGGCACGAAAGGCACTTACAGCCACTATAATATGATTCGCGTTCAAGACTGGGTCAGCAATTCTGCTGAAAAAATAATTTTTATTTACGGAGAACTTGATCCTTGGACAGGCGGCGCCTTCGAGGCCGGAGCACCAAGCAGAGCCGTGTACAAATTCGAAGTTCCCGGCGGAAATCACGGATCAACATTTTTAAAACTTCCAGGGGCCACAAAAACCCAAGCAGTGCAGCAGCTGTCGACGTGGCTAGGTCGCGCACCAACAACATCGCTTCAATCAGAAGCATCGCGCCCACAAAGCTTAGATGACTTCGAAAACAATGTCCGAAAATCAAACCGCCGAAGGCTTTAAAAAAAACGATCAGCCAATTTTTAGAACGGCTTTACGTAAAAAGGGATGCGGTACAGGGTTGACGCATTTAAAATCCAAATGATTCTAAATGTGTAGCCGCGGAGTTTTTCCTAAAATATCGGCAAAAAATTGTGCGACGGTTTGTACGACGCTCCAGCAAAGGAAGTTTTAATGCGTCGGCCCTGAGATGCGATACCTTTTGGGAATTTTGGTGCAGTCAACTTGAGGAGTTTCGAACCGCTTGTACTGGCTGGGTGGCTTGAATAAACAGACAACTAAACTATATTGTCTGTTTATAGACTATCTAGCACCTTTAGCTTCTTCATTTTTTTCGACTTTAGCCGGTGTTGTTTTACTATTTTTTAAAAGAGTATCTAAATTTGGAAATGCTTCATAACAATGGTACAAATTTTTTATTGCAGTCAAATGTGCAAAGACATATCTGTCGTCTCTAGATTTTGAACCTTCACAAAACTTGACCCCTGGATCTTCTTCCGTGCCAATTTTAGCTTTGCGAGGAGGGTAAATATAGCCACCGTCCAGAGAATCTTTAAGCATTTTTAAACACTTATCGTGTTCGCTCTCTGTCGATCCGTTACTAAACAGACCCGTAGAGTCCCAGCCCCTTACTTTCGCCGCCGAACAGCCATTTTGGTCCATTTCTATATTTTTTTGTTTTTGATCACCTTGAAAAACAAATAATTGCGAAAATCTAACTCTAGGAATTTTTTGTGGTTTTTGATCCCCAGCATATTTTTCTTCGACAAGTTCAGACTTTGCTCCGGCTACACAAACATAAGGAAATCCTTTTGGAGTATTGGAATAACACTTGTAGCTTTGTGCTTTCATATATTGATCGTAAGGGCATCGTCTGGTACCTGCCGTTGCGGGACCTTCGCCATTTTCACAATTCCAAACTTGGCTTACACTTCCATCCAAAAGATCAATACCAGTATCTTCAATTGTATTTTCTAAAAGCCTGTCAGCAGTACAACCCGATTGATCTCGCCCAGAGCTAAAATTTTTAGATGTAGCATCGCCGAACGGACCCTTTGCAAAACTTTGAGTCGAAGCCAATACTAGGAACGCCGTAATGAAGTATTTCATAAAATTTCCTCGCTTATGACCATTCTAAGATACTTAGTCTAGAATTGAAAAGTCCTGATTTTTTGCAGGTATTTACCTTGTTTGTCATTTTTAGACAGTTGCTTTTTTTACCGGACAACTGGGCGATAGTCTGGACATCATCGATGGGACGTGAACCTCACGATCAGTTTTGCAATTTTTATTTTCTTAATTTTGGCAGCATTTAAAGGGCCTGATTTTTCAAAAGAGATTCTAAATATTATTTCATCCACCATCTCGATTGCAGTGCTTGGGCGACTGATTTTTATCAAGTGGGTTTGGAAGTGGTTGCCATTTTTGGAGTGGATTCATGGAGTTCCAAATATCGAAGGAAAATGGAGCGGAAAGCATGAGACGACTTGGCGACCAAGCCCTGATGCTCCAGTTGCGACGGGGCCAATTGAAGTTAAAATTACCCAGCCCGACCTCTATACAGCCGCGCATAAGTTAGGGGACATAGTGTCAGCAAAAAGGTTTAAGATAACCAGCAATTGATTGTGGATTTCTTTGCATTTTATCAAAGACATCCGTTACGCAACTGAGAACTTCATTTTTAGATTCAAACGTTGCGTTATGGGTTCCTTCTTTGCGGGTAAACTTCCACAAAGCCTCTACGGCATTAAATTCTGGGGAGTACGATGGAAGATTATAAACCTCAATCCACTTTCTATTTTCTCTAAACCAGTACCAAACATCGCCGTCCTTATGATAAGAAGCTCCATCTTGAATGTAGTGAATGCGTCGACTATTTTCAAAAAACTTGCTGAGTGTCGTTTCCAGGAAAACCATATAGGTCGTGGAGTTGAAGACTTCATCGAACATAAATTCAAACTCCGCAGAATGCAAGTCAACGCAGCCAAAAACCTTAACTGATTCACGCTGTCCCGTCACTGGAACAAATGGTTGGCAACCAATTCGCGACCAGGTTCGGTGTAGGGTTGAATCTTGTCTGAAACTGGCTTCGTCTTCAAATATTACGCGAGCCTGCTCTGATTGAGCTTTTTTTTAATTTGTGGATACGTTTTACGAATCCACTTATCCTGCTTTTCCTTGTCTGCCAAGGCTAAGACTCGTTTTGGTGATTGAACTGAAAATCCAAAATCGTAAAGTAATTTTCTGACATGACCAGCGTGATACTCGACGCGGAACTCTTCGAAAATAACTTGCGCGATTCTTTTTGAAGTCCAGATCCCGCTGGAATATCCAAAAGCAATTGGACCACTATCGACTATATCACACAGAATCATTTTTTGAACTTCAGTCAACCTACCTGGGCGGCCGGACCTTTCACCTTCCTTCAATCCTTCAAAGCCTTGCTCATCATATATTCTAAGCCACTCAGAGACCTTAGATCTTGATACGTCGAGAATCTCGGCTATTTGTCCGCTAGTCTTTTCTTCGTTGTTCAAGAGCACGGCGTGAACACGCCGAGCTACTCTGTCAGCCCCGTCAGATGCGGCTTCTCGCATAATTGATTTCAAATTATTTTTTGTTCTATGATGAAGGTGGATGAATCTTTGTTGCATGGACTAAAGTATAAACAGATAGAACTAAAGTACAACTATGTCCCCGAACTTATGCGCGGCTGTATATCTTGCATAGCTAGTCGATTCTCCTGCCGCGAATTGTAGAGACGCCGCCTGCCCACTGACCATTGAATTTTCACTCGCTAGCTTAAGTCCAATGTACCCACCGGTTTTATTAAAATCCGTGGTCGAGCGAGTGCCTACCTGAGTTAGCGCACTATAAACTCTGGACTCCACCACCAATTGATCACCGGCTTTTTTAGGGCAAAGTGAAACATACTGAGCTGGCGTATCTCGACGACAGGCATCGACTTCGGCTTGGGTAAAGGTCCGCATGACTTGTCCGGCATTTCCCTGAACATAGTTAGAAAATCGAGCCTGACTGACGACTCCCCAGGGGTCTAACAAAAGAAGTGTAAATCCGCTAAATCCAGTCACAACGTTGGCATGTCCAACCCGACCCTCGATCGGGGTTGCTCCCTGAGTGACGCCCGTACTTTGCAAAGCAAGAACAATCCCCTTTCGCCCTGCAATCCAGGCTCTAAAGTTTTGCATGACAGTTAACTGAATCGTTTTGTGGGCCAAGAAATGTTCGTAAGAACCCAAAGGACTTCCACCGGCAAACGCGATCGCAGTCATCATAGGATCTTGAACCAAAGGCGATTCAAAAAAGTTTTTGTACTGACTTATCAGGGCTGGAAACGATCCTGTCACCAGACCTCCTGCTCGCAGCATCTCATCCACATAAGTCGCATAGTGACTATATTGTTTTTGAACTGATTTATTTGAATCTGACGGATCGCGAACCCATGCAACTCCATCTCCATAGCTGTTGGGTGCGACATCAAATCCATTTCCCAACCAAGATCCAACGGAGGTGTCTTTCAATCCCAACGCCATCATGGTCATCGAAGTCCCCAAACAGATTCCAGGTTTCACATAATTGACGCCGTATTTATCCAGCGACAAACCTTGAATCCACCCGTCGGTCTGACTGATCGAAGGCATATTTTTAAACGCCGAAAAATTAGCCACAGTCGGTTGAACTTTATAAGATAAAATTTTAGTGGGATCATCAGTCCCTTGAATTGTCGTGATGTCATCGATGATCGATTGCAAAGCATCTGCCGCCGTGCACGTAACATTTTCAGAGTCACTGGCGCCCATTTTGGTGATCACAATCGAAACTCCAACATTCAAATTCGTCTTCGTCCCGCACTGAACGCGATACCCACATCGATTGAATCTCGAAAAATCAACGGATAACTGATTGAACGAATCACAGGCTCCTGGCAAAGTCAGAACAGTGGTCTGATTTTTCGCCGAAACAAAATCCATTAAAGTTGTTTGCTGTTGAGCGGTAAAGTCTTTGGTCACCTGCAGATTTTCCAACATAATCAGTTGCGTGCCATTGTCGGCAAAGTATTTTTGAAAATCCAAAGGCAATGTTTTTGGATCTTTAAAAGCCGACGTCATATCTGCAGCCGAAAAATAAGTCGTCGATGCGCCTTTGGCGTCGATAAAAACAGATTGAATGGGGTCTTTAATATTACACTCAGCTTTGATCAAAGCGGCGTAGAGGTTGCACGACTGGGAATTGCTTTGAACCTCCGCGCTGTAGAGAAGTTTTGATCTCGTCAGGGCGTCTTTGGGGCTCCAAGCGACGGTATTGCCGGGGCAGTCAACATCAGCGCGGACAAAGCAGGCCGCTTTAGTTAAAAACGGTGCAAACACTATGGCAAAGGCTATCACTTTTCTGAAAATATTATTCATGGTTTCCTTACGTATGCACATGACGCCACCTACCTGTCGTGTTCGACTGGAGCGCATTCAAGTCGACAATATTCGACAAGGCGAATTTGCTGGCGTCATGTGCATAGGTAGGATGGTTTCCCCTAAGTTGACGTCAATAGGTTATCGGCAATCAAAACAAATATCGAAGCAAAAAAATTCTAATTGTGCCAAATCTAGACGGCAGGACCTAAGCCCAAGGCCGCAAACCTGAACAGGTCGACAAAGGCACAGCGAACAATCATCCCAAACAGACTGCGAAATACATACCGCACAATTTCCGGATCGATTAACGTCCTAAATCAGGATGTACTCACGAATTAAAGAAAATCAGTTTTGGATTTGGTTTGGGTTTATAACCCTTGCTTTGGTACTGCCTAGAATTTTTCAGAGGGATTTTAATAATTATTTGATTTTTAAAAGCTCTTTTTGGCACTTACTGCAGGGTCAAAATCTTTACCTTGAATTTTTGGACGAACATAAAGATTTTTTTAAATATGGTCCCAGTTTCGCTTTGATGATGGTTCCCTTCGCCCTTCTTCCCAATTTTGGTGGGGCTTTTCTTTGGACGATTTTAGGATATTTTCTCCTAGTATTCTCGCTGTCCCTGATGGCACCGTTGATTTCTAGGGCAAACAGGCCTCGGCCTAAGTTTGCTGCTGAGAAAATGCTTTTTTTAATTTGTTTGCCGGAATTTATTGGAAATATGCAGAACTTCCAGACCAACTCAATGCTTTTGAGTTTTTTTATTTTTACTTTTTATTTCCTGCATAACGAAAAACCAATTTGGGCCGCGTTTTTTTTAAGTCTCAGCGTCCACATAAAGCTTTTTGGAATTTTACTTTTGCTTTTTGGTTTTCTTTTTCCTAGGCCCTTGCGGTTTTGGTGTTGGTGTTTATTTTGGATCCTCCTGATGGCTTCGGCCCCCTTGGCTTTTATCAGTCTATCGGATTTAAGCCAGCAGTATTTCTGGTGGCTAGAACTTTTGAAATGGGACAACGGCAATTCTCTTGGAATTTCGTTGATGGGTGTTACCCACGCCTTGACCGGTTGGCAGATACCCAACCAGACCTATCAAATGTTGGGCGGAATTATGCTTTCGATCCCGTTTTTGTTTTTTAAAAAAATCTGCAATTCATTCAAGCCAGAGAAACTTCGATCTTTATTATTCTCGAGCGTTTTGATCTGGATGATTCTTTTTAATCACAAAAGTGAATCCCCTACTTTTATCATTGGGATTTTTGGTTTGGCGGTTTGGTATTTGGTCGAGGAAAATAAAAAACTTAAAAATTGGGGATTGGCCCTGGGACTTTTTTTTATTTCATTTTTGTACTCAGATTTAATTTCAGAAGGTTTTAAAAAATCCGTTGTTCACGCCTACGAACTAAAAGCTTGGCCCCTGATTGGCCTTTGGTTTTATTTGCAGTTTTTACTTTTAAGGGCCTTGGTCAGAAGACAAAAAATTTAACTTGGATTTATTTTGATTCTGGCCCTCTTCGCTCTTTTCAATAGACTCCAACCCAGAAATACTAATAAAAATAAAATCCAGTCAGAAAAATTCATAGGGCCTTTTGCTGGCGGACTAGAAATTCGCCCGCACCCAGCGGCGCGATATTTAAACTCATCTGCGCCTTTAGGCTCGTAGGTCCAACTGAAATCCGTCAACTCATGTGGAATCGTCGCTGAATTATTCGCGAGTGAAACTTTAAATTTTAAATAACGATTTTGATTCAGGTCTGCGATTTGTTCCAGCGCTCTGTAACCCGTGGTTTCATCCGAAAATCCCTTTCGGCTTCCTTGAACATAAACTATTGTGGTGCCTTGGGAAGTGTTCACTAGGGTTTTTTGAGGCGACGAAAACACTGTTCGAAAATTATTCAGATCCAGAATTTGCGATTCAAGCTCGAACACGCCCGTTTGAAATTGACTGGTTCCCTCGATGACCAATCCGCTAAAAGACGGAGTGACTGTAGTGACTCCGGTCGACCCACCCAGTTTGTCAGTTCCCCAGATGCGACCGTTGGCACCAAGGCCGCCATTGGATCCCCCGCCCGAGGATGTTCCGCCCGATCCACCCGAGGCAAGCAGGCTGCCCAAGCCCGACAAAGTATTTCCGACGAATATTAAAATTGATCCCCCGGAGCCGCCGCCGCCGGCTCCGGCCGAAGTCGTAGTATCTCCGCCCGCGCCACCTTTGGTGGTGATTGATCCCGTGATCGTCACATTACTAAAAGCATAAATTAAAATCCTTCCGCCACCACCGCCGCCACCCGCGCCCGAGGACCCACCTTGTGTGGCTCCCCCACCGCCGCCAGCTCCGCCCCCGACTTGTGAAAAACTTCCGTCAGTAGTTGTGGTCGTGCCCGCACTTCCACCACCCACTCCGGACCCCGCTTGTGAGGCCGGGCCCGTCGCCGAAAATCCGCCACCGCCTCCACCCCCTGCACCCACACTTCCTGTGGCAGCACCACCGGAAGTGAAAAATCCCGTGGGCACTTCGCCTAAAGATCCGGAAGTAGCCGCGACCGAAATAGTGGCGCCCGTGCCTCCGGATCCGCCGTTGCAGTAACTAACACCCGCGGCTGAACCCAACGCCTTGTCGCCGGCGCAAGAAATAGTTCCCGCGACGATCACGTCCCCTTGCGAGCGGATGACTAAAGGACCACTGCCCGTGGTTTTCAAAGTCCAACCACTAGCTAAATTGAATCTGGTCACTTTCAATTCAGGGAACACGGACAAATCCAAAGTAATTACTTGAGCGGTCACATCACCGTTTCTGGAAAAACTAGAATACGTTGTCGAATCAAAAACCCCATGAACCCCATTGCCGATGTCAAAGGTCTTAGTCCCACCACCTGTATACCCCGACACTTGCAATGGGGGGTGAAGCAGCTGTGAATTAAGGTTAAGGATTAGCGACGTCGTAGCGGCGGAGCTTTGAAAAAGTTGAGAGGTCGAAAAATCCTCGACATAAAGAATTTGCGCTGAAGAAAAAAAACTAAGCAGTAAAAATAGCATGAATTTATTGTAGGCCACTTTTAGATTTTTTTTCTAGACAAAAAAGGAGTGGTCCGTACGAAATTTTTTTGATGAGCGCCTGGACAAACCAGCCATGGGTGAACTTCAATACTCCAGCCGCAATCCCAAAAAAAACGTTTCTTGCCCGCTTTGACAAATGTAGCCCATAGAGCTTGCATAGTTTTTGCCACCCAGGCGAGGTTCATCGACGGGAAAACATTTGTACGGAAATTGGGGATCCATCTTCAGGGATTTAATTTTGAATTTGGCGGGGATTTTCAGGTGCGATAATTTTCCATTCTCATAGTGCGGAATATAAACCCGCAAACTTTTGTACCAATCAAGACCCTCGGGGAAAAACAGTCCTGGGATTTTTTTTCCTGCATTGGCATCGTCGACTAAAATTTCAACGAAAAAATCCTGCTGCAAATACATTGTCATAAAAGTAAATCGATTGAAGCTTGCTGATCTTACACTTCCATCCATTAAATCGTGAAATTGGACTTCGGAATTGGTTAAAGTAAAAGTGCTTTTTTGATCGCTGCCGCTAAATGCTGACTTCACGGTCTTGACCGCGTCTAAAGGATTTGCCAGCGCCGACAAATCGAAAGTTTCAAATTTTTTCGTGCGATGATCAAAGACTGTCAATTGTCTTTCCCGAGGGACTACTTGCGAGAACCATGTATTCCCGATGAAAAGCTCATCCTCATAATCCAGATTAATAACGCCATTGATTCTAGTTTGAAGCAAGTCCGCTGCCAAGCTGGAAGGGCCATCTTGATTCAATACTACAAGTCCAGAGATTTCCCCTCTATTAAAAATCGCCCGTGCAAAATCATTCAGTCCCGTTTTGTGGCCATCATTTTGCTTTGGTTTCATCAGCAACACAGGAACTTCTCCGGCCAGGGACTCGGACCTTGAAGGCTCCAGCACGTCGATCACAAAATATTTATTCCACTGGCTGATGCGTTGAAGCTGATTCTCCGAGTCTAGATAATACAAACTGGTGACCGGGGTCTCCTTTAGCGTTCGGTCCTTTTGCACATCGCTTTGAAAGATTTCTCGTCGAGGATCCTTGCCTTGAGAGACCCAAACCGGACGCCTCTTTCCATCGGGCCAACTCATCCATTTGACCACGTACGAAATTTGCGCGGATTTCGAGTCATAACTCCATTGGTCTACGATATTCATTTTCTCGTCGAAAACGAAAAAGTACGCATTGGAAGGTTTTTTCACGCGGCTTTGATCATCGAAAAGACCCAAAACAAATTCCGTTCTTTTTTGCTGAGGATTCCAAAACCTGGCCGTATACTGAAAAAGTCGTAATCGATTTAGGTTTTTTGAAACTTCGATAGTGGCTGTGTTGGCTGCGGTAGCGCCGCCTTGATCCAAATCCCGAAGCAAAGTGATCTTGAGCTGGTTTCCCAGATCAGAAATTAAAAATAAATCATCCGCGGATCGGCCATCAGCCTGAATTGAAATCGGCGTACGAATTACATTTGAAAGGTCAAAATTTGGCAAAACGACTTTTCGCACCCATCTAGAATCAAGGCCAAAATAATTATCAATATTCACAATAATTTCGGCGCGTGGATATAACTGGGCTAAATCTTGCCCGCGAACATTCGGACTGATTTGAAGTTGCAAATCTCCGCTAACTCTTGAAATGGCTTGATCCACATCCGTAAACAATAAATCGACATCAATTTTTAAAAGCTCATTTTGTTTTAAAATCCCAACTTGCGGAAAGATTCGAACCTGTTCTATTCGAAGCGGCTCTCTTTGCATCTCAGCTGTCAGTTGAACGGCCAGGTCTAAAGTGGACAAATCTAAATCTTGCCAAAGATTTTTAAGTTCTAAACTCCAGGTCACCTTTCGATCTTTTAAATTCCAATTCAAAACTTTTTTGGATTTTGTTGAAAGCCCGATTAAAACCTGCGGTTGGGCGCGGATGGAGGCTTGCAAATCTAAATTTCCCGAAAGAATTTTTTTCTCATACGGTTTTTGAGATTGATTCAGACTTTCTATCAAAGACTGCCCGTAAACTCCTGCCAACAAGGGTAAAGACTTCGGCGTCTTTCTTGCCCCGGCTAAAAGCCTTGGATAAATTTCATTCTTACGAATTCCGCGCGCCAGCATCTCGGCAATCGCTCCGGTGACAAATCCAGTGGCCTGCGAAGTTCCGCTCAGGTAAGCATAGCCCTTTGGCAATAGTAAGTCGGCGATCTCTTCATGCCAGGTGCTGAGAATTGAAAACCCCGGCGCTAAAATATCCACAGCAGTTCCATAATTTGAATAGTGAGAAATCGATCCATCAGGGTTATGCGAACCCACACAGATCACAAAGTCATACTGGCAAGGCGACGGCAATTCTTCTGTCGAATCATTTCCCGCAGCCGCCACAACAAAGACTTGTTTTTTCTTTGCCCACTCAAAAAGGGCGCGAATTTTGGGGGTCTCGAAACTTCCGGGCCAGCCCATCGAAAGATTGATCACTTCAACCTTCGAATAAAGAGCATACAAAACGGATCTAGCGACTAAAGTTGTAAAATCACCGCCGGGCAATTTCAAAACACTTTCTATTGGCTTGGGCAAGACAACATCGTCACTTTTTAAATCCACACTCAAAGGTCGCAAGGGTTCACGAGGGCCCTGAGGCACTTGAATTGGCAAAATCAAAACATTTTGCGATACGCCTTGGAGGCCAGAACCATTTTTTTCTGCGCCGATAATTCCGGCCAGATGAGTGCCATGCCCAAAAGAAATATTTATCTCGGGACCGCCGACAATCTGAGTTTGGCGAAAGGACTCTGTCCCTGTGGTGGTCAGAAAACTCCAACCCTCGCAATCCAAGGGGTATCCATTTTTATCTTTGTCGACCAAAGGGTTATTCAGATCAAACCAGGCTGCTTCGCACTGATCTTTTGCCTTTTGGTTACCTTGAGCTGCCGAAATGCATTCGTGAAATTTCGCCAGTGCCGCGCATTCATCGGGCTTTCGCGCGATAATATTTTTAAGATTCGGGTGCGAGGTCCAAACCCCGGTATCAATCAAACCAACCAAGACTTTTCGATTGGCGTGAAATTCTAAGGGCTTGATGTTTTCAGAAGGAAGTCGTTGGAAAAATAAACTCTCTTGCGGCCCCAAAAGAAATCTAATGTTTTCTGAAGTGGGAAATAGGGCCCACTGAAAAACAGATAGGGGTTGGCTGGCCGGAGCTAACTGTGCTTCGCACGGGGAAAAAAATACTCCAAAAACGAAGAGCGCTATGGCAACCACGACAGCATTTCTTTTTCGTTGGATTAAATTCAATTGAATCATTGAACCCCCGTGTTGGTCCGGTAGAATTCCGTCGGTGTAATTCCCAGCATCCGTGCAAAATAATTTAGAAAATTATCCGGATAATCTGCAAGCGGAGTTCCATATGTTTTCGACATAAAATCTTGCTGGCTGCCCTGGTCTCCGCGTCTAAAGCCACTGATTTTGATTGAAACCAGATAGTTATTTGAACCCAAAAACTTTAACAATAAGGGCAGCGGAATTTTTTCGTATAAAATAAAAAAGACTTCCCCCGCCCACCTGGCTTGAGCTTCGGTATAATCAGGCGGCATCGATCGAGACAAACTCATTAGTTTTTTCAACCATTGTGCCAAACAGGGGTAAACTATTCCCCTTTGCCAAGCCACGGCGTAGGGTGAATAGCCGCCGCGGCTTCTCTGATCCTCAATCTTTTCTTCTAGGCAAACTTTGTCGTAAACCGCGCGACCTTTGGATCCATCTCCGTCGCCCAATATCGAAATTAAACTCTTCATCATCACCTTATCCTCAGGGCGATACGATGACCCCATTAAACTTAAACTTTGAATCATTCCAGAAACTCCCGATCGATCGATCAACTGCTCTTGAAA
The DNA here is from genome assembly GCA_025359945.1 of Bdellovibrio sp. GTDB lineage: Bacteria > Bdellovibrionota > Bdellovibrionia > Bdellovibrionales > Bdellovibrionaceae > JANYDD01. Next base: position 4,718 of record JANYDD010000029.1, on the reverse strand, counting down.
ATTCTGTGAAGTTTGAGCCAAAACTAGTTGCTTTATTTTGTCGACGGCCACCTGGTGCATCAGGACACTTAAGGTGATTCGATAAAAATCAAGCGAAGTCATCAGGTGAAATTCTGACTTCTGAACAAGCTCGTAATCCTGCCCCGGGATTCCAACTAAAGACATTTGCAGTTGATCGATCGTTTTATTAAAGTCAGCGGCAGACAAACTCCACCCGCCGTAATTTTTCTGAACGTTAACAATCCACTTTGGAAAATCCCCACGAATCACATGTGAATCTGCATTTAAAATATTTTGAGTCTCTAACCAATTCCACTCGGCACTTCCGTAAATCGAGTTAACCGGATTTTGCACTCCAAGCCTTGAAACCTTTAAATCTGAATTTTTGTAGTTTAAAAATCCTTCCAGAAGATCAAATGAAAACGAAAAAAGATCCCGACCTATCAACTTTGCTTTTCGAAAAATTGAAATACCAACTGATTCCTGGGCCAAAGGTAAATCGTATTCTTTACCGTTCTCATCCAAAGGTCGAAGCTTTGGAAAAGTAAAATCTAATCTTTCGCTTTCGGTCACTTCGTTGGATTTCCAAACCGCAGCTTGGCCTGCCAACCCCACGGTATCTAGTTTGATCCTTGATTTGATGACTCGATCTTTGAAAAGATCCAAAGCTTGTTGGGCATTATTATACTGAAAAAGCTGAAACAAGGCGCCCTGGATTTTTCTTTTTTGATCGCAGTTGGCCTCGTTATTTTTTTCGCAATTCCACTGATTGTCAGTGGCCTCTGAAGCATTCACAGTTCTAGGAATTCCTGGTGTGTACGTAATCGGTATGGTGTAGGTCAGCAAATCACTTTGGATGGCTTGCGCCCTGGCCCTGAAGAGATTCACAAAATAATTAATATCCAATCCGCCACCTTCGGCCCAAGTGTAATTTTGAGGGCGAAAGGAAATCTGCACTCCCGTTGACGTTCTGGTTAAAACCGTTTGTTGCGTTGCGATTCTAGAAACATCCGCCGAGACAAAAAGCGAACTGATAAAACTAACCGGATTAAATGCCAATAAAACGTCCAGCGGCGAATTCATCGCTACGCTTAAGGTTTTTACCGCTGAATCCGTCACAATAAAAACTTCGTTGGGCAAAAAGCGATTGAAAAAATCATCGACAGGGTCAATCAAACTGACTTTGTCGGGATCTTCAGGCTTGTCCTTAGGGGCCGGCATTTTGCGAACTTCATTACTTCCCAAAGTTCGAACCAATTCATGCATAGGTGACGGAATAAGAATATCTTTCAAGGGCGTTTCATTCGCCTGCTTGACCGTGGCCAGCGGCCGCACATGCGTATAATCCCTAGTCAGCGAAATATTTGCCGATAGAAACGGAATCCAGTCTTTTTTTCCATCCCAGGAAACAAAATACCCCAAGCGACCCGACAGTGAAATCTGATCCACCAATTGAACCGGAGCTTGCGATTGAAAGAAAGTCCCCGACGACAAATGCCTAGAAACTGATCCCGCTATGGATGCTGTCAGTCCGAAGTACGGCGTCACTGGCTGAAAAAAAGGTTTGCCCGGATTGTTTTTAATATGATCCTGCAATTTCTTAAGAAGCGCTTCTCGCTCGGATTTAAGCGCATCACTGGTGGCCAACAAAACCAAATGCTCGTTGATCTTGCCTGCCAGCGAAGCCATCAATGCGGATTTTCCTTCCACCCCTAAAAGACTCCAGATATAGCCGCCCTCTTGCGGAGAAGATGGCGCTGTCGATATCATTTCGAAGGGCAAGTCATTTTGATTTTTAACCACACGGCCTTTTTCTACGCCCTCACACGTGACTTCCAGCGAGGGAAGCTCGTATTTAAATTCGTTTTTCATGCCAAATAAGTTCGCCATCGCCAAAATCCGACGGTAGTAGCTGGCCAAAAGAATTTTTCGATAGCACTCGTCATAGGGTAAGATTTTAAAAATTTCTTCGTGGTCAGCGGGGGTCAGCTGCAGAACTCGTCGAAGCGCCCATTGTGCATCCGATAGTTTTACTTTCTCAAAAATCGTCGACACCGGGTAATTAAAAATAATTTTGCCCGAATCCATTGTCCCCAAATTAGGATTAAACCGGTTGGGCTTTTCATCCATATCCAATAGCAAAATCGGAATTAAAACCCCGCGAAAAGTTCGAAAGGGACTAAAATTATTCACTTTTGCATATTCACTGGCCTGATATTCCGGCGGAACTGACTTGGGTTCAGGGAAAAGACCCCAGTAAAATGAAGTGAAGTCCTGTTGTCCTTTTTCAAGCAGCACCGACCGAAAGACCACTGAAGTTTTTTCTTCTTTAATCAGCCATTTGCGCTGTTGAAGATTGATCGAGCTATAAATTAAAACGTGAGCCAGAAATATTTTTTTCTCGGCTTCATCGGCAAATTGCACCCGAAGGCTTGAAAAATATTTAGGAGCCCAGTGATAGTATCCCATTTTGTTGAGCAGCCCACTTCTGGCTAAAACGCCAGGGATATTTAAGCTTCCGGTCATCGTGTAAAATTCATTGGGATTGTTTTGAGATCTGACTTTAGCGGAAAAAAAAGATTGGTAATAGCGACTTTGCGCTAAACTTTCCGAAACAAACTGCACACCTACTTCTGGCGTTGGATAGTTCAGTTCGGGTTGCGAAACTGAGAATTTTTTATTTTGCCACCAATTGTCTTCGGGTGGGTTCAGCAGGCTGAGGTCTTCGCCCGCGGCCGCCATTTTTTGAAGGGCCGGCGAGCGAATCAATTTGCCGTTTTTCATTAGGCCCACGGGCTGGTCACTCAAACGCCAAGGATCAATCACAATACCGGCCGCCCAAAGATCGCCCGGCCAAAATGCAAATGCGAAAAAAAACAAAAGGGAAAAAAAATATTTTAAATTTCTCACTTGTCCTCTCCGATTAAAAAACTTCAATAATTGCTCTCGACTATTCGATATTCAATTATTGAAGTCCTAAAAACCAATCTAAATGAAGCGCTCTAAGAAACTTCACGCGCCCAGCGAACCAGCATCACGTAACGATGTCGGCTCGAAATAGCAAATTTTATGTATCACGACTCAGAGCCAGAATGACACCCAAATCCCTGGTCCGTGTTTTGCCTTCCTAACTGTTTAAGAAGTGAACACCCACTTTGAAACCACACGCACGAAAAGGGGAGAAAAATAAAATGAATCAAACTTTCAAACTAAAGACGCTCTTAAGGCCCTGGACTTGGGCCATTGGCATGTCAGCAATCATGTCAGCAATCATGATCAGCTGGACGGCCACAGCCCAGCAATTTACCATTCGCCAGGTCCAGGCCCTGGGGTCAGGTTGCCCCCAAAACCAAGTCGGAACGATCATCTCGCCGTCGGGACAAGAACTGACGCTTCTCTTTGATAACTTTATCAGCGACTTATCTACGACGACGGAAACCTTTGATAAAAAAGTTTGCGTCGTTAACATGACTCTGGATTTGCCACCCGGTTTTTCGATGGGATTTGTCTCTGCCGAGTACCGAGGCTTTGCGGACCTTTCGCCCAACACCACAGCTCAGCACGAAGTTTTGTATTCTTTCGATCGAAATTACGGGGGCAGCGCCTTTACCTCGAAAAAATTCTGGGGCCCGATGCAGCAGCCCTACTACGAAAAAGACGCGCTCCTAGCATCGCAAATGAGTTGGTCCAGTTGCCAAGCGCAAACCGCAGACCTGACTTTTAGAATCAGCTTAGTCACTCAAACCGACGGAAGGCGCCCGATTGGTTCCAATCCACCTGCGACTATGAGCTTGGATTCTTTGGATTCTGCACTCGAACAAACTTTTGCGGTTCAATGGCGCCCGTGCAGCTATGGCGGCGGTCAAGATCCACGTCCTCCGGGCAACGGCGGTGGAAGACGCCCGCCTAAATTTCCAGATCCAAATCAACCCAATGGACCCGGTCGACCTGGAAATCCGGGTGGACCCGGCATCAGCACCGCAGAAATTTTTCAAATGTACGACGGCAGAGCTTGGTTTTACACAACGGATCCAAGGCTTGTGGAACAAGGTGCTTGGGTGAACCAAGGCATCGCCTTCGAACTGCCTAGAGTTTATGGTGGAAACTTGGCCAACCTTTACCAATGCTTTGACGTCTTTAACCGAAACTATTTCCTAAGTACTGATTCCTACTGCGAAGGCGGCCGCCTGCAAAGCACACTTGGGGCCATGTCCCTACGACCGGAAAGAGGACTAGCCCCCCTGTACGATATGGCAAGCCCCTTCAACCGCAGCGATCGCGCCGTCACCACCAACCCCCAAGAGTTCCCACAAATGCGCGTCCAACAAATTTTGGGATATGTCATTCAAACTCGACCTTGAAAATAAAAGCGGGAGCGGTATTTCTGAGTCCGCTCCCTTAAAATCCAAGTCTAAAATTTAGTTTTTGTAGCTGCAAATTTTTTTAAGCTTTTGAGGGATTAAATCTAGAAACAAATCGAATTATTATTTAGTAGAACCCAGTTGGCAAGAACTGCTCGGGTCTGATCCGATAAGATGCCCTTCCTTGCCAATGTTCGCTAAAACTGCAGTTTGTTTTACTAGATCTCTTTCACAATTGAGCTTTAAAACCAGTTTAAGCAGTTGAATTTAATGATTTTTTAGCGATTTCAATTTTTTCTTTAGATAATTGGATCGATAAATCGATAATTTTATCTACAATTTTTTTGAATTTCTTGT
>JANYDD010000092.1 GCA_025359945.1 Bdellovibrio sp. | reverse complement strand
ATTGTGAGTGTGGAACCTCTACTTCCGTCTCGGCGAAGTCTTTTTCGCTGGGTTCGGTCGTCAAAACCGTCTTTTGAAATGTTACCAATCAAAATCAAAGGTACTAATTTCGTTGTTTGAATCGGTTTGACCCAAAATTTTTTTCAGCCGAACGGCCTCGACAATAAAGCGAATCAAAATTCTCCAGGTTCAGTGATTTTTGAATGATCTTATTTTTTTACCTGAGTTAGGTAATTGTTCAAATAAATATTTCCCCAGTCGTTCCACTCGCCATTTTTTGTTCTCAAGCTATTTGGATCGACAATTCGCGGAATTGGGATGTAGGCATACCAGGTCAATGCTGTAAGCCCCGAACCACCCTGAATGCGACACCAATTGGATACGAAGTTTAAAAATTGGGCCATCCATTTGTATTGCGGTACTGCTCCACTAAATCCCGTATTTAGAATTCCAACTTCGTCCACGATCACTGGATACCATTGGGTTAGATTGGCCCACCTAGATTTTATATTCTCGGCATCAGCAGCGCTAAATTCGGTGTCTAAATTTGCATAGATATGCGCACCAAGAACAATATTGGGATCAACAGGGATTCCCCTGATGTTTTGTATGGTTCGAAATTCAGTTCCCCACTCTGTCCCGTTAATAACAATAGGATTTATAAATCCCGCCTTTCGGATCCCCGAAACATAAGATGCCATCTGAGATTTCCAAACATCCGCATTGCGACAGCTTAAAATATCTGGAGAAAATCGGCTTGTATTGCAATTGATTTCGTTGGCCGGATTGATCCAAACATATGGCATTACTTTGTAACGACCAGCCAAAAATGAACTGAGAGCTTGGCCTCTTGAAAAATCAGCGTTTACGATCTGTAGCTGGGTCACAATTTGGCGGGCTGTCGCTGCCGCGATGATTTCATCCAAAATCTTTAATTCTCCGGGATAACTTAGTTTTGGATCTCTTAAGTTTTGGGTGATCTCTGGGTCGATGGTGACTCGGACAAGGTTTAAACCAGCTGCTTGAGCTGAATCCAATTGCGGGCCTATTGTACTATAGACTGTTTCCGCATATCCGGTCGGGTGCCCACCCACTGTAAAAGAGACTAACAAATAATCAAACATCGTAGCGCCTTTGACGATGAATCTTTGGCCGTTGGGTGCAAAAATTTTGCCCCCTACAGATTTAAATCCAATAAAAGCTTTTGGCTGTTGAACCGATTCAATGGGCCCAGTTGTGTGGGTTGGGACGCCATTGGCCAAGTGGTCCGCCGCAGCGACAAGGGTTTCAGGGACTGCGGAGTCTGCCGACGAGACGCTCTTCGTATCCAACTTACTGGCACAGTTCTGAAATCCAAGAATGAGCAATACAGAAAAAATTAAAAAACCTAAATAGGTCTTTGATTGATTTGCTCTATTTGCAAACGGACGCCACATGTTCTTCAGCATTCCCGCCCCCCCACGAAGAAATTTTTGGATATTATAGGGTGGGACTTTAAACGCAAAATTAAAGCTTCTCGTTCTAGGTTTTTCCAATACTTGAGTTGGTTGTGTTCGGTCACATTTACTTCGCGTTGCTTTTCCGCAGCAGGAGCCCTGCTCCAAAGGGGAGAAAAATTGGAAGTCAACGTCGCGATAGGAGAGTCATCTGTTGTTGTCGATAGAATAGTTTTAGACAAGTCGTCAAGTTTTACCAATGAGAGCATTGAATCGGCGGGAAGTCCTAAGTCTTTGCGGCATTGATTAATTTTAAAGATTGGCCAACTAAAAAGATTTCCGCGAACCACTTCTTTTGCATGGGTTGAGATATCAGCATAGATCTTTGAATCTTGCAGATTAAAAAGTAGTACAAAACCTAAGAAAATTTTGGGCTTCACGAGATCCCCCCTTTTGAACAAGCACTATTAGTGTACAATAAACTCAAAGTTGAGCTCAAGATCTATAATAGTCATGCTTCAGAGTGGTCCATTTTTGATGTAAAACAGTGTTGCCTAAATAATTCCATTCACCCAAATGGATCATTTTGAAACGGTTTTTTTATTTTTTTAGTTTTCATGAGGTTACCTTTTTGATTCTATGATTGAAGGCTGAAGAATATTGCTGGCGCTAAAGACTAGGAGTTAGGACAGTTTTTAAACCTTAAAAACACACTTGAAACGTGTCATGTTTTGCAAAACCGAGATTTTTCATCGGTCTTTAATTTTTTGTTTTTGAATTTCCAAGTCGGGAGCGCATGGGCTTCGTCGGTACAAAATCCCTAGACTCCGCCTTTTTTTCAGTCCTCTCGCTAGCGATGCTCGCGCCCTGTTGATCGAAGTGCCCATCACTAATTCCTTAATAGGTTCGACTCCAGCTTTTCGCCCGCAGTCCAGACTTTTGCCCTAAAGATTTACATTAAAAAGCCGATCAGTAGGACATGAATAAGCAAATCCATACGAGCAGACTGTTTTTTGGACTAGCCCTGATTTTTTTGGCGGGATGTAGCTGGGTCTCGGGATCTATCGAGACCACGGATCTTTCCTTGAAGACTTCGCCGACAACCGGAACGACTTATCAGAGCGTATCGCCCCTTTTCGAATTTAAGGCCTCGAATCTAACTCTGCCTTCAGCGATGACATTGACCAGGGCTTCGACGGGGACCTATTGCGACTCGACCGGCAATTTGGTCACCGCTGCGATAAATACTCCCCGCTTTGACTATGATTGCAACACATTGGCTCTCAAAGGGTTGCTTATCGAACCCTCTGCTACAAACTATGTCACCCGCGCTGAAGCCTTTAATAGCGGCTTGTGGGTCCAGAACTTCACGATGTCCGTTACTACTGACGCAACGACTGCTCCTGATGGAGCGACCACCGCTGAGCTTCTAAATGATACTGATGGCGCCAATGTCTCGTTCTCAAGCTTTGCCAAAACAACCGGAGTTGGAAATACGGACGAATATGTGGCCAGTGTTTTTATGAAGCAAGGAACCTCGCCCAGCCCCATGTTGTCACTTTGGTTTTTAAATGGCGGAACGGCCAAACAGTACCAAACTGTAGTGACGTGGACGACGGTGGACTCAGTTGGGCCCACTTGCAATGGAGGAGCAGGTACTTGCGGATACATCAAGTACCCCAACGGCTGGTATCGAATTTGGAGTCGCGGTCAAAACAACGGAACAGGTAACACTGAGGTTAGAAACTCGATCGCGTTTGTTGCTCCGTTCCCGGCCTCAACAGGAAGTGTCTATCTGTGGGGAGGCCAACTTGAACGCGGGTGGGTTCCGACAAGCTACATCACGACTTCAGTTGGAACAGTGACTAGATCCGCGGACAATTTACTTGTTACACCGACTTCCACACTATCGACTTCGTGGGCGCTGGTGATGAACTTTTCAAAGCCTGTCTACGAGCTTGCAATTTCAGCCAGTTCATTTCGTTTGTTTGATTTCTACTCGTCGGTCAGCCCCACAACTTTAACCACTTCCGCGTCTTACAACGCGGTCAGTACCAAAATTGATTTACTTCAAAATGGATCAGGTACTGCAAGCGTTTCGTCAGCCTCGACGCCATCCGTGGCCAATCAAAGCTATACCTTGATCGCCAGCCAGCAACCCGCATCGACCTCGCTGAAATTCGATTCAGATACAACGTCAAGCTTGTCACAAACTAGCACTTTAACACCCAACCGATTGGCGATTTTTGGAACCAGTTCGAACACCCAATCCACAGGACATCTCAAAGAGCTTCGCATCTACGACCAAATCGATACCAGTCAACAAACCCCAAATTAGCGATTTGTGGTTTAAGCACCGGCCCTTCAGGATATAATCATTTTACAATTTCATTTCGGACAGGTTCACGAAAAGCCAACAGTGGTGGTTCAAAGGACTTCTCTGATGTCTAGGAGATTGAGATCTCAAAGCTCCGGCACTTGGCGGCTACCCAAATAATTTTTTTTTACTTAAACTTTTGAAGTGAGAGTTCGATACACTAAAAGGGGATTCTATGGGAAGAGGTTGGATCAACACATCTAAAACCGCCAATGCGCAGAAAAAAGGCGCGATTTTCACCAAGCTGGCGCGCGAAATTCAAGTCGCTGCCCGAATGGGTGGGCCCGATCCGCAAATGAATTCAAGGCTGCGACTAGCCATCGAAGCCGCCCGCAAACAATCTTGCACCAACGAAACTATCGATCGCGCCGTTAAAAAAGGGTCGGGACAACTAGAAGGCCAACAGATCGAAGAAATCACTTTCGAGGGTTACGGACCTCATGGCGTTGGGGTTTTGGTTGAAGTCCTGACCGACAATCGAAATCGCACCGTTCCCGAAATTAGACTTCTGTTTAAAAGCCACGACGGCAATATGGGCGAATCCGGAAGTGTTCAGTGGATGTTCGAGCGGGTTTCGATGGTCGAGGGCATCAAGTCCGGAACCTTTGATCCCGAGGAAGAAGCCATCTTGGCAACCGCCAACGAAGTCTTCCCCGCTGAAGAAGGGTTTGTGTTTTACGGAGCGCCTGAAAACTTAGAGAATTTAAAAACTGATTTACAAAAACAAGGTTGGAAAATTCAAAAGGCAGAACTCAGCTATTTGCCGAAGAACCCCGCTGAAATAAACGAAGCTCAAAAAAAAGATGTGGTGGAATTTCTGGCCGAAATAGACGATCACGACGATGTCCAAAAAGTTTTCGCAACATTGGATTAAACTTCTATTAAGACTTGTTCTCGGCCCAGAAACAAGACCAGAAACAAACCAAGGTTCAGGCCTTTTTTGACAATCGTCATGACCCGCGCTGAATCAGAGAAAAAGCCAGGGCAAAACTTTTCATCTGTTTGACCATTGAAAATAATCCGTTCGATCGGTTAGGGCTAAGGTTCTGCGAAAGACCTATTTTCTCGATCACAGAAAACGGAGACTGCAAAATAACTTCGGGCTTCTCATTGGAGTAAACTTGCACCAACAAAGAAACCAATCCTTTGACAATTAAAGCATCGCTATCGGCCGAATAAGTAATCTGTCCTTCTTGACCAATCCTGGCGTGCAGCCAAACCTGCGACTGACAACCTTTGACTAACGCTTCGGTTGTCTTTAACGACTCTTCCAATCCAGAAGCTTGCTGCCCCATCCGAATG
>JANYDD010000080.1 GCA_025359945.1 Bdellovibrio sp. | reverse complement strand
TCTTCATCAATTTCGCCTCGTAGTTTAAAAAAAATCCGACCGTAATCCTTTGGCCGCCCAACGATTGAACCGGTTAAAGGCAGTCTTCCAAAGACAAAACTCTTCGGGCACATCCCGCCAGGGCGCTCCTGTTCGAAGTTTCCAAAGAATGGCTTCCATGACTTCTCGATTATTCTTTGTGTTGCGGCAACCCTTGCTTTTCATCGTCGCTCGAAGTTGAGTCCACATCCCATCATTCAAAACTCGTCGAACCATTGAAAATCTCCCCAGCAGAAAGATTTCCACATCCCAAATGTTTTACCTACTTCAATTTATTCCAACGCTATGTGGACACGCCCTAAGCAATATAACAACGACGAAGGCATTTACTGCCAAATGGATTTCGAATTGAAAACTCGAAAGGGCGGCGAATCAAATTCATCATCCGAATTATTGACTAGTTTTGAAAATGGAACCTGTGGAGCACTGACCGCCGATTTCCAAAAATAAGAAATCCCCTGACTTCGACACTTTAATTGGAGTGACCGCTTAGGGTTTAGTTTTAAGGCGCAGCCAGGGGAAGTATTTTAAAAGTCGATTTGTAGTGTTGAAGGGTCTCAAAAAAGACTTGGAAGATGGGAATATTTTCTGCTGGTGTGAGAGCATGTTTGTTCGCACGATTGCTAGATCCGCCGGAAAAACGGCGATTCAGATTGTAAAATCCGTTCGGGAAGGCAAGCAGGTTCGGCAAAAAATCATCCGTAATTTAGGGCAAGGCGAGAATGCTCGTGAGGTGGAAGTTTTAAAAAATCTCGCGGAAAGCATCATTCTTGAAATCAAACAATCTGGACCGAAGCCCATGCTTCCTTGGCGAAGTCTTGAGAATTTTAGCGGCAACGCAAAATCGACTGAGGAAATTGAAGATGTCGTGAAAATGAAAAATCTTCGGGAAGAGGCTCGAAGGATTACGGGTATTGGTGAAGTTTTCGGCAGGATTTATTCGCAACTTGGCTTCGATTCTTTACTTTGGGAAGAAGATCAAATGTGGCATTCGATTTTGAAGGCCTGTGTGCTTGCGCGATTGGGTCATCCCGTCAGTAAATCAAAAACATCTCGGACTTTAGAGAAAGATTATGGGGTCGAAATTCCAACTCACAAAATTTATCGGATGATGGATCGGCTGGCAAAAAAAGAAGACGAGGCGAAAGGTTTCGTCGCCCAGTCCACGCTCGATCTTTTTGATCAGAAAGTAGACATCCTATTTTTTGATGTCACGACGTTGTATTTTGAGAGTATCGAGGCGGATGAATTGCGGGCCTTTGGTTTTAGCAAGGATTGCAAATTTAAAGAAGTGCAGGTGGTTTTGGCTTTGGTGGCAACGACCGATGGGCTGCCGATCACCTATGAGCTTTTTCCCGGAAATACTTATGAAGGGAAAACTCTTCTGCCGATGATCGAAAACTTGCAGAAAAAATTTCACGTTGAAAATGTTGTCCTTGCGGCGGACCGAGCCATGTTTAACGAAGCTAATCTGACATTGCTGGAATCGAAGGGAGTCAAGTATGTCGTAGCCGCAAAATTAAGATCGATGTCACAAAAAATGAAAGACTCGATTTTAAATCATGCCCTTTTTGCACCGGTGACCGTCGAAGGAGAATCTCACTGGGCTGGAGACTTAGAATGGAATCACAGACGCCTCATCGTCAGCTACAGTGCAAGTCGGGCTCACAAAGACGCCGCCGATCGACAGCGCCTCATCGATCGACTTCTCAAAAAAGTAAAAGGTGAAAAAATTCCGCTGAAAGATCTGATTTCCAATCGAGGGACTTCTAAATTTCTCAAGACAGACGGGGGCACAGCCGAAATTGATATGGCGAAAATTGCTAAAGATCAGCAGTGGGATGGGCTTCACGGCATCGTGACCAATATGGCGCATGAAAAAGCAGAATATCTTTTAGCTCGTTATCGAGGACTCTGGCAAATCGAAGAAGCCTTTCGAGTTAACAAACATGATTTACGAATGCGCCCGATTTTTCATTGGACCAAGCCACGCATTCGATCGCACATCTCGATTTGTTTTTTGGCTTTTGCGATTGCAAAACAAACCCTCCATCGACTGAAAATAAAAAATGTGCGTCTCAGTTTCGAGCAACTGCGTGAAGAGCTTCTTCATGTGCAAGCAAGTTTCGTCATCGACCGCTCCACGCTGAAGCGATATCGAATTCCCTCAGCGGCTAATTCAACCCAAAAAAGTATCTATCAAGCTCTCAGCCTTCCACGACCTGAAGCCGTCACACGCGCCTAAAGCCGCTAAAAATGAAAATGTAGTGTCTCGCGATTTTTTAAAAGCGGTGCTTACCCCCGTTTTAAGCCCTTTTTCAGAAAAAAGTGTCGAAGTCAGGAAGAACAAGCGCTTGAAAATGTTTCTCTTGAAATCGAGCCAGCAAATATTTGGAAGCGCGTTTTTGCCGTAACGATCGATATGGGTTTGGTGATGGTGTACATGGTTGGGACAATGTTCCTGCAAAAGGAATAGGTAGGACAAAGCCCATCTTTGAGAACCTGTTTTGGATTTACTCAGGCGGGTGGGATCGGAATCC
>JANYDD010000016.1 GCA_025359945.1 Bdellovibrio sp. | reverse complement strand
GCTTTTACAGCGCGTACTCTCATATCTTCTAGGGTTTGATGGTCTAATTTTCTGCCGTCAGTTTTTTTCATAACCAATTAAAACATATCTGAAAATTAAATCAATGTTTATGTATACTATCTAACGCACTTATTAATACTAGGAATTTGTAATATCGAAAGAGCCTTATTGCCGGATACTTAATCGGCGTAGACAAAAGTCTCGCGGGTCTCTTTTTGAGACGTCTTTTGAAGCCTACCTGCCTTTGACTAGCTGGAATATTTTTAAAATTGGATATCGCATTTAAACAAAGTAATATGATCAGACGGGGGTGCGATGAGGTTCTATTTTACTCGTCAACAAATTCATCGTCAGCGCTTTCTGTTCCTTATTTTTTTTGTTGTTGTTGCATTTGGATTGACCTTCAGCTTCCAAAATTGCGCGGCAAAATTTCACACGACAAATCCTGTTAATATATTAAGAACTCAAACCGACAGCTCTAGCAGCTTGTCCGAGTACAATTGTAAAACCCAAGTTCCTGGTCCCATTTTGTCTACTGAACGGACTGCCGGGCAGGGCGTGATTGGCTTTAATAAATCTTATTACAAAACCAATGATTGTGCGGTCATCGAAGAAAAATTCTATATTTCTGCAGCTGTCGATCACGATATCGAGATTCAATATGCCCTATTTGATCCGCAAAATTCCTCGGTTGTGCCCGTCACGGCCAGCGTTCAAATTCCTAAGGGTTCTTTAGAAAGTTTTCCAGTCAAAGTGGATCTTTCGCACTTTCCGGACAGTTCTTTGTTGGCTATCGAGGCAACGCAAGCCAGCGCATCTGAAAGTTTTGATGAGTTTCGTCGGCACCTGCTCATACGTAAGTTTTCAAAATTTGATGGGCCAGTGGTTTACCAATCCGTGGTCTCAGGACGAAGCCACAGTTGTGCAGTTTTAAAAAATTCTTCGGTGGCGTGCTGGGGCGATAATTCACAAGGCCAACTGGGAAACGGATCACGCATTTCTTCCTCGGTTCCTGTGCCAGTATTAAATTTGAATGGCGTTGTCTCGCTGAGTGCGGGCGCCTATCACACTTGCGCGATCAAAGATGAGGGATCGCTTTACTGTTGGGGTTCGAACGATAGCGGACAACTGGGTATTGGTAAAAAAGTTTCTAAAACCACACCGGTCCAAATTGTAGTCGCCCTAGCGTTCAAATCTGTATCGGCAGGTACTCAGCACACGTGTGGAATTTTAAGCGATGACACCGTAGCCTGCTGGGGGTCCAATGCTTTGGGTGAATTGGCTGGCGCATCTGAAAATCCTGAAGAATTAAGTCCCATGATATTGCCGGGACTTTTGTCGGTAGTGCAAATCTCGGCGGGGCAAAGTTTCACCTGCGCTTTGCAAAGCGATCAATCGGTTTCATGTTGGGGTGATGGGGCCTATGGCCGATTGGGAAATGGAAAAAAGTCATCTCAAGGTTTACAAACAGTTGCTGGTTTGACGAACGTATCATCGATCGTAGCGGGGCTTAATCAAGCATGCGCTATTTCTGGATCAGATCAATCAGTTTTTTGTTGGGGTATTATTGGATCCGCGCCAAATGGTTTGCCCCTTCAAGTTCCGGGAATCAAAGGCGTGAAAGCTCTTGCCAGCAGTGGTTTTAAAACGTGTGCGATTCAAAGTGATGATATGGCGACCTGTTGGGATAACAGTGTCAGTGTGAATCCCGTTCCTGTTTTGATGCTTCCGGCAGTAAAGTCCATCGCCATCGGAGTTTCTCATGCTTGCGGTCTATTAGTCGCGGATGGATCTTTGAGCTGCTGGGGAAACTCTAACTCAGGACAATTAGGAAACGGCTTTTCGGGATCTTTTCCGACGCCGACTATGGCGCTATTAAATTCTTCGGTCAAAGAAGTGGTGACCGGAAATTCTAGCACCTGCGTTTTAATGAAAGACAATTCGGTCAGCTGTTTTGGCGACAATTCTTCATCTCAGTTGGGTGGAACGGCACCTGGAAAATCCTCGGATCTTCCGGTATTGGTTTCTTCAGTTAGCAACGTGAAATCCATCTCTTCAGGACGCTCGCAGGTCTGCGCTGTCTTGGCGGACAATTCAGTTTCTTGCTGGGGAATTTCTCAGCCGGACGGAACCGTAAGTGCGCCAAAAATAATAAAAAATCTTCCCCCAGTTCAATCCAAGAATCAATCGATCGCGTCTGGTAGCGGCCATACTTGTGCTTTACTGATGGATGAGACGGTGTCGTGCTGGGGTTCGAATTCCTACGGGCAATTGGGAAATGGATCAAAGCTAGATTCTAGCATTCCAGTGCTGGTTTCCGGGCTGACTTCCGTGACCGCCGTAAGCGCTGGGTTCAATCATACCTGTGCCCTATTGGCCGATCAGACCGTAAGATGTTGGGGTTATAATTTTGCCAGTCAGTTAGGAAATTTAAGAAACGTGGACTCGGCGGTACCAGTATCGGTTACAGGTCTTTTTGGTGTTCTATCTATTTCTGCCGGCGACAATCAAACGTGCGCGGTATTAACTGACCACACTGTCTCGTGCTGGGGTATCGATCTTGCGGGTTATTTAGGTCCCAATTCAGCAAGTCTTTTTTCTAACTTAAATGCGAGGCCCGCGCCGGTAGTTAATTTGGGAACTGCGCAGTCCGTTTCAGTGGGCGGGGCCCACGCTTGTGCTGTCTTGTCAGGCGGCCGGGTTTCTTGTTGGGGCAGAAATAGTTATGATCTTTTAGTGGATGGCATGGCTTTTTATCCGCAGATGTCCCTGTATAACTTGTCGACACTGCCAGAGGTACTTAGTGTTTCTGCAAGCACTCATCACACCTGCGCAGTTTTAGCCGATGGATCGCTGACTTGTTGGGGGGCGAATAACTGGGGGCAGCTGGCAAGGCTGAATTCTAATGGTGCTTTCCAGCCTTCTTTCGTATTTTGATTCCAGTAACAGTGTCATAAAAATAACAGGCGAAATTTTTTTCTCAATCCGTTAGGATGCTCTATCTTTTGAGGAGGTCCAATATGAATTTGTCTATTTTTAAATCCACGTTTGTTTTGAGTCTGTTGATTCTAATGCAGACTTCAGTCAGTCCGGCGCAGACGGGATCGTCCACCGTTCGCCCGATTTGTCCCAAGGAAATTATGCTGATTCATGGAATGTTTATGACACCGGCCTCGTGGGCAGGTTGGATTCAAAAGTTTGAAGCGGATGGATATTGCGTTACAGCGCCTGCTTGGCCTTTGCACGATTTGCCAGTCCATCAACAGCAATCTAAAAGTCATCTGAAAGAATTGGGTCAGCTTCAATTAGGTCAAGTTTTAGAATTTTATCGCGAAATCCTGTGGGGAAAATCTGTAAAACCGATTTTGATCGGGCACTCGATGGGTGGCCTTGTCGCGCAAATCTTATTAAGCGAAGGTTTAGGTTCGGCCGCTATCGTTTTAGATTCGGCGCCACCTAAAGGAATTTTTGTTTTCAGTTGGTCTTTCTTACGTTCGAATTGGCCGGCATTAAATCCTTTCGCCAGGATTGATAAGCCGATTGAAATGAATTCGTCAGCGTTTTCGTATGCCTTTACCAATCAGCAATCTGCAGAAAACCAGCAAAAGATTTTTGAAGAATTTTATGTCCCCGAGTCCCGACGTGTTGGTCGTGGACCACTTGGCTCGGCAGGAAAAGTTGATTTCAAAAAAGCGCGAGGCCCCCTGTTGATCATCGCTGGTGAAAACGATCACATCATTCCGGCACGACTTAGCTTTGAGAATTTCAAAGCTTATCAAAATACTCCCGGATACACCGAGTTTCGAATGTTTCCCGGTCGCGATCATTCATTGGCCATCAGCCCGGGTTGGGAACAGGTTTATGATTTTTCAAAGAAATGGTTAGATGGGCAATTTCAGGATTTAGCTAGCGACCTTTCTCGCGCCAACACAGAGAAATGAATGGCCGGAAACTGAACCCCAACAGTCAGTCTCGTTAACCAGTCCAACCCAGCGGTGCGAATGAAAAAATTCTCGAGGTGGCCGATCTTCTCCAGAAGTAGAAAGTAATAATATGGGCCGGCAGCGGCCCCCCCCCCAGCAAAGGTCAGGACCCAGACCGCGCTAATGTTTTTGCAGTAAAATTTATTGGCTTAAGCTTGTTTTCACAAACGGAGTTTTTGCAACAACCGCCTTCGCGGCGCGACCACGAATATCAATCAAAATTTCTTGTCCAAGCTGAGCCAATCGTGTCGGAACATATCCAATTCCTACGGGTTCACCCAACGACGGTGAATGCGTTCCGCTAGTCACATGACCAATAACTTCTTTAGTCGTAGGATCCATAATGGGATAATTTTCGCGAGGAATTCCTTTATCGATCATCGTAAAGCCAATCAGTTTTCGAGTTGGATTTTTCTGATAGGCTAGAATTTTTTCCTTATTTATAAAATCTTTGGCCGCAGGCTTGATTGCCCAACCCAGGCCGGCCTCGAAAGGGTTGCTAGTGTCGTTTATTTCGTGGCCATAAAGACTGTATTTCATTTCGGTTCGTAAGGTGTCACGCGCACCCAAGCCAATGGGTTTTACACTAGCCACTTCAGACTTTAATAAATCGATCCATAAATCCGCAGCCCGATTTTTCTCGATAAAAACTTCGCAACCTTTTTCGCCGGTGTAACCCGTTGTTGCCAAAATCGCAGCAGAACCCTTATAGGAAAAAGAAATAAAATTAAAAGGCGGCATGGCCGACAAATCCAAATTAAAAAGTTTTTCGCACACTCGTATGGCTTGTGGTCCTTGAACCGCAATTTGCGCCCAATGATCGCTCTCGTCGGTGATTTCAGCGCCCTTGTTATTTTCCTTCATCCAGGCAAAATCTTTGTCTTTGTTGGCCGCGTTCACGCAAACTAAATAATCGCGATTGTGGATCATGCAATACACAATTATATCATCCACTAGCCCGCCCTGAAAATTGGGCAGTAAAGAATACTGCGCTTGTCCCTGCGAAATTTTGGAGACGTCATTGGTCGTTAGCCATTGCAATGTGTCCAGGGCTTTTTCGCCCTGCACGCGAACTTCTCCCATATGCGAAACATCAAATAGACCCACATGTTGCCTGACGTGCAAGTGCTCTTCGATTAATTGCGAATAGGAAATCGGCATCGACCAACCTGCAAAATTAACCATCTTTGCGCCTTGTTTAAGGTGCTCTTGATACAGCGGCGTTTTTTTAATTTCCATCCGAAACTCCATTGTTAGCGATTATTTCTTTGACCTGGTCGGTTCTTTCAACACGAATTTCAGCAGATGTTTTCATAAAATCTAAGCTGTCGTCTAGTTGAATTAACTGACCTCGTTTGAATTCAATATTGATTTCTGAATTTCGTTTTAGTGCCGACAAAAACTGACGATGCTGATTTTGGCAAATCATCAAACGAGATTTCCCTTTTTCTGGAAGCCAGTCGCTGACCACCCGGGCATTTCCGCCGGTGGACTGAGATTCTTTTTGAGTGACCATTTTTTTTTGTACAGCCAAATAACTTAAAGTGAGGGTTTGATTTTTAATTGGCAACACGGTTTCTAAAGCCTTAAACCAATCGGGCTGAAAGGTATCAAGTCGGTCATGGCACCAATCTTTTTTTGAATACGTTAGCATCGGGCAGGCTTCTTGATGCACGCATGGAGCCACAACCTGAAAACTATTTTCAATCAGTGTCTGTCGCAAAGCCATTAGATCCCTAGAAATATTTTGAACCGATGGTTCGATAAAAATAATTTTATCCAAATTAAAAATCCATTCGGGCCAGGATTTCATCTCGACTAATGAAAAAGAAAAGATTCCTAAAACTGATTTTTTTTGTTTTAACGCCAAAAAATCCGAAAGGTCTAAATCCTGCGACCGCCAATGATCTGGTGATGGCACGTCATCGGCAATTTGCTGATGGAGGCGATGGGCGGTGGGCCAGTCAAAAAAAAATTTCTCACCCTTCCAATCGTAAGAACCCGCACCCAATCCCGAACCAAAATCCAAGACCAGTTCAACGCCTTGAAAAAAATTAAATTGATCAGCCTGCGTGAACACGCGCCTGGATCTTTGCAGATTCAAGAAGTGAAAATAAGCTAAGTATGCCATCTGATTTTTTTTATCAGACCAGTCCGTAATCTTTAATTTATCCTGTGTACTTTGATAGTGGTCGCTGAGTTTAAGAATTGCTGCCGCTAAAGTTCTCAAATTTTGGGCGTCATATAAATTCATCTGATAGTTCTTTAAGAGAATATTCTGGATTTTATCCAGCTGACTTTTCCAAAATAGATAAGGCTTTGATTTCAGATCGATCACAAATTGCCGATCACTTCATCCACTGAAATTTGCGCCAGGCAATTGTACAACGGGCATTTTTCTTTCCAACAGGAAAAAGCAGCCGGGCATTTTACCTGTGGTGTGAGCGTTTTGACTTGTGGACCTCGTGGCCCCCAGCGTTCGGACTTTTGGGTTGCAACGGGAGAATAAATTCCAAGGGTGCGCGCGCCTAAACTAGATGCCAAATGCAAAGTTCCGGTAGAAGGGGCAAAGACGCCTTTAGCGTTTTTAAGAAAGTATAAAAATTCTTCCGATTTTAAATGACCATCCAAAAATATAACTTTCGAATTGGAGCTCAGCTGGGGATCAGCCTTTAAGGGAGCCAAATAATTTTCATCTGCAGCAGTTCCTGTGACAATCACTTGAGAAGCCATCGAGAGCTTTTGAATCAACTGCTGGTAGTTTGCTGTGGGCCAGTTCAGCGCAGATCCGGCCATCCCGGGGTGTACGATAAAATAATCACCTGGATAAATTTGAAACTTCTCAAACAGTTGTCTTTTCTGCGGTGCTTGTAAAGATAAAAATGGCAAAGTTTCATTCTGAACTTCAGGATACTTTAGGCCGACAAGGTCCTTCCCAAAAAGGGATTCGTGCTTTTTTCCAAAGTGCCGCTTTTGCCGATCTGAGAAATTAAAAAATAAAAAACTATACCATTGGCTTTTGCGGCCGACCCGCACTGGAATACGAAGCAGGAAAAATAAAAAAGCTAACCACCAGGGGCCAAAGAAAAAGTAGACTTCGTCAAATTGGCGTTTTTGAATTTCAGAAATGAGTCTCCAAAAAGTATTAAACGGGCGTGCCATATCTACAGTTATATAGTTTCTCTTGGGGTTTGCGTTCTGAAGTACAAAGGCTGTCATTGGCTGAATTAACCAAGTGGCGTCGCTTGATTTAAAGGGCGTTAATTGATCTAGGGGGAGCGTCACCGCCACGTCCCCAATTTTATCCGTGCGAACGAACAGGACTCTCTGGGTCAAGCGTTGGCTTCTGTTTTATAGTTTTCCATCGGCGGACACGAGCAGTTTACGTGTTTGTCGCCGTAAACGTTGTCGACCCTTGAAACTGTCGGCCAATATTTATTTTGCTTAACCCAGGGCCTTGGAAAGGCTGCGATCTCGCGAGAGTAAGAATGGTTCCATTCCGATTTTAATAAAACCTTTAAAGTGTGCGGAGCATTTCTTAAAGGATTATCATTTTCAGAATAGGTCCCATTTTCGATCTGTTGAATTTCTTGGTAGATAGTTGTCATGGCTTCGATAAAACGATCAAGCTCGGGTTTTGATTCGCTTTCGGTAGGTTCAATCATCAGCGTTCCAGCCACAGGCCAAGACATCGTCGGCGAATGAAATCCAAAATCCATCAGGCGTTTGGCGATGTCGTTCACTTCGATATGAATTTTTTTAAAGGGTCGTAAATCGATAATGCATTCGTGGGCGACCAGACCCTCTTGCCCTTTGTACAAAACATTGAAAAAAGGATTTAGTTTTTTAGCCAAATAATTAGCACTAAGAATTGAAACCAAGGTGGCTTTTCGTAAACCCGCAGCACCCATCATTTCGATGTAAGCCCACGAGATCGGCAGGATGCTAGCGCTTCCCCACGGGGCCGAGCTGACCGCAGGAATTCCCATTCCGGGGCCGCATTCTGGCGTGATTGAATGAGTTGGCAAATAGTTTTTTAAATGTTCAGCGACTCCGATTGGTCCGACACCGGGGCCGCCGCCGCCATGAGGAATACTAAAAGTTTTATGCAAATTCATATGCGATACATCGGGACCAAATTCGCCAGGACGGCAAATTCCCACCAAGGCATTTAGATTGGCGCCGTCCATGTAAACCTGCCCGCCACAATCGTGAACGATCGCGCAAACTTCTTTGATCGATTCCTCGAAAACTCCGTGAGTCGACGGGTAGGTGATCATCAATGCGCCCAATTGGTCTTTATGTTTTTCGGCTTTTGCTTTTAAGTCGGCCACGTCCACATTGCCCAAATCATCGCACTGAACTACCACCACTTCAAAGCCGGCCATCACCGCAGATGCCGGGTTAGTCCCGTGAGCCGAGCTTGGAATTAAACAAATTTTTCGATGACCTTGCGATTTACTTTGCAGATATTTTCGGATGACCAAAAGGCCTGCGTATTCCCCTTGCGAACCTGCGTTGGGTTGCAAACTGACGGCAGCAAAACCTGTGATCTCGCGCAATTTCATTTCTAAATCTTGGATTAACTTTAGATAACCCTGAGCTTGCTCAAGCGGCGCGAAGGGATGAATTTGGTTTATTTCCGGCCACGAAACCGGCATTAATTCTGCGGTCGCATTCAGCTTCATGGTGCACGACCCCAGCGGAATCATCGACTGCGCTAAAGTAATATCCTTGTTTTGCAAAGCCGTGATGTAGCGCAAAAGTTCAGTTTCAGAATGGTGGGTGTTGAAAACGGGATGAGTCAAAAATAAAGAGGCTCTAGCCAAGTTTTCAGGAAATTGAAACTTGGGGGTTGAATCTAATTCGCTTTGAAAATCGAATTGTGACTTTTGCCCCATCGAAAAAGCGGATAAAATTAACGATAAAGATTCTAAGTCAGAAGTTTCATCCAGTGAAATTCCCAAGGTTTGATCATCAACAATTCTAAAATTAATTTTTAGTTTTTTTGAATACTGAACGATTTCAGAACTAAGCTTTGTTTGCACAAAAAGCGTGTCAAAAAAACTTTCGTTTATGACTTGAAAACCCATTTTTTTTAATTTCGCCGACAAAACTTGAGTTAGTTTATGAGTGCGTAAGGCGATATTTTTTAAACCCTTTGGTCCATGGTACACGGCGTACATCGCGGCCATATTGGCTAACAAAACTTGAGCGGTGCAAATATTGCTAGTCGCTTTTTCGCGGCGAATATGTTGCTCGCGAGTTTGCAGAGTCAATCGCAGGGCCATGTCCCCTTGGCTATCCACCGAAACACCTACCAAACGCCCTGGGATCAATCGCTTGAAAGCATCCCTAGTTGATAAAAACGCCGCATGCGGTCCGCCAAATCCTAGCGGAACTCCAAATCTTTGTGAGTTTCCAAAAACAACATCGGCGCCCCATTCTCCGGGGGGTTTTAGTAAAGTCAACGCCAGTAAATCTGCCGCAACTAACATCAGTGCGCCTTTTGCTTTGGCTTTCTCGACAATCGTCGAGTAATCCAAAACGCGTCCGTCTGATGTGGGGTAGGACACAATCACGCAAAATAAATCTTTTTGAAAAGCATGTTGCCTGGGTTCTTCCAAAATCATTTTTAGACCCAGGGGCTCGGCGCGAGTTCTTAACACCTCGATCACTTGAGGGTGTAGCGATGGCGAAACTAAAAAATCATTGGAATTATTTTTACACAATTGGTGTGCCATGCTCATGGCTTCGGCAGCAGCGGTCCCTTCGTCTAGAAGCGAGCTGTTGGAAATTTCCATTCCAGTCAAATCTTTGACCAAGGTTTGAAAGTTTAACAGGGACTCCATCCTACCTTGCGAAATTTCTGGTTGATAGGGCGTGTAGGCCGTGTACCACAGCGGATTCTCTAAAATATTTCTTTGTATGACTGGCGGAGTGATGCAGTTCGAATAGCCCAAGCCGATAAAGTTTTGAAAAATTTGATTTTCTGAAACAATGTTCTTAATTTTCTTTAGCAAATTATATTCAGATAAGCCTTGGCCCAAATTTTCAAATGTAGATTCACTAACAATTTGTCTTGGAATTACTTTTTTAGCCAATTCTTCTAACGAAGAAAAACCAAGTTCTTGAAGCATCAGCTGAACTTCGTGAACTTTTGGTCCGATGTGACGATTTTGAAATTCAGAATTTGTACTAAGAATAGAATTTGAACTCACCCAGTTGCCCCTTGAAAAACTAAAATTTATTTTTTTTATAATTGGTCTTAATCAACTTATTCAAAATGACCCACTCAATAACCTCTCAATGACCCCGTTCCAAGCGGCGCCAACTCGGTTAACGCCCTTTTCTTAGGGCGCTAAAAAAAGGCGATTCACGCCGATTTACTAGAAGTCTTTTTTGAAGATTTAGAGCGCTTTTTTTGGCTGCCTTTAAGTGCAGCTTTTAACTTGGCTTCCGTTTCTGAAGTGCGCTTTTTTAAAACCAGGTAAGTTTTCTTAAGCTCAGAATCTAATTCTTTTTGAGCTTCGGAAAAACGCCCCTGCAAATCTTTGATTTGGCTTTGGGTTTTTTTCAAACGAGCTTCGGCTTCGTGCCGAGTGCTTTTAGAGAGACTTGAAATCTCGTGGCTGATTTTTCCGATCTCTTCGATCAGAGCGCCAAAACCTTTCGGCCCTCGCAAGTCAGAAATTAATTTTTTGGGGTTAAAATGATACGACATAGACACCTCTTTCTTCAGAGACAGAAGCTACCCGAAAGCAGCCATGAGTTCAACTAGTCTTCCTTATGGTAAAGTAAAAATCATTTGTAAATGCCTGCGCACTTTGAGACATCCTGCCCGCATCACGCGAAGGAAGACCCATGAACGAATCCCGACAAGTTTTTTTGAATTCTTATTGGGTGAAATACCCGAATTTTGATCCCTCCCTTGGGCATTTTGGGCGGATTGAAGAGATAGATTCAAATCACGTTGTCGTCGGCCAAGAAATTTGGAAATGGTCGGCTAACGTTCAATGGATAAAAGTCGAACTAGGCGCTTCGGGATCCAAGCCTTGGGAAGTTCTTCAGCCCGGGGACCTTATTGGTTTTTTTGTCATTCACCAAAAAAATGGGGGAACTAGTCCTAATAAGAATCCCCAACCTAGTTCAAACGAAATCGCAAAAATTATTCTGTACGCGACTGGAAGTGAAACTAAAATCGCCGCAAGTGATTGCGCCGAAAAATTTGCGCCCTTCCTGCGTGCCGTGCGCGATTTTTTTTACCGACAAAATTTCGATGAAGTTTTAACTCCTACTTTGGTTCGGACTCCGGGTTCCGAGCCCTCCATTGATTTTTTAGAAGTGCAGGTGAAAGAAAACAACCAAAGCCAAACTTTGTATTTACCTTCGTCGCCGGAAATTTCATTGAAAAAAGTGATCTCTAGGACGTTAAAAAATTCCTTCGAAATCCATAATTCTTTTCGAAACAACGAAAGCACCCCCGTGCACAGCCAAGAATTCTATTTGCTGGAATGGTATCGAACTTTTCAAAACCTGGAACAAATCCACAAAGACGTTGAAAATTTAATTACAGATATGTGTCACATCTTTGATCTGCCCGTGCCCGTTTTTAACAGGCTCAGCGTCCAAGAGCTTTTCCAGCGCCATCTGGGAATAAGTCTTCAGCCGCATGATTCCAAGGAAAGATTTCAGGCGCTTTGCCAAAAATTAAATTTGGGATCAGCTGGGGCTTCCGGTTTGGATTCGATCGATGATTTGTTCTTTCGAATCTGGATTGATAAAATTGAACCTCACATTAGCCCCAATGAGGTTTTGTTTGTGACTGACTTTCCGCCGTTCCAGGCCGCTTACAGCAAACTTGATCCCCAGACGGGTTGGGCGCAACGCTTCGAAGTTTATTGGAAAGGGGTTGAGCTTGCCAACGCTTTTCAAGAAGTGAATGACCCGGACCTGCAGCTTTCGCGCATGCAGCAAGACAATCAAAACAGAAAACAAAAAGGGTGGCCGGTCGTACCAATTGATCCTGAATTTATTCAAAGTTTGAGGAATGGCTTTCCACCATCGGCGGGAATCGCGCTAGGAGTTGATCGCCTGGCGATGATAATTTTAAATGCCCGCCAGATTGATGATCTTCGCTTTATAAAAAAAGTCCGGGAAGAAACTTCCGGACTTTGAAAACTTTGTTTTAAGAACCAGATTTTTGAATTACTTAGGATAAACTTCCGAAGGCGAAGCTTTTTCGACTTCTTTAGCCGCTTCATCTCTAACTTTTGATTCTTCTAAATACTTTGCTGTAGCTTGGTTCTCTTTTTCCTGAGCTTGCTGCTCGTAGACGGCTTTGATTTGATCTCCTACCGAATCGGGATTTTGGTCTTCTTCGATCAAATCTTGTTTCTGGTCGGCTTTAGCAGCGGTAGTTTGTTCTGAGCTCGGACTTTGCGAATCGAAGCTTGCCAAAATTTCTTTCAAAGCTACTTGTTCTGCTTTGATTTGATCCAGTTCTTTCTTTGTGACTGCAACTGATGAAACCATTCCACCTTCTAAAGTACGCCCAATTAAATATCTCTCGATCCCGTCAGCCGTTGAAGATTGATCAACTTTAATAACATTTTTTGGATCTAAAAGATCGTTGATGTCCAACAAGGAATTGGAAATCGCAGTTTTGATCATTTCGTCAGATAACTCACTGTTGTTTCCGCGAGTCTTTAGGAAAAATTCTTCATCTAAACCCAAATGGTTTCCGCTGAAATCTTTGGTTTCCGTCAAAACGATTCCAGACTTTTCAAGCTCGGATCTATGCGTTTCAAGACTTGCCAATGATTTTTCCAAATTTATCACACGAGGTTTTTCTTCAGTCTTTTGAACTGGAGTTTCTTTTTTTGCTTCTTCTTGCTTCTCGGGGGCTTTTGGCGCTAACAACTGAAATCCATTGTCTTTGTTTTTATGGCAAGCCACGATGGCCATAAATGACACACCCACCAGAGCGGCCAAAATATTGGATTTTTTCATTTTCTTTCTCCTTTTTTTTGTTAAAAATTCACGTCTTCTTTTTTTTTAATAAATCCACATTGAGGCTTCATTCCTTAACTTCTGCTTGGGATGTTCCCGTTTTAGTTGATCCTTCTTCTAAAAGTTTTTGTTGCTGGTCGGTTAATTTAAAAGCGTCTAAACTTTCTTTCAGTGCATAGCCTTTAGCTACTCTCTCGTCGATCCAACTTTGAGGCTTATTTATTCTAGTTTTTTGACCATCTTTGGTGACTTGGGTGTACTGTCCAAACAGCAAGATTTGCTCGACCAACTGACTTCTAAATGCATTGATCATATTGAAAATCTGCTGATCATTTGCCAAAATAGAAATTTGTCGAGTTTCAGAAATACCTTCTTCCTTAGAATCCTCTCCAACAGACAAAAGTTCTTGCTGCTTCTTAAGATAAAAAGTTTCATCGAAATTAAAAGAAACGATCTTTTTATTTCCAACAGTGTCTTCACTTTTAATTAACCGAAATCCTAACGACTGAAGTTTTTCTTCTGTGGACATCACACTTTTATTAGCCGCTAACACTTCAGCTTCGGTCCTTTCCGGGAAATTGATCGAATCTACTAATTTGTTGATATCTCCTTTTTGCTGATCCAACTGTTTCTGAAGGCCTGAAAGATCAGGGACAGTGGGGTCTGGCAGCGCAAAGTCCGGGATCGAGATTTCCACGGGTTTGGCTTTTTCGGGATGCTTTACACATGCACTCAATGTGATCAAAACCGTACCAGTCAAAACCGAAACTCGCGATAAACTAATAAATTTCAACAACTTCATTTTTCAAATCCTCTTTAAGACAAAAAATAATTGTTCAGTTCATTTGAAATCAGTTGCACAAACCGGGCTACATTTGAGGTCCGTCGGAGTTTTAACTAAGATCGCCCTAAGCCATTATTATTATTGAATCAAAATCGGCCAGCCACAGTTTGGCCTGAAATTCCGCCGATGTTCAAATCTTAACCAGTGCCACTTTTTGGCGCTGCTACGGGGGTTTAGGCGGGTTTTTTGAAGATGGATAGCCTTCGGATCAAGGCTTTTCGGCTGATGGGTTTGGAAATGTATCCAGAAAATCCAGCAGCCAAGCACGATTCTTTTTCATCTTTCAATGCGTGGGCGGTCAAAGCCAGAATGGGACATTTGTAACCCTTGGCGCGCGCGACTTTTAAAGCTTGGTACCCATCCATCGTTGGCATCTGAATATCCATTAAAACAACATCGTATGTTTTTTGGCTTAGCTTTTGAACCGCATCCAATCCATTGTCGGCCAACTCCACCTGCGCACCGGCAGATTCGATAAACATTTTACTAATAATTTGATTGTCGACTGAATCGTCCACCACTAAAACGAGTAGGCCCTGCAGCAGTTTATTCTGACTTAATAAATTTTTATCAGAATCCGCAGAAAGTCCCGGTCCTTCCGATTGGGCCGGAATTCGGACTTCAATCGTTAAACCAAACGTGCTTCCTTTTCCTTCGACACTTTCTTCTAAGACCAATTCGCCCCCCAACAATCGCGCCATTCGCCTCGACAAAACTAAACCCAATCCCGATCCGCCGTATTTTCTGGATACAGATGTATCGCCTTGAACAAACCGGGCAAAAATTTTATTTTGCCTTTCTGTCGACAAGCCAATCCCCGTATCTTTGACTCGAACAAAGAGCTGAGTTTTTGCACCCTGCTCCTTAATCTCCATCTGAATTTCGATGCGACCCTTTTCAGTGAACTTAACGGCGTTACCGACAAGGTTAATTAAAATTTGGCGAAATCGCATCGGATCTGAATACACGACCCGTGGTATTTTTCCGATCAGCGACTGACAAATGGTCAGGCCCTTTTCTCGGGCCATGAGATCAACGCTTGAAAGCACATCGTCCAAAGCCGCAAGCAAATCAAATTCTTCGCGATCCATTTCAAACAGATCGGCCTCGATTTTCGACAGATCCAATAAATCATCCAGCAACCTGGAAAGCTGTTTGGCGTTCTGTAAAACACGGTGCAAGTGAATTTCGGCTTGGGGGTCGGTCTCTTTCGTTCGTCCTTTCAGAAGTTCTGAAAATCCCAAAATGGCCGCTAGCGGGGTTCGAATTTCATGAGACATATTTGCTAAAAATCGGGATTTTGATTCGTTCGCAATTTCAGCTTCAGCTTTAGCTTTCTGAAGATCAGATATTGATTTTTTACGTTCAATGGCCACAGCGGCAGTTCGAGTCACCAAATCCACTAACTGATGTTCGCGCACAGTTGGGTTGCGCGGGCTTCGACAGTAAATCGCAAAAGTTCCTAGTACATTTTTGTCTGATGAAAAAATCGGCGTCGACCAACACGCATGCAATCCAAATGACAATGCTAGACTTCGATGTTCGTCCCAAAGAGGGTCCGTGGCGATATTTGAAACAACCACCGGCATTTTACGATGGGCGGCAGTTCCACACGAACACGCCTGAGGACCGATCTTCATTTGATCAATGGCTTGCGAATATTCTTTTGGAAGACTGGGCGCAGTTTCAAACTTCAGGCGTTGTCCATCCCCAGAAACCAGCATGGCTGCAGCCATCACATCGTCACCCAATTGAAGCTCGAGCATTTTGGCGTGCCCGTGCAAGATTTGCTCAACAGAACTTTCCGAAAGAGTTAATTCCAAAGCCTCTTTTTGCGAGACCAAAGAATTTCGGATCATGACATCATTACTGACTTCGGTACCTAAAATCAAAACGCCATTGATCTTTGCATTAGCGTCTCGGCGGGCCGAATACGTTAAATTGAAATAGCGGATTCGGTGGGCCAGGTTAACCGGGATTTCAAACAGCTGGGCTGTCTTTCCGGTGATGTAAACATCGTTTAAAATCCCGTGCAATTCGACCGATTCGGGATGAGCTTCCAACACAGACATTCCAGTGGCATCAAAACCCAAAGTTCTACGATGAGCCTCGTTAACAAATTCAAAAATATGATCTGGACCCTTCAGCATACAAAACAGTTCAGGTGTCTGCCGAAAAAGATTTCTGAAATTTTCTTGTTCATTACCGACGTCGAAAATAAATACCCCCAATTTCGAGCCAGTTTCGAGTCATTTCTCGGGTCCCCATTTTTACGAGCAAGCAAATTCAAGACCGTAGAAGAATCAGAAAAAGTATATGACCTGGCGCGATTTTTGGGGATTAACGGGGATTAAAGACCCACAGCGGTCCCGTATTGTCCTCGTTCTAAACGGGATTTTTCTTTTTCGAGTGGCCGTTGATTTCATCTTTAAGGTCTTTTCCGACTTTAAAGAAAGGCAGTTTTTTGGGTTCAACCTTGATGACTTGGCCGGTTCTGGGATTGCGGCCTTCATACGGATCATATTTGCGGTTTACAAAAGACCCGAAACCTCTGATTTCGATCCGGTCGTCCCGAAGTAGGGCTTCGACCATGGAATCAAAAATGGTGTTAACTACGGTCTCAGCTTTGACTCGGGTTATTGCAGCTTTTTCAGAAACTAAGTTGATAAGATCTGCCTTCGTCATAGGGCTTCAGGTTGTGCGAAAAAAATTATAATGACAAGATTTTTCTATAAGCGTCTTCGATGGCTTGCGCCATTCGTTTAGTGTCAAACAGCTGGACGATTTTTTCTCGGGCTCGCAGACCAATTTCTGCCGTCGATAAAGTTCCCGAAAAAATCTCTATAAGCAGTTGGGCCAGCGATTCCGCATCCGCCGGCCGAAGTAAAAATCCATCCTGCCCATCTTCGATGATGTTAGCGATCGGGCTGACTTCTGAACCAACAACAACTTTCTTCTGAGCCATGGCTTCGATCATCGTGGGCTCAAACCCCGTCGTTCTAGCGCTTAGATTGACGTAAACTTCGGTCAGTGAAATCCAGTCTGAAATTTCTTCCGGAGCCAACGCGCCCGTCATAATCACGCGACTTCCCAGTGCTAGGCTAAGAGCTTCGAATTCGATTTCCTTAAACAGGGGCCCGTTGCCGATCACTACCAGATAAGAATTAGGTTTTTTAATTGCGACTTTTTCAAATGCTTGAAAAAGATTTTTTAGCGTCTGCAGTTCTGTCATGTCTGAAAGAGTTAAGGCCAGGCGGGATTTTTCATTAAAGTTATATTTTTTTTTTAATTCCTCGGATTCAATCCTGGGTGACAGATCCCCGAGCTCGATCCCATAAGGCACTTGGTACGTTTTTCCTTGGGGGTAAAAATAATAACGCTCCAAAAATTGCGCCTGTTGTGGCGTAGTCACAAACACACCATCGGCAGTTTTAAGAAGCTCGCGATCCTGA
This sequence comes from Bdellovibrio sp., assembly GCA_025359945.1. Taxonomy (GTDB): domain Bacteria; phylum Bdellovibrionota; class Bdellovibrionia; order Bdellovibrionales; family Bdellovibrionaceae; genus JANYDD01. The sequence goes on along the minus strand of JANYDD010000016.1, from coordinate 15,748 downwards.
CCAAAATACGTGGTCAGATACTTGTAAAGTAGGGCGACCCCTGTCGCAATTAAACTTTGCCAAGTTTCTTGGGCCATCCCCAAGATGGAAAAAAGCTGGACCATATCGGTGGCTTCCACGTCAAAAGCCACAGAAACACGCAGTTTTTTTTTGTTTTTTCCAATGCGGTAGGAAGATCGATCGATACTGTGAACCAGATCAAATGGGTTTTGTAGGTGCAGTTCGCGAAACTTTAGATAGACCGCTTGATCAAAGCGGTAATCCAAAAAATTTGGAAATCCGTCGAATAAATAATAAACTTTAACTCCGTCCCTCTCGATTTGGGCCTTGCCGATGGGGCTTTTACTGGACAACACCGATACTTGATGACCTCTTTGTGCCAGGCCTTTGGCGATGGGCCACAAAAAACCATGGTCCGAGGCTCGACCTAAAATTGGAAAGCGAAACGCTGTTAGCAGAATGTTTAAAGGTTCAGATTGCGTTTTTCTTTTGCGGGAGAAAAAAATCACGGGGTTATTAAGCTCCTGGAATTAAATCTTCGTACAGGCGACTCAGCCGATTTGTTTGCAGATCGAAATCACGTTGGCTTTGATTTTCCTCGAATCCCGCTTGAAAGTCTATCTGCAGAGTTGGGTTTTCCATCAGCAGACTAAGAAATTGCATCAGGCCGGTTTCTAAAACCCAACCGGTCTCTAAATCTCTGACTAGACCAGGGACTTTTTCTTTTTGCCAGGGGCTGATCACCAAGGGAATTTTAAAAAATATCATCATCGACTTATAGGCCTGAAGTTGCGCCGAACCTAATTCAGAAAAAGCCAACAGTGCTGCCTGACTTTTAGAAAACAAATACTGAAGTTCGATTTCATTTTGTGGGACGTAGCTGATATTCGGCAAAGCCGTCGAGCTTTGGGGTGATTTCAAAAAAAGAAATTTCAGTTTTGACGAGTTTGATCTGAGATGTGGAGAAAGGATTTGGGCATCCTGATAGAACTTTTCTACCGAGTCGGGGATCAGTGCGAACGGCCGCATTTTTTTTACGAAAAGTTTAAGCTCTTGTGAAACTTGGTCTTCCAAATTTTCGCAAGAAGCGAACTTCGTTTTCAACGCGCTTCTTGCCCAAACTGAGTTGGTAGATCCGGCAAACGCGGGGCTTGTGGGGTCTTGAGAAACTACCATTTTTTTTTGCAGAACTTTATAAAACTGCGCCAAAAAGTGATGTGCGGGACTTGGTACTTCGTCTTTTTGGAAAAAAAAATGAACGGCCTGAAATGAGCTTCTTAAAAGGGTCGGAGTTAACAGCAAGGCCTCGGTGAAGCTCCAGTTTTTGAAGGGATGCAACTGTGGAAGCCCGTGTAGATTTGATTTAGGCAATTCGCCCAGACACATTGTTAGATTGGCGTTCAGGCCCACTAAAGAATGTATAATTCGTTCTAGTTCAGAATCCCAGTACCTGGATAAGATCAAGACTTTGGCCACGGCATTCCAAGCGATTTAAAAATTCGGTCTAAAATTTTTTTGTTGGCTTCGGGAATTTGCCGCTGCGAAATTTGTTCGGCGCTTAGCCATTCAAGTTGCGAGTGGTGAAGTGGCTTAGGTTCGCCCTTCCAAAACCGAATTTCGTAAAATAAAATCAGAATATTGACGTCGCCGTACGAGTGGGTACACGAAAGTTTTAAATCCCCGGCTTCGACGTCGATTCCCAGTTCTTCCTTAAATTCACGAACCAGGGCCTGATCGGGCATTTCTCCGGATTCGATTTTTCCGCCGGGAAATTCCCACAGGCCCGCTAAATTGTGATCGGCAGGCCGTAGACCCAACAATAGCAAATTTCCTTTGCGCATCAGCCCGGCGGCTACTGGAATCCACTGCGTTCGTTTTGGGCGACTTTTTTTATCTTCCACCTTGTGATTTTAGGACCTAAAATCAATTGGGAGCAACAGCTAAAAGTTTTTTCACAATTCTAGGGCCTTCGAAGACAAAACTAGAATAAATTTGCACCAAATCGGCACCCATCGAAAGTCGCCGTTGAAAATCCTGCGCGTCACTAACACCACCCGCAGAAATAATCAGCAGGCCATCTCGGCTAGGTCCTAAAATTTTTAAAGTCTGATACAGTAATTTTTCAGATTCTTCTTTCAGAAGTCCACCTGAAATTCCTCCGTCAGCGGGCAGCGACCAAGATGAAAATCTTTTTAACGTAGTGTTGGTCAGGACAAACCCTCGGGCCCCGCCCTGAAAGGCTCCCAACACAGATTGTTCTAAATCCCAAGCGGTTAGGTCGGGACTTAGCTTTACTAGCAAAGGAATATTTGCCGCGTTACTTTGTGTTTGTCGCAGGATTTTTTGCAAAGAATTGGCGTGCTGCAGGTCACGCAATCCCTGAGTGTTGGGGCTTGAAACATTTATTACAAACGCATCCGCAAATTCTTTCAATCTTTCTGCAGACAGTGAGTAATCTGCTACGGCATTGTCATTGGCGGTTTGGCGATTTTTCCCAAGATTTATTAGCCATGGTGATTGCTTTTCGCCTATCGCTTTTCTTAGAGTTTCTTTTAGCTCTAAGCTTCCGTGATTGGGAAAACCCATTTTGTTCCACAGCGACTGAGTGGCAGAATGCCGATCCAGAATTTTTCCAGGATTTGCTTTTTGAGGAAGCGGAGTCACTGTTCCGAATTCAGAAAATCCAAACCCAAGTTTTGACCAAAGCTTTATATAATCAGCGTTTTTATCCAGACCGCCGGCGATCCCCAATCGGTTTTTAAATTGTAGCCCGCGCCAAGAAAAAGGATTCCCGTCCAGAATTGGATCCGCGGGCTGATCTTTCAAACTGTAAATAAAATCTAAAATAGGCAGACCAAAACGATGGCTAAAACTGGGGGGAATCCAGTTCATCGGGGATAAAGACCGCGCAGTAACATGGCTCCCTGAAGCCTTTGAACAGAAACACCCATCGCGGCAGCCCTTAAATCGACATTTTTTTCCTGCGACAAGGCGTAGCTGCGATCGAAGGCTTTGATAATAATCCCGTGCAAACGTTTATTGATTTCGTCTTCGTCCCAAAAGAAAGACATAATGTCTTGGACCCACTCAAAATAACTTACAACAACCCCACCACCATTGGCGATAATATCAGGCACGATAAAAACTCCGCGTTTGTGCAAAATTTTTGTGGCCTCGTTGTCGACGGGGCCGTTGGCTCCTTCGACGATCATTTTAGCTTTAATTTGCTCGACGTTTTTGCTAGTGATTTGATTTTCCAAAGCGCAGGGCATCAGTGCATCGCAATCAAGCATCAACAGTTCTTCGTTCGACACCTTTTGTGATTTTGGAAAATCTAAAATTGTTTTTCTATCTTTGAAGTACTGCAGAAGTTCCGGAATGTTAATGCCATCACCATTAAAGATGCCGCCTTGAACGTCGCTGACGGCAATAATTTTAGCGCCTCGCTCGAAACCGTAAAGTGCAGCGTGCGAACCCACATTTCCAAAACCTTGAATGACTAATTTTGAACCTTTTAGGGTTTTGCCTTTTTTCTCGAAAGCGCGTTCGGCGACGTAAATAACGCCCAACCCAGTGGCTCCGGCGCGGCCCAAAGATCCGCCGATTTCAACGGGTTTGCCGGTGACAACGCCCGGTTGGAAACTGCCGTGTTCTTGTGAATAAGTGTCCATCATCCAAGCCATTGTTTGCGGGTCAGTTCCCACGTCGGGCGCCGGGATGTCTTTTGTTGGACCAATAAAATCGCCCAATTCACTAGTGTATCGACGAGTCAAATTTTGTTTTTCGGTTCTAGAAAGCTTGGACGGATCAACGGTGATCCCACCTTTTCCGCCCCCCAGGGGCAAACCCAGCACCGAGTTTTTAAAAGTCATCAAAGCAGAAAGTGCCACAACTTCGCCAAGCTCGACATCCTGATGGTAACGAATTCCGCCTTTGAAGGGGCCCAATGTCGAATTGTACTGAACGCGATATCCAGAAAAAACTTTGACCGAGTAGTCATCCATTCGAACAGGGACGCTAACGGCGATACATCTTTTAGGTCTTTTTAATCTGGCCACCACATTGGGATCCGCCTGGATTAGTCTTGCGGCTTCGTCGATCGAATCTTGAATATCCAAAAAAAGCGGGTTATTCAGATGGTTTTCTGTCGCCCAATTTGCAGAATTGGTACGGTTTTTGGACTGTAAATCAGATTTGGTGTCGCGCGAAATCATTTTAAAAATCTCCTGCAGAAGTTTAGATGTCCAAAATTTAACAAGAGAAGTTCGACGACGGCAAATCAAAAGATTTTTTGTGGCCGTGCGACCAAGGCTAACTTAAAATTATTTTGTTTCCTGCATTTCATCTTTGTTCGACAAAGGAAAGTTCGGGGCCATAACTCCAAATCAGAGACTGTCACTTCACTGATTGCGAAAATCTGGGACTCAAGTTGGCGCCAGACGTTCGAAGCGTTTCAAAACTCGCCCGTTGCGAGGCCTTCAAGAATTCTTGGCGAGACCTCAATCACTAAAAGATGGAACTAAGGGCAATGCCAAAAAAATTTAAGGCGGACATTCAAAAAGCCCTGGCAGCAACGCGAGCTTCCGTTAAGTCTGATTTGAAAAAAAGCGCTCGATAGTCTCATGATTTTAGATGGTCAACCGCAGCGCAATACTGGACAAAATCTCGACAGGTGTTAGTTGGGCGTTTGTTGACTGGTATCGATTTTGTCGTAGATGCGAAGCTCTTTTAAATGACCCGTAGATTGGGTAGTCGAACTAGTTCCAAAAATCGCCAGTCGGTTGGGTGTTAGGCTGCTAGTTTGCGACAAGCTTGCCGTTGTATCTGAATCTAATTTCAGCGAGGTCGATGTGGGTTGCTGGCTGGCGATCACTGTGTAGCTCTGATTAATTACTGATGCCGCCGAAGTTGACGACACACTGGCCGTACTAGATCCATTTTGCAGCAAATCTATTTTGGTGCTGACCGCATTGTAAGCGGCAGAAGTCGTCAAAGTAGTCGGGCTGACCGACGAGTAGAAATCAAATAATCGAAATGAGCTGGCTGAAGCCGCAAGCTCGTAAAGGGGCTTGGAAAAAATCATCACCAAAGCCCACGAAGTCGACAGTGTTGACGAGGGCGTTACCAATAAATTATCTGCAGACCGAGTCACTGTGCCAACGGAAGTTGGGATATAACTTGTAGGAACCCAACCACGTTCTAGTTGGCCACCCCATGCATAGACATTTCCTGTTCCGGCTGGGGCAAGGGGATAGATTTCTACGGTTGAGCGAACTTCTGTATTTCCAGTTCCATTATTTGTTCCGCAACTCCAAAATCGATACCAGCCGTTGGGATATTTGATCATGCCGCAAGTGCCGGCTCCCCCCGAGCAGGATGGACCAGCCGAATCTATCGTCGCCCAAGTGATTAAATTATATCTTAATAATTGTGTGCCACCATTCAGAAACCACACAGCAGTACGTACGGTGGCTGCCGTTCCTTGCTTTAGAAAGACGCTGGCGACGTATTCATCCGAATTGCCAACACCCGTTGTTTTTGCAAAGTGAACGAACGAAACATTGGCGCCGTCCGTGTCTGCTACCAACTCAGCAGAGGTCGCTCCGTCGGGAGCAGTGGTAGCATCAGTCGTGACAGACATCGAGTAATTTTGAACCCACCAACCGCTATTAAAGGCTTCAGCACGGGTCACATAATTGGTGGCCGCGGGTTCAACTAGAAGTCCCTTCAAGGTCAGCGTATTGCAGTCGTAATCAAAGCGGGGCGAGTTAATTGCCGCGGTCACGACGTTTCCAGTTGAATCGCAGTAGGTCCCTGTTGAAGCCCTAGTTAAAGTCATCATTGATGGCAGGGTTAAATTGGAAGCTTTAAATTCAAACAACGCGGAAACGTTTTGGTAAGCTGGATCGGTCGAAGGGGAAGTCTTTAAAGAAAGGTCAGTTGTTTCGATAGAACCCGAAACCCAGCTACAGCCGCCTAAAAAGATCAAGGCCAATAAAAGGTAAGGTTTATTGGCATTTAGTTGTTTGTTCATATCGAACTGATCGGCTTTTTAACGTAAATCTTTAGGACAAACGTCCAGTGACTCAAAAGAAGACAAATTGGGTACCGTCATTTGGGGTGAGGCCATGTTGACTAATAATTCGGATGGGATCTGTCACCTGTTTGCGGACCAAGCCATTTCCGCAAAAGTGAAGAAATCTCGATCACTTCCTTTGTGCCGATGAGATCATCTTCAAAAAACTTGTTAGTTTGAAAAGTCGACTCGTTCGAGTTAGATCTAGTGTTCAGGAAAGGACTCTGAAAACTTGCGACCCAAGACCTCAAAGATTCTCACTACTCGGTCAATCGGTAACTTTTTTCTGGCCGTCGCTCTTATTTCTTTTGCACAGGCTAGTCCCATCGACTTCGACTCGATCGGTTCGCCCGAGCTGCAGGTTTTGGAAAATTCGCAGAGTGATGGGGCGCGTACTGCCAGGTATCCATTTTGGGCGAAACTTATTGAGATTGAAAGTTTAAAGTATATTCCCGAAGCGGTTTTCGATGGCACCTTGTCCCGCTGTCTTGACTACGACTATTTGGCTGGGCAGTTCGCGAAGGCCGATCCATACTCTTCGATTTTGGCCGATTGTGAAACTAAATTTCAACGTGCTCGCCTGCCGCTTGTTTCTAGTTTTGCTAGTTTTTATCGGACGATGATGTTGCGGCTAGATGTCGATCATTATCCATCGGGAAAACATGTTGTGCTTCATCTTCCTGATGGCGTTCAGACCAAAGGTTTTTTGGTTTTGCAAAATTCTAAAGTGCACAGGCCCTTGGTGATTTTGCGACTGGGAATTTTTTCTAACTCCACGGAGTTCTTGCCCGAGCGTTTTTTGCTTTTGCAATTTTTCGAGCAAATGAATTTTAACGTTCTGGTGTTGGAAAGCTCGACTAGCCAAGAAGCTATCGGGCGCAATGCTAGTTTTTCTTTGGCCGGAGTTGAAGAGGGAATTCAAAACTATCAAATCGCGAAATTGCTTACGGACAAAAAGCAAAACATTTCAAAAATGTTTTCAGAAGTGATTTTAGCTGGGATCAGTATGGGTGGGCAGGGTGTTTTTCTGGGTTCTAGGTTAAGTGACCTCAATCCTGTCGGTGGAAAAAAAGTGATCGCGCGGTCGATGGCTTTCTGTCCTTTGATCGATCTTAGGCGGTCGATGGATTGGCACGTGCAAAGCCATTTGGCCGAATGGAGTTTGAACGAGTGGTCGCGATTCAGATGGAATGGTTTAGAAAAACGCTATCCACAACTGAACGGCGAACGCCCCTTGGCCGCACTTTTTGAAAGCCTCGAGCACAAAAACTGGGCGCAAAGAATCCAAAAAGCGCATTTAAATTTTCCCAAAGAAATGAAAGAGACTGCTGCGCTAGATTTTTGGAAGCTGCATGATTTTTTACCCATAGTTCCTAAAATCCAAACTCCGCTGCTGGTAGTTTCTACGATTCAAGATCCCATTGTCCCCTTCGATTTAAATACTGGAAAAATCTTAACAACAGCTACACAAGCGCGGTTTATGCTTTTAAATCAGGGCGTGCACTGCAGCTTGCCCGGCGCCTATCAGTGGCTGTCTCTAAGCCCGTTGTGGCAAAATTTTTTGGAGCCAACAAAAGTCGCCTTGGATGAAATGGTTTTTGAGCTCGACCAAGAAAAATTCGCCTTCGAAGAAGATTGGTCAGTAGTTTGGAATATGCAAAATGCACCCGGATCTAAACAAGAATCTGTGCGGCTTACCTTTAGTCAGCCACGTTTTCTGTGGCTGCCGCAGCTTTTTCCAAAAAAACAAAGCTGGTCCATTCCGTTGACGAAATTGGCGCTACCGCCGCAAGTTTCATCGAAGGCCCTGTTGCAAAGATTAAATTTTCTGTGGCGTCCGCAAATTAAGGATGGCAAACTTCTACTGCGCGCACCCCAGGCTGTGCGCCCAATGAAAGAGACCCAATGAAAGAGACCGTATGAAACAAATCGAAGAAAAGCTGGCCGCGTTTGAGGGGAAAAAAATCTTAGTTTTCGGTGACGTCGGTTTGGATGAATACATTCAGGGCGAAGTGAAACGCATTTCTCCCGAGGCTCCGGTTCCTATCCTTGAAGTTTTTCAGGAAGATTTTCGTTTGGGCTTGGCAGGGAATGTGGCTCAGAATATTTCAAGCCTGAAGGGGATTCCGTATTTGGTTTCTGTCGTGGGTCGCGATCGCGATCAGCAAACCTTTCGTAAGATATGCGAATCCAAAAACGTAGCTACTGATTATTTAGTCGAAGACAGCGATCGCCCAACCATTAAAAAATCCAGGGTGATGGCTCAGCATCACCACCTAGTCCGAATCGACTACGAGACTCAGGTCACACTGTCCGAAAGTTCTCAGAAAAAATTGCTGGGCCATTTGGCAACCTTGGTTCCGCAGGTCGATGCCGTTATCGTCGAGGACTACGCGAAAGGCGTGGTCACCGAGCAGATTTTACCCGAATTGATGAGAATCTGCAGCCAGTACAAAAAATCGGTTTTTGTAGATCCGTCGCGAAAACAAAAAGCTTTGTTTTACAAAGGCTGTTTTCTTTTTAAACCCAATTTCGACGAATCTTTGGTTTTAGCGGGGGTGCTTGCGGGCCAAGCTAATCATTCCGAAAAATCCCGGGAGCAAATTCTTCGCGAAGTCAGCGAAAACTTGATTCAACAAACTGAAAGCCAGTTTTTAGTAATTACTCAAGGCAAAGAGGGGATGACCGTGTTTTCGGGCGGGAAAAGCTTTAAAATTCCTACTTCAGCCCGAGAAGTGTATGACGTGACCGGAGCTGGTGACACAGTTATCGCCGCTTTAACCTTAGGAATGGCGTCGGGCCTGACTATTCAAGAGGCCTGCCAGATCGCCAACTATGCGGCCGGCTACGTGGTGGGGCAGGTCGGTTGTGTGGATTGTCCGCAAGATAAGCTTTTGCAGTACATAGAAAGTCTTTAGCGGGCGTTTGAAAGTTGGTAAAAGTTTAGTCCTTGGGGTATAGATCCGGTTTATGAAGACAGAGAATTTTTTTAATTTTACTTTGCAGGACCTTCATCAAAATTTAGCGCGTTTTGGAAAAGAAAAATTTCGATCCGAACAGCTTTACAAATGGGTCTTCGAGAAAAAAATAACTGATTTTGACCAAATGACAAATCTTTCAAAAGATTTTCGTGAAGAACTTAAAAAGAAATTTCATTTTCACCTTCCCGAAATTAAAACTCATTTGATCAGCCGAGATGGCACTCAAAAATTTTTATTTTCTTTGGCCAGTGGGAAAACCGTTGAAGCCGTGGTGATACCATCAGACGATCGCCTGACCCTTTGTGTGTCATCTGAAGTGGGCTGCAATATGGCCTGCGATTTTTGTTTTACTGGGAAGCAAAAATTAAAACAGCGATTGGATGCCAGCGAAATTGTAGGTCAGTTTTTAAAAGTCGAAGAAGCCATCGCCCCTTTGCGATTAACCAATATTGTTTTTATGGGTATGGGCGAACCTTTGGACAACCCGGATGCTGTTTTTAAAAGTGTCGAGATTCTTCACTCACCCTTCGGCCGACAGTTTTCGAAACGAAAAGTCACCGTTTCAACTTCGGGTCTTGTTCCAGAAATTCCGTTGGTGGCCCAGGCAGGAGTTCGCCTGGCGGTATCATTAAATGCGCCCAATGATGAAATCAGAAATCAAATCATGCCGATCAACAAAAAGTTTCCCTTGAAAGATTTGTTGAAAGCTTGCGAAGACCACTACCGAGCCTCAAGAGATAAAATTACTTTCGAATACGTTTTATTGAAAGGTGTGACCGATCACCTTGAGCACGCCCGAGAGTTGGTGCGTTTAGTTCGCCGTGTGCCTTGCAAAATTAATATCATTCCATTCAACGAGCATCCAGGTAGCGAATACCAACGACCCACCGATCAGCAGGTTGAAAAATTTCACAGCGAATTGATCCGATTGGGCGCGCACGTTTTGCTTCGTCGAACAATGGGTCGGGATATTTATGCAGCCTGCGGGCAGCTGACCAGTGAAATTGAAAATAAACCCATCGAAATGGACACCTCAAACTCTCGCATCGGGGGTCTTCATAAAAGATTTTTTGAAAATCCCGATCTCTCTTCTTGAAACTTTTCTAGTCGTTGGCCAAAATAAATCACACGGAGGTTTCCATTGGTTTATTTTCCTTGGTCCGAATACTGGTATTTTTATTTAATTTTTTCTGGGTTTATATTAGCGCTTTTGGCGCTGGATCTTGGCGTATTTCATCGGACAGCGCACGAAGTTTCTATTAAAGAGTCCGCTCGATGGACGGTGGTCTGGATATCATTATCGCTGATTTTCAATTATTTGTTTTACATTTACGGACAGGATAAATTTGGCGCTTCCGAGCCCGGGCTTCCGAAACAGCTAGCGTTGGAATATTTGACCGGTTTCGTGATCGAGAAAACTTTAGCCATTGATAATATTTTTATCTTTGCCGTTGTCTTTTCGTACTTTGGAATTCCTCGAATTTATCAGCATCGCGTTTTGTTTTGGGGAATTTTAGGCGCCTTACTTTTTCGAGGCGGGTTCATCGCGCTGGGTTCTGTGTTGATGCAATACAAAGCGGCGGTTATTTTCTTCGGCGGTTTGCTGATTTTGACCGGCTTAAAAATGTTTTTTGCCGGAACTGAAACACAAAATTTAGAAAATAATTTTTTGGTAAAGCAGATGCGTAAGGTTTTTCGCATTCATCCCGAGATCGAGGGTCAAAAGTTTTTCGTAAGAAAAAACGGACTTTTGTTTGTCACCCCGCTTTTCTTAAGTTTGGTTTTTATTGAACTGACGGATATCATTTTTGCGATTGATTCGGTACCGGCGATTTTTTCAATCACAAAAGAGCCTCTTATCGTTTTTACCAGTAATATTTTCGCCATACTGGGGCTACGGTCGCTATACTTTATGCTGGCCCATGTGATGGACCAGTTTGCGTATATTAAGTACGGATTGGCCGCCGTGCTTGTGTTTGTAGGAGCCAAGATGGTGCATCTCAACGAACTTTTCGGAGGTCACTTTCCGGTCACTTGGTCGCTATTGATAATTGCAAGTCTGATCGGAAGTTCCATTTTATTTTCTATTTTGCACGCTAAAAGAAAAACATAAATGAGAAAGCCAAAAGTCTAGCTAATCTCTTAGACTGGATTCGTGGTCAAATCGGAGTATTCTTAAAGACAGGTCCATAGATTTTTTAAGGATAGTTCAAATGGCTGTTTTTGATTTCTTTTGTCGCCCGCTCATGCGTAGAATTCTCGTTTTCGTGCTGATATTTTTTTGCTATTTTGCAAGAGCAGCGGTTGAGGAAAGCGAACTTACAAAAAAAACGGCACAGGCTTTTACGCAAGTTCGGAAAATAAAAACTGATCTTTTTGAGCAACAAGATAAAAATGAAATTCAAAAATCGATCGATGCGCTGAAGACATTTCTCGGTCAGAAACTCAAAACCGATAAGGGCGAATCTACTTTGCTGGCTTTGATCAAGTCTACGGAGCAAGCCGAGATAAAAAATCTTTTACTGCAAAGTGCAAATTACGTTCAAGGTGAAACTGTGACCGTTGGAGATATTGGAATGGTGGAAGAAGCCTATCGCCGGACGCCCTTTGACCCTCAGCTTTTGGGTGACACCTCTTTGACAGAAAAAAATCTTACCGCGTACGAGCACTGTTACCTTGGTCTTGGTGTTTTTGCCGAGGTGACCCCCAGCACTCAGGATTTAAAAACGGGAAGTCTGTTTGATTTTCCAAAAGGGCCGGTGGCAGTCCCCGCTAACCGTGCCGGTCGTAAAGGGCTCTACCTTTTTTTTCGCGAAGACAGTTTTGAGTTTTTAGATTTTGAGAATCTGAAAAGTGCGCGATGTTTGATACCGATTGAAGAGTCCAATCTATTATTGGCTTTTGGTTTGATTGAAGCTGGGGAATCAAATCGTAAACAATGCGAAATTAAACTGAATCAAAAACCAGGCGAGCCCGAACGCTTATTTGCTCATTGTGGGACAGAAAAATCTGGGCGAATGCCTCGAGATGGCAAGGGCAGCTGCAACCAACTGGTCGATAAGAAAAATGCGCAGAAATTAGACGAAGCTGCTTTGCAAGCACGGCGTGTGGCTTTAATTTCGATGATTGAAAACTCTGGTCCGGCATTTAAGGGGCTTGAGGATTCGACTAAAACTTTAATTTCTTCTCGCGCTTTAGAGGACCAATACGAGCACCCGGAACTCATGGCAAAACCACATCCGCAGAAGATGGTGGATCTGCTGCAAATGTGCGAGAAAATTCCCGATGAAAAGGTCAAAGACGCAGCTAGAAAACAAATTAAAATCTTTGAAAGCCAAATGCCGATAGATCCATCTGAAAGTTTAAATCTGCGCCCCAGAAAACGCCGTCTGAACATACACTGAATTTGAACTACCGAAAAAAACTTGCATCCCGTCCTTTCCATCGAAAGAGTTCAAAAAAAATTGCTGAAGCCGATAGAGTTTTCAAGTTCAGCGACAACCGGAGAAAAAATAAAGCAAGTCATTTCTCCAGAAACTTCAAATCAGGTGAAATCTATTTTGGTTGGAGTCGTTAATAAGGGAACTTGTAGGAATGCGCAAAGCACGATTTACAGTCCTGCGGGCAAAACCAGTTCAGCCTATTGGCCGGGAGTTCCCCGGCACGATAACCTTGTTGGTCAGCGCGGCATTGCGGGTTTTGCGCCAGTGCAAAATCCTAGGCTTGTTGTTTACGTCGGTGTGATTGATCAAACAAATTCCAGGGATCGCAATCCTCATGGCGGCGAACACGCTGCGCCCATCTTTAAAGAGGTAATAGATCTCTTGCTGCAGCAAATGAAGGTGGTCCCAGAAAAATCAGATAAAAGTTCTGTTGCCCAAATGGAATAGTCGAACAGGCGGACCGAAAAAAAAGTTTTTTTGGCCGCCCTTAAACCAAATTCTGCGCCCAAGTTTTTATTTGTTCGAATTTTCCGTCAGATCGAGATGAGTTTTGAAGCTGATTAATTCGAAAAATTAAACTTCTGCGGCCAAACATCACGGCGAAATCCATCGCCGTTTGCTTTTTTTTATTGATTTGGTCTAGATCGGCACCCGCCTGCGCAAGCAACTCGAAAATGGCTGCGTGCCCTTTAAAAACTACGCCCATTAAAATTGAATTTGAACTGTCGTCGACACTATTTACATCTGCACCAAAGTGAAGAAGAAGTTGAGTCGCTTCGAAGTGGCCGTAGTAACTTGCCAGCATCAATGCAGAATGCCCTTTTTCGTTTTTGCTGTTTACAGAAAATCCGGATTCGACTATCCGTCGAATCGCAACAGTATCCCCAATTCTGGCAGCTGTAAAAATATCCACATTGGACCCCAAGTTTAGTTGTGTAAATCAAACCGATCAGCATTCATCACTTTAACCCAAGCGGAAACAAAATCTCTTATGAATTTTGAATCTGAATCGTCCTGTGCATAAATCTCTGCGATGGCGCGAATTTCTGAATTGGATCCAAAAAGTAAATCGACTTTTGTTCCCGACCATTTTTTTGTGCCGGTAGAGCGCTCGAAGCCTTCGTACAGCCCATCTACCGCTGCAGGCTTCCATTCGGTATTCATGTCCAAAAGATTGATGAAGAATTCATTCGATAGCGTGCCTGGTTTTGCAACTAGCACGCCGTGTGAGGCATTGCCGTAGGTGGCACCCAGAGCGCGCAATCCGCCAACAAGAACGGTGGCTTCTGGCAATGTCAGATTCAACAGGTGAGCTTTCTCGATAAATAATTCTGGACCATACTTACTTAAACCTTTTCCAGAATAGTTTCTAAAGGCATCAGCCATGGGCTCTAAAAGCGCAAAAGAGGATTCGTCAGTTTGGTCCTGAGTGGCGTCCGCTCGACCTGGAAAAAAGGGAACAGTGATAGTTTTTCCAGCTTTGCGAGCAGCCTCTTCGATTCCCACCCCGCCGGCCAGAACTAACAAATCAGCTAGGGATAAAAGTTTTTTTGGATCGCCTGAATTAAAATCTTTTTGAATTTTTTCAAGTGCCGACAAAACTTTTTGAAGTTCTGACGGTTCATTGGAGACCCAATTTTTTTGGGGCAAAAGTCGAATTCGGGCGCCATTAGCGCCTCCGCGCCTATCGGAACCTCGGAATGTCGAGGCCGAAGCCCACGCCGTTTTAACGATTTGTGAAATCGACAGTCCCGAATTTAGAATTTTTCTCTTTAATTCGGAAATGTCCTGATCAGCCAACGGTGTTCCGTTAGCTTTCGGCAATGGATCCTGCCAAATAAAATCTTCTTTTGGAACTTCAGGTCCCAAATAACGGACTTTTGGTCCCATATCTCGGTGAGTTAACTTAAACCAAGCTCCGGCAAAGGCATCTTGAAATGCGCCAAAATCTTGATGAAACTTTCTAGATATTTTTTCAAAGCTAGGATCAAAGCGAAGTGATAAATCTGCAGTGGTCATCATTGGCGGATGTTTTTTTGTGGGGTCATGTGCATCGGGAATTAAATCTTGGGGTTCACAATTTTTAGGATGCCATTGGTGTGCACCTGCGGGACTTTTTGAAAGCACCCACTCGTATTTAAATAACATTTGAAAATAACCATTGTCCCAAGTGGTTGGATTTGGTTTCCACGCGCCTTCGATTCCGCTGGTCGTCGTGTGAACGCCTTTTCCAGTTCCGAATTTGTTTTTCCAGCCCAATCCCATTTCTTCATTGGCCGAGGATTCGGGCTCTGCGCCAACCAGCTTTGTGTCCCCGGCACCGTGAGCTTTGCCAAACGTGTGACCGCCCGCAACTAGTGCAACGGTTTCTTCGTCGGTGACGCCCATCCTAGTGAAAGTCTCGCGAACATCACGTCCCGAGGCCACCGGATCAGGGTTGCCGTTGGGGCCTTCGGGGTTGACATAAATCAGACCCATTTGAACTGCCGCCAAAGGGTTTTCAAGATCACGTGCGCCCGAGTATCTGCTATCGCCCAGCCAAGTTTTTTCTGCTCCCCAGTAAACATCTTCGTCGGGTTCGAAGGCGTCCGCGCGTCCGCCACCAAAGCCAAAAGTTTTAAAACCCATATTTTCTAAAGCGACATTGCCGGCCAAAATCATCAGATCGGCCCACGAAATTTTATTTCCATATTTTTGTTTGATAGGCCAAAGCAGGCGTCGCGCTTTATCTAAATTTCCATTGTCGGGCCAACTGTTCAATGGAGCAAATCTTTGCATGCCTCGACCGCCGCCGCCACGGCCGTCAAAAGATCTATAAGTACCAGCGCTGTGCCAGGTCATGCGGATAAAAAATCCACCGTAGTTGCCCCAGTCGGCGGGCCACCAATCTTGCGAATCCGTCATTTGTTTTTTTAAATCGGATTTCAGTGATGGGTAATCTAGCTTTTTAAATTCCTGAGCGTAATTAAAATTGGCCTCCAGGGGGTTTGATTTGTTTGAATGCTGCCGCAAAATACTTAAATTAAGTCTTTCCGGCCACCAGTGCGCGTTGGATTGGAGTGAATGATTTACTTTTGCGCCGCTAAGATAGGGACATTCGTTGCTCATATTAATAAGTGCGTTAGATAGTATACATAAACATTGATTTAATTTTCAGATATGTTTTAATTGGTTATGAAAAAAACTGACGCCAGAAAATTAGACCATCAAACCCTAGAAGATATGAGAGTACGCGCTGTAAAAGCGGT
>JANYDD010000014.1 GCA_025359945.1 Bdellovibrio sp. | reverse complement strand
CCATCGCTGCAATAGTGTAGGGATTCATACTAGTGTCGCCTCGGATATAGGCCTGGTTTTTTCCACCGACGACCAAGTTGTCGGACAAAGTGGTGAAGTTTTTATTCTTGCCAAGCCCTGATCCCGCCGCCAGCCATTCTTCTTGGGTGGGCAATCGTTTTTTTTGACTGCGACAGTATTTGTCGGCGTCAACCAAAGTTTTAATTCGTGCGGATTTCCAATTGTTTTTGCCGCTGTCGTACGTGGGCATCGTATTTTTGATCTGTTCGTAAGTGGTTTCAAAAATATCGATGAGAAAAGGGCCCGATGGAAGATTGACCATAATCATATCAATGATCTTTTCGCCACTCGTTGTTGGTGCTGAAGGCTGTGCAAAATTTTGCGCATGAACTGGCAGTGAAAACCATGAACAATAAAGAATTTTGATAAACAAATTTCTTAAAGACATAACTACCTCGGCCGTGAAAGGTTGACTTGCAGAGTGTTTAAATCCATCATTCCATCATTTTTTGTTTTGGACTCAAATTTTTGCAGGCGTTTTAGCGACGAAAGATTTCGTGCAATTTTATTCCCTATAAATGGGCGCATTTGCAGAAGCACCACTTGATTTTCCAAAACGCCCCACTCCATATCCCATTTTTCTTTGCGGCCCTGACTGATAAAATATTTTTGGACCATATCGCCCATGGTTTTCAATTGCAATACTTCGCTGTCCGAAACTAAGCGGTTGCCCAAGGTCACAGGTGCTTCTGAAATTCCACCGGCAGGATTCAAAACTTTTTTTGATTTTGCATACGAAGATCCGACAATTTCGTAGGTATTAGATTTTCGCGAATAGAGAATTTCCTCTGGCGTAAATTCGCCGTTGACCGTGGTAATCCCCAAGCCCTCGTTCGCAGCGATCAAAAGTGAATCTTCAAAATCATCTTCTTGAGTGTCGCCGACAACCATGACACCAGCGACCTTAGACGGGATCGCGATTTGAATGACCACCGATGGATAAAGATCCCAAGGATTAGAGATCAAATCCTGCCGCCAACTAAACGCTTTCTCCTGAAATGGAGATGCCCAAACTTCTTTAATCGCAGCAAAAACGTTAGCAACGCCGCGGACATTCGGAAGAGTTAGATTCAGTCCGGCGCCCACAAAGCCTGGCAAATCTTCTGCATTGGTATCACTGCGTACAAAAACGCCGTGATCCACCACTGGATAAGTCATTAAAAATTGATAGATATAGTCTTTGATTTCAGCTTTGAGTTCGATGGCCATAATTCTTGCGCGTATTCCGGCTAGGATCTTCTTCCTTCGTTCCAATTTTTGTGGATCTGTTCCCTTAATTTCAGGATCTGAAAGCGCCTTCTGAATAAAATCATACAATCCTGATTCTTTGACGTGTTGGTAGTAGACGCCAAAGGGCAGAACAATGGCGTGAGGAACGCGGTCCTTAAATAGTCGCGCCAGTTCTCCCTGTCCGCAGGCTTTTCCGCCCGCTACTTTCCCCGCGTCGGCTAATCTTAATTGTTCCAGTTGCAAAGGGTAATTTATGTCCAGTCGGTCCGGAATGGGGATTGTGACTTTCAGATTTTGCTTTATCTGGTGATAGGCGTGGTAAATTTCAAGTTCATCCGCCGTGGCCTCGCTGAAAAGCTTAAAGTGAAGCTCTCCGGAAGGTAGGGCGTACATCAAAATTTCTTTATTTTTATATTTTGCCAGTTGATCTTTTAGTCCGCAATTCACTCGCACGTTGGGTAAGCCATGATTTTTTGCCAGAAGCTGCACGTGCGAGATCATACTTCCCGAGTCGCAGGTCAGTACTCCGGAAATTTTTTGAATCTCGGCCGGAGTTTTCTCTAAGAAATAAATTCCATCCGGGTTCCATGGAAAATTATCGTTCGAGGTCTCGGCCTCTGTCGGGAAAAAAAGTGTTCCCCTAGCAATCCCTGGATTTAGAACTTTAAAAAAATAGTATTTGGATTCGCCGGAAATTAAAATAGGGTTTATGTTTTTAAGCTGGACTTGCGTGGAAAGTATTTCCGTAAGTCTTGAAAGTGGAAGCAGGGGACTGGATCGAAGCGTGTCATCAATAAACGAATCAACTTTGGGAACAATCTGTTTGTACTGAGCCAATTCGTTTGAAAAAAGACGCCGCAATCTTTGAGTGGATTTGATAAAAAGCTGATCGAACTGAGCCAAATACTCGGACAATTGACCGGGATTTATCCGGGCTTCATTTTTTTGAATAAACGTTCCTGCTTTTTGAAATTTTTCAAATTCCGTCTGGGGAATATAGCCTGAAACGTAGGAAACGACGGTTAGCAAATAACTTAACCGCAGCATACTTCCCAACGAAAGCGAGCTTCTTTTGTTTTCTTCCGATGACAAATATTGATTGGCAAAAATAAATGCGCCAGAAGAAATTTGATTAAGTAAATCATACCACTCAGTGTAAGTGGCAAAGTAAACTAGGGTTGCATTTGAAGTTCGCGACAGCGACTTTGTTTGCAGCACTTTTGCCATAGCCACAAGATTGTCTAAATATCCAAACAAGCCGCTCACGCGACGGCTGTCTGGGGCTAAATAAGAGGAAATATCGCCGAACATGTCCAGGGTATTTTGCGCCAGATTGTAATAGACCGCATCCCCGGGGGGCATGCCGCTAAGAATTTTTGCCTTTCCCTCGATGGTGGTTTCTTTGTTCAAATTGATCCAGTCTGCGGACGTGGTATTTGGCGTGTTCATTTTGGTTTGCGCGATAAACGCGCGCAGGTCCGATTGAGCCAAAAGATTTTTAAGATCTTCTAAAATTTTTAATGCGGAGGTGCGCGCCTGTTGTGAGATCGGCCCTCGTAAATAATCTTCTACACGTTTGACGGTGATTGACGACGGTTCGTTGTGAATCTCTAAACGAATATCGTAAAAGCTTTCATCAATGCTCGACGCCAGTTCTTCGGCTTCGGCGCGTAGCGAATTTACAAACGAAACCGAATTTTTGGAGTGAGGAACGATCTGAGTAAACATCGATTGTTCAAGAACGTCGTCGTCTGGTTTACCAGACACAACACTTACACGGGCCTCCAAGAGTTGAGTAAAAGCGCTATAATTGGATTCAATATTTTGATGTTCAAGACCCCAAGAAAGCGGAAGCCACGGCATTCCCCAGTCCTCTTGTTTTCGCAAGTACTCTTGAAGGACGGCTTCTTTAATCGAGGCTGCCCCCGCCAATTCACTGAGCCTTAGATAAGTCGCAAAACCTAGAGGTATTAAACTTTGAATGGCACTGTTCACTTCAGCAGGGTAAGCAGATCGTCGAGTCGTTTGGCCTTTAAAAATCCTAATCATCTGGTTATTCAAAGCGGGAAGTTCGGCAGGCTTCAGGGCAAAGGCGAATTGACCCAGAATTAAATTTAAACTGAAGACGAAAGATAGAGCAGATTTATTAATTGTCATTTTTCACACCTATCGATCCGGTCTTGATTGGGGTTTAAGAATAAAAAAATCTTTGGGATAAAGAGCTTCAAAATCTCGAGCTAAAGGCTTTAGTATATTTTCAATCACCGCTTCACGGCTAGAGATGTATAAGCCAGATTTCCTGTTCGCAAGTTTTACCCTTGTTTGCTCCAGGGGCTGGTAAAAGTTTAGAAAATAGCGCCGCTGGTCTGGGGGCAGTTTCGAGTAGTACGCTGCAAATTGATAAAGCTTTGTTGTAGTATCCCTTCCGCCTGTAAAAAGATCTCCATTCAGGTTGGCGTCTGAAATCATTTCTGTTTGAAGTTCATACAGAAAATAAATCGGTGCGATGTTCAGACCATCATCATTTGATTTTACCAAGGGCGCTCTAGTTTTAACTAACTCATCCATTTGCGAAGAAATGGGCTGGGTAAGCATTTTCTCAACCCGTTCTAAATAGGAATAAAGTTTTTTCAACAGACCCGATCCGGAATCCAGCTGAATTTCTAAAAGAAAACTGGGATTTGATTCGGTGATCGAAGCGTAGGAGTTTTGCGTGAGCGAGAAATAATACGAAGTCAATTTGGGGTAATGCGTTTCGGTGGTCAGACCCAAACTTGCAATTTCTTTACTTAACAACAAATTCGAAGTGCCCAAGACTCGGATCCAAGCAATGCTTAAATTATCTTTCTTTGTCATAGCACTAGCCTTTAAACCCAGAACCATCTGCTTGACCTGGGTTAAACTCTCTGCCGACGTCGTTAAATCGTAGATCGGTTTTTTTTCGCGAGCCATCTTTTCGATGTGATTTTGAAGGGTTTGATTCGAAATCGTTTTCGCTCTCAGATCGGCAAAGTTAAAATCTAACCTTCCCATCTGACCATAGAAAGCCTTAGCATCAGCAACACCCCCATCCGAGTCCACAAGAAAAAACGCCCCTGGCGAAGTCACTTGGTGGATTTTGGATTCGATAAATGAACCGTAGGGTAAAGTACTTTCGGATAATTTTCCTTTTGAGTTTGAAATTTCCAATTTAAGCGTCACCGGCTGATATGCAATTTGGTCGGGCGCCACGATCTCAAACTGCAAAACATTCTTAGCACTTTTTGAATTTAACGTCGGCGGGGTTTGAACGGGTTTGAAAGTAATGCTGGGCTCAGGAGTTGATCCTAAGTAGGCCGACCATGCGTAGCTTAACTGAGACAACGGTACTCCTAAAGTGTTTTCAACTTCGACCGAAAATAGGTTTGGAGTTCCAGTTAGAAGTGCTTTCCCGCCCGATGATGTGAAGCCTGATATCGTTAGCGGAGATTTTATGGGTAAGCGAAGTTTTTGTGAAACTGGCGGGGCATTGACCCCGGGCCACGAGACTTCAACCATTTGAACTTGGTTTATGAGCGACAAATCATTTTTGGTATAAAAAACAAAAGCTCGCTCAACAAGTGTTGAGCTTTGCGGCGTTAGAGCCACCGAAATGTTATTGGTTGAGGCCGCCTCATTGCACAGCGGATTGCATGCCACTGAAAAATTCAAACCCACCGTCGCAGATACCGAGCTATAATTTTCGATAACAAAACTGACGGATAGGCTTTCTCCGGGTGTGATCATTCCGTCAGTTATTTCTTCCTCGATTTTAATCTGGGTCACTCGGGCTTCAAGGTTAGCGGCTAAATTATCCAGCTTTGTTTTAAGTAGTTTGGCCTTTTTGGTTTTTACTAGATCAGCGCCGAAAGTTAATTTATAAGCGTCTTTTTCGATTTCGCCGGTATTGAGCTGAGTGGTGATCGTTTTTAAAAGCTGCGCCAATTTGGTTTGATAGGCATTGAGAAAATTAGTTTCAGTTTCAGTATTGCTTGGGCTTGGAATGGAACTTAAATTCAAGCTTTTAGAATATTCGTAACCTTTCCAAACGCGTAAGCTTTCTTGGATAAGTCCTCGGTAAGCAGGATCGATTGGATTTGCTAGCTGCTGCCGGAATGAAGCGTCGTAGCCACTTTTAAAAATGGCATCTAGTTCAGGCTGATTAAAAGGCGCTACGGGTTGGTAATGACTCATCGATCGAAGATCGTCGCCATTTTCAAATAATCTAGAAGCCAACGGTCCGCCAGACTTTTGGGTTTTTGAATCCAACTTGATGTTTTTCAATGCAGCTTCGTAATCTTGACGAGACGTTTTTTGTGCTTCGTTCAGAGCCTCTTGGTGGGCTCGCTGAAAGCCGGCGGCTTGGTATTGTTTGTAGGAATTCTGAATCAATTGGTCTCGACGAACTGTCGAAATTTTAGAAAAATGCTCGCTGGCTAATTCTTCACCTAAGTCTGCGATTTCTTTTTTACTGGGCGAATCCATGAAGCCGATCATCGAGTAATATGAGGTACTCGTGGGGCTAGCGGGTAAGCCAAAATCGCGCTGCTGTTGATTAGAAATTTCTTTAACAATATTCCCAAGAAGTATTTTTTGCGTCGCCACTGCTAAAATGTCAGCTTCGGTACTAGCTGCAAGACCCTCGACTTTAATTTTTTTAAGTTCTTCCGCTGTTGAGGATTCGACTTGTTGAATGCGACCGTGCATCTGCCCCAAAAATTGACCCAGTGTTTTTGCATCAGCAGCCAATTTTTCATAAATTTGTTTGTCGTTCGGATTGGCTTTATAAAGCGCTAACTCTTGTTTAAGTCGCTCAATAAATTCGGGTCGGCGAGTAGTTTCGACCAATATTTGTTCGGCAGTTAACTGATGAGTGACTTGGGCAATGGGTTGGACATTTTTAGCCACCACATTGGGAGCGGCCATGGCCGTTGCTGAACCAAGTAAAAAAAATGCACAATTAAATACCTTCATAGGGTTCCCCTCATGCTTTTTCCTAGGGCCTTTGTTGAGTCAAAAGTTTCAGTGCTGCCGTTTTTGCTTCACACCAATCGTGATTGTAGGAAGAGTTTTCTGGGTAATCTTCGACCCTGAAACTGCTGTAGCGGTTGTCGACGATACTTTTTTTGTATTTTTTTTTGGCTTTTAAATAATCGTCGGGGCATTTTTTATCCGGAAACGGAGCCACTTCATATGGAATTTCTAGAATGCAAAAATGCTGGCTTTTCATTTGTGTGGCCTTGTACCCCACATCGCATGGGTTAGGAGTTGTTCCCGGCTTTTTCAAAAGATCAGTTGTGCTATCAGGAATTTTCACCCACTTGGTGGTTTCGCGGTAGTCGGCCGAGCCGCCATTTCCCGAACGTAACCTTTGATCCAGCCCGAACGATGAATTGTCATTTTTGGGGCGCTTGATTTCCGGCGAAGGACTTTGGGATTCTATTGAACACAGCACTTCATTTCGAAAAGTATTTTTATAGTTTGCTGGGCACAATTCTTTAGCGGTGTCGAATTCTTGTTGGTTTATATAGGCGCAGGTCGGTTCTTCGACATCCATCTGGCGGTAGGTAACGCGGTCGGTTTGATTCACGCTAATAAAGGGAATATTCAGCGACAAAGAGGCCGCGCCTTCTTTGTCAGGTGTATCTCCCACAAACCCCACAATACAGGCACCACTAAATGCCAAATTTTGAAAAACTCTAAGCGCTTTCTCATTGTCGCTGTAGCCTCCGCCGCCAGTAAAGACAGCGTTGTCAAGAACCAAGAAGTGATCTTTTTTATAGAACGGAAGCTTTTTAATATCGCCTTCAACGGAGCTTCCGGTCGAGGACACAACCAAGAAATTTGTGTTCTCAACAGCGATCAAACTTTTAATTGAATCATTAGTGCAAGAATCCGCACGATCCAAGGTGCCGTGAAAGTCAGACAAAATAATAGGGTGCTGGCAGTAGTAGTCGTCGCCGATGCTCAGAAGCACCTGGTTCTCCGCTAAAACTTTCCCTGTATCATCGCGAAGTTCAAGTGTGCCAACGGTGTGATCAAATCGGTTTTGCAGATTTAGAAGGACATCTGGGGCCAGTGCGACTTTTTTGGGAATGTCTTTTTCGGTCTTGTATTGACCTAGCGGGATGATCGATTTTTCGAAGGTAAGAATTAAATCGAAGTAGTTGGCGTTATGATCTTGCGAGGCCGCGGGTTTAACTTCGACCGATGAAACGTCAGGAACATAGTTTTTCTTAAACACGATCGAATCCCTGGGGACTTGCTCTTGGATGGGAACTGAGTTCCCATCGTAACTCATCCGATAATTTCGCCACTGATCGGGTCGTATGTAACCGTCGCCGTTGTTGCCACCCTCTGGCGGAAGGCTTTTTTCTTTCCTGTCCATGGGCGCCCAGTTGTCGGCCCAAATTGATTTACGAGTTGGGACAAAAAGACTCTTCGTGCGTCGACCGACGATTTGATCACCAGCATGCGCTGACGAAGGGCTACAAAATGGAGAAAGAAAAAAAGAAGCTACGAGTCCAAAAAAAAAGAATTTTTTTTTCATAGGTGCTGGTCATTAGTTGTTAATCCAGGGTTTAGGCAAGGCGCAACGCGAAGTCAAGTGCTTAAAAAAAGGGCAAAGTAGTTTTTTTTCGGAGTAAATTTCTCGCGGAAAATACTTTAAAAAATAATTTTTCTCAAAAAATATATCTTCGGAAGGCCACGCTAGAAATAATTCCAACACCCGACATTGTGGTCAACATACTTGACCCTCCGTACGAGAGTAGGGGAAGCGGCACTCCGACGATAGGTAAAAGGCCAATCACCATTCCCATATTGATAAACATATGCCAAAAAATATACGCCAGAACTCCTACACACAAAAACGCGCCAAACTTATCCCTTGATGTCGATGCAACCCGGATAATAATTAAAAAAAGCATCATAAATAAAATTAGTGTTAAGAAGCTTCCCACAAAGCCATGTTCCTCGCTGAGCACGCTAAAAATAAAATCAGTATGGCGTTCGGGCAAAAATTCTAGCTGCGATTGGGTTCCTTTTCTAAACCCTTTGCCGACAATTTTTCCGCTTCCAACGGCGATCTTAGATTGAATGCTGTTGTAACCGCTTCCTAGCCGATCGTTGTTAGGACTTAAAAAATTAACAATGCGATTCTTTTGATAATCTCGAAGCACATAATTCCATGCCACGGGTGCGGCGACAACTCCGGTGGTGACGGCGGCAACTAAAATCCACCTGCGAACTTTAACAAACATGAGAAGCGAACAGCCAATCACCAAAATCAACAAGGCCGTTCCCATATCAGGCTGTTCAACCACTAGAACAAAGGGGACCAGAATTAATAGCAGCGGAATAAAAAGTTCTTTGGGTCCCATGCCCTTGCCTTCGATATTTTTGTGAGCCATCACTTTGGCTAAAATCACAATGCCGGCCAATTTCATAGTCTCTGAAGGTTGGTATCTGAAAAATCCAAAATCGATCCATCGCTGGGCACCCAGCGCGACCGTGCCGTGGAAGGTGACGTAAACGATGGCCGCTAGGTTAACAAAATAAACAAAGTACGCGATTCTTGATAAAAATTGGTAATCCACCAAGGTCACAACGGCGAAACAAAGCCAACCCACGATCAGCCAGACTATTTGGTTGATAAATAAACTATCTACGTTGCTTGAGTGCGGTCCGTGCGTGGCACTATACAAATTAACCAGACCTACAAAATTAAGAACTAAAATAACTACGACCAAATTCCAGTCGACTCGTTTAAAAAATGTGCGCTGTTCGATTTGTAGGGCCAAATCCATTATTCTCCCTCCAACGCGGGTTCTTCGACCTTGATCACTTTGGTTTTTTTCATAAATTCGGCGATGCGGTCGGGATGATATTTCTCAAAATAGGCCTTTAAAATTTCACGCACGACCGGGCCCGCGCCTGAAGATCCATGGCAGGAATGTTCGGCCAGTGCGGCTACAGTGATCTCGGGTTTGTCAGCTGGGGCAAAGGCCACAAACCATCCGTGATGTCGCATTTGGATGGGGCGGTTTTCGCAGCGCTGGTAAATTTGGTCTGCAGAGAAACTCATGACTTGGGTGGTTCCGGTTTTTCCGGCGACATCGGCTCCAGGAATATTCACGTGCTTTGCGGTGCCTCGACTTCCTTGGACAACTCGGCGAAGTCCGTCTTTAACAACTTTAAAAGTTTCCGCAGAAATTCGCGCGCGGGCTTCGGCAGGGTTTTGTAGGTCTCGCAAAATTTGTGGCGAAAAATTTTTAACAACTTGCCCTTGGTTATCAATAATTTTTTGAATCACGAAGGGCTTCACGACTTTTCCTTCAAGACCAATAGCATTGTAGGCAACGGCCAATTGCAGTGGCGTTGTCTGTACAAAGCCCTGGCCAATGGCGTTGCTTAGGTTTTCACCGGGTTGCCATTCTTCACCCATATTAGCTTTTTTCCAAGCTGAATTGGGCATCAGTCCCACAGCTTCGCGCGGAATATCGACGCCAGTTTTTTGACCAATTCCAAACTGCGAAATATAGTCGTACATTTTCTCAATCCCTAAGGCGATTCCCATTTTGAAAAAGAAAACGTTGCTGGATCTTTCTAGAGCTTCAAAAATGGTGATATTTCCATGACCGCCTTTCACAGAATCGTGATAGTCGCGTCGACCAAATCGCAACAATCCTGGGCAATTAACAATTGTATAGGGTTTGACCACTTCTTCTTCCAGTGCCGCCAGGGCGACAAAGGCTTTAAATGTGGATCCAGGAGAGAAATAATCTTGGATGACTTTATTTCTCAAGGGCTTGAAGGGATCGTTGATATAGTTCGACCAAACTTGCGGCGAGATTCCCACTGAAAATTCATTTGGGTTAAATGATGGTGTGCTGACCCAAGCTAAAATTTCGCCATTGGATTTCATTGCAACAACGCCACCAATTCGTTGTGCTTGAGTAAAAACATTGTACGCCACTGCTTGAAGTGATTTATCCAACGTTAAAACAACGCTGTTTCCAGAGACTGGGTCTTGGTCTTTAATTTGTTCTCCGTAAATATTTGGAGTCGCACTTTGAGTTTCTCGGCCGAAAGCATCGACCTGAATAAACTGAATCCCGTCGCGACCTCGAATATTTTTTTCAAGCACTTCTTCCAAGCCATTTTTGCCGATCACGTCACCTTGTTCGAAAGACTGAAAGCCTTTGTAAAGTTCGTTGTAGCGGGGCAGCTGCGTTTTTGAGATTTCACCAACGTAGCCAAAAAGCTGCGCTCCGTTCATCTGCAAAGGATAATAGCGAACAACGGTCTCGCGAATATCCAAACCTGGAATATCCAGGCGAATTCTTTTTAATCGAAAAACTTCTTCCTTAGAAAGATTGTCTTTCACTCGCACTCCTGCGAATGGACCGTTTTGCCTGCGGCTTTTTTGAACTTTCTGGATAATTTTATCGGCGTCGATTTTAATGATGGGGCTTAATGCTTCAGCGACTTCTTCTAGATTATCGATGTACTGGGGTGATAGAATCACGTCAAACCCAGGATGATTTTCGACCAGAATTTTTCCGTCGCGATCAAAAACCAAACCTCGCGGGGCCGAAATCTTGGCTTGCTTGATTCGATTTTTTTCTGAAAACTCGCGAAGCTCCGTCCCTTCTATAATCTGCAGGTACCACAATCGCATAACGAACACGACGAAAGTAAAAGCTAAGACTCCGTAAAATAATCGAAATCGGGGAAGCAGCTCTTTGGTTTCCTCGGGGTTGGTGATGTATTCACTCATTCGCGTTCCCCTTGCGCCAAGGCCATGTCAGGATCCATTTTTAGATCTAGCCATTTTAAAAAGTGATACATGGGAACGGCTGTGATGGTAGCTAACAGTACCTCGATAAGACGTCGAAAAAAATAAATCGGGGTTGGGTTTTTTTGTAGAACCAAAGAAAGCAGAATTAAAATTCCGTTGAAAAGCAACGTCGATAGAAAAATCGAAATCAAAAAGTATCGAAGTCCCGGCCAAAAAAATCGGCTTTTTACGTATTGGACAATCACCGCCATAATGAGCAACGTGGGCAGCAACATCCCCAGGGGGATGGCCGAAAAAACGCTGACCGCAAGTCCCAAAATATAGATCATAAAAAGCGAAACAAAAGGCTGCCGGAAGATCAAAAGGTAAATGCTGACAATCAACCAAAAGGGCGGTGGAGGGGTCCTTCCAAACCACTGATACCAAAGCGTTGTCTGAATACTGGTCAGAAGTAAGACCAAACCCAGAGTTATTAAAAAATTATAGAGATTGATTTTTTTCAGATTCATTTGGGCTTGGGGCAATAGGTGCAACGGGGTTTGAACTGATCGTCAGGTCGACTTGCTTGGCGTTAGTAATAATAAAAACTTCTTCAACTTTGTCGGGGTCTGCAACAGGTTTTAAATCCACGCGCAGCGAGGCCTGGAAAGATTTATTTTCGACATTTTCAACGATCGCAATCGGAAATCCCTTGGGAAAAATATTATCTAGACCACTGGTCAAGACCAGGTCGCCAGCTTTCACGTCTTCTGATTTTTCGACGTACTTCAGCGCACAACCATTCAGATTTTTACCTTCGACGATGCCGCGGGCTCTTGATCGGCCGATCACTCCATCAATCACGCTGAATCGATCTGTGAGAAGCAGCACTAACGATGTTTTTGCTTGCGGACGAAACACATGGCCTAAGGCTCCGCCCAGTGCAATGACGGCTTGGCCGGCTTTCAATCCGTGATCCAAGCCTTTGTCTATTTGGATGGTTGCGTGATCATCCAAAAGATCTCGGCTCATAATTCGTGCGGCGATCATCTCCATTTTTGTTTTTTCTTTAAAATCTAAAAGAAGACTCATCCGAAGATTTTCTTTTTTTAATTCTTCGAAAAGCTGCAGCTGGATTTTAAATTGATCGTTTTCTTTTTTCAGTTCGGCGTTTTCGCGCTTGATATTAACCAAATTAAGATAAAGCCTAGTTGTGCCGTGAATACTTTCAGAAAACGCAAACAGCGAGGTTTGAATTTTTTCGGCAATCCACGAAAAAGGCTTATTGTACCAACCCGTCGCCCGAGGACTTTGTTGGGTGTTGATCGAAATCAGCGGAATCAACACTACTAACGCAATTAAAAATCCTTTTCTTAAATCAAAATTAAGCCAATTCAATTCCCACCCCTGGTTAGCCCTCTAGAGGCTATCAGTTTCTATTTGTCTTTCCAACAATCTCCTTGAAAATTAAAAAAATAGAAGGGACAACAAAAGTTGTTTCTTTTTTTTTAATTTCTACTTCTTATTGAAAGGTTTTTTGCGATGCTCACAAAATTTCGGAAATATTTGACAGGACATCAATACATCACTGGCAGAACGTGGAACGTCAAAAGTCTTGTAGCGATGATTCTATTTGGCGCCATCATTTTAGTTTTTGTGCTTTTTGGTTTTCCGCAACATCAAGAAGGCATCGGCGGATCAGTCGCCCGAGTCGGATCCGCTTACATAAGCCTGATTGATCTGAATAAAGAGACCGAGCGCGTTCAGGCGATCTATAGTCAATTTTTCGGTGGTCAAAATGCCGGCGTGGATATGTCGCGTCAATATCAGATGCAGGCTTTGTCGACTTTGGTGGATTCTGAATTAGTTAACCAACGCGGTGAGAAGTACGGAATTTTTGTGTCTGACCAGGAACTGATGGATTTTATCACCGTGGATCTTCCCTATTTCAAGGAAAATGGGCGATTCAGTCGCGAGAAATATCTAGGTCTGCTTTCTCAAAATCAATTTACGGCGGGCGAGTTCGAAAACAAAATTAAAAAAGAACGTCGCGAACAAAGACTTCGCCGAATTATGGAAAGCGCTTTGTGGGCCTCGGATTTGGAAAAGAAAAAAAACGCAGAACTAAAGAAAACTCAAATGAAGATCGAGTATCTTCGCTTTAACAAGGACGAGCTTGCCAAGAGCGTTGAACCTTCAACGTCTGAAGCGCAAGAAGCTTTGAAAAAAGAAGACTTTAAAAAACAAGTCGCCAACGATTACCAAATGACAAAAGGCTCGATGCAACGGCCAGAGGAAGTATCGGCCCAACATATTTTAATTCGGTTTGACGCTAAAGTCGCGGGTTCTGCTGAAAAGGCCCTGGCTCAAATTAAAGATATTGAAAAGCAAACTGCAACATCTGATTTTGGCGCTCTGGCCGAAAAATTTTCTGAAGACCCAGGTTCAAAAAAAGAAAAAGGCAATTTGGGATCTTTTTCTAGGGGAAAAATGGTCCCAGAATTTGAGGAAGTTGCTTTTAAATTGCCGATTGGAAAGATCAGCGAACCCGTCAAATCCAGCTATGGTTACCACCTGATCAAAGTGATTTCAAAAAAGCCTGCTTATACGCCGGAACTTAAAGACGTCGAAGTCAGTATCGCCCAAAAACTAATCGCACAACAGCGGGTCACGCAGCCCTTAGAGGCCTTGGAAAAAGATCTGAAAGATAGCAATTTAGTCGCGGTGGAAGCTTGGGCGAAAAAAATGAATTTGAAATGGCAAGAATCTGCGGCCTTTGATTTAAGCCAAGAACAAATTCCAGGTGTGACCAGCCCACAAGTTTTGGAAGCCGCTTTTAAATTGAGTGCTGAGAAAAAACTCTATCCGCAAATGATTCGCGAAGAGAGTCAGCGCTATGTGATCAAACTGAAAGAAACCAAAATCGTCGCCAATCTGAAAACTGAGACTCAAGGCCCCAATCGCTTTTTCGAAATTTACCGAAACTGGCTGGAAGAAGAAAAAAAGAAAATGCCTATCACCTACAACACCAAGGTCTTAAAACAAGTTAACTAGACGGGCAGTTGCCACTTTTGGATGAAAACCCCTTGCTGTTTTTAAACGAGCTCCAAGACCTTGCGTTTCAGTGAAGAATTCCCCAAGTAGACTTTTGTACCTAAAAGGATGGGCAAGTGATCGCCATTGAAGTCAGGGCGGGGGCTTCTGAAATAATCAGATCACTTCGTCAGTATGTGCAAGATATATCCTATCTGAAAAAAACGCACCGTTTGGTTCAATCGCTCAAAAAGTGGAATTGGAATTCTTCAAATAAAGTCGCGCGACGGACCCCTGTCTTATGAGCTATTGACCCTGCCTTTATATGCCATTCAAAAATTGATAGATTCGGATTTGTAAGAAAAACTAAAATTTTCAAAGACATGAGCCTGGTTCAAGTATTTGAACCAGTTTGGTTCAAATGTAGTAGACAGATCCTACAGATTCCTTTATTCCCTTGCAACTCGAAGGAAAGGGCACTTAAAGAATGGAATTATTATACGGCAAACATCAATCGGAAGTTTTGCGTTTGAAGCCGCATCTCTTTCGCAGCTTTCTAAAGGAACGCTTGGTTTCAAGATTTCAGAAAAATCCCGCGTATTCACTTCGCGCCTTTGCCAAAAGTGTTGGCGTCAGTCACGCGAGTCTTAGTCAGGTGCTCAATGGTCGTCGACCACTTTCGCTAAAAACATTTGAGCAGATCTGTTCCAGCTTGGCCCTGAGTCCCAAAGAGAAATCCCAGTTTTTAGAGATTCCCGGAGCAACTAAAAATCAGCCGACGCTTGAGCAGCTTGAGCAAGATCAGTTCGAAGTGATTTCAGATTGGAAACACTTTGCATTGCTTCAGCTGATGCAACTCAAGGGGCAACCAACTGACGTGAAAAGTTTGGCTTTTCGTTTAGGTTTATCATCTCACGAAGTTTTATATAGCTTGGAACGATTGCAAAAGGTTCAGTTGGCTGAAGCCATTGAAGCAAAGCGCGGTTTTGAAACTTGGAAGATAAAAGGCTCGGGCTCGACTGTTTTTAGCGGTCTTCGTGAAACCACTTCGGCCAGGCAAAAACTGCAACGGCAAATGTTTCAGAAATCGTTTGAAGCTATAGAAGACATTCCTTTTGACCACAGATACCACGCCGGCATCACGATGACGGTGAAAATGTCCCAGCTTAACATCGCCCGCGAGGCGATTCGAAATTTCTGCCAAGAGATGAACCAACTTTTAGATGCCGGCGAAAAAAACGACGAGGTCTTCCACCTTTCGGTGGCTCTGTTTCCTCTTACAAAAATTAGGAAGGAATGATGGCGGTGAGAATTAAGAAAAGGGAATCAACTCGAAAGATTATGAAACTTAAAAACTTAAAATATTTTAAAGGGAGAAAACGATGTGCAAAATAAGTGTTCCGAAAATAAAGCTCGCAGAAGAAAAAACGAAAAAATCTGAAATCATTTCCTTTGTCGGAAGATCATTGTGGGTGGTCGCAGCAGTATTTCTGACGATCAAAGCATGGGCTGGAGGAAACTTTGCCGACGGCGAAAAATCCAATGGCGGACAGGTGATTGTTAGTCAAGATTACAAAAAAATTCGAACGCTGGTGACTTTGTTTCCCACCGCCAACGGTCGTTATTTAGAAATGCGATTAGCGGATCTTACGCGGACTGGTCCCAACCCTGACTCCAAATGTGTATCCTCTGATCCTAAAATCCAGCTTTCGTCTTTTTTTTTCCATGATTTTTCCCACAGTTTAGAGTTCTCTTTCAAAAACAGTGAACTTGTTTCTGTAAGCCTAGGTGAGACTTCCAATTGCGACGGGCAGCGAAAAGAAAAACTTTTGGGAGTGGATTTTATCCGACAGATAAACTTACAAGTCCAGACTTTGCTTGAAGTCTTTGCGAATGTCGAGCTAGCGCAAAACGAAGTTCTAAGCGCTTACAAAAATTTTTACGATATTGCATTGGCAGTTAACAGCCAGCATTGGGACAATTCAGTTTTGCGAATTAATGAAATATGTGGGGGTGCCAGTAAACTTCTTGGAATTTCTGGCGAGGAAATAATAAATCTGGCTACCATGCCAAATTTACTTCCGATAAAAACCGATTTGCAATTGTTAGGGGCCGACGTAAATTCATCAGGTGGCCAAGCTTTCAATATTAAAGCTACGATTTACAATTGCTACAATATTGAAGGAAATAAATTGAGAACAGCCTTTCAAATTCCAGAATTAATGGAACTTTATAATCAAAGTGTCTTTTTGCCAAAAAAGGGTCCTGAATTTGCGCAAAAAAGAGGGTATGCCTTGTTGATATGGAAACAATATCGGTTTGATAAGGGTTATTTGTTGTACCGCGATAATTCAAGGACGGACTTAATTTCCGCAGACGATCTTTCTAACATAAGAACTTTGTTTGATTTGCCGGTTATTCTACGATGATTCAGTGTCGGATAGTAGGTCTTTTAAGTTTACTTTTCGTCTTCGCTGTTTCGGCGGAGACTCTTGAGATCACGTTTGCCAAAAGTATTTTGCCCATGGCTGACCCCCTACATTTGCAAAAGCAAAAGACGACTTTGGAAATTTCCGATGCTGCGATTGCAGACTACAATGCGAGTCGGCGGCAACTTTTCAATGTTCTTCACGAAACACTCAGCCAAAAAGGCGCCGAGGGATTTGCTGACCAGCGGTCAGCTCTGGTTCAGGCCCTGCTGCAAACTCTTCCAGCGAATGACGCATTTTTCTGGGCGCGGAAATTGGACCAAGAATTTTTGCGAGAATATCTAAAAAAAATTGCTTCCTCTTGGCTTTCTCTAAGCCCAGAAAACCCCTTGCGCAAATTAGCTGAAGGGCTGAATACGGCAGCCCTCTCTGAAAATTTAAAAATGAATTGGATGCAGAGTTTTACTTATCCGGGGACCTCGCACGAAATCTCACGCGGGCGCACTTGGGTTTTGGATCAACGTATGGAGTTTGAGATTCTATCCCCGACAGCATTGGCGCCGGTGTTAGCGCACGAGCTGACTCACCTAATGGACACCGATTTAAAAGAGCTCCACGAAGGTCTTCATCGTGCCCGAGAAAGCTTGATGACTTTGGCCACCAAAGCCCCTTTTGAATGGACGCCAGCGCAGCAAGATGTTTTTGGTCGCTATTGGTTTTTAAAAAATATTTATCCTAAAGCGAAAGAGTTTATGCCCAAGTTGAATGCTTGCTTAGCCGTGCTAGACCTAACGGAGCGCCAGCAAAAAATAGATCCCAACGACCAAAAGAGATTTCAAAATGTGCTGAAAAAAGAAATCAACTGCGCGCAATTTTCAGTGCAGGAACTGATTACCGAATTAGGTCCCCTTGATTTTTTCTGGGCCCCAGGATCTTTCGAATACAAACTCACGCAAAATTACTTTACGCATTGGATTCGCCGCTCGCTTCCCGCGGGTCAATTTCTACTCTCCCAAGATTTAAAACTTTTACTTCAGTTTTGATAGACGATAGGCTTGTTTAAGCGATTTCTTTAAAAACGTAAGCTCTTTCTTTTTGTTCCCAAAAGTTTTTTCAAAATTTTGGTTTATTTTGTACAATATTTGTTAGTTGGCCGATGGATTGAATTAGCAAATTGCGATCGATGGGTTTGGTGACGTAGGTGTTGAAACCAAAACGGATGGCTTTAAGACGCTCTTCTTTGAGGGCATGAGCGGTGAGTGCAATGATTGGCATTTTTTTCCCACCTTCGCGAAGTTTTTTTATCGTCTGGTAGCCGTCCACCTTTGGCATTTGAATATCCAACAAAATAATATCGAAATCACTGTGAGCCACTTTTTCTAGGGCTTGGGCTCCGTCTGAGGCCGTCGTCATTTGCGCTCCCGTCTGTTCCAGAAATTTGCAAATGAGGTCTTGGTTATCTTGCGAATCATCGACGACCAGAATTTTTAGATCAGAAAATATATTTTCTGATCTCGTAGAAGCTTTTTGGATGGTTTCGATCTTTCCCCCCAGTTCTTTAAAAAGCGGAAGGCGCAATAAAAAAGTTGATCCTTCGCCCAGCGCACTTTGCTCTAAAATTAATGAACCACCCAATAGTATTAATAAGTGCGTTAGATAGTATACATAAACATTGATTTAATTTTCAGATATGTTTTAATTGGTTATGAAAAAAACTGACGGCAGAAAATTAGACCATCAAACCCTAGAA
The DNA here is from genome assembly GCA_025359945.1 of Bdellovibrio sp. Classification (GTDB taxonomy): domain Bacteria; phylum Bdellovibrionota; class Bdellovibrionia; order Bdellovibrionales; family Bdellovibrionaceae; genus JANYDD01. The sequence continues at coordinate 26 of JANYDD010000014.1, read as the reverse complement.
GATATGAGAGTACGCGCTGTAAAAGC
>JANYDD010000013.1 GCA_025359945.1 Bdellovibrio sp. | reverse complement strand
GCTTTTACAGCGCGTACTCTCATATCTTCTAGGGTTTGATGGTCTAATTTTCTGCCGTCAGTTTTTTTCATAACCAATTAAAACATATCTGAAAATTAAATCAATGTTTATGTATACTATCTAACGCACTTATTAATAGAGCATAGCAATTTTTGGATCACTAAGAATTTCTTGAAAGTATTTTTGGTTGTTGGTTGTTTGCTCGGCGGAAAAGTTGACCTTCGAATTGGCATGAATCGTATTCTTCAAGCCGACGCCAGATCGGGAGATTTTCTTTCCTTCGCCCACCATTCTTGAAAGCACTTGAAGAAGGGAAAGAGTCGATCTTTGTCCTGGATTCGAGGAAAAAAGAGCATCGCGCAAATCACTAGATGAAAGCTTTTGACCGTCATTGTGCAATCTAATGTTGGGCAACGAAGCCGATCATTAAAATAAGGACTATTGAGATGGCCCAAGATTCGGGATATTTAAAAGCGCCACTTAAGAATGCTTGCCATTGATTTTTTTTAATTTTGAAGTTCATCGTTGTAACCCATTTCTAGCGGAACGTCCCGAGATCGTTAAATTGGCTTCATCGGCGAGCTCGTGAAAAAAATCTTTTTTGCGAAACTGGATAAGTTCCGATTTATTTTCTAAACGATTATTTTTCATTTGAGTTACCACTTGATGAATTGGACCGGCAATCCGGTTTGAAACATAAAGCCCGTACACCAAAAGTCCCAACACCATCAATAAACTAGCAGCCAAGAAAAAAACTCCTAAACTGGCGACCTGTTGGCGAACAAATAAAAAGAAAATATGATCCGGAGCTAACCCCATGGAAAGCCCTTTCGATTCAAGGTTTGCAAAGAATACCCAAAGCGCTAGATAATAAAAAGCGCTGACTGCCAAAGCAGAACCGATCGTGTATTTAAGGAAGGTTTTTTGAAACGCGGGGTTGATGAGAAGTTTTTTCCTGTTGTCATTAATCATTTGGTGCTTCCTTTCGGTGAAGTTCATTTTTTTTTAAATCCATTTATGGTGTGACCTGCAAGCTTACGGTTGTAGTTATCGTGCTGCCAAACTGGCTGCGGCCAGAAATATTATAAACAGTCATCGGACTAACAACTGAACCGGCACCAGAAACCGCGCCGGTCACGCCATTCAGCTGAATTCCAGTGGGCAGCGCGGGGGTCACAGTAAAATTGGTCGCAGTCGCAGGAGACATCGAGACCGGATAGATGGTCCCTAGGCCTTCTGCAATTTTGTAAATCGACTTCGGAAAAACAAAAGCCAACGTCAAAGTCTTCACTTGAAGAGTCAGAGTCGCAGTTCCAGGGACACCCTTGTTTGAAATCCCAGTGATCACATAAGGCTTAGAGATTGCCGGTAACGTCAAAGTGCCGGATGCAGAGATCACTCCGGTGACTGGATCCAATTGAATTCCGGTCGGAAGCGCGGGACTGACACTATAGCTGACGATAGTATCGCCAAACACATTGGGAACCACTGTCGGAAAAGTTTCACCAATAAAAAAGATTGTCTTCGGCAATGTATAACTCAGGGAAAACGACTTAACTTCAAAAGCCAAGGCCGCGGTCGCCATCGCCACGCCGGCTTGATTTGCGCTGATCGTGTAGGTTTTAAGTGCCGTGGCAACCAAAGCCTTTCCAGAAATCGCGCCTGTGTTTGGATTTAAAACCAAACCCAAAGGAAGTGCTGGATTTACAGAATAAGAAACGCCGGTCACTCCGGACAGATTGGCATTGATAGTACCGATGTCTTCATTTTGCATAAAACTAGATTTCGGTAAAACATAACTTAAGACTCCGACGCTTTTAATCTGGATGCTGATGGTGATCGGAACCGTAATCCCCGTCGAACTGGTACCGATGATCGTGTAAAGGGTTTGCGGACTACCTAAGCCGGGCACTCCAGAAATAACGCCTGTCGTGGGATTTAAATTCAAACCGACCGGCAATGCATTTCCTGAAACAGCATACGAAGAAAAAATTCCAGAAGGCACTGTCGGTGAAATCAGCGGAGCTTGGACCATTTGAGACAAAATCAGTGGACTCGAGTAATAGCGAAACGTCGGAGGCAAAATTTCAAGAGATAGCGTCGCCGGAATCTGCGCTCCTGTCGCTGTTGTTCCCAGCACGGTATATACGGTCAATGGAGTAGGCGAAGTAGGAATTCCTGAAATGGAACCATTCAAAAGATTTAAAGCAAGTCCCGATGGCAGTGGCGTTCCAAGAATCGAAAACTTGGCAAATGCGCCCGGTTGAAATTGTGCACTGATTAACGGTGCCGTTCGACTAACTGCAAACGAAAACCGATTCAACCCGTAACTGAGTGACAATGTCGGCGGAACCAAGCCCTGCAGATAAAGATTGAAAGCAGTTTGGATTCCTCCTGAAGTATGACCGTAGACTATGTATCTTGAGCTTGGTTGCGCAACTTGTGGCCTGCCGGTGATGGCGCCGTTCAAAATGTTAAACTGAAGACTTTGCGGCAAACTAGGACTGATTTCAAAAGCTATATATTTGCCACGCTGAATTTGCGGAGCAAAATTTAAAACAGTTTGGTCTAGGGCCAAGGTGTTTGTTCCCAAAGCATAGCTAAACGACGGGGCCAAAATCTCAAACTTTAGATTAAGTTGTGTCGAACCCAAAAGATTTTTCGCCGTAATGGAATATGTTTTCAAAGATGCTGCGGCTGTCGGTGTACCAGAAATAACTCCCGTAGTGGCATTAAGGGACAACCCAAGCGGAAGCGGTGAGGCCAAAATAAATTGAGTCGGAACTCCACCTTCGAACGTTGGATTCAATGTAGGAAAAATTTCTCCGGCAGTAAACACCGAAGCCGCCAGTGGATAACCAATTGCAATCGGAGGCGCGCTTGGATCCAATACGCTAAACAATAAGCGATAGGTTTTTTGTACCGCAGGTGTCACCGCATCGGCCACAGTCACCGTATAGTCAGTCAAAGGCGCGCCCGCCGCAGAAGTCCCAGAAAAAACTCCCGTGGTTGGGCTTAAAACTAAGCCCGTCGGAAGCGGACGTGCCACACTATAAACAAGATTAGATCTCTTTCACATTACCTCTAGATTTTCGTAGTTATAGATCCCGCAGATTAGGTTAAATCGGAGAGCAAATCTTTTGCGTCGATTTCGATACTTGGTATTGAGTATTTTAAATTTTTTAAGATGCCCAATGACAT
>JANYDD010000012.1 GCA_025359945.1 Bdellovibrio sp. | reverse complement strand
ACATACTGACAGAGGCAGCCAGTACGCTGCAGAAGCCTATCGTGATCGATTAGCTGCAAATCAGATCCAGGCCAGCATGTCCAGAAGGGGCAATTGTTACGACAATGCTTTTGTAGAAAGTTTTTTTAGAACACTGAAAGTTGAACTCGTTTATGAAAGAAAATTTAAAACAAGAGAGGAGGCAAAATCTGCAATTTTTGAATTTATAGAAGTTTGGTACAACCGGCAAAGAAGTCATTCTTCGCTTGATTATCAAACGCCGATCGAATACGAACAAAAATTAATCAAATCCGCATAACTAAGTGTCAACTTTTTCGGGGTAAGACCACTTTTCTTCATAGAGCCCTTGGCTTTTTTGTAGCCTCGCTCAAACTCACGCAGAATATCTTGAATGACTTGAACTGACTCTTTAATCAATTCTTCCTGATCGGCTCCAGAATTCATGCGCGCCAGTCGCTCTTCCAAAGTCGATTTCTCTTTCGACAAACTTTCGAAGGTCCTCATGACAAGTTTCAAACTGTCGCTGCCAGAAGCCTGACCCTGCATCAGTAAAAGGTTATCGATTCGGATCTGAATATCTTTGAGCTGTTCCTTCATCATGCGTTTGTCACGAGTGACATTGAGCGACTTCACATTACGCATGTCTCTAATATTTTTCTCAATTTTTTCAAGGTAACCGGCGTTCTGAGTAGCCGACCAAATGTATTGAAGGACTGCATCCTCGACTTCTTGAGCCGGGATGCGATGTACCAGTCAGTACAAAAAGGCGATTGGTTTTGCCAACCTTGCGCTGAGAGTGAAGTTACCGAGATCATATTTCTCCACCCTCCAAGTCTTTAGGTTTCGACTCCAAATAAAATTTGAAGGCGGGATTTGCCTAATGACGGTTGCGTTGATCCCCACCCGTCGTGGATTCTACCACTTGTGTGGAGCGTACGACGACGACCTTGATTTGGCCGGGGTAGTTCAGTTCGGTTTCTATTCGCTGTGCAATTTCTGCTGATAGGCTCATGGTTTTTAGATCGTCAATGCGTCGACCATCGACCAGAACGCGGGCTTCTCGACCGCCGTTCAAAATAAAACAATCTGTGACCACGTCAAAACTTTTTGCGATGGCTTCAAGTTCCGTCACTTTTTGAGTGTACGACTGCATTGTGGACCTTCGGGCTCCGGGACGGGCTCCGGAAATGGCATCGGCACCAATGACTAAAAAATCTAAATTGCTTGTGGGCGGGACGTCGTAGTGATGGGCTCGAACGGCGTAAACTACGTCTTCTGCTTCGCCGCGCTTTTCGATAAAGTCCGCACCAATCACGGCATGGCCACCTTGAATTTCGTGATCCATTGATTTTCCAAGATCGTGCAGAACCCCGGACCTTCGGGCTTTTTCTAAATTCACTGTTCCCAATTCACTGGCCAGCAAATAGCACAACCATCCGACTTCGCCGACGTGAAAATACTGGTTCTGAGTGAATGAATAACGATAGCGAAGGCTTCCCAAAATCTGTCGGATTTCTGGATGGAAATTATTTATTTTTAAATCCCTGGCGATTTGGTCGCCGTCTTTTTTGATCGAAGCCAGCAGTTCGCGTTTGATGGCATCACCAATTTTGGTAATCCAAGCTGGATTGATCGGTCGTTTTTCTTTCAAGCAGCGTTCTAAAATTCGGCGAGTTAACTCGCGGCGCACAGGATCAAAACCTGCGACACCCACCAAATCCATATCGTCTTCGACAAAAATCTCGCATCCGGTAAGGGCTTCGATGGCTTTTAGATTTTCTTTTTTCTCATCCACTAAGATTCTTCGCTGATCTGGGGTTTCGAAATAGACCGAAGCGATGCCGCGTTCTGAAGAGTAAGGCCGATGAAATCGGTTCAGTGCTCGCGCGATAATTTCTTTGGCCAAAGTTTCGCTGTGCTCAGTCGTTTCTTCGACTTCATAGCGACCGCGTTCACTGACCAATTTTTCGACTTCCGAAAGCAGTCGCGCAGCGAGCGCTGCTTTCAGCTCGTCGATTTGGAAAGAATGCGTTTCAGAAACTTTTTGAATGTATTCGGTGTTCAGGCGTTGAAGATTTTGTTTCTTTTGTTGAGCCGCTGTTTCTAGCCCTTCGACGACCTTTGAATATTTCTGTAGTTCCAGGTTTGCAGCTTCTTGGATTTTGCGAAGGTCGGCTTCTTTTTCTTTAGTTTGAGCGACACGTTCCTCGACCACAGATTCTAGTTCAGCAATGGAATCTTCAAAACGTTGAAAATCTTTTTCGTGAATCTGATAAAGCTTTTCTTCGATTTCTTGGGTTTTTTCTTTTTCGTCGATCAGGCGAAGTTCGGCGTCGTCTTTGGATTTTTCTACCAGATCGGCGCCCTCAAGCTCGGCCATCTTTTTTATGCCGGCAACGTAACCGCCATAAGTTAAAAGACCAAAAAATGCGCCCAGGAATAACGAGGTCAAACCAACAATAATTAAAACTGATTGGGGATCGGAAGGAATCATAGGTTCAAGTCTGGCACAGATTTTTTAGAATTGTTAGATGCAAACTTGTCTGTAAGTTCCATCAGAGCTTTGAAAACCGGCACTGGTGGCTTTCCGGAAAGAAGTCGGACCTTATCTAAAAAATTAATTTGCCCCGAATAGAATCGCTGTATCGAGGGCTCGGGCAGGGTATAAAACTTCTGCAAAATTTTAAATCTTTTGTCGGGCCGGCAAGCATTAAATAGCATTCGGTTTAAAAATCGCAAAAACTTCGCCTGGGGCTCGAATGCTTTTTGCTGCTGCACAAGACAGCGTTGAATGGACGCAGGATCCAGCGCGCTTAAAGATAAAATTTGATCAATCATTTGAAACGTCTGCGGCGATGTGTATCCGGTGACAGGGTTAAACGTGTTTGACTTGGCGCCAAGCTCGGGAAGCTCGCCAATGTGTTCCTGGGGGTATAAAAAAAGCGGCAGGCAGCCTTTTTCTCGGCGCAAGATAGATTCGACTTCAAAGCCTTGGGTTTGAGCGTACTTTAGAATTTCTTGCTCGATGCGGTCTTCTTTGAGAATCGAATGATTGCTGTAGTAGGTGTCCTCGATCAGAATTTCTGTTTCACTCCACGGCAGCGTGTAGAAAAATCGGTAGCCGTCAATTTGCGGGCAGGCGGCGTCTTTCAAAATGACCGAGGTCAATCCGTGCGGTTTTTTAAGCTTTAAATCCAGTCCAACAAATTTTTGAAACGCTACTTTTTCTGAAGGGTATTGATTGATCCAACCGCGGCAATCGATCAGGCCGTGCGAACGAAGCAATTTTTCAGCTTCGGTTTTGATTTCGTAACCTAAAAGAGAGGGATTTTCGGGCGACAAACAGCGCCAACTTTTCATCGCGGTATTAGTTAATATGTCTTCCGGAAATTCACTCAGCAGTCGGCTTTGCATTTCAAAAGAACGCAATGCGTGGTAAGGGCTTTTAAAATTTCTTTGCAGGGACGGAAAGCGAACTTCGTAGGAATTCCAAGTCTTTGAGAAGTAACCTTGCAGCCATTGTTTGACCCTGGGTGGCAGATCCGAATCATGAAAACACCATGTGTGATTGCCGCCCAATTGAGATTCTTTTTCGATCAGTTTAATTTTCAGGCGGGGGTGATTTTTTTTTATTCCAAGAAAAAGCGCCATTCCAGCCAGGCCGCCACCAATAATCAGTAAATCTGTGGCTGGAAACTGCGGGGGTTTTTTAACTTTCGGAGCTTGTGACATAATTCTTTTTAAGCCTAGCGAACAAAATGTCAGCTGGCTACAAATACCAAGTGATTTAGCGGAATGAGTTTGCTAGCTTTCCTCGAAGCGCCGGGGGATCTTAAGAAAAATTTAAATCCATCAAAAAAACATCGTGCACTGTGCGAAGAAAATTGGGTGGTGATTAGAAAGTGGAGATTAAAGAGCAAAGATTAATGAACTGAATTCAACGAATTGGGATCAAAGAATTGGGATCAACCACAAAGTAGAAAACAAGGTTAGAAACAGAATTGTATAGACATAATTATTAAATAAGGGGGAAAAATGAATTTTTATAAATGTGGCCAAGGGGCTTTGCACACTGGTGTTAAATTTGGTTTAGGTGCCGCTGTCAGTGTCGGGATGATGGTGGGTGGTCTGGGATTTCCAAGTGGCGCCAGAGCTGAAGGCGAAGCGGTTGCAAACACTCCTAGTCTCGGGGCCCAGTTGGCGGCGTCGGATGCTAAAATTAAGGCGCTGGAAGATAAATTGAAAGTCTCCGATGCTCAGTTGAAGTGTCATAATGAAATCATCCCAAGTATAATTGTGAACTATCAGGGTTTGCTGCAAAGTTATGAATTATTTTTTTCTAACCAACCCCAAACATTGATTCCGTTTTTGAAAGGGCTTGAAGAAGCGTCAAAAAAATCAGCGAAAGTTAACTTGCCAGCGCTAATCTTTGAAATAAATAGGACCTACAAAGGGGAGCAGGATAAAAGCGCTACATTTAAGAAAACTATTAAAGAACTTAATGATGCCTTGCGATCTTGCCTGGGTGAAATTGCTAATCCCTGATTGAGAATAAGTTTTCGGGCTTAATAAAAGAAGCCTGTCAGCCGATGACACTTCTATGAAGCGAGATTTCTCAATGGGATTTAATATCAAGTTTTGTTTTGCGGCTGGTTTTGTTATCGCCGCAATTGTGGTTGTTATCTCTCAATTTTAAATTATTTTTTTACCTCAAGCGTTGGCTCTGGCTCCTCCAGCGCTACCACTTCATTCCTGACCTGAATTTTCAAGACTAGGCCTGGACTTTCGAACTGCTGGTGGAGTCTGAGATTTTCGCGACTTTAACTTTTCGGCTTCTCCACCGATACCCTAGGTATGAAGAAGTTTTTTTTGCGCTTGTCTGCGCTCATTTTATTTTCTAATTTTTTTACGGTCGAAGGATCGGTGGCTGAGACCCTTAAAAAAGCCCAGGGAAAAAAAACTAACGCGGTAGTTCCGGTTAAAAAAGCGGTCAAAAAGTGGCCGGCATCTGTGCCGCAAATGACTTTTAAAATGAAACGCGCCAAACCATTGAAAGCGACCCATTTCGCAAAAAAATTAAAACCTCATGAACCTCTAATCCGCCAAGCGCTGGTCTTACCTGCTAAAAAAATTGTGAACATTCCCCCTCCGCTCCCACAAGTGACGGCAGTTTTGGCTCCCCAGCCGACCCTTAATGCGGATGTTTTTAGGAAAAATGCCCCCGCAGTTGTAAAAGTTGTGGTTGCCTATGATGCCCATTCCAGCGCTTTTTCCGAGGGAAGCGGGTTTTTTGTTTCTCCGTACGTGGTGGCGACTCACATCAGAAATGTTTCAGCACTTTTCTCAGGCGAAACTCATCGACAGATTTTGATTTACACTCAGAACAAATATTATCGGGCGCAGATTCTGCAGCTGGATACTTACGCCGAGACCGTGTTGCTAAGGCCTGAAGTGAATTCGGCCTCTTTTGTTGAACGCGCGGAGTACACGTCGAAAACAGGCAATCCGCGGCGGTTGGTTTTAGGATTCACTAATGCCTTTTTAGTACAACTTAAGGAAAATGAATTTCAGGATTTGCAAATCGGTGGGCCGGTGTTTAGTCCCGAAGGTTTTCTTTTGGGTCTGCATGGGCAAAGTGATTATATCCAGGCCCAGCCTTCGCCCAACTTGGCGGCCATGTTGGATTCGGTCACCAAACAGCCTGCATCGGTGGGATCGTGGAAAAAGCAGCTGCAGGGGCAATGGAATCAAATTCAGTCCAAACGCTTTCAAGAAATTATCAGCGCCAGTCGAGCTTTGCGTGAAGCTGATTTTCAGTTTGGGGTTTTGGCATCCAACACCACTTGTGATCAGAAAAATTTAAACTCTTTTGTATCGTGCCGAAACCATCTTAGCCCCAACATCCATAGTCAGTTTGGCGCCGGGGAAATCAATTACCAAGTTCTGCAGCTGAAGAAAACAGCGGCGGGAACCAAGACCGTTCAGCTTGAAGATCAGTGGCGAGCCAATTCCGCTTCGGATTACTACACAGCGCCGGAATGTGTGAAAAAAAATATAAAAAATATTGAAGTAAAAAAACAGTTTCTGTTTTGCAATGCCAGTTTTCGCTTTCTACCGGAATTTCAAAAGTCTTTGATCGTTGTTCAATCTGAAGGCGGCGACCAAACTAAGCTTTTGAAAGTCGAGCTTTCTGGATTTGATGCGGCCAATACAGCCGAGATTGCCATGAAGGTCGCGCAAGATTTCAAAGGGGATCAATAATGAGAACACTCTTGATTTCAAAAAGGGTGCTAGAATGAAAAAAGAAATTAAATTTATCGACCCCTTGGGCAAAGTCTTGCTGCAAATGGAGCTTAAGAAATTTCCGATAAAGTTGGGTCGATCGTCAGAAAACGAAATCGTTTTAAATCACCCTAGTATTTCCCGAGTACACTGCTTAATCGAAAAGCGCGGCAACGATATTGTTTTGGTCGACAATGGAAGCGTTAACGGCATTAAGGTTTCGGGCCAAAAAGTCTCGCAAGTTGTTTTGTCAAAAAATTCCAATTTCAAGTTGGGTGAACTGGTCGGGTTGATCGAAGAAGAAGTTCAGAATCAAGCGATCGAGCTTTCTGATGGATTGCCTTCCGAGGAAAAAACTCAAGTCCCCAGAAACACCGAGGGCTATGTTGCCAACACTCGAAAAATTGACGCCGAGTTTGAGTTCGCAAGCTCGGATGTGCCTAGTGAAAAAGAAGAGAACACGGCCTCTTTTGTGATGAATTCATCAGCGCAAGCCGAGGAAGATATTTTTTCCGCAAAAACAGTGATCCGACCAAGTGTCAAACTTAAGCCTGCACCCGGAGGAGCGCGCAAAGTTTCCAGTGAAATTGCGGCTTCACAGGCGGGGCCGGCGCCAGTTGAAATCCCAAAACCAAAAGGCCCCAGTCCACTTTTAGTCGCCTTGGAAAAAATCAAAAACAGTTTAAGTTCCATGAATTTTAAAATTCAGATTTTATCAGGCTCGACGCGAAAGTCTTTGGCCTTTTTGGGGCTAGCAGGATTTGTGGCTTTCGCAATGTGGTATCTTTCCAACCACTCCTTGTCGCTAGGAAGTCCTTCGGCCGTAACTGCTGATGAGCTCCGTACTTTGGTCCAAGAAACTATCTCCAAAACCCAAAGTAGCAGCCTGTAAGACCTGGACTTGAACCCTTTCACATCTGCGCCGATAGAGAAGGGTCAAACTTAATTTTTTTTAAAAAACGAGATAAAAAATGGGTTTTCAGTATCAAAAAAATAAAGAATCTCACTCTTCAGATTCGATGTGGACATCGTACTCGGATTTGTTTTTGGGTCTATCGATTATTTTCTTGCTTCTTTATGTTGCGGCTTCGCTGCGGCAGGGGACAGACGGGATTCGCCAGTTTTTAGAGAACAAGCAATTGGTCAAAGAAACTCAAGATCTTCGCCAGCAGATTAAAGTTTATAATAATTTAAAGCAAAATTATATGGACAAAGAAGCTTCTGATTCTGAAAAAGAAGCCTACCAAGCTTTGATGTCCAAACTAGATTTGCTGCAAGAAGAATCTAAGGACGAAAAAATAAAGCTACGAAACCAGGCGCTTGAAAATGAAAATAAAGAAAAAGCCTTGAACCAATATCAACAAATGATTCGAAATATTATTAATTCGAATGTGATTGCCAAAGGTCGAATTAAAAACCGCGATGTTTTGATTGATACCAAAGAAGAAATTATTGGCGAAAAAGACGAAGAGATTTCGGGTTTAGAAAAAACTGTGGCCCAGAAAAAATCGCAGCTAGCTCAAGGCGAGAAAAAGATCGAGACTTTGGAAGATCAACTGAACAATCGTTTGAAACAGTTGAAATCAGCTTACAAAAATCAAAAGCTGACCAAGAAAAAGTTTGAAGCTGAACAAACTAACTTAAGGCGAGAAATCGATCAAAAAATACAAAATCTAAAAAGCCAAAATTCAAAAGTGGCTCAAGACCTGGCAAAGACGTCGCAAGAATTGCAAAAAACGGCTCAGGATTTAAATCAGACAAAATCTCAGGTGGCTAAATTGGGCCAAGAGAAGTCAGCCCTTAAAGATGAATTGACCGGCACTCAGGCCAAGTATCAACAAGAAATGGAAAGTCTAAAAGGCCAGTTTGCAAAGCAAAAGGAAAAAGAGCGCGCGCAGTTCGAGTCAGCTCTTCAAAAAGAAAAACTTTCTGCGGCTGAAAAGGTGAAGCGAGAAGCGCAGTTTCGATCCGAGGCTCAGCGCCGCGAGCGCGAGCTTGGCGAGAAAGTGGCGGCTTTAGACAAAAAATATCAGGGCTCTCAAAAAGATTTGGCTAAGGCTACAGAGCGGCTGAACGCGCAACGTAAACTAGCAGATCAGATCAAAAAGAATTTCTCTGCTAACGGCGTCGATGCCGACGTGGATCCAGAATCGGGCGACGTGGTTCTTTCGTTCGGAGATCAATACTTTGATACGGGTAAAGCAACTTTGAAAAATGAAATGAAAAAAATCTTAGAACAGGCGATGCCGGTTTACTCGGCCAGTTTGTTTGAGAACCAAAAGGTCGCCGAAAAAATTCAGTCGGTGGAAATCGTCGGGTTTGCTTCGCCGACTTACAAAGGCAAATACATCGATCCTTCCAGTTTAGAGGCAGGCGATCGACAGGCCGTGAATTATAATCTGGATTTAAGTTATTCTCGTGCGCGGTCGATTTTTCAACACGTTTTTGATAAAATGAAATTTAAAAATCAACAGCAGTTGCAACCGTTAGTAAAAGTGACAGGTCGATCCTTTTTATCGCACGAAAAAAATAAAAATTTTCAAGCTGCGGGAAAAGGCGAGGCCTTTTGCATGAAAAACGATTGTGCCAAACTTCAACGCGTGATCATCAAGTTCACGCTGAAAGATTAAGGAGCCCACTATGGCGTTAGAAGCAGCCGTACACTCAATTATGGACAGCGTGGTGGTTGTCGCCAAGACTGTTCACTTTCCGATCATGATCAGCGCGCTGGTCTTTGGGATCTTTTTTCGATTGATGATCTACTACACGGTCAGACGACACGATTGGTTTGGCCGCGAATTTGAAAAAAGGGTAGGGCGCTTTTTGCAAGCGGAAGCTCCGCAAAAATCAGAAAATATTTCTTTTTTTCTGATTTCAAAAAGACTTTTAGAGAAAACATTTTTTGAAGTTTTTGAGAACCGAGAAAAACTAAAGCGACGAAAGCCCGACCAAGTGATGTTGGCCAGTGATCGATTTTTTTTGATCAAAATGGGTTGTGCTTGGTTAGTGCACGATGTGTTAAAACAAATTCGATTCCTAAGGTACGGATCACAGCCACCTAAGCTGATTAATATCACCAAGAATACCTTTAGCAAGAATCCTTGTTTTAACCGGGTGTTTGGAATTGTTCCGATCGGTTCGACGAACGACTTGCTCAGCATTTTGCCGGGTCTGTTTGTGATCGGTGGAATTTTTGGAACCTTCCTGGGCGTGATGAAGGGTTTACCTGAACTGAGCGGCATGGACCTGAATGACCCCGAAAAAACCAAAGCGATTATGGATCAATTTTTGATTGATATTGCTTTGTCGATGGGGGCCTCGCTGATGGGGATTTTGTTTAGTGTGATCATGACGCTAGTGAATTCGGTGTTCAATCCGGACCGCGTTTTCGTGGACATTGTGGATCGTTTTGAAAATTCATTGGATTTGTTGTGGAACTATTCAAACTCGAACGAAGTGCCCGTTGGAGCTTATCGATTTGACGAGAACAAAGATCCTTTCGAAGCTTTGGCCGAGGCCTCGCTGAATCAAGAACTCAGTCGACGCCAGTTCAGCCGCGATATGGACAGTGAAAACATAAACCCTGAAAATCCGACGACTAAGAAAAGTAAAGTCGCATAGAACGCATTGCCTTTTGTTTGAGGAGTTAGAATGGTCCCTTTTTCTCATTTATGCTTGATTCAACATAAAACGGGAACGGGGATCGTCACTCATCTGTTGGACAAGAATAGTTTTCAGCTAGGCCGATCGCAAGAAGCCGATTTGCCGCTACCCTTACCCAGCGTCAGTCGCCTTCACCTGCGCATTGAACTCGAGGGTCAGGATATTTTTTTAACAGATCTGGGTTCAGCTAACGGCACTTTCTTGAATGGAAAACAAGTGCCGGCCCAGTCTAAAATTCTTTTGCAAGCCAAAGATTGGGTTCAATTGGGGCAATCCGAAGACACCTTTCAATTTTCTTGTTTTAGCAAGCCCCTTGAATTCTTGCCCCTGGAAGAACAGAGAAAATCCTTGAAGATGATGCTTTCCGAATTGGAAAAAACTTTGGAAAAAGAACTTCAAAAAAGCCTTCAGGTTGAAAAAGAAAAATGGGCTCAGATCAAGCTACAACAAGAGACTCAAATAAAATCCCAGGCAGAATTGTCGCTGAAGAAGGCCGAAAAAGAAGGCATAGAAACAAAAGAGCAAAAAATTCGCGAGGGCGTTTTAGAATATCAACGAAAAATGAATTCGATGGATGCCGAAGCCGAAAAAATAATTCAGAAAGCCGAACTTGAAGCCCAGAAAATTCGGGACCAAGCTGCCGATGAAGCATCCCAAATGAAAAGTCAGGCCAGGATTCAAAGCGATCAAGCCATCGCCGAAGCTCAGGATCAAAGAAAAAAACTGATGCAGACTGCCACTGCCGATGCTGCGCAGTTGAAAGTTCAAGCACAAGTTGAGATCGATCGCCAAAAACAATCAGTGATGGCGCAACAAGCAGAACTCGGCCAAAAAATGCTTAACTTCGAGGTCGAGGGCCAAGCGCTGATTCAAAAGGCCCAAATTGCGGCCAGTGAGCTGGTCGCTCAAGCAAAACAAGAAAACTTCCTGCAGCAAGAAAAATGGCAAGCGGATCTTCAACAAAAAATTAAAGAAGCTCAAGAGGAAAGTGCCCAAATCCTGGCTCGAGCTCAAGAGTTGGCGCAGAAAAAAGTTAACCAAGCTCAACAAGACTTTGAATCTGAAAAGCAAAAGTCTTTGCTGCTTTTGCATAACGAACTTGAAAATTTACGAGCCGATCATTTGAAAACAGTTGAAAGAGAATCTCACGATCTGCAAAGGAAAGTGATCTTTCAATACAAAAAAGAAATCGATCAATGGAAAGACGAAAAAGAAGAACTAGGACAAAGTTTGAATGCCGAAAAAAAACAGCTTGAACTTATAATTGTAAAAAAAACAGGCTTAGAAAGCTTAGAAAAAAAGCTTCTCCAGTCTCAAGGTGAGCTTGAGAAATCGATCGAACTTCTCAGTCATGATCGCAATAAGGTCTTGGCGTTGATCGAAAGCAAAAACCAGGTTCAATCCAATAAAGAAAAACTTCAAGAAGAACTGCTCACACTGCAAAAGTCCTTGGATCGTTTAAATCGCGATATTGAATCCAGAAAAAATTCCGCGGACCAAGAGATTCTTTCACAAAAAGAAAAAAGTCTGCTGGAATTTCAAAACCAAAAGAAAGCCCAGATCGAGGAGCTGGCGCAGAATCGCATGAACGCTTTGGCAGAGATCGAAAAACTGATTCTTATTGAAGAGAAAAAAATCCGAGAGGTGAGAAAAAATCAAAATTTAGAATTGGCCAGGGGTCTTGAAATTAAGTTGATCCCTTTTTTGCAAGCGCAGAAGGTGACGGGGCCTGAAGTCTTGTCTCAGTTTAAAAATTTGGTTTTGCAGGCGACTCAAGAAATTCTTCACAATTCTGAAACTCAGATTCGGGTTCAGACGGAACACTTGACTTCAAACCCCGAAGAAAAACAAAAGAAACGATTAAAAAATTTGAAATGGGGATCGGCCCTAGCAGCTAGTTTTTTGTTGGTGGTTGGGTTGTGGCAAAAAGAAAGTATTCAAATGTTTTTTGAAAAAGCCGGGAAAAATTCCTATGCCAAACAAATTATGGATGATCGAAAAAAACAGGCAGTTTTCAACCCGCCCCAGGATGACAAATATCGCGGCAATTACACCGACAATGTGATCTACAATAGGCACTATTTGTTTGTTAAAACAAACCAAGTTTACACTAACCTGTGGACTCAGAAGTTGAATGATCTTGAATTTTTAAGATCGATGGGTCTGAACGAAGAATCGATCGTCAGTTACGTGGCCAAGGAAGCCAATTTGGTGATTCAGTTAGGCGAATTGAGAAAATCCATTGATCAGTTTTATCTTGAACAAGGAATTAAGCGGATGCGCGATTACGAAGCCGAGACCGTCAAAGAAATTACCGAGGTCTTGGGCTCTGCTAAAAACTGGGCCCGAATTCAAAAAATGGAAAAAGCTTCTTTAGAGGAATTCTTAAGGAAACAAGGCAGTTCCGAAGTCCAGCCCGCCGAAATTCCTTTGGATCCTGTCGCAGAAGATCAAAAGTCGCAGTGAAAATGATTTTGAAAATGTGCGTGATCTCCTTTACGCGCACCTTGCATTCACTTTAGTTTTATTGGCAAAGATTTGTCAGCGCTTCAGCGTCTAGAAGATATTTCTAATGAATTTGAATATCAATTTGGTCACTATTCCAATGTGGATGAGTTTGCTGAACGTGGCGCCGAGGACCAATTTGTCTTGGTTATTCTTTTGAGCCTTAGAGCCTAAAAACCCCAAGGATATTTCAGGTCATATTCAAGTGATCAAACAAATTAGCCCAGAAGCCTTTGTTTTAGTTGTAGCAGATAAAAAGATTTCGCAGGACGAAGTTCAGTTTCTAAAAAAATCAGGGACTAACTTAATTTTTTTGTGTATTGATCAGGGTGGAGTAGCATCGTACTCGCAGGGAAAAGAACTTCTGGAAGACTGCAAAAATTTGGCGAAGAAATTATTGGCCAATTTAGTCTGTGTCGAAAACCCCTGGACGGTGATCAATAGTTCGTCGATCGTAAAATCCGGATCCGCAGAAAGATCAACTTCGGTTGCTGTGATGGCGGGAGTTTTGGCCATAAAAATTAAGAGAGTTTCTGAAGACGACGTGGTCTTAGCAGCCCTTTTGTGCGACATTGGTTTGATCGACATGCCCCCAAAGACTTTAAAAAAATATCGTTAAGGCGGCTTGAAAAGTCTGGATGCCCAGGAAATGAAATCTTATCAGTTGCATCCTAAGGCCAGTGTTCTGGGATGTCTTTCTAGAAAATGGCCACTGTCTGAAAAGTCAAAAAGTCACATGATGTGTACCCACGAAAAGAAAAATGCAAAAAGGCTTTCCCAATCAACTGATCGGCGAAAAAATTCTCTTGGAATCTCAGCTGATTTATTTTTCGCAAATTTTGGATGATGAATTGATCGTGAAATTTGGCCAGCCAAAGAAGAACACTCAAGAAGTCCAAAGAAAAATTATCGATCAGGAATTTAAGAGCGCTGAAAATTTTAATTTGGATCTGCTGAATCAAATCAAAGAGTTGCTGAAGAATCAGAACTAAACGCTTAAGATTAAAGAAAAAGTTTTTTTGTCAGGCTGAATTTGAAAAGGAATCTCTAGCGACTTTTTATTTTTAAGTCTAGAATTTAAATCCTGGGTTCCTTCGGGTCGACCGGGGGCAAACGAATGTCCTTTGTTAACAAGTGGAGCTTTGGCATAGCCGTAAACAATGTTAGTCAGTTCAGCGGCGCAATCTAAAAGATCGCCATTAATTTCGGTCACCCTGTCTCCGAGCATTTTAAAATAGAGTTCAAATAAGAAATTTTTCTCAAAACCCAAAATCATTTGAACAGCAGTCCCATCCGCTTGAAAAAGGATCAATCCACCGGCTTCAAACGGCACGACTAAATCCATTGCTAAAATAGGATTACTTTTGGCGGGTCTCATCCCAAAATAAGACTCGACGGTTTTTGCTGCAGCTTCAAATAGACTTAAGCCGACTTCTTCTTCAAAAAAGGATCTGTCAGAAATTTTGGGTGCGCCCATGAATCACAGCTACTTTTTATGCCGCTTTTTTGGCGGAGTGTTTATTGTAAACCAGTTTCAACTTATTATTGAACTCTTCCGGAGAAAAAGGCTTTACCACGTAATTTGAAACGCCCGCCTTCGCTGCTTCAATAACTTGTGATTGCTCGTTTTCCGCAGTCACAAGCATAAAGGGTAAGGTTTTGAATCGAGCGTCTGCGCGAACTTTTCTAAGGAGCTCTAGACCTGTAAGATTGGGCATATTCCAATCACAAATCACACAAGAATAAGGGCGTTGTGTTTCATATCCCTGAACCAAGGCTTCAAAACCTTTGGCCCCGTCCTCGGCTTCTCCGTGATTTCTAAATCCGGCGGCCTCGAGAGTCCTTTTAACAATTGAGCGCATCGTTTTAAAGTCATCGACAACTAAAAATCTGGTTTCAGGATCAAACATAGGTGCCCCTTTCCAGAACTACCTTTCGGAAGGGTCGCAGACTAAATTGAGTTAATTTTTTGAAAAGTAAAATGGCTAAGATTTTTAAGCCTAAACTAGACACCGGTCCTAGCTAAGATCAGAAACGTTAACAGTGCTGTAAAATGACTGTCGACCGATTCAGACAATTTCGGAAGTGAGATGGACTTGCACGCCAAATATTAGTCTTCTAAAATGATCAGCTGGATCTTAGTTTGCGGAATATCTAAGCCCGGAGAATATCTCATAAAAGAGAACATGGCTTCTGTTTTCTGCCTTCGCTGTTATTTCGAGTTTTAAGACGATTTTTAACAAGATACTATTTTTGAATCACTTCAAGGATAGTTCTTTCAGAATCAAAAATTTTTCTTCTTTTTGATTTTAAAAGTTTTACCAAAACCGAAGTTTGCTTTTCCGGTTCGAACTCGAAAAGCAACTGAGAAGCCCAGTTGAAGACCATAAATAATCCAATCCCTGCTCCTCCTTCGCCAAAGCGCACTTGCACTTTGTCTTGGCCGATCGAACGCATCAGATTAGAAACTAAAGCTTTGCGGCTGAAAGTGCCGTAGGGGTCTTTAACTTTCAACCAAACAAACTGTCCATCATCGCCGTATTCAAAGAAGACCGTCTTAGAATCTTCAAGTAATACATTTTTAGTGCGGTCTTCGACCAAAGCACGACCAAATTTATTTTGGGGAGCATTGTAAAAAGCATTAGTCAAAAGTTCAGAAGCAATCGTCATGCAGATCTCGGGGAAATCTTCAAAGCAATCACGGGTCTTGGCATAAGTGCCAAGGTCTTCGATCACTTTCCATCGCTGGTTGCTTTGATTCATCTGCAAGGAAAATTCCGGAATCAGGCTTGGTTTTTGATTTAGAATATAAGACTCGTAAGGCCTTGATTTATTATTCAAGTGATCGACGTGGTTTTTTAAATCTTTTTCGATACTTTCTCCTCGAACGGGAAGAAGCAAATTGAGATTTTCGAATTCACCCATTTTTTTAATATTTTCTCGGTCAGTCAGGCCGGTCACGAAAGCGGCTCGTTCATCTAGGTTTTTTAGTTTTTCTTCTCGAAGTGTTGAAAATAAAAACGCCTTCTGTTCTAGCTGAGAATCCAGCGCGTGTAAAAAATCCTTAAAATTTTCAGCCGAATAAAGAATGACCATATCCTCTTCCAATTTTGGTTCCATTGCCACACCTCGAGGTTCTCTTTACATTATCCTAGATCTTTGTCTGAGAATCCGTAAAGATTGTGATAAGTCATCCATTGAATGTTAGTCGGTGTTTCTTTTTGGGCCAATCAAATTACTAAAAGACTCAAAATGGTACAGACAAAAGTCGAGTTTAAGTTGTCTGGTTTTTTATTTTTTTAAATTCGTTTTGGGCTTGTCGAATGATACAATTTTCTCAAAGGCACTGCGAGCTCTCATCACGAGGTATTCATGTCAGATTCATTTCTGGTCACCAAAAAAAAACAAGGGTTTCAAATCAAAGGCAATCTTGACGAGCGTATTAACGTGAGCCTTCTTCTAGAACAATTGCCCTTTCAGGGAGTAATTCGCCCCCCCTTGGAGTTCGATTTTGGCGGAGTTCAAAGGTGCAATTCAGCTGGACTGGTCGAGTGGCTGAAATACGTTCAATCAATTAATATCCCTTTCATGTATTCTCATTGCCCACCGTGGATGGTGGGACATTTTAATTCTATTTCACAATTTTTTCCCCATCAGATTGCTGGTGTCGAAAGTTTTTATGCACCTTTTTATTGCGAAGCCGACAACGAAAATAAAAATATTTTGTATGTAGTTGGAAAAGACATAAAATTGGAAGACGATTTTTCAACTTTAAAAATTGAACCCAGAACCATCGACGGAAAAGTTTTCGTCGCAGACTTTGAACCCAGCAGATACTTTCAATTTCTAACTAAAAATCAAAAATCGTTTAAAGAATTTTTTAACCAAATTCGCCACAAATAAAACTTTCAGAAAAAGGACCTAAGCATACACCGGGAAAATGCACTCAGTAGTGCTGGTTTCCTTGATCGAAACCTGATAAAGTTGCGGCAATTTTAATTTTAAATTCTGAAACAAATAGCGACATAAATTTTCGGTCGTAGGGTTTTCAAGGCCTGGAATTTCGTTCAGTAAACGGTGATCCAAAGTTTTTAACAAAGATTCCACGGTTGTTGTAATTTCGTGGTAGTCGCGAACCCATTCTAGGTCGCTGACCAAGGGCCCACGCAAACAGGTGACAATCTGAAAGCTGTGGCCATGAATTCTTGCGCAAGGGTGATCCTTGGAAAGTCGTGGCAAGTGACGTGCAGACTCTAAGCGAAACTGATTTTTTATTTCGAAAAGTTCGAAAAGCATTGTCGGCTCCTTGGCCTTGCCGGTATAACTGTTTTTTATTGAAATTCCAATGACCTCAACGAAAGAAAGTTCAAATGGATACATCGGCAAAACTGCAAACTTCCCTTCGACTCTTCAAGGACAGTTTTAAATTTTCGT
Source organism: Bdellovibrio sp. (assembly GCA_025359945.1). Classification (GTDB taxonomy): domain Bacteria; phylum Bdellovibrionota; class Bdellovibrionia; order Bdellovibrionales; family Bdellovibrionaceae; genus JANYDD01. The sequence continues at coordinate 50,183 of JANYDD010000012.1, read as the reverse complement.
CAGCTCATTTTCTGATCTTTGACTCTCAGAGTGCCGAAAAATTGCACGGCCACAATTATCAGGTGCAGGTTGAGATCGATTTCAGCAATTCCGGAACGCTTACTGCTGCCGGTTATCACGCGGATTTTAGGGCTTTAAAGCAAATTATCAAGGCCACTGTCGATGAATGGGATGAACACGTGCTGCTGCCTAAAGCGCATCCTGAAATGAAATTCAAGATCCTTTCGCCGTCCCTTGAGGTGCGGTTTAGGGAAAGACTTTACGTTTTTCCAGAAAACGAGGTGATTTTGCTGGACGTTCAGAACACCAGCGTCGAACATCTTTCCCAGATTTTGGCGCGCAAGTTATTAGACCGGTGTAGCAATTTAAGGGTTAAAGGGGTTAGGGTCTCGGTCGAAGAAACCAGGGGTCAGGCGGCAGTCACTGAGGCTCGAATTTAGGCTGGTAAGTTTTCATTAGCCTTTCATTGTTTAGCTTGCAGATCTAAAACTAGCGAAACTTGGCGATGTTATTTATTTTGATGTTGAATGGGGGCCAGTGGACAATCAGAAAAATCGCGATCCTCAGTTGCGGATTTCATTAGTCATTGTTGATTTAGTGGGCCCGGTCGAAATCACTGAACGCTTGCGCGAATTTGGCTTGCGTCCCGGAGTCCCTCTTTTTTATTTTGGTCGCACTGGTTTTGGTGGTGCCCACTTGCTGCAAGCCGGAAACGCTTGGCTAGCATTGCGCGAGAGTGAGTTCCAGTGTCTGAAAATGTAGTCGCCTTGGTCGGCGCCCCCAATTCTGGAAAAACAACTCTTTATAACTGGTTGACTAAGTCGCAATATAAAACTGTGAACTATCCTGGATCGACGGTGGATTATGCGGTCGGCACGCTTGCTGGGGACTCTGAAATTCAAATTATTGATACCCCCGGGACCTACAGCTTATTTCCAAAAAGCCAAGACGAACAAGTCACCCATGATGTTTTGTTTGCGGGGACTTTGGGAGTTCGTCGGGTGATTTTGGTCTGTGACGGCACACAAATAGAACGTCATTTGTTGATCGGCTATCAGTTGCAACAAGCTGGGATTTCATTTGTCGTCGCTGTGACCATGAACGATCTGTTGGTCAAAAATAAAATCCCTTTAAATCTAAATTTTATAAGAAAAGAATTTGATTTTTCCTTTGTGCTTTTTGATGGGGTTAACGGCGCTGGCCTGGACGCATTGATCACTGAAGTCAAAAAACTTCCCCCCAGAGTTCCAGGTCAGTTAGATCCCTGGTCCGCCAAAAAATTTGAACAAACCAGCGACCTGATTGAAAAAAAGATCAACATCAGTAGGCCCGCTGGAAAGCAAAACCAGCTTTTAGCCCGAACACAAGGTATAGACCGGTGGCTATTGCACCCGGTGTTTGGGGTTGCATTTTTTTTTATAATTATGTCGGTGATTTTTGCTTCGATTTTTTGGGTATCAGCGCCGGTGATGGACGCCGTTGATCAGTTCTTTGCTTGGACTGCTCGGGCCATACTTTCGGTCAACCCGCAGTCGTTGTGGGTTCAATTTTTATCGGACGGTTTGGTGGTGTCGATCGGCGCTGTCTTAGTTTTTGTGCCGCAAATTTTTATTCTGTTTTTAGGAATTGGATTTTTAGAATCCAGTGGATACCTGTCGCGGGCTTCAACGATTGTAGATCGACCACTTTTGGCGTTGGGGCTATCGGGACGGTCTTTTGTTCCGCTACTTTCGGGTTTTGCTTGCGCCGTTCCGGCCATGATGGCGTCGCGAAATTTATCTTCCAAAAAAGAACGATGGATCGTGAATTTTATTATTCCTTTGATGACTTGTTCTGCTCGCATACCGGTTTTTGCCTTGCTGATTGGACTTTTATTTTACAGACAATCTTCTTGGTGGGCGGGGCTAGCCATGGCCGCAATGTATTTTCTCTCTTTAGCTGTCGGAATGACTGCGTCCTTTTTGTTGTCTAAAATTATTCGAACGAAAGAGAAAAGTCTTTTTCTAATGGAGCTGCCTTTGTACCGATGGCCCCGTTGGCGGGTGCTGGTGAAACAGTCCATTTTAAGGACCCAAGGATATATTCGGCGGGCAGGCCCGATGATTTTTCTTTTCGCTGTAATTCTTTGGATTGGAGCGCACTTTCCCATCGAAAAAGAGATCCAAGATCCCCAAATTTGGAAAACCGCAAGCTTAGATCAAAGTTATCTAGGGCAGTTAGGAAAAAACATGGAACCCCTTTTTGAACCTTTGGGGACAGACTGGCGAGTCGGGATTGGATTAATATCGGCCTTTGCGGCCCGCGAAGTTTTTGTGTCGTCGCTAGCACTTGTTTTTAATATTCCGCAAGATGGAAAGCCCGATTCTGAAAAGGGTTTATTAAAGACCTTGAGTCAGGCAACGAATGAAAAAGGTCAGGCGCTGTTTAAATTTTCGAGTGTGGTGGGGCTTTTGATTTTTTTCATGATTGCTCTTCAATGCATGTCGACGTTTATTGTATCGATCAAAGAAAATCATTCTTTGAAATTTGCGTTGGGACAACTTGTCGGATTGAATCTACTGGCGTACATTGTCAGTGTGTCGGTTGTTCAGTTTCTTCAGATGTTTCAAATTTAATGTGCCATTGGTTGCATAGTAAGGAGAGTTCGTGAATATTTCTCGACTGAAGACAAATTGTTTTTCAAAAAGTTTTCTTGTCTTGTTTCTAGTCTTGTTTCTAGGTCAAATTTTATTCCTGGGCCAAGTTACTCCCGCTGCCACGGGTGCCGGTGATTCCATAAAAGGCATTCCAAAAGTGATTCGTCAAAGCCCGTCTACAGAAATTTTTTTGATTGGCGTGAACGGCGGTTTTACAATTCCCCAAAATGAATCTCATAACAGGCTGTTGAATTTATTTATTGCTGCAAAAAAAGAAAATCGGCCAATTGGTTTTACCATAGACCCTAAAACGAGAATAATTTTGCAGGTTGACGGAGATCCGGGTCCTTACAAAGCCCAGTTGGTGAATGATCAAGTGGAAGAAGATCCGGTGCCAAAAAAAGCTGGTTCTGCCGCCACCACTCCTGTGCCCAAACCTACGCCTGGGTCAAAAGTCCCCGATAGAAAGTAAGTCGATGATTTTAGGCGGGTTCGGCAGCTGCTTTCTTTTTAAAATTCTTAATCTTGTCGTTTAAAAAATTCTGCGCTCTGTACCTACTGACTTGCCCGCTGTTATCTTTACGCAAATGCATGTGAGTCACGCCTTTATCGTGCAGCCGACTTTTTTGATTTTTAAAAAGTGTTCGGCCCTGAGGCGTATAAAGAATGTATTTTTTATTTTCCGGCATATAGATATACAAATCAAATTCGACCGGGACGTCCTCGGCCAAATCATTCATCCCCACTTGCAACATTTTCTCGGAGAAAGAAGCCGTAAGCTCGGTCTTTGTGCTGGCAGTAGGAAAAAAGGCCATCGCTATTTCATGGCCGTTATGCGCAGCCTTTCGCAAGAACTCAGCCTGCTCTAGGGTCCAAGGCTCGAAATCCACTTCTTGCAAATTCACGTTCATTGACCCTTGAGAAACGTCGACGTTTTCTCCACTAGATTGCAGAAATTTAAAAAGCTTTTCTTTAACGCTATCGAAGAGGGTTTGATCCACCACTTTTGCCGAAGACGCCGCGATCAAATACCCGTTAAATTTATTTGATTCTACAATTAAGCAAATGGCGTTTGAAACCTTTTCGACGGCAACAATATCTTCTTCTTCGTCTTTCACAAGCACCGATTGTTTTAGAGCTTTGGTGGCACTTCGAACGAAAATAGTTTCTTTGCTGGTGTCTTCAAAGACATTTCGATATTCCTTCGCTTTTTTCGGCTTTTTTCTAGAATTTTCAATGCCAGATCCAGCCACTGGCCCTTTGGCAAAGGCGGAATTTGTATCTTGATCTTCTTGATAATCGCCCAAAGAATTACCTGCGCCTGCCGGCCCTTCTTGTTTGACTTGAAAATCGGCTGGCTTTGCACCTTCTTGAGTAAGAGCCGATGATTCTGCAGCAGCGCCACTTTTTTGTATGGTGCCAAACCCCTTCTTGGGATCATCGCCCTTTAAAATACTCAGAGACCCCAGGTCTTCGGAATCAGAAGTTTGTAGAAGGCTTTGCAGGGCTTGTTGGGCGGCCTTAAAAGTCAGATGACTATCGTCGCTTGCCGCTGCCTGATCTTTTCCGAAAACTCTTTTGTCGTCATTCAGCGAGGGCGCCTTGCCATCGGGGCGAATCTTGTCGCTGACAAGGCCACTACGTTTTTGAAGGTCTCGCTGAATCCTAAAAACCATTCGTTCGATGGTCGTGCCCGAAATCGGAGGGTAAAGAATATATTCTAGATTCATGTCCTTCAGCTGATTTAGCACCGATGGCTGTTGCGATTCTGTGTATCCGATGACTTGAATGGGAAAAGCCTGCATCAAAACTTTAGGCAGAATTTTAATTTTTTTATTGGGAAAATCGCAAGGTAGTAGAACAAAATCTGGTTTTTTTTGGCTAATATTCAAAAGCAAATCGCGCAAAAGCGATGATGACCAGACTGACCAATTCCTGTGGGTTAAATATTGCTCGGCGGGCAGCAAGTTTCTGGGTTTTACCTTTAGAATAAAAAGCTTAATCGGATTTTCAGTCGTCGAGACAACAACTTCTTTTCCGTCTTTCATTTCTTTATTGGCATCAGCCAGCGGATTTGAAAAGGTTTTAGCTTTTGGGTTGGGTTCGCTCATGTCCTAAAAATTGTCTCGTCGATCGATCAAATCTTCAAGCGGGGATTTAAAAAATACTGATACGTCAGCAGTAAAGCTAATACACTGTCGCCGTCATTGACCTTGCCGTTACTAACAAGTTCTGGGATTTGCTGGACGTCGATCATTTCTACGCCCGAAATCATTTCGCCAATTTCCGGGCTTGCTTTTTCGTAAGTCGCGTTGATTCCCAAAAAATAGTGATGTTTTATATTGGTCAAGCCGTTGGCAGAATAAAGCGAATTCAATAAGATCCAATCGCTGGCGGCGGCTCCTGCTTCTTCAAGCGCTTCGTCCTTGGCGATTTCTAAGAGAGTTTTTCCTGGCTTGTCACCTGCGGTGCCGGAGGGTACCTCAATGCACCACTGATCACAGGGGTAACGAAAAATTCGAATCAGTCCTATTTTAAAATCCTTGGTAACGGGCATACAAAAGACCGCGCCCGGATGTTCGACGTAATGGTACCTGAAGGCGTGGCCGTGAACTTCGACTTGGTCCACGCAAAAATTTCCGTAAGGGCTTTCTAACAAATATTCTGACGATTGAGTTTTCCACCCCGCTTGATGCGCATTTTTTTTCTCGAATGGTTTTTTCAATTGATTTTTCCCTGGATCCTCAAGTTGGTGGGCCTGATTTTAAATTATTTTCGATGGAAACTTGCAAAGTGGCGGTAGGGGACATTTTCTGATGAGACGGCGGGCTAAAGCCCAAAAACTGGAATAGATTTTCGGTCAGAACCGATCCTTTAAATCCGCGTCTTAAAAATCGACCTTTAATGTAACCAATCGCTACGATTTCACCTTTGCGCGAAAAAGTCTGATGAATAAAAAAATCCTTTTCATCCCACGAATCAATTTTTGTTTTAATTGAAAACAAATCGAAGGGTTCCAGCGACCTTTTAAAGTAGATACTTTCCGAAACTACTACTGGAAAATACTGCCGGCTAAATAATTTCCAAAACACGCCAGCCTTTAGCATCAGATCCAACCGCCCCAAATCCATTAGGGCCAAATATCGACCGTTGTTCATATGGAAATTGATATCCAAATCAAAGGGATTCACTCGGAAAAAAGTTTCGCACTCATCGAATAAATTTTGAGCAGGCCTTTGCAGTAAATGTTTTAAAATTAGCCAAAAAAATCGAAAATAAAGATTCATGCGCTATTAGTTTGGTAAAAAAAAAACCATTTTTCTAGAGATTTTTTAAGCAGTCACTCTAGCGTCATGGAAAAGAGTTTGAATTTTAAATAAAACTTCAAGATCCTAAACATCGAACCAACAACAAAGGAGTTTTTAAGTGAAAAGAAATATGTTCGTAAAGTTTGGGATTACAATTGGTGCTATCTTGGCGACTTCGATATCATTTGCAGCAACGTCAAAGGTAGCTTCAAATGAAAAATTAGCCATCGACACCAAAGAATCTAAAATTCAGTGGGTCGGAAAAAAAGTCACTGGCCAACATACAGGCACAATCGGAATTTCAACTGGTGTAGTTGAATTCAAAGATAAAAAGTTAATCGGCGGTCAACTGACTATTGATATGGACAAGATCACTGTTTTGGATGTCAAAAATCCTTCCGACAACGGAAAACTATTGGTTCATTTAAAATCAGAAGATTTCTTCGATTTAAAAAATCATGCCACTTCAGAGCTTAAAATTAAAAGCGTAAAAAATCTTTCGCCCACCCAAGCCGAAGTGACTGCCGAACTGACCATCCGCGGGAAACCTAATACCCTTACTTTTCCCGTCGAATATAAATTTGAAGGAAAAAAAGCATCTGCGACCGGAAAATTAGAAATCGATCGCACCTTATACGGCGTAAAATACAATTCAGCCAAGTTTTTCTCGGTAGCTAACTTAAAAGACAAAGTCATCGAAGACAAATTCGAGCTTACTTTTGATCTAAAAGCTAGCGAACAACAGGCCGCTAAAAATTAACCCAAACTGTTTGAAAAAGTTGGGGTTAAAGACTTTTCTTTGACCCCTGTACGAAACACGGAAAGTTTGTTTTATGTGGGACCATCTTTTTGTTTTTGATTTGCCAGTCGCCAATTTAGCAGTTCGCGCGGCCGTGGTTTATTTTGCGATCCTAATTCTTCTGCGGATCTCGGGTAAGCGCCAGATTGGCCAAATGGGTGCCACTGAATTTGTTTCAATTCTGCTCATCAGCAATGCCGTTCAAAATTCGATGAATGGTGGCGACAACTCTTTGATCGGCGGTCTGCTGATCGCTGTAGTTCTGATCGCTTTGACGATGACGATTTCCTATTTAAACTATAAAAGTCGCTTCTGTGAGGGCATTTTCGAGGGCGTGCCCCGGTTAATTATTCACGACGGAAAAGCTATCCGCAAAGCTCTTAAGCAAGAGCAACTAACCGATAAAGAGGTTTTGGTCCTGCTTAGAAAACAAGGCGTGCACCATGTCTCGGAAGTCAAAAATGGAGTCCTTGAAGCAGACGGGGGCTTAAGTTTGATCCGATTCAATGATCTTCCTCACAAGAACTAATTTTTAGGTCGGGCCGCGCTTAGAAAAGTGGAAACGACACCGACAAGCATGCGGAATCAAAAAAAGAAGTTGATGGGGTTGAAACTCCAGCTGTCGACGATGTCGTAAAGTTGATCGCGCGAAATTCCAAATTGAGATTTACTTTGTTGGTGATTTTTTGGGTGAGCCCAATTTTACTTCCAGTGCCTGAGAGTGTGGTTGTTACTCCGCCACTTGAACTGGCCAGTGTACTTCCGGAAATCAATTCATACCAAACTCGCCAGTCTTTAAAATCAGCGCCCAACATAATACCGGTCGTGTTTTCCTTCACACTTGAGGTCGCACCCACCTGAAGGTCGTTGTAACCTATATCAACTCCCAAAAGCACGCTGCCAAAACTAAATCCGGCTTTTGCCGAAAGCCCCAAACCTTGGGTTTTTTGCAGGTCCTGATGGCCTAGATTGTAGCCAATGCCAGGTTCTAAAAGGACGCCCGCTTGTCCTTGGGAAAATTCTAATAACATCAGACAGAGAAAGAAAAGAGATCGTAGTTTCATAAGAAAAGTATCGGATCAATCGCAAAAAAGTTTTAACACTGGACTTTTGCACAGCCATCTTTTTCGAAAAGAAAAAATGTATTTCTTTCAAGGGGGAAGATTTGAATGGTGGTTTGATGACTAGGTTTTTTGCACCCCCAATAACAAGCCGTCGCCTGCAGGACTTGCGATATCACAAGACGTCCAAGGTCGATAAAATAAAGAAAATGAAAAGCTAGAAGGGTATAAACTTTAGAAATTACTCTGTCCTTTTTGCCAAGGCCCGTGATAGCAGGAGGTGGGGGAAATAAGTTCGTATGTTGGCCATCAAAAGCTTCGGTAACATTGTTGCGGTACTTCTTTTTCCAAGTCTTTTTCCGGGTTTTTTTTTAAGTTCTCATGCCGAAACAATCTCAAGGTGCCGGTCTTCAGAAGCAACAGTATGGCAGGTCAAAGATCCACGAGTTGTCTTTGAAAAGTTTAATCCCCATCGTCGTAACCTAAAAACTTGGCGAGAAAAAATTTGGCAGACGTTGATCGCTTTATATGCGACCGAATCTTTAAAAAAGGGATCGCGATTTGATCGGCGTTCGGTGCAGGCCCATCTTCGCCAAGCTTATTTCTTAAAAGCGGGAATCAGTCCCAGAGGTCGGATTCAGGACGGCTACCTTTTATATTCGATCGACCAACCAGAGGATCCAGGGGCACTTTATTTGGAAGTGAAATACTTCCCCCAATCGGATCGCTTAACACTTATTTCCAAGACCGGAGTTGATCGTGGTGTCACTGCGGATTTTAAAACTGAGTGGCAAATTAATACTACCGAAACTGATTTTTTTCGTGCCGAGCGCGCATCCGTTGAAGCTAGTCCTCTGAAACTTGTTCAAGAGATCATCACCCAAAAAATCTCTGCAGGTGGGGATGACCAGATACGACTTATGGCCCAATTTTATTTGAATCAAATCGTTGTCGTGGAACAAGAGCACTTTGCATTGGCTTTACGGTTTGGACTGCACGTGATTGATAATCCAGCGGAAGGTTTTTGGTTTGAAAAAACCACAAGGTTTGGGGCCGAAAGAGTTTGGCTTTCGATTCAAAGCCTAAGATCAGGATCGGTCATGAAAACTTTTTTGATTCGCGCTAAGGTGCTTTTTCAGGAGATCAATCCCAATGATTTTTCAAGTCACACACAGGCGCAAGTATCCATAAGAGAAATTTCACCGCAGCTTCAAGCATTTATCGGGTCAAATAAACCCATTGATTTTAGCAGTGCTCGCTTGTTCCAAAATCAAACAATAAAAAGTGCATTGGGCCCTGGGAATTGGAACAGGAAATAAGTCATCAAAGTCCTGTCTTTTTTTGCTCCCAGCGTCCGGCCCCTAACGCACGATCGATCAATTTATTTTTGGAACTTTTAGTTAATGAACCGTCGAATTCAGTCGTGTTCACTTGGGCTATCCACGAACCGACTTGAGCGGTTGATTCTAGGTTCAGTTTGATCAAAAATGTTTTTGATCCTCGACCGACTTTGATTGTTGGGACTGAAATCCACACAAACTGCGCAGCCTTACCATTTTGATTTTCAAACAGAAAGCCTTCAATCTCTGGCGAGGGTTTTGCCGATCCTGCCAAAGTGTCTAAGTTTTTTAAATTTGAAAGAGTCCGCTGCCGAAGGTAATGTTGAGTTGCTGAAGCCAGCCCTTCCACCATCTGTTGTTCAGTGCCCACATCTGAAATTACCCATCTGACCTGAACGGCATTGTCTAAAATTTGAATATTTCTTTTGAATTGGGTTATTGATTTAATTTCGAATGGATCGTCTTTGGGAAAATAATGGATCGTCAAAAGAATCGAAAGGGGATTTTTTGGTTCGCCAACGGCATAAGTCAGGTAATTATTTCATTGCGGATCACTTTCTAAAAAAATTTCAGTTTTTTTGAGGGTTGAAGGGTGTTCCGGCGATCAAAGATTCAGACACGTGAAAAGAAATCAAGGTTTTACGAATTTGTTTCTTCCACAATTTAGCATTGCGCCTAGGATTTTGGCTGGATAAAAAATCGTGCTCGTACTTTTCAATGAAACTGGGTTTCTTTTTTAAACCGCACTGTTCCGTCCAGCCCCTTGGACTTACTGAGACAAGGGTTGCGATGACAAATAGGATAAAAAAATTCAAGAAAAAACCCCTTTTGAAACAGACTGGCAATATAGACGAAATCTTAGGTTCCTAATACTTAATTTCCAACTTGGCCAGTAGGCGCCAGCAGTTAAGAAAAAAAGAACTGTCTATTTTTTTGACAGCGGATTGACCCTTTTCGACCAATCTCATTTTGAGGCCACCAGACGGCGTGATTTAGGGGCTTCTCCCTTGAATTTCGCTGGCATCGGGATTGCCTTTCTATCAAGTCAGGGAGTTTTATATGAAAAATAAAATACTGATGACGATTTTGCTGGCTTTGGGTTTGGGCTTGACGGCTTGTAACAACAATAAAAAAGACGACGGCGGGCAGGCACCGGTGGCTGCGGCGCCAGGAACTAGATCGACACCTGACCCAGGTTTACTTAGCGGATCTCCAACCTGTGGAACGGGTAACGTATCAATTCAAAATGGACAAGCATTGAAAGATTTCTTGGAAGGATTCTACGACAGCAATTTGTTAGGAAACGTTGATCTTAGTAGTGGTGTTGTTATTTGGGCGAGAACTTTTATCAGAAGATCGGACGGACTTGCGGTACCAGATTTCAACGGCGCAAAAAGCTTTATCGAGATTTCCATCAATGATTCTTTGGTCAATAACGGCCAAGTAAAAACAAAGATTAAATTTCGAGTCCCTTTGAGTGTCGACAATGGTGGTCAAAGTTCGGCAATTAATAACCGCGCTACCATCTACTACAAAGATGAGTTCAGCACGATCACATTGGATGCTCCAAACTATAATGTGGATCAAGCCCAAGGGACGATATCTTTCCTTAACAATAAGACTCAAAAATCGGGAACATTGGGGACTTTTAGCATTAGAACTTGCGCTCTATTTGTAGAACCGAAATAATCCTAACTACGGCCGTTTGTGCCCAAAGTTAGGATTTCATGCAGTCGAAGTTGCACTTTAATCGCGAAATTTTAGATACCTTGGCTGGTGGAAAATCGGTCATCGATTTGCCCAAGCTAAATATTTTGACGGAAAGTGAAGCCGACCATTTTATATCCAATTATGGCTATGACCTAAAAAATCCTGATCAGCTTGAAAAGTTATGGCACTTCCATCGCCGCGCTTTAGTCTTGCTTGAAGAAAAATTGGGTTTTTCTTTAGCGGAGATTCCCGAAGAAATAAAAGATCCAAAAAAATTAAAAGACCTTCGTAAGCTTTTACTTTGGGCCAGTTCGCAGCATCCCAAAGAAGCGCAGTTGCAAAGATGGGCCTGCGCTTTCTTGCGGGTTATGCATGTTTTTACGCATATCGAGAACGATCACTTTTCTAGTTTCTCGGAAGAAATTCAAAAGCAAATTTTAACGCCCTTTCAGGATTCTTTATTTCACGAGGGAACATCGGGACAGATCTATTTGAAATCGAAGGATCCCTCGACTGCGGCAGACCGTGAACCGATCGCGCTGGTGGGATTTGAAATTAAACCCTTTAAAACATCTTCCAGTAGTGTGATTAAACTTTTGGCCAAGCCGGATTATATCGCGATGAATATATACGATAAACTAGGTGTTCGTTTTATCACGCGATCGGTATTAGATTCTTTTCGCGTACTTCGTTTTCTGGTAGAAGAAAATATTGTAAGTTTTCCTCATATTATGCCCGACCAGTCGTCGAACACGCTTTATCCCATCGATCTTTTTTTTGAAGTGGCTGAAAAAGCCAAAAAAGAAGCCAACCGCAATTCGAATTTAGATCTGACCCAATTTTTTGTCGAGCAGTTGAAAAACCTTGAAGGGCAGGGGCAGTATCTAAAGAAAGAAAATTTATATTCTTCGGACGACCATCGATTTATTAAATTTATTGCTCGTAAATTGATTCGAGTAAAGTGGGAAGACAAGAGAGAGTTTTCGTTTTTTATTCCATTTGAAGTCCAATTGATGGACGAGAAATCTTATCATAGCCAGCTTAAAGGCCCTTCCGAACACCAGGCGTATAAAGAACGCCAAATGCAGGCCGCCCGAAAACGGGTTTACAAAGAATGAGTTTTTTGATCAGGCCCGTTCTTTGGATTCGAGCTTTGATGGGCGTCTTTTTATTTCTTCCGCTTCTGACCTTTTTTTTATCCTTGGGTGGGATCTTGCATTTCGCCGTATTTAGAAACAAAAAAGGGATTGATTGGGTCGCTAACAATTGGGCAAAGACTTTTCTGAAGTTTATGAATATTCACGTTCGCATGTCGGGTGAAGATCGTTTGCCCCAGCAGTCTTGCCTAGTGCTTTTTAATCATTCTAGTTTTTTAGATATTTTCGCATTAGAAGCGTTGGTCCCGTCCATTCGCTTTGGCGCGAAAATTGAATTGTTTGATATTCCCGTTTTTGGTAGTGCCATGCGGGCCTATGGAATTTTGCCTATTGCTCGAGAGCAAAAAGCAAAAGTGATTGAAGTTTATCGAAAGTCTTTAGAGCACCTTGTCCCCGGCGAGAAATACGCTCTGGCGCCCGAGGGCAAGCGAAATACCCGAGATGATCTTTTGCTGCCGTTTAAATCAGGTCCTTTTTATTTTGCGATCGAAGCAAGAATTCCCGTGGTTCCAACCGTGATTCTTGGAGCTTGTCAGCTGTGGCCAAAGAATTCGTTTTTTCCAGCAACGCAAGCTTGGCGTTCAGAAATCACTATGGAATTTTTAGACCCCATTTCACCGGGCTCTGAGAAACAGCCACTGATGAAAAAAGTGCGTGAAGCGATGGAAAAAGCAATCTAAAAAATTTGCAGCGTTTGAGCATCGGCAGCGATCAGCGATCCACGTTTTTTTTGCGCCCACTTATAGACAGGAAGCTTTCGGGAAAGCCAGTCCCAGCGTTTTAGTTGCGACAAAGTGGGGGGATCGTCGCCAATCCAATGCAGATCGCGATGGCTAGTGATTTTTTTTTGAAATTTTTCTGCGACCCAATCTAGTGTGCGCTTTCGATAAAAAGTGATGTGTTGTCCGGTATTGGGTTGGTAGTAAGGCCAATCGTTCCAACTCAAGCATTGATCCGGCATCAGTGTCGTGGTCAGAAAAATATTTTTGGACAGCGAAAATAAATGCGTGAATTTTTGAAAGGGGTCCGGAAAGTGCTCAAAGGCCTCGATCGCTGTAGCCAGTTCGTAGTGATGTTTGGGTAGGGATTCAAATCCTTGCGCAAAAAGATTATCCGCAAAGGCATCGGTCCAGTAAAAGTCAAAGTGGCAATCGCGCATCAGTCGCACCAAAAGACCGTGCCCTCCAGAAAAATCCAAGTAAGGTCCTGTCGAATTTTCAAGACATCGCGGGATCAGCACCGACAAAAGACTAGCGACTTGCAGATTTCTATAAACTATCCCCGTGTCTAAACGGCTGATCGCCTGCGAATACGCTTCTTTCAGCCACGTGGGTTTGTCCAAAAAAACTAAACCACATTGATCACATTCGAAGAGTTGGCCTTTGTGTTTTGATAAAACTAAAACGCTCTCGCGGATGACTGAAGGCTTTGAACATAACAAACATTCCACGGATAGAAGATGCGACATTGGTGATGGCATGATCAAATTCTCCTTATGGCGTTGGAAACTTCAATCTGAAGTTCGCGCCTTAGTTGCATTTTTTTAGAACCTATCAGAAAATACCCTCCTTTGGTTCTGGCAAACGAAATTAAAAACGAAGGTCTGGGCATAACGCCTCTTGTTGACCTGGTCAGAACCAGGCTTCTCAAAACCGGCAAAGGGTTTACACTAAAAGGATGAATTGGTTCGCGTTTTGTGCAGCGTACATCCTATGGCCTTATTTTTTTGTCTCAGCTTCTCCGCTTGTGCATTTTTATCGAAGTCCAGAAAGTCTTTTTGCTTCGGGCCAACGCGACGTTTTGGAATTGGAAAAAGCGCGGGTCCAACGCCAAGTTAAAAATCTGATCCTGGTGGAAAAAGATCAAAGACGTTTTTGGATCAAGGACTCGGATTTGGTGACTGGGGAACAGCTATCGGCCGGTTTCGGGTTAGTTTTAATCTCGGCGCCGCTTCGGCAAGAGCCCAATTTTAAATCAAATTCAATTTTGCATTTGCCGGGCCGAACGCAAGTGAAAATTCTATCGATTCAAAATGAATTTGCCGAAATCAGCTTTCAATCTCCTGCTTTGGTGCACGGATTTATTGATATCAACCAGATGGCGTCGGTTTACGACTTTATTAACCAGGTTCAATCCAAAGGTGTGTGGTCCAAGGTGCAGTACAAAAGTGGGCCCTATTTAATTTTGCAAAATAATTATCGAGTGCCACTTTCGGAGGTCCAAGAATTTAAAATTCACAAAGATCTGGCGATGGTTGTTGAATCCCAGGATGAAAAAAAAATGGGCCAGATTTTAAACCTAAGAAGTCTAGTTCGATTGGTTCGCTCTGAAATTTCTGAATGGAAAGTCTCGTGGCTGAAAGGGCACGGCGAAGTTTACTGGAAGCTTGCCAAAGGGGCCGATACTATCGGGACCGCCACGGAGAACTTAACCAGCGAAGAGATCCTAAAAAAAGAAATTTTTTCACTCAGTTTTCAGCCCGATAACCCTAAGTTTGGGATTCTCTCAAGCCATGGAATCTATATAACCCAAGACGGAAAAAATTGGCGTCGGTTTTCTGAATTCAAAAATCAAAATTTTCCGGTCTTTGTTTCAAACAAGTACGAAATTTATGTGGGACATTTCTGGAGCCAAGATCTGGGAAAAACTTTTAAACCTTTTTTTAAATTTTCGCAGTTGTTAGAACATTTTCAGAAGCGATCTATCTCCTGGACCAGAAATTTAAAGATCGAGGCTTTAGATAAGAAAAAAGAAATACTTAAATTAAAAGTTTCGACGGGAACTCAGACTTTAGATGTGCAGTTTGATAAAAAGCTCAATACTTTTTTGTAGTCGCCCAACGCAGGGGGGGGCACATTTCTAACGCAACACTTTCGCAAGAAATGGTTAGCACTAGTAAGAATACATCACGCCGATATGACCGGCATTATCATCGCCAACTTGGCTTTTCCAAATTTCACCTCGCGCAAAAATTTGAAAAGAATTATTGGCGTGCCACCGAAGTTCACTTTGGTGCTTCTGTACTAAGTTAGGGCCAGAAAAAAGACTGATAGGGAAATAGGTCGATGACTGGATAAATTTAATATTTTTTCGGACCGTCCACAACAGCACCAGGCCTGGCCCCACTACGGTCATCCAAGGTCCTCCGTAAAGCCTGTAGTCGTTAAAAACTCCTGTGTCGATCAGCGGCCAAATCACCAGCGAATCTTGGGGGCCTACCGAAAATGCCCATCCCGCGGCGACTTGCATCGAAGGCGCCAAGCAGTCGGGCTGGCAAAGACTGGGTCCAAAGCTTGTGGCCCCCATTCGACCTCTCCACGAAATTTGTTTGTTGAAACTTGTCCGTGGATTAATCGATGCCGCTTGAAAAAAATCAAAATCTAAAACGCGGAAAGTGGAAGTCGAACTGATCTCGCCGCGAAAATTAAAAAATTCAATTTGCGAAAATCGAGGGTAGCCCAGGTGAGGATCGCCTAAGTCATGCATCGCAAAGCGAGCCTCGATAAGTGTCATCCATTTCTGATTCCATTGTCTTGCGGCCAGGCTCCAACGAAAAGATCCGTGGCCCAAATCGGGGCGCTCTTCAGTTGGAGGCGGAACATTCAAGGGTTCAGAAACCAAAGGCACTGCCGCGCGAACTTTCAGTAGTTTCGATTTTATTTTCGAGCCCTCGCTATCTTCTTTAATCAAATTTTCCGGAAATCGCATATCAATCGAATCAATCGCGGCATCTAAAAAAGCGACTTTCTTTTTATCGCTGAATTTTTCCAGTTGCGAAGGCTCGTACTTTTCTAGAAAATTCTTCAGTTCATTTTTTTCTGCTGGTGAGAAAACGGAATACCGATAATGAAATTGGGTTCGGGCCGCAGGTCGAAATTCTATTTTGTTGACCAAGCCGGGTGTATCAGTGACGGTCTTTAAAGAATCTGATGGTATAACCCAGAACGGAAGTTTGGGCCGCAGTTGGTAGCGATCGGTTGCAGCCTCAATCGCCACCAGCATTAAATACGAACAATTTTTGGTAAAAAAATAATAATCCAAAGACACCTGACCAATTTCCCATAAATGATCGACAAGCAATTCTACTTCTGCTGGCTTAAGGTCCAAATGGTAAGTCCACAAATCGCGAGATTCGTAATCGTTGTATTCGCGAATTTTATAGTAATAAGGAACATTGGTGTACGTGCCCTGAAAAAGTCCACCGATTCCATACACCGCATAAAGAAATGAATTATTCGTGGTGACGTTGGCCGCATATCCAATGCCGTGGTCTAAAAGTTCAGCGGCTTGGGCACCTTTTTTATGAATGCGAAAAAGTGTATGCCCAAAAGCAGACCCAGGACTGTTGGTGTAGAAAGACGAAAAAACAAAACTGACGGAATCCGCTTCAAGAGTCCTAAGGTATCTTTTATAGGTTGGGCAATTTTCTGAAAGCGTGTCTTTTGGTAAATTCAGATGAGATTGTAAAAATTTTCGGCGCGCTGGAAAAAGACAAATTGGATCGTCATCTGGTTTTGAATTTGGTTTTGGATTTAAGATGGTTTGCAGTTGTGCAAGCATTTCGCTACGTGAATTGCGCATACCTTCAGGGTTGAGAAAAAAAGCGGAGTGGGAAACTAAGCTTCTGTTTCGTTTGTCTGCATAGACCAGCATCGCACGCCACTGAGAACTTTCATAAAGTCGCAGCTGATCAATTTTTAGTACTAGGTCCTGAAATTGGCTTTCATTTGGGATAGGTTTTTCAATGGTCGAATCAACTTTGCCCTCAGCAAAAACGCCAGAAACGAAAAAAACGGACCCTAGACCTAGAAAGACCAGAAACACTGCCCGAAAATTAAATCTGGTTTTAAAATATTTGATCAGTTGAATCGCAGATAAAAATCGAAAAATTCTGCCGCATGAAATTGTTAATATGAATTTTAGATCGAGTTTGAGTCGTTGCAAATTGGCTTTGGAGAGATTTAGTCTGAGTTTTTGATAGAAAGAAAATTTCGAGAAAGAAAAAAAATCCATGCCGGCCGGAAATTAATCCAAATCCGGCATGAACTCAAACTAAGATTAACTTAGGCTGCACTGTCCGGCGATCTCTTTATCTTTCAAAAGAGTATCGATGATACTGTCAGTGATCGCGTTAGCGGGAACTGAAACATCAGTAAAGATCGAGTTGTAGTTAGCCTTCAAAGCTTGACCAACTTGGGGAGATGCAGAGCTGCAACCCATTAAAGTGGTCATGCTAGCCAAAGTTTCGCCTTGTCCTCGAGCAATGTCGATATTCAGCGCCACTTTGTTAGCAACGATAAATCGATCCAATCGAGAAGCTACTTCTGTATTCGGTCCATCTTCACAGTTAGATGTTCCAGAAGTGATTCCAAACAAATTGGTGTACGACGAACCGTTGGTGGTGGCCGCAAATACTTGTCCAGAGTTCTTTTCGAAAAGCTGTGAACCTAAACCGCAACCAGCCATTCCGTAAGGTCGAGAAAACTTCGCAGGGGCTGCAGCCGCTTTTTTAGTTTGAGCTTGGACAAAACTTCCAGCCGTTACAAAAACGATGCTTGAGAGAATTAAAAATATATTTTTCATTTATTACTCCTAGATTCAGATAAGTGCTTTGCACAGGTTGCCGTTAGTTCCAGAGCTTAACACTTTGGTCATGCTTTCTTGAACTTGGGCAGCTGGCAGGTTATTGGAATTGTAGATCTCAGAATAATTCTTTTGCAAAGTGCTTCCGACTTCTGATTGCGAATCGCATTTCCACAAAGTCAAAAGGGCTGACAAAGTTTCGCCGTTCCCTTTGGCAACATCTTTTTGCAAAGCTACTTGGTTGACTTCAATGTATTTTCCCACGGCAGCAGTTGTCGGGCTGTCATTGCAATTCATTGAACCGGTAGAGATCGCAGAAGTTTGGGGCACGACTATGTCGTTCGTGGTGACCGCCAATATCTGGATTTTTCCGGGCTGATCTTCAAAGATCATGGAACCAAGTCCACAACCAGCCATCCCATACTTTCCAGCAAATGCTGGGGCTGCGCCGAGCAGGCAAAAGCCTATCATCAGTCGCAAAAATTTTTTTGAGTGCATAGCACGTCCTTTCTTTCTTATTGTTGAAATTTGATTGAAGCAGAAAATTTGAAACAACGCAAACGCCGACTGTGTCGCAGGTTTTCTGTGGCTGCATAAAATTTAAGCTTAAAATTCTTCGAGGACAAAACAACAATTGATCATGTACGCTACGGATAACAAAAAGGAGATCACGATGAAAAGTATTTTGAAAGCATCAATGGCATCAAGAGCATCAATAGTTGTCCTGCTCGCAGGGCTAAGTTTGTCTACTATAAGCTTCGCAGAAAAAGCGGCGTCGAAAGACAAATTAGAAACAAAAGTGACCACAGATAATTTTGTCTGCCAAAAACACAGAAAGTCCAACTTGGCTGAACTGAAGTTGAAACTGTTGGACGAATGTGACTTGAACAAGCCCTTCAGCAGTTCGATCGCCAGTGCCGTAGGCGATGGGGACACCGCGCAATTTTGCTGTCACGCTAAAAGCGCTGAGTAAACGCTCGAACGGAATTGTAGGATAGAAAAGGATTCGCTTGAATTTCGTGGTGATTCAAGCGAGTTCCGTTAAAAGCGATTCGAAAGTGGGACTTCAGCCTATAAATAACTCAAGACCTAACAGAGGTTTCTCGTTGAAGAGCTTAAATTTATTTTTTGATTTCTTTGCGATTGTGCGGATCATTTCGCGATTGGCGACCAAAGAGTCCGCAGCTTGGATTGTAATGTGTTTGTCGCTAAGCGCGTGCAACAGTTTGTTCTATCAGCCGACGACGTTTCAGTATCACACTCCGGATCAATTTGGCCTTGTTTACGACGACGTCAGTTTGCCCAATTCGGATGGTTTGGTTTTGCACGGGTGGGTGATGAAATCCAGCCAGGCCCAAAAAAAATTGGGAAGTTTTCTTTTTTTTCATGGAAATGGCGAAAATCTATCAAGTCATTTTCTAATGGTTTTATGGTTGGTCGACGCCGGGTACTCGGTATTGATTTTTGATTATCCTGGCTACGGCAAATCGTCGGGCAAAAGCTCGCCTGCATCAACTGTCGATGCAGGAATTTTATTTAACAGTTGGATGCTTAAAAATATGCAGCCACCGTATTTTTGGTACGCTCACAGTCTGGGCGGAATCGTCGCCCTGCGAGCCGCTGAAAAAATCCAAGCTGGTCAGCGCCCAAAAACAATGGTGATTCACGGAAGTTTTTCTTCTTACAAAAGTATGGCTAAAGACGTGGTCTCGCGCAGCTGGGTGACGTGGCTGTTGCAGCCCATTGCCTGGCTTTTAGTTTCCAATTCTGAAGCGCCTAAAGATTTAACTAGCCTAAGCCCCACACGAGTCGTGGTTTTCCACGGCGACCGAGATCCCGTAGTCCCAAGCCGTTTTGGAGAACGAATTTTTTCCGAGCTCGCAGAACCCAAAAGCTGGAATTTGCTGATCGGAACCAACCACAACAGCGGCTTCTTCTTAGAAAAGGGCAAGTACCGCCCCCTGTTCTTGCAGAACTTGTAGAAATGAGATCTTTCATCAGACGATGGCCGACATAGAAAAATTATATAGCCATTCTTAGATCGACTGCTTAGCATATCTCAAAAAAACGGACTTTTCTTGTATAGGAGTTTTCATGGGTCAGAATGCTATTTCTTTTGAACAAATTAAAAAAATTGGTGTGGTGGGTGCTGGGCAAATGGGGTCTGGAATTGCGCAAGTATTGGCTCAAAAAAATTATCAAGTTTTGTTGATGGATTTGAACCCTGGCGTTCTTGAGAATTCGTTGAAGTCGATGGCTTCCAGTTTAGATCGTTTGGTGAAAAAGAATTTTCTTTCGGAAGATTTGAAAATGCAGACCCTTAAAAATATTCAGACCACTTCTGATTTGGAAGGGTTTAAGACCGTAGATGTTGCGATCGAGGCCGCCACTGAAAATGTGGACTTGAAAATTAAAATTTTTAAATCTTTGGATGCGGTTTTACCTGCGGCCAGTTTGTTGGTGACCAATACCTCTTCGATTTCGATCACGAAATTGGCTCAACAGACGGGTCGGCCTGCGCAGGTTTGTGGGATGCATTTTATGAATCCTGTACCAGTGATGAAATTGGTCGAGGGGATTAAGGGGCTTCAGACCTCGGACCATACTTTTGAAACAATAAAAAAACTAACTGAAAAATTGGATAAGGTATTTGTTGAAAGTATCAAGGACATGCCTGGGTTTGTGGTCAATCGCATTCTGATGCCAATGATCAACGAAGCTTTTTATGTTTTGCACGAGGGAATTGCGCAGCCTGCGATGATCGACGAAGCCATGAAGCTTGGCTGCAACTTTCCAATGGGGCCTTTGACCTTGGCAGACTTTATTGGTTTGGACACTTGCCTTTCGATAATGAATGTCCTTTATGAAGGGTTTGCGGATTCTAAATATCGCGCTTGTCCGCTGTTGGTAAAATATGTGGAAGCGGGTTGGATGGGAAAAAAATCAGGTCGCGGTGTTTTTAAATATTAAAATTTTTGTTTTCCAAGGAGGCCATTTCATGTCTGCACTGAATATCTACAATACGATTAAACTGGATCGGCAAAATAATATTTGGGTTTTGGAAATCACCAGGCCCGAGGCTCTGAACGCGCTTTCAGCAGACGTTCTTGAAGAGATCGGTGCGGTTCAAAAAGAAATTCGTCGCACAGACTTAAAAACCTGTCGGGCTTTAATTATCACTGGTGCGGGTTTGAAAGCCTTTGTTGCCGGCGCGGATATCAAAGAAATTCAAAAGATTTCTGATTACAAAGAGGCCCAAGGTTTTTCTGAACGCGGCCAAAATATTTTCCGAGAGTTTGAGAAATTATTTGTTCCTGTGATTGCAGCCGTCAACGGATTTGCACTTGGCGGGGGATTTGAACTGGCCCTTGCCTGCGATATGATCGTGGCCTCGGAAAAAGCGGTCTTTGGGCTGCCCGAGGTAGGATTGGGTTTGATTCCAGGTTATGGCGGTACCATCCGGTTAGCGCGCGTTGTAGGTTTGAATCGGGCCAGAGAAATTATTTTCACCGGACAAAATTATTCTGCCGATGAGGCTTTCAAAATGAATTTAGTTTCAAAGGTCGTAGCCCCAGATCAGGTTTTAGTCGAAAGCCAAAAGCTGGCCCAAAAAATGATCGAGAAAGGCCCCTTGGCCATTGCAATGGCTAAAAAATCAATCTTGAAAGTGTACGACCAGGACGGCGATTCTTTCCTAAGAAACGAGGCCAAGAATTTTTCGGAACTTTTTAAATACAATGATACTCGCGAAGGTCTGGCTGCCTTTTTAGAAAAACGAAAACCTAATTTTCAAGCACAGTAGTTTATGATTCCACTGGAAGATTACAAAAGAAAAAATCCTATCCGCATCGTGACCGCCGCATCTTTGTTTGATGGGCACGACGCCACGATAAATATTATCCGTCGAATTTTACAGGATTTTGGCGCCGAAGTGATTCACTTGGGCCACAATCGCAGCGTCGATGATGTGGTGAAAGCAGTATTGCAGGAAGGCGCGCAAGGAGTTTGTGTTAGCTCGTACCAGGGCGGACATATGGAATATTTTAAATACATGAAAGATCTTTTGGATCAAGCCGGCGCTGGATACGTTCGGATTTTCGGTGGCGGTGGTGGGGTAATCGTTTACGAAGAAAAAAAGCAGCTCGAAGCCTATGGGATCGCGCAGATTTTTCACCCGGATGACGGTCGCAGGCTTGGCCTCGAGGGCATGATCCAGATGATCATCAAACAATGTGACTTCGAACTGCCAGCTTCGCCGATGGAGGTCTCTGTGGGAACAAAGTCGACAGAGTTGTCGGCAACCCTTGGCACCAAAAGATCTGGCCACCAGTCTGGCCACCAGTCTGATGGACAACAAAAAAATGAACCCATTCCGTCCCTTGCCCTTGGAATGCTGCTCACACAGGTTGAAAACAGCGACGGCCATAAATTTGAAGCTTCGAAAGTAATTCCCTTTTTGGGTTTGGAAAGTTTCCTGAATCGAAAAAAAACTAAAGCTCCGATTTTGGGCTTGACCGGAACCGGTGGTGCAGGAAAATCCAGTTTGATCGACGAGCTTGTGCAGCGGTTTTTAAATGTCTATCCCGACAAGAAAGTCGCGATCGTCTGTGTGGATCCTTCCAAACGCAAAACGGGCGGATCCCTTTTAGGTGATCGAATTCGAATGAATTCACTATCACGTGATCGGGTGTTTATGCGCAGTTTGGCTTCGCGAGGATCCGGGAAAGAGATCGCGCAAAGTCTTCCCGGGGTTTTGCAAGCCTTGCAGCTAATGGATTTTGATTTGATCGTGGCAGAAACTTCCGGAATTGGTCAGGGAAATATGGCCATCACTGAAGTCAGTTCGCTTTCGCTCTACGTGATGACGTCTGAATATGGCGCGGCCTCGCAGCTTGAGAAAATCGATATGATCGATTTTGCGGATCTGATTGCGATCAACAAGTCTGATCGCAAAGGGTCGCAAGACGCACTTCGTGATGTCACCAAACAGTACAATCGTTCGCGAAAACTTTTCGATTCGTCAGGTCCAGGTCCAGCTCCAGCGCCAGTATTTTTAACCCAAGCGTCGCAATTTAATGATTCGGGTGTGAATGAGCTTTTTTTTAAACTGACAGATTTGCTGGAACAAAAATTTCAAGGATGGAAACTGACTTCCGAAATTAAAAATTCACTAATAGCCGCAAAGGAAAATCGGATTTTACCGTCAGAGCGCCAAAATTATTTAGCTTCGATTGTGTCTACGGTTCGCGATTACAAAAAAAGAACGCACGACCTATCGGAAAAGGCCTCACTTTTAGGGTCGCTTCAAAAGCTCAAATCTAAGGACAAGAGTGAATTGCAGAAAGATGCACCAGCTCTGCAAAATACTGAGGAATTGCTAAAAAAAGAATTCACAGCCGACGAGCTTGAATCTCTGGAACATTTCGACAAACTTTTAGCCAAGTATTCGGGCGATGATTTTGTTTTCGAAGTGCGTGGCAAAAAATTTAGCCAGTCGTTGGTCAAAAAATCCCTGAGTGGAACGAAAATCCGTCGAGTGATTGTGCCAAAACTTCGCGACTGGGGTGATCGTTTTAATTATTTACGGCTAGAAAATGTGCCCGGCGAATTTCCTTATACTTCCGGCGTGTTTCCGCTGAAGCGCACGGACGAAGACCCCAAAAGAATGTTTGCCGGCGAGGGCACACCCACCCGGACCAATCGACGCTTTCATTATTTGTGTGAAGGCGAAAAAGCCCAGCGGCTTTCCACTGCTTTTGATAGCGTGACTTTGTACGGACAAGATCCTGATTTGCGCCCTGATATTTTTGGAAAAGTCGGCGAAAGCGGTGTCAGCATTTGCACCTTAGATGACATGAAAAAACTTTATCAGGGGTTTGATCTGTGCGCGCCATTGACCAGCGTTTCGATGACGATTAACGGGCCGGCGCCGATGATTCTGGCGTTTTTCTTTAACACCGCGATTGATCAGCAAGTCGTTAAAAAAGAAAAAGAATTCAACAGAAAGCTTAACGCCGAAGAATGGCAAACGGTCCAGCGCGAGACCTTAAAAACCGTTCGAGGTACCGTTCAAGCTGATATTCTAAAGGAAGACCAAGGTCAGAACACATGTTTGTTTTCCGTTCAATTTGCACTGAAGATGATGGGCGATATCCAAGAATATTTTATTCAAAATTCGGTACGTAATTTTTATTCAGTTTCGATATCGGGATATCATATTGCAGAAGCCGGTGCGAATCCGATCAGTCAGTTGGCCTTTACTCTTTCCAATGGGTTTACTTTTGTTGAGTATTATTTGGCGCGCGGGATGAAGGTAGATGATTTTGCGCAGAACTTGTCGTTCTTTTTTAGTAATGGATTGGATCCTGAATACTCGGTCCTGGGTCGTGTCGCCCGCAGAATTTGGGCCATTGCGATGCGAGACTTGTATCGGGCCAACGATCGATCACAAAAATTAAAATATCATATTCAAACCAGCGGTCGTTCGCTGCACGCGCAAGAAATTGCGTTTAATGATATTCGTACGACTTTGCAGGCGTTAATTGCGATTCAAGATAATTGCAATTCACTTCACACCAATGCTTACGACGAAGCGATCACAACCCCCACAGAAGAAAGTGTTCGCAGGGCCATGGCCATTCAGATGATAATTAATCGCGAGTTTGGCACCTCGATCAACGAAAACCCATTGCAGGGCAGTTATTTTTCTGAAGAATTGACTCAAAAACTTGAGGAAGCCGTCTTAGATGAATTTTTAAAAATCAACGAGCGAGGGGGAGTTTTAGGCGCGATGGAGACCGGCTACCAGCGTTCAAAAATCCAGGAAGAATCTTTGTACTACGAGACCCTGAAACACAACGGCGAGCTTCCGATCATTGGGGTCAATACATTTGTCGATCCCAAAACTTTAAAGGCAGATTTTGTGCCCGCGAAAATCGAAATGGCCAGAGCCTCGTATGAGGAAAAAAATGAACAGTTAACCCATCTGCAGGATTTTCAGCAAAAGCATCTGGATCAAAGTCAGGTTGAGATTGAAAAGCTAAAAAAAGCGGCGCTTAAAGGTGATAATCTTTTTGAAGCATTGATGCAGGCTTCGCGAAGCTGTTCCTTATACCAAATGACCCAAGCCCTGTACGAAGTCGGTGGTCAGTATCGAAGAAATATTTAGTCGGTAACAAAAATGAATAAAAATCTGCGGCGGCGAAAAGTAAGATGGGCTTCGACGATGATCGTGTTGACCTTATTGGCATTGCTTTTATTTTATACGGGTCGATATCGAATGACTCAGAATTTTGCGGAAGTGGATCCAGGAAAATTTTATAGATCAGCTCAGCTTTTTCCCGCAGAATTGGCCGAAGTGGTTCAGCGATACCATATTAAAACCGTAATCTCTTTGCGAGGCGAACCCCCTAATTCTTATTGGGTGAAACCACAAAAAGAACTACTAGAAAAAATGGGCGTTACTTTTTTGGCCTTTTGGTGGCACTCGGATTATTTTCCCTCGAAGGAAGGTTTGGTGGGATTTTTAAAAGCTCTTCGCGAAGTGGAGTATCCGATTTTAGTTCACTGTCGCAGTGGCGCCGATCGCACGGGTGAAGCTTCTGCCATTTACGCGATCGATTTTATGGGCGTGCCCAAAGAAAAAGCGATCGATGATTATCTGAACTACAAGTTCTGGCATTTCAGATGGTTTCGCCCAGCCAAAGTGGCATTGGTGCAGGCTTATCAAGGTTACGACTGGGCCGTTAATGATTACGACCCCTGCGATCCCAAATACAAAAAATACGTTCGCTGGGACACCTGCCAATCCAAAAAATAATCCATTCCCGGTTAACGATTCAAGACCAATTTCGATATGAAAAACTTAGCCTGATTGTAAAAGTTGAAGAAAGTCGAAAGAAATTAAAGACAGCTTTCTTATTCATCACTTTGGAAAAAGAATAAATTTTCTGATAGGCCGCGGTGAAAGGTCGCCGATGGCAGTGCTATTCCATCCCGTATTTGGTGTTAAGACCACCCCATCGTTGGCTTGAGTCCATTTTTCTTTGGTAATCACTTGGTCATTGCTAACGTCGGAGGAAAAAAAATCCAAATTGTCAAACCACGTGGACGCCAACCCCGTGATTTGTGGGCGGGGCGACCAAGAAGACGGATCTGTTAGATCTATTTTTTGTACCACCTGGCGATGAAAACCGTCGCCAACAGCTTGCAGGATCAGTTTGTTGAAACTTAACTCGGGTCTTTCTGCAAAATAAATATACCCAGGATATTCGAAAATAACTTTTTGAGTGGGAAGGTGAACAAATGTATTGGTCTTTCCGTCGGAGCTCTTTTTCCCAGAAAATTCGTGGAAGGGATATAGGTCAAAAGCACTCCATTCAAAGTCTTGAAACTTTCCCGAGCCCCCATAAATATGATAACTCGCCTTAGCGTTAATCAATGGGGCTGAAAGATAAAAAGATGGAAAATTTATATCAGTTTGTTCGGGCGTTGCCACCAACGCGAAAGTTCTGACCAGCTCTAGATCAGTTGTCCCGGCAATCATCCGCGAAAGTTCAATCTGGTCTTGCAAGTTTCGAGTCAGTGCAAATTGATCCGGGAAAATCATCACCAGATCTTTTGGTATCTGATCTGTGGCTGACTTCCAAATTGTTTGTTTTCCTGTTTTCAGGTCGAAACTAAAATAGGACACAGCCCGCTTGCACTTGCTGGGACCATTCACACAGTCGAATCGAAGCACGAGATGGTTTTGGTTTTGAAAAGAAATCTCGAACCTAGGTAAAAAATCTTCCAAGGATTGATCAGAAACAAGGATCGAATTGTAAGTGGCATTTGGTTGGCTTAAATCGGCCACCACCAACTTATTCTTAGAATCATTTTTTCGACGAAAAAGGTAAGTTTCCCTTTTCGAACTTTCCGAAATAAATTCACCTTCTACGATGCTATTGTTCAAAATATCAACTAACGTGATCGTGGACTCTTGATGGAGCAAAAATAGTCCTGGAACTCGGGTCCAGTGCATGACCAATGCCGAATTGGGATTCTTGGTCGTGTTTAAGGCTCCGATTTGATGAAATGAAGAATCGAAAAAATGAAACTGAAATTGATCTATGGACCGCGAATAAGAATAAAGAAATGAAGGCTCAGGTTGAAATCCGCCAAACCGAAATTGCGGTTCGGCTTGCAAATTTTTGCCAGTCGCAACCTCCATCAAATAGGGATTCTCTTCATCATCTACAAAAATTTGGGTCTTCGCTTTATTAATTGTATAAGGTCCCTTGCCCTGCACTTCAAGGACGTCATAAAGACTTTTATTTTCACCCCATCTTTCGTTTGGGGTCGCTGTTGGGTCAGAGTTTAACCAGATTGAATTTTCGATCCAAAAAGCTAGCGTCTTATGGAAAACGGTTTGAACACTTAAATCTTGATCCCAAACTAAACAATGGTCGCCGGGAAAATAAGTGCAGAATATTTTCAATCGTGTTGTGATTAACGAAATTTTTTGATCAATGTCGTGAGTATTCCAGGTTTGCCACAATTTTGTTCCCGCACCACATTTCGAGGAGGCATCGGCTTGCTGGCAATCGGGCGGCACGTTCGAGATCTTTTTTTGTCGCTCGGAGAAAAGGTTTTCTAAATTTGCTACTGCTGATTTTAAAAAAGATTTAGGTTCAAGCCCCCATCGCTTGGCTTCGGGGCTTGATGGGTTGGTATCGTGGGCACTTACTTCCCACGTGAAAAGAATTTGCGCCAATGAATATTGATTTTCAAAAATATTTAAAAAAGGCAAAGTCATTTCAGTCTGCCATTTCGCTTTTAACGTTTTATATTCTTGGGGCGCTTGCCATTGAAGCTGAGATAAAATGCCCCAAAGTGATTGCGCTATCGCCAGCACGCGGGCGTCGCGTGAGGGGGTGCTCCAATCCTCAAAATTTTGAGTCCCTTCAGCACAATTTTGCGCCTGGCAAATAGCCCAACCGGATTGAACGACTTGCACCCTTTGTTCCAGCATCGAACGCAAGTCTAAAATAACCTGCTGAACCAATCCGGCCAAACTAAAATTAGCGTCTAGGCGTTTAAAAACGGCCTTGGCAAACATCGTCTCTTTATCCATAAAAGGCGCACTGAATTGCTCCTCTGAGAAAAAAGGCATTAGTTTTTTTTCCGCCAAGGACACCCCAGACTGGGTATAAGCAGCCCAGCGCATTTTTAAAAAACCGCCAGAATCTGGTTTGGGTTGTTGGGGTTCGAAGTAGATGGCTTGGTAAAGCTCTCGCACTACTCTGGGGGTTGATGAATAATAAACTTCGACGGGCATATGATTTTTTTCGCCAGCGCGAAAAACCAACATTGTGTGGCCACTATCTTTATGCAAACTTAAATGGTGAGTGCCAGCCAAAAGACTTTCTGGGGTGATGGCGATCGGATAACTGTCCTCCCACAGCGAGTGAGTGTAAGTATTGGCCGTCAAAAACGTCAGCGCTTGAAAAAATCTTTGATCTTTTTTCCAGTCGGGATCCGAGGGAAACTTCATCCAGTCTTTTTTCATTGATCGATTGGTTAAAAAATCTTTTGTTCCCGCCAATCGATTGGCGGCAGGCAATTTGTGAATCCGCGCAAAAACCCATCGCACTATGTAAGCTAGATCCGCGCAATCAGATTCTAAATTCAGTTTCGTCAGGAAATCTTTTCCAACGTTGGCTTTAATCCACTGAGAATATTTTATTTCCCAATCCCAGGTCCAAGTTTCGGTATCTTGCCAAAGCTGCTCGCCCGGAACTTCGGTGATCCAAGAGCTTGCGACTGCAGCCAGAGGCGCCAACTCGTTTTGATTCAAGTTTGCCACATTTACAAATTTATTTTTGGTCCAGGCTTTCAAATCGGCCACACCCTTTTGGCGACTTGACCATGACCGAGACCAAATTTTTTCCTGAAATTGATTTTTTGCTTTTTTAAAAAATTGCACTCGCCACAAACCCTGGGAAGGATCAATCACAGCGAAGTAGGTGGTCTGCGTGGATTTGGGATCTCTAAAATAAAACGTTGAACCTGGGTTTGAATTTGAAGACTCGGTGTTCGCTAAACTTGGGCTTTCGAGAATGATCGAAAAACAAACGAATAAAAAAAATCGATAGACAAAAATTCGAAGGCCTAGGTTTTGAGATTTGAAGTTCTTCAAATATTTATTGAAAAAGAGATTTAAGTGCACCATTAAAGCCTCCACTAAACATTTTTGTAGCGTTTGATGACGCTTTAAATTCTGAGCTGGGCCTTAGCGATATTCAAGGCTTTTTCGTTTCTGCCTTTTCGGCAGTTTGGATTTCTAATTTTTTTAAAGTGACATCAAACTGTGACTGGGTGTCGTCGCCGTCGGCGCTGATCCACAATGCTGAAGTGGGAATGGGATGAGGCAATTGAAACCGAAACGAGGTGTTTTTTTCTTCCGCGGATTTGAACTGCGCCAAGTGCTCGGAAAAAAGCGAACTCTTGGGATGGATTCGTTCTTGCCCGACATTGCCAGATTTTTGAGTTAAATTAAAAAAATAGACTTTATCCAAACCTTGACCCGATGGAACTAACTTGAAAAGCTCGATCACCCAATTTTTTGAGAAAGCCCTTTTCAGGCGGCCTAATTTATTTTCTCCAGGTGACACCAAACCCAATCGAAATGGGCTGTCTTCCTCCCACTTTGTGTTCTGAAACTTGGGGTTGCCGTTGAAATTAAGCTCTGCGCTGAAGGATGTCACCGTGACCGTTTTTTCCAATGCACTTGCGACGACACCATTGGAATCACGCACACGGATCGTCATTGTATTTTCTTTGGAATCAAAGGCCACGACGTTGGGTTTAATATTGTCGTAAGCAACGACGTGCCATTGCTTTGCTGACAAAGGAATGGCGATCGCGCCCAACAGAAGTTTAGAAAGTTTCACTGGCTTCTCTGGTTTCTTCCTCGAAGTCTAAATCAGTGCTTCGTTTTATTTTTGGTTTGGGAGTGGTCAACAAAGGGGGTGGCAATTCAAGTCCAGGTGTTTGTGGTGACGGATCGATAAAGATTGAAAACGCTTCGACTGCAGCTTTCAATTGTAAATCCTGGTTTTCGATTTTCTCATTCGCGGTTTGAGAAATCAACAGATCTGGTTCGGTCGCGCGCCCTTCGATCAACTGTTGGGTGACTGGGCCATAGCCGCGCCAAACTGAATATCGAAAACTATGGTGGCTGATGGGCAACTCTAAAACAATCGGCGTTCCGGTACCGCCGCCAGTCGGTTCGCCGTAGATTTTCCCCAAAGCATGCTCGCGAAACGCTGTGGCAAAAGTATCGCAGGCGCTAAAGCAAGGGTTAGCGATTAACAGGCTAACGGGTTGAGCTAGCGGTTCTTTGGATTCTAAAAGTGGAACAGCTGCGAAATCTGAAAACGGACCTTGAGAAAACTGAAATTCAGAAATCATATCGGGTCTTAGTGATAATAAAAAATCAGACCTAATTGATTTTCGAAAGTAGCGCACCAGCATTTTTGGTTTTAGTTTTTCAAGGATAATATTGCCGCTAAGATCGCCGCCACCATTTTTACGAAGGTCAATCATCAAACCCTTGGTCGAACTTAAGCGATCCAAAGCTTGTTCCAGCAAATAGGACATTTGGGATCCTTGAAAAGCATCAATCCGCAAATAGCCGATATTTCCTGGAATAATCGAGACCGTTAGAAAATCTTTTCCCGTAGGTTCTGCATCCGCAGGTGCAGGGGTTAATGCGGGATCTAAATTTAATAAAATATTTCGACCCACATTTTCGCTTAAAACTTGTCCGTGATAATTTCCTTGGATCAAAAGACTTTCAGGTCCATTTTCCTGAAGAAGTTTTCGAAAAATCAGCCGCGCGGCCACTCGACGACGCAGGGCTTCGGTGCTGCCAAACGAAATATTTAGAGTGCGAGCTAAAATATCTTTCCAGTTTTGCCCGTTGATCGTAGTGACCTCGGTGCCGATTTTAAGATTTTTCACTTCGGGCAAAGTTTTTGCGACAATCAAAGTTTCATCGGCGCGGCCTGGATTCAAAAGCTGTATTTCTAGCGGTGGGGAGAAAAAATCCACCTTTTGAGAGTTTTTATCCAGGATCGCGTTCACATGTCCGTCCCGAAACAGCGCGGCCCATTCCATTAACAACATAAAATATTGAAATTCTGAGGTGGACTTTAAAATCTTTTTCTCAATGCGAGCCGCATGATCTAAAAATGAAAATTGATATTTCTGCTGCTTGTCCAGCCAATAACAATAAGTCGATTCGCCGACATAGACCAAGTACCTAAATTCTTTTCTTCGATCCACGCAAAGTTTATCGCAATCGTTAGACTGCGCAAACCCGCCGCTAAGATCCAGCTGCGCCGAAAATTGAGCGTAGGATAAAATTTCGGCAGGCTTTCCTTTTTCTTTATCGTTCGAACAGCCGCTGAAAGTCACTGCCGTGAAAATCGCTACAGTGAAAGTCGTCAAAATAAAATGTGAAATGCTTTGAAATCTGGAAGTCATTTTTGTTCCCCCTGCTGGTGGCTGACATTGCGCCAGCGTTTTGCCCTGAATCAGGCTAAGGCGGCTCACAAAATTAAATCAACAGGAAACCGCGGGCAGCAAAGAATTTCTTCTGACAGGAAGATTTCCGTTCGTCTAACCAAGCAAGTCAGAATCTGATGACCCCCGCTGCCATCGGAAGTAGCGTTCTAATAATTTGAGTGCGCGGGTGGGTTGGCGTTTTTGGCGCCATTGGCCGGCAAGCATTTTGTTGGCTTCAGAATAGGTGGGGTAGGGGTGAATGGTGGCCATGATTTTTCCAAGCCCTAAATTCCATTTCATTGCGAAAGTGATTTCTTGCAAAATTTCAGAAGCCCGCTTGTGAGCAACAACGGCGCCAAGAATTTGGTCGGAATCTTTTTTGGTGAATACTTTTACAAAACCTTCTGCGCACAAATCGGTAATGGCACGATCTAAATCACTCATGTGGTAAACAGTGACGTCGAACGCGATTTCTTCTTTGGTTAATTCTGCTTCGGTCCTACCGACGCTAGCGATTTCGGGATCGGTGTAAGTCACCTGCGGTATCACTCGGTAATCAGCAGCGAATTTTTTAAAAACACCCAGCAATGAATTGACCGCCGCATACCACGCTTGATGGGCGCAGACATGAGTCAGTTGATAAGGCCCCGCAAGATCCCCACAGGCGTAAATATTTTGATACTTGGTTTGCAGATAGGCGTTTACTTTCAAGGTTCCATTGGGGTTATATTCTAGACCTAAATTTTCTAATCCAAATCCTTGAGTGCGCGGCTTTCTTCCCAATGCAAATAACACGACGTCAAAATCGATCGTGACCGTCGACCCATTTTGTTGACTGACCAATAATTCGGAAGCGCTTTTAAATTCCTGAGCGGTCGTTTCTAAAAGTAAATTGACGCCCTCGGAGCGCAGCTTTTCTGCCAGTAGTGCCGATGCTTTTGGGTCACCTTGTTGAAGTATCGACTTATTTCGTTCGATCAAAGTCACCTGGCTACCCAGGCGCTGAAAGGCTTGGGCCATTTCACAACCGATGGGGCCGCCACCGCAAACCAAAAGTTTTTTGGGCAAAGATTCTAAATCCCAAATCGTTTCGCTAGTGACCGATTTTACATTTGAAATTCCTGGCCAAGCCGGCGTGATAGGCGATGCCCCAGTCGCTAAAATAATATTCTTTGTGGACAAAGTTTTTCCCCCGACCGAAACTTCATAAGGAGAAATCACCTGCGCAGTGCCG
This sequence comes from Bdellovibrio sp., assembly GCA_025359945.1. GTDB lineage: Bacteria > Bdellovibrionota > Bdellovibrionia > Bdellovibrionales > Bdellovibrionaceae > JANYDD01. The sequence continues at coordinate 17,804 of JANYDD010000012.1, read as the reverse complement.
CTATAACAATCCACATTTAGACTTCGGTACCTTTGAAAAGAATCGTGAGGCTCGATATCTTGAATCGCTTTTCGAATTGTTTTTTTAACCACTTGAAAATCTATGGGTTCAACTCTTTCAGAACTTTTAATAAGACCCAAAGAATTCGCCTGTCGCATTCCGTGAACTAATTGGCCCAAATGCAAAAGACTTTTGCTGGGCACGCAGCCAAAGTTAAGGCAGTCACCACCGGGCTGTGCTTTTTCGATCATCGCGACTTTGGCCTTAAGCACTTGGCCGATGTATGCCGAAACTAAACCTGCAGCCCCTGCGCCAATGACTATCGCGTTGTAGTCAAATTTTCGCGGCTTTGGAAAAGTTTTTAGAAATTTTCGAGCTCGCAAAAACTCGATCAATTTCTTTAAAACTAAAGGAAGTACACCCAAAATGGCCAGACTGACCAGAAAGGGAAAGCTGACCAAGCCATTTAAACTTTTAATTTCCGATAAATTTCGACCCGCATTCACAAACGCCAAAGTTCCCGGGATCATTCCCAGTTGACTGAAAAAGAAATAGGGCACCAATCGCATCCGGGTCAGACCCATAACTAAATTAATCACAAAAAACGGAAACGCTGGATTCAGCCGCATCGCCAGCAAATAAAAACTGCCCTCTTTTTCCACCGCTTGATTGATGATGTCGAACGGTTTTTTAAATTTCTTCTCGATCACGCTTCGAAATAAATAACGACTGGTCAAGAACGCAAGACTGGCGCCAATGGTGCTGGAGAATGAAACTAAAAGAAATCCCAACCAAATGGGAAATAAAGCTCCTCCCAGCAAGGTTAAAAGGGCCGCACCCGGCAATGAAGTGGCGGTCACTAAAATGTAAATCAAGCAAAAAGCACCTTGGATCAGCAAAGGATTTAATTCGTACTGAATTTGGTACAGGGCCAAATGTGTTTGCAAATAATCCAGTCGGAAAAATTGCCCCCAGCCTAAAAAATAAAAGCCGCCAATAATTATTAAAAATACAAATGCTAAACCCAATTTTTTTATCATCTAAAATAGGATCAGTGATTGAATCCTATCGGTCAAGTTGTCAGAATCAAGACAGTGAATAAAACTACAAAAAAAATTGTTCTTATTGGATCGGGGCATAGTCATTTGTTTTTTCTAAAAAAACTGACAAGCCATCCCCACGCCGATCCAGAAGCCTTGAAGTCAATTGTCATAGTATCGCCTAACAAGGACGAGGTTTACTCGGGCTTGGTTCCGACGGTGGTCTCGGGTTATTGTTATGCGGACCAGGCACTAATTCCTGTTGAAAAGCTGTGGCAGAAAGCGGGCGTGATGTGGATTCAAGACTCAGTGCTTAGCATTGATCGCCAACGAAAAACGGTTTTGACATCTGTTGGAATTGAAATCTCCTGGGATATTTTAAGTGTCAATGCAGGCTCAACTTTAGCGGGGTATCAAAGCGCCAATATTTTGCCATTGAAACCTTTTTCGCCCTTTTTAAAGGGAATCGAACCATGGATTCAAAAAATTCAAAGCGCGTCTTTCAACTCACCTTTTCATGTTGGGGTTTTAGGATCCGGAGCGGCCGCCTACGAGATTTTACAAGCCCTAAAAGTGAGACTTAAAAATTCAAATGTCAGGTTTTCGATGGTTTCAGGCCGTCCGGTGTTGGATCGCTATTCTCAAAAAATAAGCCGTTGGGCTGAAACTCAATTGCTTAACCAAGGGGTTAATCGTTTGACCCAGGACTGGGACTTGAAAGAATCTTTTCTTCAGCAAAAAATGCAAAGTCTAAAGATGGATTTGCTGTTAGTTTCAACCACACCGCAAGTGGTTAGTCTGGGCTTAGAAGAAAAAAAGATTCGGGTTGCTGCCAATCTGCAAAGTACTCTAGACTCTTCCATTTACGCTTCGGGTGATTCAGCGCAGTTTTCGGATTTGGAACTGCCGTCTTCGGGAGTGATCGCAGTTCGTCAGGGCCGTATCTTGGCGCATAACTTGTATGAGGATTGGCAAAATTTGCAGCGAACTTCTGGTCGGCGAGTGGCTAGCACGCATGCCCAATTTATTCCCCCCGCGCGGACTTTAAATCTTTTGACGTGCGGAGACCAGAAAGCGCTAGCCATTTGGGGAAATTATTTTAAGTGCGGCCATTGGATTTGGCGACTGAAGAAAAAAATTGACCACGACTATATCCAAAGCTTTCGAAACTTACTGTAGAAAATGTTTGATAATAAATCCTAAACCTTATGTTGTTTGTCTGCGCCATAGCTTAACGTCCGCGGTTCTTCCTAGGCCTCTCCAGAATTCCTTTGAGCTTTGCAATGTTTGTTTCTATGATTGATCGCAATGGTTTCACCTTCTTCAAGTCCGGCGCAAAAATATTTTTCCTCTTTTGTGCGCACATTAGTGCGAACATTGTCCTCGTTAAAAATTGCGGTGATTGTGATTGCGTCTTTAGCGATCCTGATTGCCGTGGGAACTTTTGTTGAGGCCAGATATAATTCCGAGATCGCGCAGAAATTAGTTTATAAAACATTTTGGATGTATTTGGTGATGGGCACCTTGGCGGTCAATCTGACGGCAGTCATGGTCAGTCGTTGGCCTTGGCAAAAAAAGCACGTCCCTTTTATTTTGGCGCATATTGGAATTTTAGTTTTATTGGCCGGTTCGCTAATCACTTATTGGTGGGGGCTGGACGGAACTTTGCGAATTGGGATTGGCGAAAAAAATCATTTTGTGACTGTGCCGCAAACCGAGGTTTTAGTTTGGTCGTCTTTTGACGGAGAACGATACACCCAGTTGTTTCAGCGCGAGGTCGATTTTTTTCTGGACCGCCCGCAAAATAAAAGCCTAGAAATTCCACTTCCCGAGGGAAATTTAAAAATCACTCACTTCGAGCCTTTCACTTTGGTCAGTCGCCGAATCGCGGCTTCGGAAAATCAAAAGATGGGATCGGGTCTAAGATTTTTAGTTCACAATCAGCGAGTCAATCAAAGCGAATGGCTGCTGCAAAAACGCCCTGGCGAAAATGCGCAAGCCGCATTGGGATTGGCTAAATTTAATTTGGGTCCTCCATCTGCCGAGATCTTGAAAAAAGGCTCGACGGAAAACGAAATATTTATTTGGCCGGCGCCTGGTGACAAGTTCCAATATATTTTGTATTATCGCGACCCCCAAAGAAAACCGCTGAAAGGCTTTTTAACTTTGGGTCAGGGGCTGAAAACCGGTTGGATGGATCTAGAGTTTAAAGTGCTGATGTATTTTACGCACGCCGAGGAAACGCAAGAGTTTAAACCCGTAGATCGCCCCAACCCCCTGACCACTTCTAGTATTGATTTTGAATTTTTAGGAAAAAAATATTCTTTGCAGGTGAACGACGTCACTAAACTATTTACCGATCACGCCGTTTACATTTTTAGTTACGGACAAAAACGAGTGGATCTGGATTTTGATGTCGTACTTAAAGAATTTCAAATGGGACGCTATCAAGGAACACAACGCGCCTCTAGCTATCAAAGCCAAGTGATTGTTCCAGGCTTGGGCGAAAAAACGATTTCCATGAATGAACCTTTGAAACACAAGGGATTAACTGTTTATCAAGCCAGTTTTCAAGAAAACGAAATGGGACAACCGATCGCTTCGATTTTGTCGGTCAATTACGATCCCGGGCGATGGATAAAATACTTAGGGTCTTTAATTTTAAGTTTAGGTGTTGTTTGGCTTTTTTATAACAAGCGAAAAGAGTCCCGCAACCAAGCACCGAAAACCGAACGCGAGGTCACTGATCATGAATAGAATTTTTTGGGCTCTTATTTTTTCATTTGGGTTTCTGGTGTCGCAAAAATCTTTTTCGGCGCCGCTAAAAGCTTTAGAACTTTTGCCCGTTCAAGATCAAGGGCGAATTAAACCTTACGATACTTTTGCCCGTGAATCGCTAGAGCTGGTTTATGGAAAACAAAACTATCAAGGAAAACCCGCGACCGAAATCATTATGACTTGGCTATTGGATCCGGTGTCTTGGCAAGAACGAAAAATCGTCGAGATCAAACATCATTTGGTCAAGGAAGGTCTAAAGCTCGACGTTTTGGAAAAATATTTTAGCGTGCAAGAAATTTTATCTAACGATCGAATCTCGCTATTGATGCAGCAGTTAAATCAAAAACGCGAAGAAAAGGCTAAACTAGATCCTTATTTTCAGGCGCTGCAAAGATTAGAGCAACAGATTTACGTTTTGCGTTCATTAGCCAACGGAAGTTTGCTTCGGCTTGTGCCACCGGCACCTTCTGAGAACCCTGGGGACAGCATGTCCCAAACTTGGAAATCAGTGGCTGAATTCAGCGAATCTGAACATAAATTATTTTCCGAAGTCACTGGAGTCTTTTTAAAATATTTGTCTTTACAAGTTTCGACCACCAAAAAAGATCCCTCAGAAATAAAGCAACTGACCCAGGACGTTTTTACCAAAGTGGGCGCTTTTTCTGAGTACGCGAAAAAGCAAAACCCGGGGCTTTACCCAGCGGCCACAGATATCGAACTTGAAGTCCACTACAATCAGTTTCATCCGTTTCGCTGGGCTTATATCGCCTACTTGCTGGCGTTTTTAGCAGTGGTATTAAGTTGGATTTTTAAGCGATCTCTTTTCTACCAGGCCGCATGGGTTGTCAGTCTGGTGGGATTTCTTATGCATATTTATGGATTTTGCTTACGAGTTTATTTGACCGGCAGACCTCCGGTTTCGAATATGTACGAAACTGTGGTGTGGGTGGGTTTTGGTGCCATGGTTTTTTCAATGATCATCGAGCTCACATACAAATGGCGATTTATCTTAATGGCAGGCACTGCGGTGGCCGCGTTTTGTCTGATCGTCGCGGACACAGCACCCATTATTTTGGATCCTTCGCTAACGCCGTTAGAACCTGTGTTGCGCAGTAATTTTTGGCTGATGACCCACGTACTAACCATCACCATTAGTTACGCAGCATTCTTTCTGGCGATGGCCTGCGCGGACATTGGTCTTTATTTTTTCATTAAGGATCCACAAAAATATCAACCGCAAATTAAAGCGATTGTGCTTTCAGTGTACCGAGCAATGCAAATCGGTGTCGGTTTGTTAGCGCCTGGAATTATTTTAGGCGGCATTTGGGCCGATTATTCGTGGGGCCGATTTTGGGGCTGGGATCCAAAAGAAACTTGGGCCTTGATTGCGCTTTTGGGATACGTTGCTGTTCTTCACGGAAGGGTCGCGGGCCTGCTGAAAGATTTTGGAATTTTAGTCTCTGGGATTTTAACTTTTTCATTGGTTATTATGGCCTGGTACGGAGTGAATTTTATTTTAGGTGCAGGTTTGCATTCCTACGGATTTGGTGCGGGCGGTGTCGAATACGTGGCCAGCTTTGTTGCGATTCACATTTTGTATGTGTGCTATGCCTCGGTACTTTACCGCGATCGAAAAAGATCAATCCAGTAAATCACCGGATGGGCAGGATTTCGACCTTGTCATCAGTTCGGCCTCAGGGGTTACGCATATGACGGGAAAGCCTGGACCCACACACAAAGTACGGGTGTAAAATTGATCTAAATTTGCAACAATTCCGGTTCAACTGGAGTTGCCATCATGATCAAGAAAAAGTTCAAGAATCCTCTATTATTTCATTTATTAATTTTAAAGGACCCAAGGACCGGCGAGAACTATCGTCATGATTTTCTAGAAATTGTATTCATTACGGTATGTGCTGTGATCTGAGGCTGCGAGAACTGGTAAGAAATTGAAGATTATGCTGAAGCTAAGAAGGATTGGTTTTTGCAATTTTTGGAATTAAAGAACGGCGTTCCGTCGCATGATACTTTTAGAAGGATATTTTGCATTTTAGAGTTCAACGAGTTTCAGAGATTTTTTATAAATTGGACCAGTGAAATCAGAAAAAAATTGAACATTCAAAACGATCAAATCTGTATCGATGGGAAGACGTTGCGGCGTTACTTTAAATCGAGAGCTAGTAAGGCTCTTCATATGGTGAGTGCGTGGTCGTCGGGAACTTCGCTTAGCCTAGGGCAGGTTGCGACGGAAGAGAAGTCAAATGAGATCACGGCAGTGCCACAGCTTTTAAAAATTTTGGAAAATAAAGGGATGTCTCCTAAGCCTTGATGCAATGGGGGGCCAGCGTGACATAGCTGATAAAATCATTAAAAAGAGGGCTGATTATTTATTGGCGGTTAAGGAGAATCAAAAGAATTTATTTGAGGCGACGGAAGAGCTTTTTCGACGAAGTTCAACGACGGTAAATAGAAAGTTAAAATCAGATGATTGTGAATTATCTGAGAAGAATACTCATGGCCGGGATGAGGTCAGAAGGTGTCGGGTCATTTATCTTGAAAGGGAAATCGGATTTTTTCCTGAAAAAGACTGGACAGATGTTAGCTCAATTATCCGAATCCAATCTGAGCGTCTTATCAGAACAACGGGTGAAATCTCATCGGAAATTCGATATTATATCTCCAGCGCAGAGAAATCTGCCGAGGGATTTAGCAGCTGTGTCCGAAGCCACTGGGGTATTGAGAATAAACTTGCATTGGTCACTTGATGTTGTCTTGAATGAAGAAGACAGCCGCATATGGGCAGAGGAATCTGGAAAGAATTTTTCACTTTTAAGAAAAATGGTTTTGAATTTATTTAAGCGAGAACCCGCTAAAAAAGGAATACGCAGAAAACGGAAAATAGCCCTGATGAGTGATGCCTATTTGTTCAAGATTTTGTTTACTGGCTAGGCTTTCCCGTCATATGCGTAACCCCTGGTTCGGCAAGCAGGACATACGACTAAATCCTGAACTCAGAAATAGAAGTGAAATTGTCCCTGCAGTAAGGTGTCCAATGTTTCTGCTGTGGTTGCGCCTGTGGTGCGGCTTTTAGTGACATTTGATCGACTGATCATCAGGGCCTCGATCTCCATTCCTGAAATTAAAAAACTTCGAAATCCAAAGCTGTATTCTGAGGCCGATCCGGGCTCTAAAGTTTTGGCGGTGTTTGCCCATGCATAATTGGCTTCAAAATAGTTTTCTCGCCAAAGGCGATACTTATTTTCCCATGAAAAAGACTGGCCCTCGTCGGTAGCGTCGACAGTGGATTTTTTAATTTTTAAAATATCCAGATTAGCAATCCACCCTTTGATCATTCCGCCAAAAGCATATGAAGTCATATTTCTTGATCCAGCAAAATTTCCGTTCGTAGGATTATTTGCTTTAGTATCCCAATATGAAACCGTTGCAGAAGCTCCCAGCGTCACAAATCGAACTCCGACGTTGGCCACAAAACCACTGTCTTGGTTAGCCGTCGGATTTGCCATTGGAGAAATGGAATGAAAATTAAAAAAAGGGACATTCGGTGCCGTTCCAACGGAACTGGTCTTCCAAGTGCTGGCGTAACCCAATCCGGTCAAGGTGCTAGCCAGGCTGTTGTGATCGACGTCAAAGTGACCAAACATCGGTCGATAAATTCCCGACATCAAATAAGTATTGTAGGGCAAATCATCAATCATTAAATACGCTGATCGAATCAAAGGTTGTGAAGTGTAAAGTTGATCCCACGAAGACCTGTCGGGAGGATTCGCAAAGCGAGCTTCGGTGACGAAAGAAAATTTAGGTAGGGGTTTTATCTGAACGCCAATATCGGCTGCCATCGGAAACATTTTTTGAGATTTTGTTGTGACGGCATCAGTGCCGGGAACAGTAACCACCTTTTGCCTTGAAAGATAAAAGTATCTTAAGTCTGCACCTGCTAAAATGGGATCGTCTTTTTGCTTTCGCAAGGGATCCTCGGCCGGGATGCGGGCCATAAATCGACTTTTGTTGGGCTCCATTTGTTTTTCAAAGGCGCCATGTTTTCGATCAAAGGGTGCGTCACCCAAATAATCTGGACTTTCTTTCAGCGCAATGCCCTTTTCGACAATCTCTTTAGAAAATTTTTTCCGCTTTTCGCTTCCGGGAGTATCGTCAATTTGATCAATATAGTTTTTTAAGTTTTGATCGGCGTAATCTTGTTCAGGGTAAATCGCGGGCCTAGGTTTTTGCAGCTTCCAATTCGATCCCGTTTGAAAAGAATAAAGCCAACGCTCTTCATTCCATTTTCCGTACTGATTGCGTAAACCGCCGCCGCTGGGATTGACGTGACAACCTTGGCAAGAGAGCGTGCAACGCCGTTGTGGAGCCGAGACGTTGACTCGGCCAGGAGCGTGGCAAGCGGCGCAGTTTTGCGCAAAGCGATTGGCAAGCCAAGGTTCGCTTTGGGCAAGATGGTAGAGCCCCATGACCAAGAAAAAGATTTGAACAGATTGTTTTTTCGCAAGCCGAAGACAAAAATTTAATTTCATGCCCCTTAGTCTTGATAAGGTTCAAGCCTGGTGTCAAATCATTTACAGTGCTTTTCAAAGACAAATTCATTCGCGAATTGCAGCTGCGAAAACGCAAAAATGATGTTGCGATTCAAACCCTTAGATGGCCTCTTCGAAATTTCAATTGAAGCTCAATTTTCACAGGCAAATCACGGTCCAGTTGAAAAGTGTCAGAATATTTGGCAGCATAATTTCTAACTTTTTGACGACGACTGAAAGTTCAACACTCTGTCGAAACTTGCACAAAAATAAACCAGCCCATGTTGATACAAAACCTAATTTTGTTTCCAAGAAAGTCAAAGTTCTCCCTTAAAATATTAGAAACACTAAGGGAGTTCTATGAAGACTCTGAAACGGGTTCTGGGCCAAAATTCTAGGACCTGGACAATCATCACTTCTAAAAAGATTGCTGCGGTATTCGCTGCTGGTTTCGGATTATATTCCTCGCAAGGTTTAGCGTTGCGTGACTATTACTTTGGCGGAGACGACAGCGGTGCTCAGGCCATCTATACTTTTGATGATGCAACTTTGAATGCGGCCGGAGCCATTGCAGATAAGTCAGGCGTTGCGCCAGCATTGAATTTAACTCCGAACGCTGACGGAAATTTATTGCCTGAAAAACTGCTTCCCACAGACCCCAACCCCGTTCCTTTACGAACTAATTATTCTTTTGGCACAAGCGTCTTTCCAGAGATGGGATTTATTACGCTGAACTATAAACCGAACGGCGATAATATGGCCCCCGCTTACACAAAAGCTCAACGTCATCGAACCGTTTTGGATTCGGGTGTTGCCGCCAGTAAACTCAACACTTGGACAAATGGATTTTCGCTGCAGATTCGATTTCGACCTCAGTTTGCCTTTCAAGGCGATCGTATTTTTAAAAGCAATGATATCGACAGCACCCCGTATTCGTTTTTGTCACAAGGTCATTCTGGAAATTTAATTGTTGGTCTGTCCAATTCATCACCGACAGTGGTCCCAACACCGAATGGAAATCATATTTCAGTTCAGGTTCCCAACTTTGGTGTTTATCAGATCGGTGGAGCGGGAGAAGTTGGCCCATCAAAAATTTTGATTCGCCTGCGCGCTAAAGTCAAAACTACAGGTGTTGTGTTTCCCTTAGACTTTGAGTCAGCGCCGTCATTTATTTCCGTCGACGAGAATGAAAATCCTAGCGCAAGAAATGAACTGATCGCCACTTACGAGCCCGGCAAAAGATTAGTGTCTATCTATTTAAATAGAGTGAAAACATCTTATGTGATTAACCCCGCAGTCGTGGTTTCGCCGCTCTCTACGGCACGATTGGTTCTGGGCAATGATCTGGTGCCAATGAATAACGTTGCATCGCTTGGAAATGACGGAAAGAAACTTGTTGAAGAATTAGTCAAAGATCAATCCAACTGGTCAGGTTCGATTTATCATTTGGCGATCTACACTCAAGGGTTTAGCGAAACCGAGATCTTGGGTGACAACCGATTACTAAACGTCGAAAAAAACTTAAGTGTTAAGCCCGACGCATTTTCAGCCATTTCGCCTGAAAGAATGATGGCGCGAAAGATGGCCAGTCGTTTAACCGGCATGAATATTCCCGTGGATCACCCCGATGTGATTCGCATGGAAGGATATATTAAAGCAGGTGACCGAATTCGGGCCGCACAAGTGATTACTGGTGACGTCGGTCTTGGTGAAAAGGGTCATCCTGGATTCTTAAATACAACTGTAAAAAATATGGCTTTGAAAATGTCTAATCGCGATCAGACAATCCGCGCTCCGCTGAATGATTTTGCAGCGACTTTTATTGGCGTCACTCGAGATCAGCTGAACGCAAAACTTTTATTAACCGGTGATTTCTACTACGCCGCTGATCCCAAAATGGCCGATGTTCCGCAAGATTTTAAAAAAGATATTTATGAGACCAACAATCACTATGAAGCACTGGGTGATCCTAAAAATGGTTGGGATATCGGCAAAGTTTTACAAAAACGAGACGGACAAAAAATGGTGACCAACTTTACGGGCACTATAGAATCCCATCCCGATCCTGCAGGTCTTCTCACTTCGCGAGCTTTTTTAAGCGAACATGCGATTGCAGGAACCAACCGACGCTTGGTGGAATATACTTTTAAACAATTCTTGTGCACCGAAATGAATGAAGCTGCAGATACTTCGGCGTCGGCCTCGCGCATCGGACGCGATATTGATCGGCGCCCAGGCGGAGACGCTAATAAATTCGAGACCTCGTGCAAAGGCTGTCACACGGTGATGGACGGAATGCGCGGAGCTTTCGCCAAATTTGACTTTGCTTTTGATGCCGACACCGGAATCGGAGTTGTTCGTCACGCCGACAAACATGCAAGTCATCAATACAAAGACGGCCAAATCCCGCGAGTGATGGCTAGCACTGACCCTTATGTTTTTGATGACTATATAGGTTCGGCTGCAGACCCCAATCAAGATCCCGATCCAACGGCAACTGTTTTTAATACTCCGCAGTCGGTCAGCTCAGGTGTGGTGAATAAATTAAATCACAACTATCGCACTAGCCCAGAAGGTTACCGCCTGAAGGACGAGAGTTTTTTTAACTACGCGATGGGCGACAAAAATAAAGCGCTGTTCGGATGGCGGGGTCCGCAAGCTCGCGGCGGCATCGGAGTGGGTCAGTTTGGTCGCATGATTTCCGATTCAAAGAGATTTTCTCAATGTCTGTCGAAGCGTGTTTACGAGGCCGTTTGTTTACCTCGCGAAGGGTACAAATACGAAGAAATTAAGCCGTTGGTGAACAACTACGCGGATGCTTTTGAATCGAACGGATACAGTCTTAGATTTTTATTTCAGCAGTATGCATCGAACAGTCGATGCATAAAGCCCTAAGAGGTTAATGCCATGAGAAACGGGACAATAAAAAAGCCAGTCAGCTGGTTAAAAATTATCAAGCACTCAAACACCATTCGTTGGGGCGCTATGGCCGGATTTACATTGGTGTTTGGATTTAACTGTGGAAGAACGGGATTTCAAAATTTACAAAATTTTGAAATCCACTCTGCCCTCACTTCAGCAACTTCGGAAAAACCAGAACTTCCAGTGATGATGCTGACTAGCGAACAGCAATTTAAAAATATGTTGTCAGTGACCGGCATCGAATCAGCCACAACTTCTGGAGATTTAGATTCAACTAGTGCGGATACCATTTCTTCGGCACGGGATCCCTTGGATATGGAGATTGCGCAAAGTTACGAAACTCGAAAAGGGTCTTTGCCATCGGTGCAGGATTTGTCCTTGATGAACGGTCCACAATTGGTTTCAACAACGAATTTGTCTTTAAGCGTTTGTAATAAACTTTATGACCGTGAAAGCAATTTAGCTCCTGAATCCAGAAACTTTTTTAACGAGATTAATTTACTGGCCACTCCGGACAAAATTTCTGGTGCGGCCTTGGATGCAGCTTCTACCCGAATGTCGCGTTCGTTTTGGAATCGAAACATTGCATCCGATGAACTGGCGCAAATTCGGCAAGTGATGTTGAGCGAATATGGATCAAGTCCATCAGACACGCCAATCAATCAAACTCGACTTTTTTTGGTTGGGCTATGTAGTGCAATGCTGTCCAGTTTTGATGCTTTGGTTTATTAGAATTTTGTTGAATGAAAAAAGGGGAACTCTGTATGAGTACAAATAAAAAAATCCCATTCTGGGCCACACTTGGACACGGCAAGCCCGTCACCCGACGTGATTTTTTGGCGACTGGACTAATTCCATTTTCGGCTTGGGCTGTAGCGCCTTCGCTAGTTCAACTTTTAGCTAGTTCACAAGCTGAGGCCCAGACCGCTGATTGTCTTCAGTCGTCGACTGGAATGATTCCGTTTATTACAATTAATTTAGCAGGGGGTCCCTCGCTGGCCAGCCAGTTAGCTTTGCGCAGACTGGACGGCGAGTATTTAGGTTTGGGTTATCGAAGAATCGGTTTGGGTTCAGGTCCCAATAAGTCATTTAAACCCGTCGTGGAATTTGGTGGGGTTGAATTCAGTGGACCTGCTGTTGGAGCCACGACCACAATTCCCACCAGCAAATTTTTGCACGGCATGAGAACCACACAAAGCAATGCAATTGCAACTGAAGGCTTACCAAGAAATCCCGCTTTAGATAAAACCGCATTTTTGTATATGCCAGCATCTAGTACGGATGATTCGTCAGATAATCCCTTTGATGTGACGGGCGCCGTAGTCAAAATGGGATTGGCCGGAAGTAAATTGCAGAATCTAGGAACTTCAGGAACGTTGACTGGGATCAGTCAGAAGTCGGCACTGACTCCTCCGCCAGCGCCTTTTGTGGTTAGAAAATTAGACGATCTGACCGGAGCTTTGGGATATACCTCAAGTCTTCTGGCAAAAAAAGATGACGGCAGTGACACTCGCATCAATCTTACGGACCAGCAAAAACAAAGTCTGGCCAAATTAGTCGGAAATCTTTCAAGCTCGCAAGTTAGAAAATTAGCTTCGGTCCCAGGCACTGAATCATTGCAACAAATGCTTTCTTGTTTGGGAGTGAAAAATGCGGATCTGATCAAAGGAAAAGGCGGCGACGTCAATCCTTTCGCAGGGCCTATGGCCGGACCATTGAATAATATTTGGGAAACTAATAACTCGGTCATTGCGGCGCTGGTTTACAATGGCCTGCAAGGAAACGCAGCAACGATCAATATTAACTTAGGTGGCTACGATTACCACAACGGTAGCAGAACGTTAGGAAACACAAAAGATTTTGAAGCCGGTGTGATCGTCGGAAAAATTTTAAAGACCGCCGAGCTTTTAAAGAAAAAATGTTTTATCTATGTCTGCGCGGATGGTGCCACGACGTCGACTCAAACTGACGACGTCACTGGCGCTTGGATGTCAGACCGTGGGATTGCCGGTGTACTTTATATGTTCTTGTATGACCCGGCAAAACGCCCTGTGATTGTCGACAATATTAAATTTCCAAATCAGATCGGTGGATTTACCGACGGCGAAGCCGCTGACGGAGAGTTTATTACTGGGAATAACCCGATCATGTCGGCCAGCGGAGTTTTTGCCAATTATGCCGCTTGGAATAACCAATTTGATTATTTAGAAAAAAACCGAATTTTAAACGATGTCGATACTAGAAAAAAAGTAATCCGAGTAAAAAGCTAAGGAAGTTGATTGTGAAACGTTCGCTGCAAAAATCTAAGCTGATTGGAATTAGCCTGCTGGGGCTAGTCCTGATGTTTTCATTTAACAATTGTGCTCAGCACTCCACCGGCTTTCAGGAAGTTTCGCAAATCCAAGGAGCCTCGTGCGATCAGTTTTTAAAAACGGATTTTGATAACAATTATTATCCGTATTTGACTCGTTCAAATTCGTGTCAGACTTGTCATAACGAAGCCGGAATATCTCCGTATAAATTTGCTGCGGATGACTCGATGGCCGCATTTCAAGCATTTCAAAAATTAGGGCACGCCAAACTTTATAAAAACGCCATCGATCCAGTTCACGCCAAAGGGGTGACCGGGCCTGCACAACAAGTTCCCTTCGACACGTTGGGAGTGTTTTGGAAAAGAACGCAAAGTCTTTATGACAGCTGTATGGCGGGCAATGAAATCCAAGATCAGTCTTTTGAAACCATGGGAAAAGTGGCCGACGCGGCCTATTTTTCGAATACTAAATTTCAATTATTAAATTGGTCGCTGAACAATCCCAAGGATCTTGTCCCCGGTAGCCCGCAACTGAATATCGACCTTCAGTTGGAAGTAAAATTAAATTATCCAACGGGAGCTACCAGACCCTCTGGATACTTGTTTAATAAATTGCAAGTTCGAGCTCAGAACGGAATCGACCAAGTTTCTGTCGACGGAATTTATATATTTATCAATGGCAAACTTATCCCCGAACTGACCGACTATGCGCAGGTCTCGGCGACAATTACCGGAATCGAATTCAAAACCTGGGCAGAGAGTAAAACGGGGACAGGCTTTGTGGTGAACTTACCCCAGGTCAGCAACAAAGATATGATCTCGATTTATTTTAGAAGTTTTAATCAGATCAATCGTGCAGACAAACCACCATTGCCACCAGCGGCTACATTGACACAGACTCCGACATTTATGAATCCAGTCAATTCTAAAGCTGGGACTGTCAGTTTCTCGGTGGATCCGAAAGTAAAAGTCAGTCAATACTGTTTAACAACTTCTGCGACGGCACCTAGTTCTTCGCGAGCCGATTGTGTGGGGCGCGTGGGTTTGGCAAACACTCAAGCGGGTTGGTTTGTGTGCAACCCTGCTCCATGCGCGACCAGTTCTTTTTCCATTTCTGATTTCAATTTGTCGATGGCTGGCGTTCCCGTCGATGGCACTTCATATTCTTTTTATGTTTATATCGCTGACACCAATTTAATGATCAGCCCGCCCGCGAAATTTACGGTGAAATACGATGCGACTGCGCCTGCGACGCCCAAGATTTTAAATGTGACCTACCAAGCCGATCCTTTAAACCAAGATCGAATTGATGGTGCGACGGGGACACAAATTGTGACCTTGTCTGTGACCGATGTGGTTGATGCTTCTCCGTTGGTTTGGTGTGTGATGGATTCCGATGTTCCACCTCCAGATCAGGCGATCAGTGCGAACAATCCGTGCTTTAAAGAAGTGGATTATCGATTTGTGAATACCTCTCAGAACGGGGCCGCGGTGGATCGCATTGTTAAGCCGTCAGTTTATGGTTTGACCGGAAGTTTTAAGCGCTACATTTCTGTTTTCGTTAAAGACCAGGCAGGAAACGTTTCAAAAAATACTAGGGCAGGTGCTGCTGATGTTTTGCGGCCAGTGGTTTCTAGCAAAAGTAGTTTCCAAGATACAAATACTTGGATGGTCGATAACTCGACTTTGCAAACATTAAGGCTCACGCAGCTACAAGATGCTACAAAACCAACCGGCGTCTTAGGAAAAAAATGCGCCACCTGCCATAACACTACAAATGTCAGCGTCGTTAAAATTAATTTTTGGGAGACCGGAGTGAACTTAGGCGTCAGCGGTATTCAAAAAAAGAGCGCGGATGGATCACTGTTTGTTTTGCCGGAACACTTGCGAACTCAAGGCGCGCATCAGGGCGTTTATCCTTTAAGCGATACAGAAAAGCGACTTCTGAATTTATGGTTTGTTAATAAAGTGCAGTAGGAAAAAGAAACACTAGGAACGAAACAAAGATGAAAAAAGTTATGCGTTCGAAAAAAATCAGCATCGGCCTTACACTGATCGGACCGCTTTTGCTTTTTGCTTTTAACAACTGTAGTTCTCGTCACGAGCTAATGCAGACAGCTTCGTCGCAAGTGGCGACGGTGCAAAATTCATTGTGTGAGTCCCAAATTATTGCCGACTACGGAAAAACCGTAGCGCCTTTTGTTCAAGCTAATTGTAAAGAGTGTCACGTTCCGGGTGGGGTAGGGTTGGGGCAATTCGCGGACTCAGATTTAACCCTGGCGTACCAAGCATTTCAGGCGACAGGATTGTCCAAAGTTTCTTACATGGCTACAAATCCTGGTCACAAGCAGCCGAACACTGGACCACAAAATAAAAATTCGGTGGATTCTTTAAACGTCACTTGGCCAAAAGCTGAAGACAACTATTTGAACTGCTTGGCCAGTTCAGGTAATTCCGAAGATCTGGAATCTTTTTTGACGGCCGCAAAACCGGCACCGCTGATTTATGCTAAAACCGGAAATCCAGTTCAAGATTTATCTTGGGATTTGGATATCGCTGGTGACGTTGATGCCACCATGAATCGCGCCGTGCCGGTAAAAGTTTTGTTGAGCGTGAAGACTTATATTTTGAACGGCAAGGTTCAAGGTTACGTTTTTTCCAATCCAAGAATTCAAGTCAAAGATCAAAAAGCTCAAATACTGACCGAGGCTCTGTACATTTATATCAATAAAAAGTTAGTGGCGTCGCAGACCACTTTTGTGCCGATCTCAAAAATTTCTGTATTTAATAAAGTCAGCAATGTGCCTCAATCACTCATGGATGGAAACGCAGTGACGCTGGTCGATCCTGTATCGACGGGCGATGTTTTTAGTCTTTATTTTCGAAGGATGACTCCGACTAGCGAGGCTTCGGACACACAAATTCCTATTGCTCCGGTTCTGCGCTTAACCGATGTGAACGGAGTCAAAGGCACACAATTTATTTCAGCAGGATCGCCACCGACGGCACAAATAACGATCACTCGGGACTACAGCGCGATTCGTTGGTGCCTAAGCACATCGCCCACCGCGCCAGCGAATACTGAAGCCGTATGTGTGGGCGGTGTCGGCCCTGTGAACGGATGGTATTTAACTAGGCCCACCACTATGAATATTCCTGGTGCCGATGGACCACGAACGTATTATTTATGGGTCGCAAATTCAGGATTAGTGATCAACACATCGGCTTTACCAGTGGCGATCACTTTGGATACTCAAAGTCCTGTGGCGGCCAAGGTCTTTGCTGGCACAGTGAAAACCGGTTTGCCGCTTGGAAATTTGACCATTCAAAATCCCACTGGGACTGCTGCGTGGGATACCGATGTCACAGGCTATTGCATCATTGATACTGCAGCGGCAGTGAATCAGGGAGTTGCTCCTGCAAGACCTTTTTACGGAGATTCATGTTGGAGATGGGATTTAGAAAACGAAAAAGCAAAACCCAACACCGTTGGATTTAACGGCGGCGGCACGCGATACGTTTATGTTTTTGTACGCGACGCCGCTGGAAATATTTCTCCGGCCAGTAACTTTGTTCAGTATAGCAACCCCGTTGGAGCCGTCACTTTTTCGATGTTGACGGGCGCCGCCAGTTCGCAAACTTCGGTGCTTACAAATAACTGCGCTGTTTGCCATCAGGGAACCAATGCGCCCGGCTTTCAGCAGGTTCGATTGTTTGAATATCAAGATATTAAACGCGTGGCCTCGGACGGGGACGGTAGCGTCATCGTTTCAAGAACAAATAATAAATTAGCGCCTATGCCGAACACCAACGCGGGCCTAATGAATAAAGACCTGCGCGATATTATCCGTTTATGGGTATCGCCGTTGAACGAAGCTCCAGGTGCGAAGCCGCCGCTGTGATTTCTTAGGCTAGTTTCAAAAGAGATTTTAAAAAATTTTGCCAGAATAAAACTTTTTAATTTTTATATTTAAGTCCACCGTAGGCGGTAGCGTGGGTTTTGACTTTCAGTACCAGTTGACTATTTTCCAGGTGGACATGAAAATGGTCAGATGGCTAAAGCCCCTCTATTAATAAGTGCGTTAGATAGTATACATAAACATTGATTTAATTTTCAGATATGTTTTAATTGGTTATGAAAAAAACTGACGGCAGAAAATTAGACCATCAAACCCTAGAAGATATGAGAGTACGCGCTGTAAAAGC
>JANYDD010000041.1 GCA_025359945.1 Bdellovibrio sp. | reverse complement strand
ACCGCTTTTACAGCGCGTACTCTCATATCTTCTAGGGTTTGATGGTCTAATTTTCTGGCGTCAGTTTTTTTCATAACCAATTAAAACATATCTGAAAATTAAATCAATGTTTATGTATACTATCTAACGCACTTATTAATAAATCTATTCTGGAGGACTCCTCTTTAAATTTCTACCACTTTCGGGACGCTACCCTCGAGCAAATTTTTGCGCAGTAAGCTCGAGAGTTCAAGCTGCACTCCATGGAATTTTGCCCGGTTCACAATATTATTTCTGTTGCTTCCGGGATACTTTAAACAAGGAAATTCAACGATCCAAAAATCAACTAAACTTAAAACGCTCACCAGCTCCTTGCCCAAAGTGACGTTCATCCCCCCGACACAAACAATCGGCCGTGATTCTTCTTTGAAACCATGAATAGACAGCGCCGTCGTCGCAAGGCTGACTATTTCAATGGCGCCGGGCTCGTCAAAAGAGTCGCTCGTAATATGAAGCCGGCGATTATCTGAACTTCGTAGGCCTTCAAAAAGATAATAACTCAAATCCAGTGCCGAAAGATGAGCGACAATTTCACTGGTTCCAAACTCTATGTGACCGCCATGAATTCCTAAAACTATTGTGTCGGTCGAGCGGTCAACAATTTTAATTCTAAAATCGCGATCAAGCACTTCAACTTTTGAGAGTTCATCGAAACTACGGTAGTAGTCGGCCAGTGGCGATAGTGCGAGCGCATCGAAGAAACCCATCAGCACCACAGGCAAAAATATCCAGTAACTATTTTTATTTAAAAATGTTTTCATTTCAAAAATCTTCACTCTTACTAAAGGAACTTGAAACTACGAAGAATCCAAGCTACCCGGTCTATGGTCATGAGATTATTAAACATTGAAGTTAAGGAGATTTAAATGAGAATTTTTGCATTCCTTTTGCTACTGGGTTCAGCGTCGCAGTCTTACGCATTCGCATCAAAATACTCATATAGTTGTATTGGATTTTTTGAAGAATACGGAATATCCAAAGTGATCGATTTCAAATCTACCTCAGATCGAACTGCATTGGTGGTTTCAGTTGATATTTTTCCGAACGATCCTAAATACCCATCGGCCGTGACCAAAAACTTTCAAGTTGTTTCTGAGGACGATTCCGACCAACGTAAAGTTTTTTTAGTCGCAACTCTTGATAGACAGGTAGATGAAGGTTTTCTGATTAACTATAAAATTAACGTCGACGATCGATTTGAGGGACAAGGTTTAGCACATCTTGTCGTCAACGGTTCCTACACTGATAAAACAACTCAAGAGATCCATTACATTAAAAATTTTACTGTTCGCTTAGATTGCACGCTGCTTTAGGACTTACAGAATTCGATACCAGTGGCAGACTCGCCTGCGCCCCTTGCTGGCTGGTGCCAAGCAAGATCTAAGTCCACCAAAGTTCGGTGCATTGCCGATGGGTTGAAAGATGAGTTTGATCGAATTTCATTTAGAACTCAAGATTTATCCTGGCACCTTTTTTACGAAAGGCTACCTGGCACCTGGGAGTTTTGAGAAAAATTCTGCCAGGATCGAGATGTCGGCGTCGTTGATCAGATTGGAAACGGGTGACATCAATTGATTTTTTCTTTCGCCTTTTTTGAAGGCGATGATTTGGCTTTCTAAGTAATCTTTCTTTTGGCCAGCTAAATTGGGCCATGTGGGATTATTGCTAATTCCCGCGGCTCCGTGACATGCGCTGCAGACCAAGGCCGCCTGCGGGGGTGTCGTTGGAGCAAAGCTTGGCGCAGCCAACGAAATTTCTGCCGACGAGGGGACACTGGTCAAAAAAATCAGAACACCAACAAAGCTCATGCCCAAAACCGTCAAAAGTTTTGACAGGGTTGACTTGAGAAAAGGTGATCCTTTCAAAAGGCATTTCGAAATGTGTTTCGAAGTCCATGTTGATTTCCAAATCCGAGTTCTTTTCATCATACGGTTTGCCTTTTGTTGAGTCGTCGTTTACTGTCGCGCGACTTTACAGACGCCTGTCCTGCGGACTGGAGCCGTCTATCATGGAAAGGTTTAATGAAACATCTCTTTTTTTTATTTTTGCTCTTTGTTGTTTTTTATTTCACTCAAAATGTCCTGCTGGCCCGACCCGAATACGCCGCCAAAGTTGGAATCGTTAACTGTTCGGCCTGTCACTACAGCCCATTCGGGGGCGGCCCTCGACAAATTAACGGCAAATACTTTGGCGCGCGACAAAATCCATTTGGCAAAAACTCAATGTTAGAAAATTTCTCGTTTGACCTAAAAATAAACACCCTTTACCCCCGCGACGCAGAAAAAAATACCAACGGCGTAGCCATTATGAACGCCATCGGCGCCGCCCACCCTCACCTCAACGAGGTTCCTGGGTTAGAGGGCGGAGTCAAATCCCAATTGGTCGCGGACTATAATTTTGGAGTTCTTGGAGCCGGAACTCTTCGCAACGCCTACGTTCTTTTTCCGCTGAAAGAGGAAAATGACTATAGTTTTTTCTCGTCCTTTATGTTTGGAAAATTCAATATTCCATTTGGACTGATGACCGACGAACATCGCCACTACTTGCGCATGCAATCCAAAACGACCTACAACGAATTCGACACAGGGGTTGCACTTTCCGGAGACCCCTCGCGCCGAATTCATTATGATATGATTTTGACCTCTGCAAATACTTTGGGTGGAGGCAGCGGTGGCTTCACTTCGGCGGACGCGGCAAACCCAGAATCTAGATATGGATATGGCCTGAATCTGAGACACGATATCCAACCCATGCCTTGGCTGATTGGAGCCAGCTGGTTTGCGCAAAAATCTTTAGTTTTTGATACGCCCACTTCGTATTCGATCTACGCGATTTATTCGGGATACCGCAGAAACACACCACGACCTTTTACACTGCTTTTTGAGGTGGTGAGGTCCAAGGGTTGGAATAATTCTTCTGGCAATGGCACCACTCCCAACAATCCGACATTGGCGACATTTTTTCTGCCGAGTTCTCTGTCGACGTATGCGGATACGGTCAAGGAAGCCAAATCTTTAGGAATGAGCTCCGAACTTCAATGGGACTTCAGCACCAAATACATGGCGCTGTACCGATACGAACAATTGCAATTGGATCAAAAATTTCCTGGCGAACGTTTCGAACGACATAGCATTGGCGTGAAAAATTATTTTATGGCCAATGCCAGTATCCAGTTTCGAGTGGAACAAGCTCGCAGTCGCGTGCAAGGCATCGAGGTTGGGCAGGCGCCAGCGACACGAGATTACTATTACGCAATTTTCAATTATTGGCTATAAACGATCCGAAGGAGAACCCAAATGCGAAAATCCGTCCGCTTGTTTTTATGGTGCGTTTTAATTTTAGGTTTGGCTTCTTGCGGAGAAGAAAGACGACCACCCAGCGATCAATCAGCTTCCGGCGGCGGCGGCGGTGGATCGGGCAAACCCGGAAATAAAAGCGGCAGCTCAACCGCGGGATTATCATTTAAAGACGTAAAACCAATTTTTGCTGAACGCTGCGTGGGATGCCATCTCTCCGAAAAACCGCCCAAGCCAGATTGGACAGTCTACGAGTTGGCTTTCGGTAAAAAAGCATTGATCAAAGAGTTTCTAAAAAGTGGGAATATGCCAAGGCCTCCAGGAAAAATTCCGGCGAATGAGAAAGCAATGATCATCGCTTGGATAGATCAAGGCGCACCCAAAGAAGCTGTCGAAAAACCAAATGACGGCGGTGGTAAAGGCGATGGTGGCGGACCACAAAATCCTCAAGTCGCACCTGCATTGCCGCCACAACAAGGACCAGAAACTCCATCTCCAGTGGACGCAACTCCAGAAATTCCTATCCCCGAAGATTCTGAAATCCCCGCGGGCCTGCCCAATACATATGAGGATAAATATCGACCTTATATTTTTGAAGTGCGCTGTAAGACTTGTCACAATGCCGCTACCGATAAGTGCTCGATACCGGACGAGACTTGTATGCCTAACTGGCTTTTATTTTCAAACGTGATGGCAAAAAAAGAAAGTATGCTGGATCGAATCACCCGAAAGCCTGGGACCCAAGGAGCCATGCCGATGACCGGTCCATTGCCCCGAAACGATCAGCGCATGCTAGAAAAATGGTTGAACAGCGAGATGCGCGAAAAAGCAGACTCAAGCAAATACCCAGAAGATTTACCGCTGTGACTTTTTAATTTCGTAGGCTAGCCAACAAAGGGCTAGCCCCCCACCCCAGTCCATCCAGACGGAATTAGAAAAATACGGATAGACCATAAGAGCTACTGCGATGAACGTAAGGTAAAGATTCGAGATTCGTTTGGCCTCGCGAAACAGCCATAGGCCGACCCCACCAAAAATCAAACCCGATAAAATATTTGATACGGTAAAATCCATTAAGTTTACTTGTGATTATATTTATGAATTTGATTTAAGACTTGCTGACCATCGTCCCTACTTAGTCGGCCCGGAAAAAGTCAAAAATCGTTGATTCCAGCAGAAAGCATTTTGATTTGTTATGTTTGAAACGACCGGGATGAAGCGGTGAGACTTCAAAATCCGGTCGTTTTTTGTTTGAATTTTTAAATGAAAAACAAAA
>JANYDD010000040.1 GCA_025359945.1 Bdellovibrio sp. | reverse complement strand
AGAAATTCAAAAAAATTGTAGATAAAATTATCGATTTATCGATCCAATTATCTAAAGAAAAAATTGAAATCGCTAAAAAATCATTAAATTCAACTGCTTAAACTGGTTTTAAAGCTCAATTGTGAAAGAGATCTAATAAATAGTACCAGTGCTTTCAACCAAAGTTGCTGCGCCAAGCAATCGTCTACTAAAAAATTAGTAGACATCTACGAACGCTTTAGTAGATGCTTGGATTCGGAGGCACAAATGGCTCAAAAGAAACGAACCAAGCTCGAGAAAGTTTTCACCGAAGTGGAGCTGCAACTGATGAATGCGATTTGGGATCTTGGCGAATGCACCGTCAAGGATGTTCAGGAAGCGCTTCCGAAAGATCGAGAACTCGCTTACACGTCCGTTGCGACTATGATGAAAATTCTAGAGCAAAAGGGTGCCTTGAAAAGTGAGAAAAAGGACCGCGCTCATACCTACAACCCACTTGTCACTCGAGCCGAGTACGAAAGGATCAGCCTTGAGCATTTGAAGACAAATGTTTTTGGAGGAGACCCAACTTCGATGGTTATGCGGCTTCTCGACAACTCTGATCTCTCGCAAAAAGAAATCGAAACCATCAGAAGTCTGCTCAACGAAAGGCTGCGGGGGTAAAGATGTTAATTGCCTTCGTTAAATTCTATGTGGCTATCAATGCGCTGCTGATCTTGATGTATCTTTTTCTAAAAACGACGAGATTTTTCGGGGAATTAGCAAGAGTTCCGATCTCGTATCTTAACTTCAACCGGATTGCACAGATTTTGGTTTTCACGTCTCTTTTTGCTCCTGTCGCACTTTCCTTTCTTCCTCAAAATTCAGTTCCAAATTTCAAAATTGAGATGCGTGTGCCTTTGGCGGAAACACTTGCACCCGAAATTCAAACAACTAAAATCCAATCGTCACCTCAAGCCGCCAGTACGCAGTCGCAAACACTGCAACTCATCGAGCAGAATCCAGAAATCGATTTGATGCTTATCCTCACGATCCTGATATCAGTGGGATTTCTTTTCGCATTGGTAAAAACCAGCGTTCAATTGTGGCGTTTGTCGAGCCTGCTACGTAAAGCAGTTCTTGTCCGACAGATTGGAAAAATTCGAATTCTCGTTTCCGAAAGTGTCACAATTCCATTTTCTACTTTGATTGGCGGCGCAAATGTCGTTGTCCCAATGGATGCAATCAGCAATTTTCGCAATCTCAGATTGATCGTTCGACATGAAATTCATCACCATCGCAACGGTGACACAATGTGGATTTTGGTTATGGAGGTCTTGAGCTGCCTCTTTTCCCTGAACCCGGTTATCCATCTCTGGAAAAGAGAAATTACAGAAATTCAAGAATTCGCATGCGATGAAGCGCTTATCAGCCAGATGAGAGTTTCCTCGTATGAGTATGGTCAGTGTCTAGTCCAAGTAGCCGAGGCTGCTCGAGGGGTTTCACTTATGCAGGTAGGTACCACTTGCATGGGCGGAAGTCCTAAGGGCCCTCAACAATTAAAATCATTTTTAAGAAGGAGAATTGAAGTGTTTAAAGTTCATGAAACATCCCAAAAACAGCGCTTTTTGGGATTAGTATTAGGTACCGTCGGAGTTCTTGTCACGACTGGTTTATCTTACGGAGCTCAGAAATCGCTTCGTGGAGAAAACCATCAAAAGCCGAACAGCGGCTTAGCGAAATTTGACTCAGAAATTCAGAAAATAACAGAAGGCATCCTCGCCAAGTACGTGAAAAAATTTGGCGCCAAGGGTGGTTTTGTTCTGGTTGCGGACCCTCAGACTGGTCGCGTGCTCGCCGTTGCAAATCAGCTTTCTGCTAAACGTAAATTAGATAAATCTTGGGCACTTTCATATGAGATTGAGCCGGCTTCAACCATGAAGCCGCTGATTGCAGCAACAGCCTTGGAGAAAGGTGTTATCAAAATTGATGAAAAGCTAAATTGCGAAAACGGAAAGTATACATATGGCGGAAAAGTATACCGAGACTGGAAACCAATGGGCACGCTGACAACGGCTGAGTCCATTTTTCAGTCGAGCAATATTTGCGGAATTAAGATAGGTGAACGATTGGGATCAAATGGACTTGAATCATCACTGAAGGATTTCGGTTTCGGCTCTGATGGAAGTGCCGCTGAATTTCCAGAGGCCGCGCCTGGTCGTTATCCTAAAGCCAGTGAGTTGGCGGAGACTGAATATGTGCCGCTGCTCGCAACAGGTTACAACTCAAGTCATAGCTTTTACGCGACTCCTCTTGAAGTTTTGCAAGCCTACGGGGCTATTGCAAATGGTGGCAAGTTGATGAAGCCCATGAATGCTGATGAAACAACAAACGGAAAAATCTTAAAACAAGCTATCTCGCTAGATACGTCTCAAAAAATGAAAACCATGCTTGTCGGCGCTGTTAAAGACGGAACAGGTAAGCCAGCCCAGAGTTCGCTATATACAACTGCAGGAAAGACGAGCACGGCATATCGGCCTGAGTCTCCCGAGCACGACTCGCTGGGAGGCGAAAGGGCTATGGCGGGCTTCGTAGGATTCGCACCGGTCCAAAATCCACGACTTGTGGTATATGTGGGAATCATTGATCCGACCAATTCGAAAGATAAAAACCCTCACGGAAGTGAGCACGCGGCCCCAGTGTTCAAAGAAGTAATTGAAACGGTTCTTCCTCACCTGAACGTTGCTCCCGACAATAAAGTTTCGTTATAGTCAAATTGATAGAGAGTGAGCTTAAATCAATGGCTCACTCTCTATCAAAGACCTACCTCAGCCAACTCTAGAAATCTTTAGAGTATCCGGGGAACCCCCGGCCTGCCTTACCCTAAGGAGCTTCTGGCAATTTGACCGATTTGTTTGATTGAGCACCGTTTATAGTTTGTGGTTTTCAGCCATGATCCGTCGGACTTCGCTCATAAAAAAATCTCTGCCTTCGTCATCAAGGTCATCGAAGGTGACTACACAGTCGCCCACTATGTTGACCGTTTGTATGACAGGACCGCCATTTTCGACCGTCGCGTACACCTCACACTGGGTGTGCTCGTCGATGAAAGTGGTGAAACGGATTTCTTTTAGCTCTTCCATGAGCGAATCATCACTACGTTTGTCAAAAAATGCTCAGAATAATTGGCTATGCACTACTTTGAAGCAGCCAGAGTAAGAGTGCAGGACTCTCCGCAAATTTGCAAATCGAACAACGATAGCAGTTCAGCACCAATGAGGGCTTTCTCTCCCGTTGTTCCAGAAACGGTAGCAGTTGTCTCTATTGGAATGCCACCGATGGTGAGAAGGATCTTGTAAGTGGGGGCATCTAACGATGCCCCCACGACGGTGTTGAGGCCGAAAGACCTGACATAGGAATTGTCATCCAGCCCAAGCTGATCGGCCACAAATGCTGGGATGACGACGGAGAACTGGCAGCCGGTATCAATCACAAAATTGATGCCGCAAATATTTTTACCACTGGCTGTATTTTTTAAATTTCCCGTAACCGTGAATGTTCTCGCCGCCCGGATGGGGCATTGCAAAGGCGAAGTTGCTTGGCCAATCACTTGTGCCGCAATAGTTTTCTTCGGTGGTAACTGGGTCGCTTTCTTTTCCTGAGTCACACTTTTTTCTGCTCTCATCGCTTTCAACATTGCTTTATACATATAGATCTCCTAAGTAAAAGATTGGCGTCCCGAATTGAGTCGTGCGCCGATGTTGAAAAGTATCGAGTTTCAAAAAATATCAAAAAAGTTATCCCTTTTGGACCAACTCTGGGCATTTTTAAATTGAGGCGTTCCAAAAGGTGGCGATCCACGCGACTACCTGATCTTCGAAGGTTTGAACAAAGGGACCTTCGCGTCGCACCTGAAGCGGGCCTATGATGCTCTGGGTGGAAAGTTTCGTCTGAAGTCCGCGCACTGTTTGAGGCACACATTCGCCACGGAACTTGCCGGAATGGCTTTGGGGGACACCACGCTTTGCAAGAACGTCCTCGGCCACAAAGACGAAGAGACGACTCAGCGGTATGTCCATCTCTTCGAGCAGATCAACCAGAAGGCAAAAATGAAGGGACAGCGTAAGCGAGGGATGATGTTGGTGGAATGATTTGGCTGACTCTGCGGGATCATCTGTCTATGATTTCGGGATATTCCAAGGAGGATAATATGCAAAGGGTGCTCGACGTAAAACTCATTCAAATTTTGTCTGCTGTGACCAACAGCCTGACGGCCAAAGATCCACAGTTAAAAAAGCAAATCGAAGCGATGATCGAAGCATGGTTTTCTTCGAAGCACGGAACTCCTGCGGAGAGACGAGAGTTCGCCGACATCGCGATGGCTTTCGGCGTGACGGCACCTAAGGATTGGGAAAAATAAATTTTTAAGAATTCTTTCTATGCAGAACAATGGCCTGCACAGTCCCTTTTGGACTTTCCTCGTGAGGGCCATTGTAGTCTTCAGTGTGAACATTGAGCTCCACCTGGGTCAGCTTTGGAGTAACGACCTCCGAAAGGCCACCCTCGTATCCATCAACAAGAACGAGTGCATCGTTTGGCATTTTTGATAGAATTTCTGCGAGTTCCTTAACTTTCATTTCGACCCCAGCTAACACAGAGTCAGGTCAGCGCGCCGGGCGGGCCGTCTAGGTGTTGCAATTCCTGAATTTTCCAATGAGCCGATCGGAAAGGTCTCGCGGGCGTGCGCGATCAACTGGGAGTAGGCTGTTTTGGTCGAAGTCTTCGTGCTTCGTTTGATTCTGTTTTCCATCTCAGCCAGCCCGAGAGATCGCAGGCGAAACGCCTCCAACTCTGTGTCCGCAGTTCGATGTGCGAAGGCCATCAGACAAATAAAGTCTGTCGGGTCTGCAACGAGCAGGTCGCCAGCTACTGATGGCGGCTCGTTCCCGAGCGTTGGTTCATTTCTTTTTTTGTATTCGGCGATTGCGGCATGTGCGATTTGCTTCTGTGATTCGGAAATTTTTATTTTCAGAGGGCTCAGGGACATTCGCGCCTCCTCTACCTGAAGAAAACCGACCTGGTTTCGGTTTTCAATATTTTCATCTACTTACATTCGCTCCAGGTGCGGAAATTGGATGGGGTGGGAGGATTCGAACCTCCGAATGACAGAATCAAAATCTGTTAACTTACCAGCTTGTCGACACCCCAACATTTTGAATTGTTCAAATTATATGTGGAAAGGTGTCGCGCATGCAAGGCGAACGGTTGTTGATGATCTGCTGCATGCTTAGAAATTTTCCGAGTCTCCAGGGTTATTCGACGGAGATTTTTGCCTCTTCACGGGTCCGTCGGACTGGCCTAGGGCCTCGAGCTCTTTTTCGTAAGCCCCAAATATCTGATCTTCGATCATGGCGCGCGTTTCTTGATTGAGCGGGTGGGCGATGTCTCGGAATTGTCCGTCTTTTCGCTTTTTACTGGGCATGGCAACAAAAAGTCCGGTGTGGCCTTGAATAATTTTGATATCGCGAACGACAAAACTGGCATCCAAAGTGATTGATACATAGGCTTTTAATCTTTCTTCCTGGACGGGAAAAACTTTGACCTCGGTGATTTGCATGGCGCCCCCCAAAATTTCTGAAGTGGAACTAAAGTTGCATCTCCCACATTTGGGCTTGTTCAACTTTACGGAACAACTTGATCAAGGCATAAATTTTTCTTTAGAGAACGTGGACTTTGCCCCAGCCAAAGGTCGAGAACTAAGTCGAGATCAAAGTCGCGGCCAACGTCGCGGCCAACGTAGAGACAATGGTAACTATTTGACAGCGATGGTTAAGAAAATATAGGCTCGCCCCCGCTGAACGCGCAGTAGGTTCGTGCCTTTTAGAAATTTTGAAACCGCATCTTTCGAATTCAAAACCTCTTTTTGATTGACGCTTAAAAGCTGATCCCCAGGCGCCATTCCCACCCGGTCAGCGATCGAATTAGGCACTACTTTCACGACCAAAGGCTTGCCGGAACTTTCTGTCACCTGAAGTTCTCGCAAAAGCTCGGCACTGGGGTCGGCAAGGTCAAAACCAATATTAAATGGCGCTGCTAATCCATTTAGTTCTTTGCGCCTAGAAGTTTCTGCGGGCTTTTGCATAGCTACCGTCTGCGAACGTTCGGACAACTGAACACTTAAGGCCAAACTTTTTCCATTTCGGAAAACTTTTATAGCAGTGCTTGATCCCAATGACGCACTTTGAACAGCGTTTGTTAAATCGTAGTAATTTTTAATTTTTTTGCCGGCGATTTCTAAAATTACGTCGTGGGGTTTAATCCCCCCTCGCGCGGCCGGACCACCGGTTTCGACCTGAGAAACTAAAGCTCCCACTTCTTCTTTTAAACCTAAAGCCTCGGCGATTTCGGGGCTTAGGTCTTCAATCGCAACGCCTAAATAGGCTTGTCGAATATGTCCTTCTTTTTCCAGATTGGGGATGATCGCCTTCACATCGTCAATGGGAATCGCAAAACCGATTCCTTGCGCGCGGGCATCGATGGCTGAATTAACGCCGATGACTTGCCCCTTGGTATTGACTAATGGTCCGCCAGAATTGCCGGGGTTGATCGGAGCGTCAGTTTGCAACAACGGAAACCGATTGATTTCGCCGATGCTTCGATCTTTTGCGGAAATAATTCCTTTGGTCATCGTGTA
Organism: Bdellovibrio sp.; assembly: GCA_025359945.1. GTDB lineage: Bacteria > Bdellovibrionota > Bdellovibrionia > Bdellovibrionales > Bdellovibrionaceae > JANYDD01. The sequence goes on along the minus strand of JANYDD010000040.1, from coordinate 27,845 downwards.
TGAATTTCCGTACGGATTTCCAAACGCGGCAACCCATTCTCCGACTTGGGTTCCGGCCGATGATCCTAGCGAGGCTTCAGGCAAATGAGATGCTTTTATTTTAATTAAGGCAATGTCCGTGCGATCATCACTGCCCACTAATTTGGCTTCATAAAGTTTATCGGACTTGTCCTCGATTTGCACTTGGATCAGATCCGCGCCCTTAACGACGTGGTTGTTGGTGACGATCAGACCGTCTTCTCGAATAATAAACCCAGTGCCAAGTGCTTGCTGCTGACGCTGCCTGGGCATGGGAACCGTAAAACCATATTGCTCTAAAATATCCAACATAGGATCACGGGCGCCACGAAGTCCGCGATTAACACTTGTCGAGATATTGACCACGCTTGGGTTAATCGCCTTGGCAAGCTCGACAAAAAGATTTGCCGGCAAAGGATCACCCAAATTCAGTTGAGGGGCTTCTTTCATCGGAAAGCCTTTTTTCACAATGTCTTTTACAGAGTCTTTGGAAGCGCTTTTCGGGCTATCCTTTTGAGCCTGCCCATTTTTAAGGCCATAAAAAGTAGAAAGCAGAGCGCTAAAAGCAACAAAACTAAATAAAATAATTTTTTTCATATGTATTAAATCTCCAAAATTTTTAAGATTTTTTCGGAACGGACTGGACATACCGCATTTGCAAATCCTGCAGCACAGTTTGTAAAAAATGAGATTCTTCAGCCGTCAAATTTCCTGTGGTTTTTTCCTGTAGCACCACTAACAAATCGATATTGAACTTGGCCATTGGTAGGTCGACTTTTGTTTCGTTGGTCTGCGGGTGTGGACTTAAGCCCAAACCCAAAGCCGCAGTGGAAGCCAAAGACATCAGCAGCATCGAAAAAGTGGCTTGAACCATTTCGGACGAACCGTTCGCTTGTGGATCAGTGTTCATTAATTTATACTCCGTAAGATGTTAATTTTTTTTCGATATTTTGAAACTTGTTTAAAAGGATCGCTGTCAAAATATGCCAACTAGGATTTCGTCGTCAAGTTGGGGGCGCGACTTAGATTGGAAAAAATCCGCAAATTTTAAATATTCGGCGCTGGAGGTTTGGCGCAAAAATCCAAAAGCTGGGGTTAAACTGCAAGTGACTAGCTGACCAGATTAAACCCGATGAGTTTTCATGCAGCAGCCAGATTGTTTTGCCCAAGGTTTTTGGATGTCTCGATTCGGCAGTAGTTTCGGCATCTATTTTTTGGATAAATCGCTTTTGAAAAAATAAAAAAACAATCAAAAAAGAAACCAAGTCAAACGGCCAAAGCCTGAAACGAAACTGTTTTTTTGCACTCTGGCTAAGGCCCCAAAATCCTTGACCCAATAAATGTAAAAAATGCGTCAAAGGTCTTTGAAGTTCTCGGATCTGAATCATCTGCCGAAGCAAAATAACTTCAATCTGCTGGACTTCTAACGACTGCAGTGTTTTTAGACCTATTACCAACGATGCGTTCTGATCAAAACGAACTGTCGAATAGGCCTGAATCGGTCCGGTCTCGCTGATAAATAAATCAGGCCTTTGAACATTCAGCCTTGCAGCCAACTTTTGGATTCGATCATTTAATCCCCATGGATCCTGGCCCAAAGCCGGGGTTAAGCGTTTCTGCCCCGCCAAAAATTGATTAGAAAAAAACAAGCAAACCCAAAAAATAAAAAAACAAAAAAATAAACCAGCCAATAATCCCATGCGATCCAGTAGCGAGTAGCCGCCAAAAATAAAAAATAAAAATAGAAAATAAAAATAGGGATTTATTTTTCCCAAAGCTGGTGATCTCATCGAATTTTAAGTCTGAACGATTGTTTAAGGTAAAGAACCCTGTATTGCTTTGCGCAAAATAACAATTGGGCATTTCAAAATATTCCATCCTCCGAAAAAAAGTTTACTTTTTGACGGACCCTTCGATCGCGTTCATACTTTTAAGTTGATATCCAAAAGTCAGGATTACAAAGGGGAAGAATAAAATGGCAGAGCATCAGGGAAATAACACAAACGGGGCTTCGGATATAAACCAAGCGATTCAACAAGAATCCCAATTTATTCAACGTATGAAAACCGAAGTTCATAAGGCCATCGTTGGTCAGGACGAAATGATCGAAGGCATTCTAATGGGATTGCTGACTGGGGGTCACGTTCTGCTTGAGGGCGTTCCGGGATTAGCGAAGACTTTAACGATCTCGTCCATTGCAAAAAGTATTTCACTGCAGTTCCAAAGGATTCAATTTACGCCTGACCTTTTGCCCACGGATTTGATTGGAACCATGATTTTTAATCCCAAAAGTGGGGAATTCGCGCCCAAAAAAGGGCCCGTCTTTTCGAATATCGTGCTGGCCGACGAGATCAATCGCGCCCCTGCAAAAGTTCAGTCGGCTCTGCTAGAATCCATGGCCGAAAAACAAGTGACTATTGGCGAAACAAGTTATCAATTGGAAGCTCCTTTTTTGGTTTTGGCCACCCAAAATCCGCTGGAACAAGAGGGCACTTATCCGTTGCCCGAAGCGCAAATGGATCGATTTCTTTTTAAAATTAACGTCGGTTACCCCACTCGCGCCGAGGAACTAGAAATTATGACCCGCATGGGGCAAAGCCAAAAGCCCCACCTTGTGCCCGTGACCACTCGTGAAGATTTGCTGCGCGTTTCAAAGCTGATTGATCAAATTTACGTCGATGGGCAAATTAAAAATTATATTGTAGATCTAGTGATGGCCACACGACGCCCGCAGGAATTTAATTTAAGCCAGCTTCAGCCGCTGATCGCGGTCGGTGGGTCTCCGCGAGCTAGTATTTCGCTTTTGCGGGCTTCAAAAGCGCACGCGTTTTTGCGAGGGCGGGGGTTTGTCAGCATTGAAGATATTAAAGCGGTCGCCTATTCGGTTTTGCGCCACCGTCTGATTTTAACTTACGAAGCCGAGGCCGAAAATATGAAAACCGACGAAGTGATCAAAGAGATTCTGGCACAAGTGGAGGTTTCTTAAGCTTGGCGATACCCAAAGAAGTTCTTAAAAAAGTCCGCATGCTCGAGCTCTCGACGCGAAAATTGGTCAACAGTGTTTTGGTGGGTGAATACAAAACTGTGTTTAAAGGCCAAGGAATGACTTTTTCAGATTTTCGCGAATACGTTCCGGGCGACGATGTGCGATCAATTTCTTGGGCACTGACGGCAAGAACTGGCAAAACCTACATTAAAAAATATGAAGAAGAGCGAGAACTGTCGTTGATCTTGGCCGTCGACGTCAGTGGATCGGCAGATTTTGGCAGCGGCCAGAAATTAAAATCGCAAGCGCTCTCCGAGCTTGCGTGTTTACTGGCCTGGAGTGCGCAAAAAAATCGCGATCAAGTGGGATTATTATTATTTTCGGACATTATCGAGCACTATGTTCCACCGCGAAAAGGTCGGGGTCAAATCCATCGAATTTTGCGCGATCTCATTTATTTTAAACCCAAATCCAAAGGGACGGATCTTTCGAAAGCGCTTCATCATTTGCTGGGTCTTCAAAAAAAACGAAGTATCATCGTGGTCCTTTCTGATTTTCAGACGGACAAATACGAATATGCGTTGGCTCAATTGTCCAGAAAACACGACGTGATTGCGGTTCAAATCGAAGATCCTTTCGAGATTCAACCGCCGTCTTTGGGATTGATTGATTTTAGAGATCTTGAAACCGGCGAGCTCGCGACGGTGGATTCCAGTTCAGGTGCGCTGCAAGCGATTTTTCAAAAAAAGCACGAAAAGCAAACTGCCGAATTGAAAAAAAAGTTACGCCGATGTCAGGTCGATCTAATTTCTGTCAACACTCAGCAGGATATTTCAGATCCATTGATTGAATTTTTTCAAAGTAGAAAGAAAAAATAATGGTCGCGTGTCAGATACAGAAAAACTCTAAAGCCTTGCAAGTCGGAGATTTGTTTTACCTGATTTGCCCCAAGGCTGAAGGCCAATCCTATCAGGATTGGAATCCGTCATTGATGGAGCTTAGGCTGTCTCCGGAAGACCAATACAAGGTCAAGTTGATTCACCCAGAAAGCGTTTCAGCCGACGAAATAAAATTGTTGGTCACCAGTTACTTAGTGGGCCAACACGAAATCAAAAATCTGCAAGTGGTCGACGCTGTCCATTCTGAAGTCTTGCAAATTCCAGCTTTTCAAGTCACGTCGGTGATCGATCCACAAAAGCCCCCACCCGAACCCTTTGGCCCGGTGGGACCGTTGGGGTTAAGGCTTTCGGGAGTTTATTGGTGGTCGCTTTTGGGAGGCCTGATTTTTTTGGCTGTCGTAGGTATAGCAATCTGGAAAGATTGGCGACGGCGCAGGGATTTTCGCCAAGAAATATTAAAGCTTCCTAAAGCAAGCTTTGCATCTCGAGAATTTTCCAAGAATCAAAAGTTTTTGCTGATGGATTTACGTCGAAGTCTTTTTCAGAAAAAAAATGAGGAAACCTTAAAAATACTTTTAGAAATTCAAAACAACTTTCATCTTTTTTTAGGCCGAATCGGCGCTTTTAAAAAGCGACCAAAAAATTCTAGCCAGGCCCTAGCTTGGATCGAGAGCCAATTCGGAAAAACCGAGCCTCAGGAAGTTTTAAAATTAAAAGTTTTTTATAAAGAGTTCGAAATTATAGTCCAGTCCCTTAAACAATCGCAAAAGACAGCGCTAGGCGATTTTGAAAAACTGGCGGCATGGTTAGCTTCTTCTGTCGAAGTTTTTTATCGAAGGTTCAAAGCATGACGTTTCACGATCCAGAATTTCTTTTTTTACTCATCCCGCTGATCGGCCTTTTCGGGTTTTGGTTTTTGCGCGGTGAAAAAAAAAGATCAAGTCTACCGTTTTCGTCAACTGCGGATTGGCCCAAAAACAATTCTTGGCGATTGCGCTTTAAAAAAGCGCCAACACTTTTTAAATGGGCGGCTTTGGTTTTTTTCGTGGTGGCTTTGGCTCGACCGCAAACGACTTCAGAAAAAGTAAAAAAGAACACCGACGGAATTGATATCGTGATCGCCTTGGATATCAGCGATTCAATGATGATCGAAGATATGAAGCCGCTGAATCGTATTGAATCAGCGAAAGAAACCTTAAAGAAATTTATCGAAAAAAGAACTTCCGATCGAATCGGCGTTGTGATTTTTGCCGGAGAATCTTTTACCCTGGTGCCGCTGACTTTAGATTACCCTTTGTTGTTGGATCGAGTCAGCGGGATCTCGACCGCCCGTAAAACTAGAATTAAAGATGGCACGGCTTTAGGTGTCGCGATGGCCAATGCCGCCGGCCGCCTGAAAGAATCAACGGCTAAATCTCGGGTGATAATTTTTCTGACCGACGGAGAAAATAATTCTGGAACCATCGATCCCGAAACCGGCTTAGCCATCGCCAAGGGCTATGGCATCAAAATTTACTCGATCGGAATTGGTCGAGATGGCCCCACCAGCATTCCGGTTTTTGGCAAAGATTTTTTTGGACGAGAAGTTAAATCGTATCAGCCTTTTGAGAGCACCGTGAACGAAGGCCTTTTAGGTCGAATGGCGCAAGAAACCGGCGGCAAGTTTTACCGAGCATCGCAAGAAGATTCGTTGCCAAAAATTTTTAACGAGATCAACCAGCTTGAGAAAACAAAAATCGATATCAATCAGTTTAAAAAATACCACGAGGAATTTCCCTTTTTCGTGGTGATCGGAATCCTGTTGTATGTCTTGGGCTGGCTACTGAATTTAACGCTTTTAAGGAGAACCCCTTAATGAGATGGGAAAACCCTCAAAGCCTCATCTGGATTTTTGGCGCTTTAGCTTTTTACCTGGGCGCGCTTTTTTTGCAAAATTATCACTGGAAAAAATTAAAATCTTTTTTCCCCGTCGAAAAGAATTTTTTGTTTTTAACTCAAGAGGTTTCTTTAAAGGCCAGAAAGATAAATTCTTTTCTGCTATTTCTCACTGTAGTGTTGGCACTTTTGGCTTTGGCGCGCTGTCAGTCGGGTGGCAAACGCGAAAAGATTTCCACCCAAGGTATAGAACTGATGTTGGTCGTCGACGTCTCAGAAAGTATGATGGCCGAAGATGTTAACCCCAATCGATTGGAACAAGTAAAAAATGAAATGAATCGGTTGACGGATTTGCTTCCCGGAAGCCGCATTGGACTGATTGCGTTTGCGGGTTCGGCAAGCCTGCTATCGCCGTTGACCTCGGACCCGGTCGCTTTGAAAATGTATATTGATTCGCTGGGCACTACCTCGGTCAGCAGTCAGGGGACCAATGTCAGCGCGGCTTTACGAGAGGCCATGGAAGCGCTTGAGCGTGGCAGCGAAGAATCGCAACGTTTGACTCAAGCCATCGTCGTGGCGTCCGACGGTGAAGACCACGAACCTGGCGCGTTTGATGTGGCTAAAAAACTTGAAGAAAAAAAGATCAAGATTTTTACTTTGGCTTACGGAACGGAAAAAGGCGCACCCATCCCCGAACGCGATGATAGCGGATTTTTGCGGGGCTATAAAAAAGACCGCGAAGGAAAAACCATTCTGACCACCGTCAAAGGTGAATTTTTAAAAAAGATTTCAGAATCTGCCGGGGGTACTTTTTACCACGCTGCTTTTGCTGGCGATCACATTAAAAAAATTGTCTCTGATCTGGAAGCACTTCAAAAATCGCAAATCCAAAGCGAGATGGTCGTCCAGTTCGAGGAAAATTATCAAATTTTCTTGATGCTTGCGATCGGCGTGGCCCTACTGGAAATTTTTCGCTCGGATCGAAAGAAGAAATCGCGGTTCTGGAAAGGTCGATTCGAGGTTAATCTATGATGGCCGGATTTTTCTTGGTCTTTTCTTTAATCTGCACAACGGCAGCCGCGTTGCCTTCGTGGTTAGAGCTTCAAGGGCAGTCTTTAAAAGCGACACGGCTTAATCACCAGGGCGGATTGCTTTTGAAAGAAGGTCGCACGCTCGAGGCCAAAAATTATTTTCTAGAAGCTTTGCGAGAAGCTCCTAACGCATCCGAAGTTCAAATTAATTTAGGTTTGGTCAGTCTGCTAGAAAAAGATCCCGATAAAGCTCAAAAATTTTATGAGACCGCGCTCAGGATGGATTCAAGTTCTTGGATTCAATTTGCAGGGCATTTTAATTTGGGCGAGCTTTTTGGAAGGCAGAAAAAAATCCCTGAAGCTTTGGCAGAGTATCAACAAGCCTTGTCCGAAAATCCTGAAAGTGTAGAAACCAAAACAAATATCGAACTTCTGATCCAGCAGCAGAAACAGGGTTCATCCAAGGGCGAAAAACCCAACCCCGAAGATAAAAAGGGTGATGAAAAAGATCAGGATAAAAAAGACCAGTCAAAAGATCCAAAAAATGATCCCAAAAAAGATCCCAAGGACCCCAAAGAAAAAGAGGGCAAAGAATACAAAAAAAATCGACCTCAGCCGAAAAAATTTGAAAGTAAAGAACTTGATCAAAGCGATGTAAATAAAATTTTATCGGAAATTCGCCAGCAAGAGCAGCGAGCTCGAAGAGATTTCAATAAAAAAGAAACCAAGGAGCAACCTCGTGACAAAGATTGGTGAACAGGCCCATCAACAAACGTGCGCGCAGACCGCTGGTCTGGTCGGGCAAAATGGCAACAGAGCACTTCAATTTTTCAATCGCGTTACTTCTCGATGGTTAAAGGGTTCAACGGTCGTTTTATCTCTGGTTTTCTATCAAACATCGGTGGTGTGGGCGCAGGTTAAAGTCGAAAGCGCAATCAACGGTGGCGCCGCACAAGTGGCATTGGGAAGAAATTTTGATTTAGTTGTGACGGTTTTGAACGATCAGTCCGTCGATGTCAGCGCGCCTGCTCAGCCACAGATCGATGGGGCAAGACTTATCAGTCAAGGCGAGTTTTCAAATCAAGCCAGTCAATTGGTTCCTGCTCGCGGGGGAATGCAATTCAAAACCGTCGTCACCAAAAAATTTGTCTTTAAAATGGAACCGCAACGGATGGGAACACTGGCCGTCCCTGCGATCACGGTCAGCGTCGATGGAAAAGATTTTCAAACCAAACCATTCACTGTCGAAGTCGTCGCCGGTCAACAAATGCCTAGGCAACAAGCGCCGCAAACTTTTCCCAGCGACGACGAGGGCGACCCTACCGAGCAGCTCTTCAAACAATTATTACAACGGCACGGTCTAGTGGAACCCGATTTAGAAAATTTCGCAGGCCCCCCATTGGGACGGGGTTTAAAAAATCCCCCATCGGCGACCAACGCAAAGGAAACATTTTTTATTCAAGTGGACGTCGACAAACGGGAAGTGTTCGAGGGCGAACAAATTCTAGCTTCGTGGTATATTTATACTCGTGGCCAAATTTTAAGTTTAGATCGACTAAAATTTCCGGATCTGAAGGGCTTCTGGAAAGAGGCCATTGAAGAAGTTCCAGCGCTTAATTTTGCCACCGAGGTCATCAACGGCGTGACTTTTCGTCGGGCGCTACTGGCCACACACGCGTTGTTTCCGATAAAACCCGGGACATCGGCCATTGATGAATACAAAGTCAAAGCTAAGATTCACACGGGCTTTGGACAGGCCTATGCGTATACTCGAAGTTCCGAGCGAGTTTCGGTCAATGTAAAGCCATTGCCGATCGATAATAAGCCGAAAGATTTTTCAGGCGCCGTCGGAGAATTCACCGTTCAGGTCGCGATCGAGGGGCAAAAGTTTTTATTGAACCAGCCTTTTTCTGTAAAGGTCAAATTTCAAGGAACTGGAAATGCTAAACTGATCGAGCTTCCGCCGATGACCCTTCCAGCCGCTGTTGAACTTTACGACACCAAAAGTGAATCCAAATTTTCGCCTGACGGAACTAGTTTCAAGCAGTTCGAGCTTTTGATGATTCCTCGTTCAAAGGGCGAACTGAAAATCCCAGCGATGAGTTTTAGTTTCTTTAATCCAAAAACCAAAAAATATTATTCGCAACAGACGCAAGAATTTGCAGTGCAAATTATCGAGGGCCAGGGCGGTACTAGTTCTAGCACTACTGCCAACGGCAGCACCAGCACCGATGTAAAAGCGCCCCAGGCCCCGCAATTACCAGCGCTGATTCTGAACGCCTCGGCCCCCGGAGTTTTTAGTGAATCTATGCAAATCTGGATGACTTATTTTTTTGGAGTGTTGGGTTTGATCTTGCTAATATGGAAATGGCGCCGCGATTTGAGCGAGCCCAGCGCCAAACGCAAAATGATCGATTATTTGCGAAAAAAATGGAAAGCCCTTGAGAAAATAAAAGGTTCAGACGCAAGCCAAGAAGCGCACCGGCAAGCGGGTGAAATTATCAATCTGTATTATTGGGCTTTGGGCGAGCTAGGCGATATCTCGGAAAAAAAATCAGCTTCCAAGGATTTGGATCAGATTTTAGCGGTTCTACCTCCCAGTTTTAGAAATGAGTTTGAAGCTTCGCTAAAAAATAATTTTCGGCAAATGGAAATCCTGGCGTTTGCTGGTGAATCCGCAAGAAGCCAAATGTTATTCCAAGATAATTTTCGCAAGCTGAAAAAAGAAGCTTACCACATTTTAGAAAAAGTGGCTCGCTTTTAAAAAAATCCTCGGCTAAACAGGAGACCTTACAAATGCGAACTCTTGATTATTTTATTTTATCTCCTCTTTTTTTTGTGGCGGCATTGTCGTGCGGCCCTTTGGCTCAAGCAGAATCATTGCCTCTAGTTTTTGTTCAAAAACTGACTTCCGCTAAGACTATTTCTGTAAATAAAAACGCCGAGTTTTTTAAGCTCAAAATTTTGCAAAACGAAAAGAAATGGGGACCCTGCGCTCAATCTGCGCAAAAGGTTTGGGGCCACCTTCCGGCTATGCAGCCGTGGATTTTGAACACTTGGCTTCAATGCGCCACCGAAGCTGAATCCATCCCGCAGCAAGTTCAGGTTTTAAAAACGCTAGATACAAAGCCTGAGTTCTTTCTTCAAGGGCCTGCAAGAAATTCGCTTTTTAAACGAATGGTGATTTTGCGTAAAAACCTGATCCAAGAAGCTCCTGAATCGATTCGCGAGCAGCAAATTCAAAAACTATTCGAAGCTTACGATCGTTTAGATAAAGACACTAAAGCGTGGCTGTATCTAGAGCTTGCACAAACAGCATGGGATCAAAAGAAAAACAGCCAGGCTGAATATTTTTGTCAGTTGAGCCTCGGTGAAAAAGAATCAAAGGCTGCCGGAGATTTAAGTTCAAAGATCGCAAAATTCCAAGGTAAAAGTGCCGCGGCAGTGGTTCCCCCGGCCCATCGACAAGAATCCCCAGAAACGCCAGAATCCCCAGAATCCCCAGAATCTTCAGTGAGAACAACTTCAGAAGAAGAAATAAAATTTGAAAAACGTTTTGCGCAAAGTCTTCAGGCGACCGATGCCTTGGCCTATTCGCAGGATGCCGTCGAATATTTAAGCGCGCTTCCGAATGGCAAATGGGTGACTTCGGTATCGGGAAAAATGTTTGATCTCTTGGTCTCTATCAACGATCCAAAGACTCAAGAAAAGTTCAAATCGTTTCGCGAACGGCTTTTATTGAATGCAGCGCAAGTGGATCCAGTTCGCTCGATCGATTGGCTGAAGTCGTTACATCGACGAAGTGATTTTGATTTAACTGCAAATCTTGCAACCCAGATTTTAGAACGGAATAAAACTTCGCCGCTGCTGAGCACCGCTTTGTATTTGGGCGGGCGGTCTTACCAGTTTTTGGGGCAATACAAAAAGGCCGAAATTCTTTTTGAAAAATACGTGGCTTTTCATTCGGGCGGTGAAGATTTTCAGGAAGTTCTTTTTCGCTTAGGGCTTTGTCACTTTCGACAAGAGCAATTTTCCAGCGCAATCGCGACCTTTGAGCGTCTTCTCAATATGAAAAATGCAGATCGTTACGAGCTTTCAGCTAGGTATTGGCTAGTTCGAAGCCTGCAGAAAACAAAAAACGATCGCAGCGTGACTGAGCGAGATCAAATCATCGGCCGCTATCCATTTTCGTACTACGGGATTCGATTGCGGGCAGAAAAAGAAGACAACGTTTACCAGTGGCCCGAAAGTATGAAAGCGCCGCTGACCTTGAAGGGAAATTTATATTTAACTTCTTATCAGAAAAAAATTTGGGACCGAATTCACTTTCTTTCTCAGAATGAATGGTTCGACGAGGCCCAAAGCGAGATCGTGGATTTACCAATTCCTAAAATTCCGCAGATTCGGGCCTTGGTATCCATGGAACTTTATGCATCCCAAGCTTTTCCCACCATCATCCGATTTATCAACGAAGCCTCGGACCAAGCGCCCGAGCTACGCAGTCTGGATTTAATTCGGCTTAGTTTTCCAAAAATATTTTCAAACTTAATCGAGCAAGAGTCCGCGCGATCTGAACTTCACCCGCTGCTAGTCAAAAGCTTAATTCGGCAGGAAAGCGCGTTTGGGGTCAAAGCGATCAGCACATCGCAGGCGTTGGGATTAATGCAGTTGATTCCACCAACAGCCTTAGAGGTTTCTCAAGAGCTGAAGCTACAAGGAGTTCAAATCCCCGAGGATGTGTACCGGCCTGCCACCAATATAAAAATGGGAACCTATTATATCGGGAAAATGATTCGGCAGTTCGGTGGTTCTGTACCCCTAGGCTTGGCGGCCTATAACGCAGGACCGACGCGAATGGGGTTTTTCACTAAAGCTAGACCCGACGTTTTTAGCGACGCTAAAAGATTTTCGTCAGAACCCAGCGACGAGATGTGGTTTGACGAATTACCCTGGTACGAAACCAGTTTTTACGTGAAAGCGATCCTAAGAAATTCAATTTTGTATCGGGTGCTTGATGAAGGTCGGGTTCGGTTAAATCACGTTCTTTGGCGCGATTTAATTCAGTTCAAGACTGAAGTCCCAAAAACGATGGGAAACGGCCAATAGAAAATCGCTAATTTCTGCAACTTTAATTGAAGCTTTTTTTGTTTCTAGGTAGTCTGATGATACCGACGACTGAACAGGAGTAAAGATGAGGCTTTCGAAATTATTTTTTATCCCATTTTCATGGTTTGGTACGGCCGTGATTTTGGCCTCTTGCGCCCATCAGTCGCAGCCCACCAGCGCCCCATTAGGCGCAAAGGTCCAAGAAATCCCATCTTTTAGAACTTCGGATCCCGAGCCCCCCGCAGTTGCTGATCAGGAGCTTGAACAAATCCCAGTAGAAATAAATCCCAAAGTAGAGCAATGGATTCAATATTTTCAAGGTAAAGGGCGCCCGCATATGGAGCGCTATTTGGCCCGGTCCACACGGTATTCTGGATTGATGAAAAGAATTCTTCGCCAAAATGGTCTGCCCGAGGATTTGATTTATGTCGCGTTGATTGAATCAGGTTTTAGTTCCAAAGCCACAAGTCGGGCAGCGGCCGTTGGTTACTGGCAATTTATTAAAGGCACTGCCAGACGCTATGGAATGGAAATTAATCCGTTGATCGATGAACGCCGCGATCCGGTTTTATCGACTCAAGCTGCAGCCGATTACTTCAAGGGACTGTACAGTGTTTTTGGATCTTGGTACTTGTCGATGGCCTCGTACAATGTGGGCGAAAACCGCGTGAAAAAAGAAGTTGTTCGCAATTCGACGCGCGATTTTTGGGAATTGGCGCGAAAGAAACGATTTCCAAAAGAAACTGTGAATTACGTTCCTAAATTTTTAGCCGCCAAGATCATTGGAAAAAATCCCGAGAAATATGGCTTCACTGAAATCGATTATGAAAAACCCATCGAATTTGAATTGGTGCAATTAAAAAAGCCCGTTAATTTAAAAACCTTGGCCCAAGAAATGTCGTTGGATTACGACGAACTTAAAAGAATCAACCCAAAATTTCGCGGCGAGATCGCGCCACTGAAAGGAAATGTTTTGGATTTGCGAGTGCCTGTCGGACAAACAAAGGTAGCTTTGGCCGCGGCTGAAAAAAGTTTTGTTGATCAAGTGGTTTACATCGCTGACGCCGGCGAAACAGAAACCTACAAAATTCGCAAAGGTGATAGCCTTTACACCATCGCACGAAAATTTAAAACGACAGTGGCTTGGCTGCGCGACACCAACGATTTAAAATCGGGGCGTAAATTACGAATTGGTCAAAAGTTGCAAGTGCCTGATCGGGGATTGCCGTCAACTCAGCGAAGCACACTATTGGCTAGCAACAAGAAATCCAATCCTGTAATTGCTGCTAAAGTAGCGTCAGTTAATCCAGCGGCCGCCAGTATCGCGTCAGTGACTAAAGTCGAAGATCAAGAAAAGGCTAAAGAAACTGAAATCACAACTAAAGACGGAGTTTATTATATCGTTCAGTCAGGCGATACCTTGTCTGCAATCGCCGAGGATTACGATTCCACCGTGAAGGAACTTCGGAAAATGAATAAGCTTGGTCGTGGAGCAGTGCTTCGCCTGGGGATGAAATTAAAAGTTCCTAAAGACGAAGGATTGCCTGTAGACCCCGAAGTCAGCCCCAGTATCAACACGCCCTTAGTGGTGTCGGGTGCCGCGGCTCCAGCGGCGCCACCAGCCCCACCAGCTCCAACAGCCCAAATAGTGACCGAGCAAGTGGCGGCGGTTTCTTCAGATGGATTGTCTCATGTGGTGAGGTCGGGTGAAAATTTATCAACGATCGCTAAAAAATACGGAGTGTCGGTACAGGCCATTCAAAAAGTGAATAACCTGACCAGGCGATCAGTTTTAAAAGTGGGTTATAAATTAATTATCCCGGCCGACGGTTCCGAAAAACCAATGCCTAGCAGTGTGATCAGAAAGGCCAGTGAGAAAAAAGAATCGGTGGCATTTAGGTCTCATCGAAAGACGGATGCAAAGGCTAGAAAAATTCATATTGTCCGAAAGGGTGAAAGTCTAAAATTAATTGCTCAGCGATATCAAGTGTCTTTACAGAAGTTGCAAAAAGCGAATCGATGGGTGAACCCCTCAAAGCTTTTCGTGGGTGTTCAATTGATGATCCCCCAAGCTCACGCCCGGTAATTGCCCACTGAAGCTCAATCAAAGATTAAAAAAAAAGCCCAAAAAATATTTTTGGGCTTTTTGGCAATCTTTAAAAATACAATCTCGAACTATCGAGACACCAACAAAAAGTTAAACAAGTTTGCGGTCGCCGAAGGATCAACCCCAGCGCAATTGATCATTTGTTTATCCGAGCCTTTGGCATGAAAAACGCCCATGCATGCTACTTTAGAAGTTCCTGAAGGAGTGGTTAAAGTGCCGATCATTAAACCATTACTTGGCGTATTTATGGCTGTAATATTTAAGCTGGCCGAACCTGAACTGACCGTGTCGGTCGAAACATCTGAAAGAGTATATCCAGTTCCGGTAATGCCGGTCGAAGTTCCAGTCAAAGTAAATTTAATAGGCTTAAGTTTTGATCCCGATGACTGTCCTCCCATATAAACAAATCCTGAATATGTAGCTGTGAAGTCCGTCCCAGAAAGTTCAGCCGCGGGCATTCCGAAAATAAATTCGGCATTCGAATCGCTATTGTTACTTGTATTCACAATGGCACCACCGTTGTTGGTTAAGTACATCGTGGCTGTATCAGTCCCTGAAGTGACGACCGACATGACTCCGTTTGCACAGGTTGCCGAAGAAAATGTCTGACTTCCCAGGGAAGTTGTGAGTGCATTCACATTGTATTTCGAAGGCAAACTTGCAACTCCTGTCGTGAGATACTGAAAGGTTCCGTAGATATCGCTCGAGGGATTCGACATGTTGGTATTGGTTCCCGTTTTCACTTTAATCCAGTTCGCAGCAAGATTTTCTTTGGGGCAAGAACCCGAAATTACAGATGCGATCACTTGGTCAGGGGCAGCTGTATTGATCGGTTGTATAAACTGAGCAAAGCCGGGAACTTCAAGACCGTAGAAGGTCGAACCCACCGCGGGTGCGCTAGTGCCAGTCATTGCAGTTACGGTAAATTTTTTATAACCATACACTTCCAAAGCTGTTGCAGTGACCACAAAATCAGTGGCTGTTGCCGTCGGATTGGCAAATTTTTTGATGGTGTAGGTGTTGCCGACACTGTTGACGACATAGTGCGATCCCGGGCCTGAGTAAGTCAGGGTTTGCCCATCTCCGGCGGCTTGCGTGCAGGCGGTCAAAGCGAAACAAGCGGGCAGCAAAGCCGCCAGCAAAAAGAACTTCAGTCTCAGGTGCATAACTCCTCCATGGTGTTATTTAGTTGGTGATTGAAAAGAAGAATCCAATCCCTCAGATTTTATGATCTCGCTAGCAATTCAACAAGGCTTGAACTTTTCGCTCGACGAATCACGTTAGGACGAAAACCTAGTCTAAGCTTTGGCGAAAACATTTTTGAAAAAGCCTTATCCGTTGAAAATTTAGTAGATTAATTACTTGCTTGAGGTGATTATTTTCCATAACGAATTAGAATTATTCTTGAACGGGAGTTTTTATGTCTTTGGTCGCCGAAAGTTACGAAGTCAACAAGCGTCTAGAGGCCTTGCGAAAATTAAGGTCCGAGCTTCGGGGGTATCTTTGACCTGGACCAAAAAACAAAAAAACTTCAAGAATTAATCTTGGCCTCAGAAAATCCGCAAGTGTGGAACGACCCAGGCAAGCTTCAAAAGCTGAATCAAGAAAAAGTCATGATCGAAAGGGCCCTTCAAGAATTTCAAGGCTTTGATCAACGACTGCAGGACGCCGAAGTTTTGTTAACAATGGCCTTGGATGCCGATGATGAATCCAGCTTTCAAGAAGTCAAAACCGAACTGGCACAACTTGAAAAAACCGGCAGCGAATTAGAAATTAAAAAAGTTCTCAGCGGCGAGCTCGATCCTAACAATACTTACTTATCGATTAATTCTGGGGCCGGCGGCACCGAAGCCTGCGATTGGGCCTCGATGCTATTAAGAATGTACGTGCGCTACGCTGAACAGCAGGGCTTTCGAACGGAAATTCTAGAGATGAGCGACGGCGAAGGCGCCGGGATCAAGTCAGCAACTCTTCTAGTTCAAGGACCATATGCCTATGGTTTTTTAAAAGCGGAAATTGGCGTGCATCGATTGGTCAGAATTTCGCCCTTCGATTCAAACGCCAGGCGCCACACTAGTTTTGCCTCGGTATTTGTTTGGGCCGAGGTCGATGAAAATATTAAAATCGATGTTAACCCAGCAGACATCGTTGTTGAAACTTATCGATCTAGCGGCGCCGGCGGACAGCACGTCAACAAGACGGATTCAGCGGTCCGAATGCGGCATTTGCCTTCGGGGATTGTGGTTCAGTGTCAGAATCAACGCAGTCAGGTTCAAAACCGGGCGCAGGCCATGAAAATGCTGAAAGCCGCGCTCTATGAAAAAGAACTCGAAGAGCGAGCTCAATTAAAAAACGAATTGGAATCCACAAAAAAAGCCAACGAATGGGGCTCGCAGATCAGATCGTATGTGATGCATCCCTATCAAATGGTAAAAGATCATCGAACGGGTTTTGAAACCAGCCAAGTTCAGGACGTGATGAACGGCGAAGTCGATCCCTTTATCCGATCTTTTTTAAAGGCTCAGGTCACTGACCAGATGAAATTGTCGTGAATAAAATGCGTCAGAACTTTCGCCAGTTTCAGTTTTACTTTGGTTTAAGTCTGCTGCTGATGAAAGAAACCGCGCGAGCGAAACTTAACCTTAACACATGGATCTCGCTGGTGGGGTTGACCTTGGGGGTGGCGTCGCTGGTGGTGTCGATGGCCGTGGTCAGCGGGTTCGAGAAAACGTTAAAGGACAATATCATTTCGTCCTCTGGCGATCTGCAAATCATCCGGTTAGGGGGCTTTCGCGAGGCTCCAGATTTATTTTTTGATCGAGTTAGAAAAATCGCACCCGTGCAAGGCGGATTTAGTTTTGCACGGGTCGAAGCGGTGATGGCGCATCAAGGGCAAACGCAAGGCGTATTTTTACAAGGCATTCAGCCCGATCAAGTGCTGAAGACCTTGCCCATGGAAAAAAGATTAGTTGAAGGACGCTTTGATTTACCTTCAGAAACGGGAGTGATATCCTCTGTGATTGGCAAGGGCTTGGCGCAAAAATATCATCTGAGCGTGGGGTCGCAATACTCGTTAGTTTTTCCATTGATGAATGAAATCGATCCCAATATTTTCAAAAGAAAACTGGCGCAATTTAAAGTCGAAGGAATAGTGGATTTAGGGACTTTTGAATACAATCAGCGGTTTATTTTTTTACCTCAGAAAAGCCTGCAGCAGCTGGCTGAACTGGGCACTAGATATTCTGGGATTATTTTAAAAATCGTGGATTCGGATCAAGCTAGGGACGTCGGAAAAAAACTGCAGCGTGAGCTTGGCTCTGAATTCAGAATTTTGGACTGGCGCGAACTGAACGAGGTTCTTTTTGAAGCCATCGAGGTCGAACGGCCGATTATTTTTTTAATTATTTTTGTCATCGTTATTGCCGCTGCTTTTAACGTGACTATTTCCTTGTATGTGAACGTGACGAAAAAAAGTTTTCAGATTTCTCTGCTTCGCGCATTAGGAATGAGTTTATCACAGATCCGAAAAATATTTTCCTTGCAGGGTTTAATTTTTGGGATGTTTGGAACAGCGGCGGGGTTTCTTTTGGGATGGATTTTTTGTTTGGGTTTTACTTTTTTAGAAAGCCAATTCGGACTGATTCCTGGCAGTGTTTACAAGATCGACCAGATTCATATCTCGTTTCGGGGAATTGATTTAATTCAAATTTTATTAGCTACTTTATTAATTTGTTGGTTAGCTACCCTGTTTCCCAGTCGCAAAGCGACCGAGATTTCTCCGATTGAAGGATTGAAAGCATGAACTCTGTAAATATAGCTCAAGGCCTGATTTATGCACAAAACGTTTCCAAAAATTTTGGGACCGAATCTCAGCCGCTACCGATTTTAAAAAATATCAGCTTACAAATTAAATCAGGGGATTCCGTATGCATCGTAGGGCCGTCAGGTGCCGGCAAAAGCACTTTGCTGCAGATATTAGGAACCCTGGACCGTCCCAGCAGTGGGTCTTTGTTTTTTGAGGGAATGGATGTTTTAAAATTTGACGATGAAAAACTGTCGCGTTTTCGCAACTTGACGATGGGTTTTGTTTTTCAATTCCATCATTTGATCCCCGAATTCAACGCCATTGAAAATGTGATGTTGCCTGCTAGGATTTCGGGAGTTTCAGTCAATGAAGCCCGCGCTCGAGCTTTGGAACTGCTGGGCCAATTGGGTTTGAGCCATCGTGTCGATCATTATTCTCACCAACTTTCGGGCGGCGAATTGCAGCGCGTTGCTATTGCCCGGGCGCTGATTCAAAAACCGCGCGTCCTTTTTGCTGACGAACCCACGGGTAACTTGGACTCGGCAAATTCACAAAATATTCAAAATTTATTCTTTCAGTTGAAAGAGTCCCTGGGGCTTACCCTTATCGTAGTTACCCACGATGCCCAGTTTGCAAAAAAATTCTCGAAAGTTCTGAAAATGACTGACGGTCAATTTTAAAAGATTACCTGTTTGACGAAGTTGTTTGTCGGCAGTTAAGTTCAAGATCTTTTTCGGCCACAATGATGAGGGGTAATTAGATTTGCAACGCTTGAAAAACATCGCGATATCCTGGCCTTTTTTTGGAAAAGACCATGGAAAAGACCATGGAAAAAACCATGGAAAAAAAATTCGTTATTTTTGCGGACTAATTTTAAATTCCTGGTTGGCGATCGTCATGGTCACGCTGCATTTGGGTTTTGCAAGTTCCTCTCGGGCGCAAACGCCTAAAAATAAGAAAAAAAATGTCGCGGTTATTTATAAAAAAGCGCCCGTGCCTAAGCAGAACTCTGAAAAGCAGTTGGACGAGATCCCCAGCAATGCCTCGGGCGTTGTAATCACCGAGATCCTCTATCGCGGGCAAAAACGAATCGAATCAGATGCCATCGCTGCCAAAATAAAAACTGTCACGGGTAAACCCTTATCTGCGGACCTAGTCCGAGAAGACATTCAAGCGCTTTTTAAAACTGGATTTTTCTACGACGTTCAAGTTTACGTAGATGGCCAAAAATTAATTTATCAAGTCGTCGAAAAGCCTTCGGTTGTTGAAATTAATTTTGAAGGTAACGTCGAGCTTAAATCTGACGAGCTTCTTGAAAACTCGGGTTTGAAAGTCTACGAAATTTTGAATTTAGGAAAACTCAAAGAAGCCGTCGATAAAATTCAAAAGATGTACGAGGACAAGGGTTATTATTTAGCTAAAATTGAAACTCAAATTTCAGACGTAAAAAAAGACGAGACCGTCAAAATTCAGTTTAAAATTGTGGAAAATGACAAAGTAAAAGTAAAGCAGATCACCGTTTTAGGAAATCACAAACTGAAAGAATACGAATTAAAATCCAAGATGGCGGTCCAAGAGGAAGGATTTTTTTCACTGCTATCCAGTTCGGGATCCTATAAACAAGAGGCCCTCGAGCGCGATACGCAAGTCTTACGCTTTCTATACCTTAACGAGGGGTACGTAAAAGCCCAGATATCTAGGCCGCAAGTTTATGTGACCCCGGATAAAAAAAGTATCTACATCACTTATTCGGTCGAAGAGGGCGAGCAATACGATGTAGGTGAAATTGATTTCTCGGGTGATCTTTTGTTTTCAAAAGAAGAACTTGGCCAGGCTTTGCAAATCAATAAAAGAAAAGTTTTTTCTTACGAGGTTTTGCAAAAAGACTTAAGCGAGCTTTCTGCAAAATACGGCGACTTGGGTTACGCGTTTACCAACGTTGTTCCAAAAATTGTCAATCAAGACAAAGAACGTAAAGTAGATATCACTTTTGATTTTGATAAAGGTCACAAAGTTTATTTTGGCCGTTTTAATGTTGTTGGCAACCACCGCACGCGCGACAAAGTGGTTCGTCGCGAGTTGAAAATTTTCGAAGGCGACCTCTATAACGAAACTCGTCGACGTCAATCCGTGGAGAATATTACGCGATTGGGATTTTTTGAAGACGTCAGTTTTAAGCAATCGACCCCTCTGAACAATCCAGATTTGTTGAATTTAGATATCGTGGTGAAAGAGCGAAATACTGGAAGTATTAATTTGGGTGCAGGCTATGGCAGCTACTCGTTATTTAGTTTGCAAGGTCAAGTGACCGAAAGCAATTTTCTAGGCCGTGGCCAAAATTTAAGTGCAAGTATTCGTCTTAGCCGTGATTTAAGCGAATACAGTTTGGGTTTTGCTGAACCTTACTTGTTTGACACCGACTGGAAGTTTGGCGCTGATATTTTTAAAAGCCAGAATCAGCGCTTGGACTATCGCGAGGACAGAGCTGGAACCGCCATCCGTTTTGGACATCCGATCACGGAAAACATAGTTGGTTCATTAAGATACAAATACGAAATTATACAATTGAACCCTTATACAGATGTAGATGCTAGTGGAAATCAGTACCTGGTGACTGACCTTGAGCTATTTCCGCTGTCGACAGCCAGAGGCGAATCTAGTTCTTTGACCGCCAGTTTGGAATACGACAAGCGAAACGATCGTTTTTCTCCAAGTAAAGGGATGTACCTATCGACCTCCTACGAATACGCAGGGATCGGTGGTAGTTTGAAATATGCCAAAGCCATCAACAGTGCGAAGTACTTTAAAAAATTGTTTTGGGATGTGGTGTGGAGAAATAATTTTAACTACTCGGCGATTGATTCAACGATTGGTGGTGGAGATCCTCCGTTTAACGAACTGTTTCTTTTAGGTGGACCCTACACTTTGCGCGGCTATGATTTTATGAGAGTCGGTAAAACCAGACTGTCGGGAGCTACTTTTAATCGTTTACGCGCAATCAAGCCCGGAGCAACAGTTCCAGAATTTTCAGAAGAAAAAGCAACCATACTTGCAACCAAGCCTGTGGGCGGTCGAAGACAACTTTTGTATCAAATGGAAATAGAATTTCCGTTGATCAATGAAGCACAGATCAAGGGCGTCACTTTTTACGACGTGGGTCAGGCCGAGGATGATATCAAGCCCGGCAACTTCTATTCGGATATTGGATTTGGCATTCGCTGGTTTTCCCCCTTGGGCCCCTTGCGATTTGAATGGGGATTTCCGATGCGATACTCGGATCAGTCGCCAAACTCGAACGTCTTTCAATTCTCGATTGGTTCGCCTTTTTAGAAAAACAGAATCGTGAATAGACGGACACTTAAAAATAGGTTTAAAATAGTTTTAACAAAAATAAATATGCGCGACAGCAAGGAGATATAAGTATGGTTACAGTGGTTAATAAAAAGATCGGTTCACTAGTAGGGATTCTGATGTTGGTCAGTGTTGGACCCATCGCATTGGCGAATGTGGGCCTGGTCGATATGCAAAAGGCGATTCAAAGTACAGCGGCCGGCAAAAAAGCTAAAGAAACGTTAGATGCTGAATTTCAAAAACGAAAAACTCAATTAGATAAAAAGAAAGCTGATATTGAAAAAATGGGACAAGACTTAGAAAAAAAACGAACAGTTTTATCTGAGGAAGTTTTCGGCAAAAAGAATGTCGAGTTCCAAGAAGAGATGATGAAATTTCAAAAAGTAGTGGGCGAAAACCAACTTGAAATTCAGAAAAAAGAAAAAGAACTGATCGAGCCTATCGTTGAAAAAATGAAAAAGGCGATCACCAAAGTTTCCGAAGAAAAAAAGCTTGATATTGTTTTCGAGAAATCGGCCAACAATATTTTGTATGCTAAAAAAGAAGTCGATATCACAGACGACGTGAACAAGGCCTACGAGAAAGAAAAATAATGAAGATTCACCCCACAGCGGTCCTGTCCGGAGAAATTGAACTGGAAGAGGGTGTCGAGATCGGTCCTTTTTGTCACCTGCAAGGTCATGTGAAAATAAAAAAGGGCACGGTTCTTGAGGGGCACGTGACGATCGGTTGCCCCTGGGGTCAGGTCGAAATTGGCGAATCCAATCATTTTGGTCCTGGTTCTGTTATTGGCGGACCTCCGCAAGATGTTGGTTATAAAAAAGAAAAAACTCGGCTAAAAATCGGTGATCACAACGTGATCCGCGAATGCGTCACCGTAAGCATCGGGACCGCAAAGGGCGATCAAATGACCACCCTCGGAAACAACAATTTTTTAATGGCTTACACCCATGTTGGGCACGACTGTAGATTAGGAAATCATATTGTGATGGCAAACGAAAGCCAACTGGGTGGTCATACAGTGATCGACGACCACGTTGTGATTAGTGCTGTCTGCGCCTTTAATCAGTTTAGTCACATTGGAAAGTTCGCTTTTATTGGCGGCAGCAGCGTCGTGAATAAAGACATCCTTCCATTTTCAAAAGCGCTTGGAAATCATGCCGTCTGTCGAGCCACCAACAAGGTGGGCTTGCTAAGGAATGGATTTACCAAAGAACAAGTCGACAGTATCCATCGTGCGATCCGAATTATTTTAATCGGCTGTGACACCATCGAAGAAGGGCTTCAACGCATTCAAAAAGAATGTGCTCCGTCCGAACATATTGATTATTTTATACAGTTTGTTCGTCAGTCCAAACGGGGCATCGCAAAATGAAATCAGCCGTTGTGGGTGTTGGATACTTGGGCCGATTTCACGCACAAAAACATCAGCAACTGACTCAAAGCAAATTTAAAAATCAAATCGAATTTGCCGGTGTTTTTGATGTGGACCCAGCGCAAGCCAAAAAAGTAGCCGATGAGCTTGGTGTTCCCGTGTTTAAAACTTTTCAGGAAGTTTTAAATCAAGTGCAGATTGTGACTTTGGCGACCACGACGGCGTCCCACTTCGAGCTTAGTCAAAGCCTGTTGCAAAACAAAATTCATAGCTTGATTGAAAAGCCCCTGGCGATGGAATGGGCCCAAGGGGAAGAACTTGTAAACCTTGCCAAAAAAAATAAAGTGACTTTGATGGTAGGTCACAGCGAGAGATTTAGTTTTGCTTTTGAAAACTATCAAAAAAAAATAAATCGTCCACAAAGTCTGCAGTTCTATCGGCACGCGCCTTTTTTAAATCGCGGTTTAGATGTTGATGTTGTTTTAGATTTAAGTGTGCATGATATCGATTTGCTTTTAAGCCTGTATCCCCATCAACCCATCGAGCTTCTTTCTTGCGTTGGTGGGAAAGTTAAAACATCAAAGTGGGACTGGGTTCAGGCTTTTTTAAAAGTCAAAGACGGGCCGCAAGTGTTAATTTCAACCTCTCGAGTTTCGGCGCAAATGCAGCGTGAACTTTGGGCATATGAAAACCAAATGCACAAACGAATTCATTTTCAGACGGGTTTGCAAGAAGTCATTCGTAAAGACAACAGCGAAATTTTGAAAGAAGATTTCGGTCGGCGAGATCATCTTTTGGCCGAGACCGAAAATTTTTTCGACGCCGTCTTGGGAGCTTCGGCTGCAAGAATTACTGGCGAGAACGCCGTTCAAGCCTTACAGTGGGTGGCCAAAATTCGAAACGCGCTGGAAGGCTAAAACACATCTAGAAACTTGAAGGAGCGACAAGATGGCAAAAAAAGTGATGATTGTCGCAGCCGAAGCTTCTAGTAGCCACTTTGCACTTAAGCTTTTGCAAGAATGGAAAAAGCAAAATATCCCTATCCAAGCTTTTGGTGTCGGCAATCAAGACATGGAAGACTATGGTTTTGAACGCATCGGAAAATCAGAAGAAATGGCTGTTGTCGGGGCCTCGGAAATTATCGAACACTTTGGAAAGCTTAAAGCCGTCTTCAATAATTTAGTTCGGGCCGCCAAAGAACGCAGACCCGATCTGGTGATCGTGATGGATTACCCTGAATTTAATTTGTATCTTTCTCGAAAGCTTTTTCCATTAAATTTAAACGTGGTCTATTATGTGTCCCCGCAAGTTTGGGCTTGGCGCCAGGGCCGCGTTCAAACCATCAAGCGTTTTTGCAAAAAAGTTTTGGTGCTGTTTCCCTTTGAAGTTCCCTTCTATCAAAACAAAGGCGTGCGAGTGGATTTTGTGGGCCATCCGGTTTTGGATGATCTGGATCCCAGCTTGTGGCAAGAGCAAGCCCGTTTAGAGCGGCGCCGGCGAACAGGGATAGCCGATCAAGAGATTGTCTTAGGGCTGATGCCCGGAAGTCGTCGACTGGAAATTAAAAAACATTTTGCGATACAACTTGAAGTGGCCAGACAAATGTATCTGAATTACCCAGGCTTGAAAATTTTAATCATGGTCGCACCCACAGTCAGTCGTGAAGAACTTGTGCCCTATTTGGATGAAATTCGTTTTCCGGTGCAGATGATTAAAGAAGACCCATTAAAAATGATTCAGATGTCGGAGTTAGTTTTAGTGGCGTCAGGAACGGCAACTTTGCAAGTGGCCTTACTGGAACGTCCGATGGTGATTATGTACAGGATGAGTTTTATGACCGGCCTGATGGCAAAACTGTTGGTTAAAGTTAAATTCTTTGGCCTGGTGAATTTGATCGCCAATAAAGAAATTGTTCCCGAGCGCTGGCAAAGACACGCCAACGCCAAAACTTTATTTAGTCTGATGCGCCGATATTTAGATGATCCCCAGTATCGAGCAAAGACGGTCGAAGAATTAAGTTTGATCCGTCAAAAATTGGGCGACACAGGGGCGACCAAGCGAGTTGTCGAAAGCTTGAAGGAGTTTTTGCAATGAGTCCAAAAGAAATTCAAGGACGAATTAAAAATCCTCTTAAATTTTTTGTAGCTGCCGTCCATGGTTGGGTCGTAGATCTTAGAAATTATCTTTTTGACGTGGGCCTTTTTGATTCGTTTCACTTGCCGCAAAAAGTCGTCAGCGTTGGTAATTTAACTTTTGGCGGAACGGGGAAAACCCCGTTCGTAAAGTATCTGGTTGAATACTATCAACAAAAAGGGCTTTCTGTTTGCGTTTTGATGCGCGGGTATCGCGGTAGAATTAAAAAACCGCAGAGGGTTACTGTCGAAGAGTCTAAAATTCGACTGGCGCTACAGGAATACGGCGATGAAGCCGTGATGTTAGCCAGAACTTACCCCCAAGTTCCGATATACGTAGGGCCTTTTAAATTTGAGACCGCTTACTTTTTATCGGGACGTGAAAAATTTGATCTTTTAGTTGTTGATGATGGTTTTCAGCACCGCAGTTTGGGTCGCGATTTAAATATTTTGTTGATCGATGCCACAGCGGAATTGAATGACTTTCAACTTTTTCCGATGGGAAAGGCGCGCGATCGATGGGCGTCAAAATCACGGGCTGATTTGATTTTTTTAACCAAAACAAACCTTTGTGATGAATTGTGGCTGGATCATTTGCGGGGTTTGTTGACGGAAAATTTAGGTGATGTTCCTTTTTCTGAAGCGCGCTTGATCCTGAATGGCTTAGATTTCGAAGACTCAGAAAAAAAAGCAATTGCGTTTGCCGGAATTGGAAACCCTCAAAGTTTTCGGCAGGCCATCATCAATGAATCTTTGGTTCAGCTTTTGGGCTTTATGCCTTTTCCGGATCATCATGATTACACTGCCGTAGATATAGAAAATATCTTGAAAAAGAAAAATGAATTGGATGCGGATCTGGTTTTGACCACAACAAAAGATGCCGTGAAGCTGGGTCACACTTTAAGGGATCAGAATTTAAGAGTTCTGGATTCTGCGTTTGTGCTATCAATGTCGGATGAAGATCTTGAAAAAAGTTTGCTGACTTGTTTGAATCTTGGAAAATAGAAATATGTTTAGGTGGTTGGTCTCCCAGTTTGTTTTTTGGCTGCCTCGACAGATCAAAAAAGCAATGGCTAAATTTTTGGCCTATCTGTGGTGGGATGTTTTTAAGTTTCGGCGGATGGTGATTTATCAAAATTTGTGTATCGTTTTTCCGCTTAAAACTAGACTCGAGCGGGTGGCGATCGCCAAAAAGAGTCTTTATATTTTAGCGAAAAATATTTTAACGCTCTTATCTTTGCCCAGACATAATAAAAAATTTATTGAGCGAAATTTTTCGTTGGCCCACCTAGATCGCTTAAAGGAACAGCTGTCGCATCGAAAAGGCGCGTTGATCTTAAGTCTTCATATTGGTGACGGCGATCAAGCGGTCAATTCCCTTAGCGAGCTGGGATATTCGATGAATTTAATCACCAAGAAATTTAAATCCGGCGCAATGAATAAGTTATGGTTTTCGTTTCGATCGCATCCCAACTTAAAATTTATCGAAGCTCACGGCTCTAGAACTTCTTTCGAGATTTTAGGCGCGCTTAAAAAAAATCAATCCGTCTGCTTTGTGATTGACCAGCAGATGGGTCCTCCTTTCGGAGTAGCGGTAAAGTTTTTCGGTCGCACCGCGGGTACGGCCTACGGTTTGGCGTTGTTTTCGATTAAAACTGGGATTCCGGTGCTTCCTGTTTTTGATTACTACGACCTTGAAGAAAAATTTCATATCGAATTTGGTTCCGGGATTGACCCGCAGTTAGCTGATCATTTGCCGTCAAGAGAAGAAAAGATTATTTTTCTGACTCAGAAATACAATGACGTTTTGGAACAAATTGTTCTTCAGCATCCGGATCAATGGATGTGGGTTCATCGTCGCTGGAAAGAGTTTTGGTAGGTCATTTTCTTGCCTTTGCGATTTTAGTCTGAGACCTTTTAAGTGATGACTTGTTTTCGAGTCTTTCTTTGTACTTTGGTTTGTCTGTTGGCTGCCTGTGCCAGCAAAGTGTTGAAGTACGAGAAAGTGGATGAATTAAAAAAAAATCGCGAATTTGAACAGGCTGTGGTGATCGTGCCCAGTCCGTTAACCAATCCCAGCCCTATCGAAGTGCCCGTGATTACCGCGGAAGCCCCCGCGCCAAAATTGCTAACTGCTGCTTCGTCAAAAAAAGAAAAATCTAAAAAGAAAATAAAAACGGCACCCGCGGTAAAGGAAAAAATCGAGGAAAAGCCACCTGCCCGTCAACCCGAGCTTGAACCTAGCGACGGTTTTATCGGTCGTCGGCCGATCAATGATCCTTTACGCGTGGGTGAAAAAGTGGTCCATGATGTCAGTTTTTCGACGTTTAATGCAGGTTCAATGGAGCTTTCTGTAGATCCATTTGCGGTGGTGAATGGGCGCAAATCTTATCAAGTAAAAATTTCCATTAAAACGAACGGAGTTTTTTCTACATTTTACTCTGTCGATGACTTTGTCCTTACGTGGATTGATTTTGATCAGTTGTTTCCGCACGTTTTTAAACTGACTGTGCGCGAGACCGGGCAGTTGCGTGAGGCTCAATCCCTGTTTGATTTTGAAAAAAAGAAAGCGACTTTCTGGGATAAAAAAGTCACCGAAAAAGAAGGCGAAAATTATCGCAAGGTCGAATGGGATATTCCGGAATTTAGTCAGAATGTTTATTCAAGTGCGTTTTACCTTCGCTTTTTTCAGTACGAAGTCGGAAAAGAAGTCGCTTTTCGAGTGGCCAATGATAATGAGAATTTAATTTTTAAAGCAAAAGTCTTGCGCAAAGAAAAATTAAAAACTGACGTTGGTGAGTTTGATACCATCGTGATTAAGCCCGAAATCGAGATTAAAGGGCAGTACAAACCTGTTGGTGATATTTACATGTGGCTTTCTGATGACGATCGTAAGTTTATTTTGAAAATTGAATCTAAAATTAAAATCGGCACGATGACTTCTAAGATTGTCGAGCTGGTCAAGGGCACCCAATAGCGCGTTTGGGAAAACCCGGGGTCAGAAAAAAAGTCCTTTATTCTAGTCGGCCCGGAAAAAGTCAAAAATCGTTGATTCCAGCAGAAAGCATTTTGATTTGTTATGTTTGAAACGACCGGGATGAAGCGGTGAGACTTCAAAATCCGGTCGTTTTTTGTTTGAATTTTTAAATGAAAAACAAAA